>NZ_JAUTBF010000001.1:2400000-3067635 GCF_030818955.1 Microbacterium trichothecenolyticum | reverse complement strand
CCCTCCCCGACCTGACGTTCGCCCGCACCCCGGCCCCCGACCTCAGCGCCGCGGCATCCGACCTGCGCATGGCGACGTTCCGCCTCGCGCGGCGCCTGCGAGCGCAACGCGCCGTCGACACCATGAGCGACGGACAGTTCGCCGTCCTGGCGGCCCTCACCGTGCACGGCGCGCACACCCTGGGCCAGTTGGCCGACCGCGAGCGGGTCACCGCACCGTCGATGAACCGCACGGTCACACTGCTCGAGAACGCCGGCTACCTCACGCGCACGCCCGACGAGGTCGACCGGCGAAAAGTCACGATCGACCTCACCGACGACGGACGCGCAGTGGTCGACGAGACCGTGCGCCGCCGCGACGCGTGGCTGGAGGAGGCCCTGAGCAGCCTCGCCCCCGACGAGCGTGAGGCCCTGGCGCGCGCGGCCGAGATCATGAGGAAGATGGCCGAGCGATGAGCACCTCGATGTTCCGGTCGCTGTCGATCTTCAACTACCGCGTGTGGTTCTTCGGCGCACTCGTCTCGAACGTCGGCGCATGGATGCAGGCCACGGCGCAGAACTGGGTCGTGCTCACGCAGCTCACCGACAACGACGCCGCCGCGATGGGCGTCACCATGGCTCTGCAGTTCGCCCCTCCGCTGCTGCTGGTGAGCGTGACCGGCTGGGTGGCCGACCGCTTCGATCGGCGCAAACTCATCATGTGCACGCAGGCGGCCCTGCTGCTGCTCGCCGTCGCCCTCGGCATCCTGCTGCTCACCGGCGCGATGACTCTTCCCCTGATGTACGGATTCGCGCTCGCCCTGGGCGTGGTGACCGCCTTCGACAATCCCGCGCGGCAGGCGTTCGTCTCCGATCTGGTCGCCCAAGAGAACGCCTCCAACGCGGTCGCCCTCAACGCCGCGTCGTTCAACACCGCCCGACTGATCGGCCCGGCCGTCGCGGGCGTGATGATCGTCGTCGTCGGTACCGGGTGGGTGTTCCTCGTCAACGCGTTCACGTTCCTGGCGATGATCGGCGCGCTGCTCGCCATGCGCCCGCACGAACTCGTCGTGCACCATCGACGCGGCGGCCCCGCCCGCCTCGCCGACGGCTTCCGCTATGTCGCCCGGCGTCCCGACCTCGTCGTGACCTTCGTGATGGTGTTCCTGCTCGGGGCCTTCGGCATGAACTTCCCGATCTTCGCCTCGACCATGGCGCTGGAGTTCGGTCGCGGCGCCGACGGGTTCGGACTGCTCAGCTCGTTCGTGGCGATCGGGTCGCTGACGGGCGCACTGCTCGCCGCTCGCCGCGAGCGTGCGCGGATGCGCGTGGTGATCCTGGGCACCGGCGGCTTCGCCGTGGCATCCACTCTCTCGGTCTTCGCACCCAGCTACGGCGCGTACGCGGCGACCCTGGTGATCACCGGCTTCATGGTCGTGACCACCCTGACCACCGCGAACGGATACGTGCAGACGACCACCGACCCCGCCCTGCGGGGGCGAGTGCTGGCGCTGTACATGGCGATCCTGCTGGGGGGAACTCCCGTCGGCGCCCCCATCGTGGGTGCCGTCGCCGGCGAGTTCGGCCCGCGCGTGGCGATCGGCCTCGCCGCCGCCGTCGCCTTCGTGGCGTGCGGGATCGGCGCGACCTGGACGCTCGCCTCGGGCCGCGTGCACCGCCACGAGACTCGGCGGTTCCGCCTCACGGTAGAACGAGACGCAGCCGCTGCACACCGTCACGCCCGAGCCGGAGGACTTCAGCGACGAGGTCGCCGGCACCACCCCGCTGCCCCTGCCGCCGGGCGAGCGCGAGCCGCGCATGAACCCGCGCCCGCGCCACGGCGCCTGACGCCGCGCGCACCCGCGGCCGGTCGAGGCCGCCACGCCGCGCCACCGCCACGCCACGCCACGCCACGCATAAACGCTATCCGCGCGCAGAAACACGTGCAGAGCGCGTTTATGCGCGCGAGAAGCGTTTATGCGTGGTCGGCGGGCGGGACGGAACACCGGCACCGTGGTCGGCGGGCGGAACGGGACACCGACACCCGCCGCACCGGACGACGCCTCCATTCTCGTGAATACATGCATGGTGAAGGGGGATTGTCAAGAGGGGGGCGTGTCACGCGTGTGGCTGGGCGTTTTTCTACTGTGCTGCCTGTCCACGCACCGTCACTCTCGTCGGGAGATTGTCCATGCCGAAGCTCACTCGCCGTTCCTCTCGCATCGCGACCGTGATCGCGATTCCCGCCGCCGTCATCGCGGCGGGCGTGCTGGTGTCGACCAGCTCGTACGCCGCCTTCAGCGGCACCACCTCGAACGAGGGCAACAACTGGCGGGCCGGTACCGTCCAGATCGACGACGACGACGCCGGTCGCGCACTGTTCAGCGCCACCAACGCCAAGCCGGGCGACGGTGGCCAGAACTGCATCGCCGTCACCTCGACCGGCACGCTCGCTTCGCAGGTGCGCCTGTATGCCGCCAACGTCAGCAGCACCAACGGGCTCGCCGACAACCTGACGCTGAAGATCGAGCAGGGCGTCGGCGGCGGGTACGGCTCGTGCACCGGGTTCTCGTCGCAGTCCACCGTCTTCGATGGGCGCCTCGCCGGATTCACCGGCGCGCACACCTCGTTCGGCAACGGGGCGACCACGTGGAGCCCGACCGGCACGGGCAGCGAGACCCGCACCTTCCGCATCACATGGCAGCTCGTCTCCGACGCGGCGAACGGCGTGCAGGGCGGGACCGCCGCGACGTCCTTCGTCTGGGAAGCCCAGAACAGCTGAGCCGATGCGCGTGGGGCGCACGATCGTCGTCGCCATGGTGGCGGCGGCGCGGGCGGCGATCACGATGGTCCTGGCCCTGGGCTTCTGGGCGGCGGCACCCGTCGTGCTCGGGTGGTCGCCGACCACGGTCATGACCGCGTCGATGACCCCGGCCATCGACGCGGGCGATGTCGTGGTCGCCAAGCCCGCCGACCGCACGCAGATGGTGCCCGGCCGAGTTCTGCTGGCACGCGACCCCGACTGGCCCGACCGCCTGCGGCTGCACCGTCTCGTCGAGGTGACGGACGACGGATCGTTCATCACCAAGGGCGATGCCAACCCGTCGGCCGACACGTCGCCGCTGCACCCCGATGCCGCCCTGGGCATCGGGGTGCTGCGGGTGCCGTGGGTGGGTCTGCCCATCGTGTGGCTGCGCACGGGAGAGATCGCGCCCCTGGCGGCGACCGCGGTGGGGTTCTTGTTGTGCCTGAGTATCGCCCTGCGACGCGGCGAAGACGAGGAGGGCGACGACAACGCCCCTCCCCCCGTGACCACGACCGCGGGCGACACGCCGGCCGTCCCGACGACCCGACGGGCTCGCCGGGCGGCGGGGATCGTCGCGGCGGTGGCGCTCACCAGCGGCCTCGCGGCAACCCCGGCGTGGGCGGCGCTCGGAGAGGACACGTGGGCGTTCGCGCGCGTCGATGCCGGTCGCGTGACGGCACCGTGGGCGATCGCCTGCGCCAACAACGGCAACAGCGGTGCCGTGATCTCGTGGACGTACGACGGATGGCAGCCTCGCAGCTTCGACCTCCTGGTCGACGGCGAGGTCGTCGCGCAGAACCTCTCGCCCTCGACGCGCTCGACGCGCGTACCCACCGACCGCTATTACGCGCTCTTGTCGTCGTATCGGGTCACGGTCCGCGTCAACGTCGCGGAGCGCTGGAGCGCCGAGTCTTCGGAATCGGTCGCGATCGGGGGGCGGCTGTTCATCCTCGGGCGGCCCTACTGCCGATGACGCCGCCCGAGGACGCCGTCACAGCGTGCGGGCGAACGGGTCGAGTTCGCTCGGCACCACGGGCACCGGTTGGTCGAGCGTGCTGCGCACGGTGACGAACCCGGCTCCGGCGGCGGACTCCTCGGCCGAGAGCAGCACGTCGAGCACGTGATACGCGAGCTCTCCCGTGGCCACGTGAGACCGGTCCTGCGCGATCGCACGCGCCATGTCGAGCACGCCGAGCCCGCGACCGACGACGACGCCCTCCTGCGGCACGTCGATCCACGGCTGCTCGGGACGCTCGTCGTCGAGCAGCACCCCGAGCGGCTCGACGCGCGCGATGACGCCCTCGAAGTGGTTGGGATCGGGGAGCACGAGCGTGCCCTCGGTGCCGTGCACCTCGAGCACGCCGTGCCGCTCGAGTGCCGAGTCGAAGCTGAACTGCCCCTGCGCCTGCAGGCCGTTCTCGAACGCCGCGATCAGCTGCACGGTCGTGGGGACCTCGACGTCGAAGACCTCGCCCGCAGCGGGACCGGTGTGGATGCGCCGTCGTCGACGCGCGCGTGTGCCGATGGCGGCGACCCGGTCGACCGGACCGAGCAGGCTCACCAGCGCGCTGACGTAATAGGGCCCCATATCGAGCAACGGACCGGCCCCGTGAGCGAAGAGGAATTGCGGTCCCGGATGCCAGAGGTCGGGCCCCTGCGTCTGAAACGACGCCTGCGCGAACAGGGGTTCGCCGATGGCCCCGGCCAGGAGGGCGCGCTTGGCCGATTGGAAGCCCGGCCCGAGGAGGGTGTCGGGGGCGGAGCCGATGCGCAGCCCCGCCGCATCGGCATCCCGCAACAGCCGCGCGGTGCTCTCGCGGTCGAGCCCCAGCGGCTTCTCGGTCCAGACGTGCTTGCCCGCGGCGATCGCGGCGGCCGAGACCTCGACGTGCACGGCGGGAACGGTGAGGTTCACCACGAGTTGCACGTCGGGGTGGGCCAGCACGTCGTCGGCGGTACCCCACGACGGCACGCCGTGCTGCTGGGCCCGCGCCCGCGCGCGCTCGGTGTGCAGGTCGCCGACGATCACGACGGCGACGTCGGGGAACGAGGTGAGGTTCGTCAGGTAGGTGTCGCTGATGACGCCGGCTCCGATGACGCCGACGCCGACGGGACCGCTCACGCCGCGAGGCCCTTCTCGAGCAGGAACGCGTAGCTCGCGGCGATGTCGTCGAACACGTCGCCGGGCGACCGGTCGTACTCGATGACGGCCCAGCGCACGGCATCCGTCGCCCGCATGGCCTCGACGACGGGCACCTGGCCCTCTCCGGGGCGGCGCTGGTCGAGGTGACGCGTCACGTCGCGGTCGGCACCCGGGGCGAAGGGGTTCTCGGTGGGGACGAAACCGTCTTTGACGTGCACCGCGAGCAGGCGCGAGCCGAGGCGCCGCACCAGGGCGGGGACGTCCTGCCCACCGGTGAGCGCCCAGAACAGGTCGAGTTCGATCGCGACGCGCTCGTCGGTGTGGGCGACGACGTACTCGAAGGCGCTCACGCCGTCGATGTCGAGCAGGAACTCCTGCGCGTGATTGTGGTAGCCGACGCCCAGCCCGTAGGTGGCGGCGAGGTCGGCGACGGCGTTGAGTCGCTCGCCGATCTCGGCCACGCCGTCGACCGTGGCCCAGCGCTCGGGTTCGACGAAGGGATCGATCACCGTGGTCAGTCCGAGCGTCGCCGCCGCCTCCAGCACGGCCTCCGGCTCGGGGGTGGGGATCGTGCCGTCGGGCGTCCATAGCTCGTCGGACAGCAGGGGCGCGTGTCCGGTCGCCGCGGTGAGGCCGCTGGCATCCAGGGCCGCGCGGATCTCGGTCGGGCGACTCACGAAATCGAAGGCTTCGACGTGACGCAGGCCGAGAGCGGCCAGCTTGTCGAGCGAGCGGGCCGGGTCGGCGCGGAACTCCTCGACCAGGGTGTAGAGCTGCACGGAGGGGGTGGGGAGCGACATCGGGCCTTCCTCGTTCGTCGTCGAACGGTGCCGCGATCGGCACCTGTGGGAACGCTACCAGCAAACCAACCAGTGGTCACTTTTTTGCGCGTCTACACTGGCCCGATGACACGGGACGACGAGGCCGCCGAGGGCGCGCACCCGCTCGATGGCGCGCACCCGCCCGACGGCGTACCCGCGACCCACGACCGCCTCGGCCGCTCGGGCGCCTACACGAAGGGCGTCGCCCGCCGACAGGAGATCCTCGATCGCGCGATCGACGTGTTCGCCGAACGCGGCGCCGAGGGCGCCTCACTGCGGAGCATCGCGCGGGCGCTCGGCGTCTCGCACGCTGCCCTGCTGCACTACTTCGACTCGCGCGAGCAGCTGCTCGTCGCCGTCTACGACCACGCGAACCGGCAGACGCCGCCCGCTCCCGACGCCACCGCCCTGTCGTCGCTCACCGACGCCGCAGCCCACAACACCTCGGTACCGGGACTGGTCGAGCTCTATACGACGCTCGTCGCGGCCTCGCTGAAAGACGACAGCGCGTCCGCCCGCGCCTACTTCACCGAGCGCTTCGCGCGCCTGCGCGCCGAGCTCGCCGAGCGCCTGCGCGCCGAGCAGGCCGACGGCCGCGTCCGCGCGGACTGCGACCCCGACCAGGTGGCCGCACTCCTCATCGCCGCCTCGGACGGGCTGCAGGTGCAGTGGCTGCTCGAGCCGTCGATCCCGCTCGCCGATGTGCTCGGCGCGCTGGGCGGCCTGCTGGCGCCGCCGCGGTAGGACGACGCCGCCGACCCGAGGGCGCGCATAACCTCAGCGATGCGCACGATCTCAGCCGCGTCGCGGGAGCGCGCGGAGGATGCGCACACCCACGGCAGCGCGCACAACTTCAGCGATGCGCACAACCTCAGCCCCGTCGCCGCGAGCGCGCAGAGGATGCGCACATCACGGAGGTTGCGCACCGCCGCGGTGCCCGGCGTCAGACGCGCGCGTCCGCTCCCGGGGCCGTCACCGGCACCAGGCGCGTCAGCTGCGTGACGTGACGCGGCTCGAGCTCGGCGAGCGAGGAGACACCGAGCAGGGCCATCGTGCGCTCGATCTCGCTGCGCAGGATCGCGATCGTGCGGTCGACGCCCTGGCGCCCGCCGGCCATGAGGCCGTAGAGGTAGGCCCGGCCGACGAGCGTGAATTTCGCGCCGAGGGCGACGGATGCCACGATGTCGGCGCCGTTCATGATGCCGGTGTCGACCATGACGGTGGCGTCCTTGCCCACCTCGCGCACGACGTTCGGGAGCAGGTGGAAGGGGATCGGCGCGCGGTCGAGCTGACGTCCGCCGTGGTTGGACAGCACGATGCCGTCGACGCCGAGGTCGACCAGGCGCGCGGCGTCGGTCACGTTCTGCACGCCCTTGACCACGAGCTTTCCCGGCCACATGCCCCGGATGACGTCGAGGTCGTCGTAGCTGATCGTCGGGTCCATCGCCGCGTTCAGCAGCTCGCCCACGGTGCCACCGGTGGTGCTGAGCGAGGCGAATTCGAGCTTCGGCGTGGTGAGGAAGTCGTACCACCACCACGGGCGCGGGATGGCGTTGACGATCGTGCCGAGCGTCAGCTGCGGCGGGATCGAGAATCCGTTGCGCTTGTCGCGCAGTCGGGCCCCGGCGATCGGGGTGTCGACGGTGAACATGAGCGTGTCGAAGCCGGCGGCGGCGGCCCGCTCGACGAGCCCGAACGAGATCTCGCGCTGACGCATGACGTACAGCTGGAACCAGTTGCGGCCTGCGGGGTTCGCGGCCTTCACGCCCTCGATCGAGGTCGTGCCGAGCGTCGACAGAGTGAACGGGATGCCGGCCGCGGCGGCGGCGGACGCACCCGCCGTCTCGCCCTCGGTCTGCATGAGACGCGTGAAGCCGGTGGGGGCGATGCCGAAGGGCAGGGCGGAAGGTCCCCCGAGAATCTCGCATGAGGTGTCGACGTGCGCGGCCGGACGCAGGATGTCGGGGTGGAACTCCACGTCTTCGAATGCGCGGCGAGCGCGATCGAGCGACAGCTCGCCCTCGGCCGCACCGTCGGTGTAGTCGAAGGCCGCCTTGGGCGTGCGGCGCTTCGCGATCGTGCGCAGGTCGCCGATCGTCAGGGCGGCGTCGAGGCGGCGCTTACGCGCGTCGAGCTCGGGCTTCTTGAACTGCATGAGCTCGAGGAGCTCGCCGACCTTGGGCAGCTGGCGCTGGACCATGGGAGTTCTCTCTTTCGTGTGGTCTGACCACATAGTAGTTCCCGCCCGACGGGGCGGGAAGGGGGTTCAGGGGTGCGGATCGAACCGCCGCGGAGGAAATGTCTCCGCCACGCGCGCCCGCAGGTCCTCCAGCGACGCATCGGCCCCGAAGGCGCCGAGGGCCCGCGCCTGCACCAGGACGTTGCCCAGCGCCGTCGCCTCGACGGGCCCGGCGAGAACCGGCAGGCCGCTGCGGTCGGCGGTGGCCTGGCAGAGCAGGGCGTTGAGGGCCCCGCCTCCGACCAGGTGGATGACATCGACCTCGCGCCCGGCGAGATCCGCCGCCGCCCGCACAGTCCGGGCGAAGGCCTCGGCGATGCTCTCGATGATGACGCGCACGAACGCGGGCCGTGCCTCGGCACCGGGTGCCGGCATCCCGAGCAGCGTCGCGATGCGCTCCGGCATGTTCCCGGGGGCGGCGAGCGAGGGATCGTCCGCGTCGAACAGCCGCGCGGGGGTCGGCGCGTCCGCGGCGGCAGCGAGCAGCGACGGCAGATCGACCGGGGCGCCGTCCGCCTCCGACCAGGCCCGCACCGTCTCGCTCAGCAGCCACAGGCCCGTGACGTTGCGGAGGAACCGCACGCGCCCGTCGACGCCGCCCTCGTTGGTGAAGTTGGCCGCGCGGGCGGCATCCGTCACGATCGGCGCCGGAAGCTCCAGGCCGACCAGCCCCCACGTGCCGCACGAGATGTAGGCCGCGTGCGGGGTGGACAGCGGAACGGCGACGACCGCCGAGGCGGTGTCGTGCGAGCCCACGGCGATGACCGGGAGCCCGGCGACCTCACCCGCCGCCCCGATCGTCTCCCCCGGGTCGACCAGCGGGGGCAGCACGGAGATCGGGATGCCGAGCGCCTCGGCGAGCGCGTGATCCCACTGCCCGGTGTGCAGATCGAGCAGACCGGTGGTCGAGGCGTTCGTCCGCTCGGCGACGCGACGGCCGGTCAGTCGCTCGGCCAACAGATCGGGGATGAGCAGACTCGCCTCGGCGTCGGCGAGACGTGCGTCGACCGCGTACTGGTACAGCGTGTTGAACGGCAGGAACTGCAGCCCGTTGCGGCGATACAGCTCCTCGAACGGCACGACCGCGTGCACGGCGTCCACGCCCCGGACCGTGCGCTCGTCGCGATAGTGGAACGGCTCGGCGAGCAGGCCGTCCGCGCCCAGCAGGCCGTAGTCCACGGCCCACGAGTCGATGCCGACGCTCTCGATCGAGGGCTCGCGGCGCAGCGCCTCGGCCAGGCCCGCCCGCACGTTCGCCGACAGGGCCTCGAGGTCCCAGTGCCACCCGTCTGCGCGCTGGACGGGTCCGTTCGCGAAACGGGCGACCTGTTCGAGCTCGAGCACCCCGGCCCCGACGCGACCGATCATCACCCGGCCGCTGGTCGCGCCGAGATCGACGGCCGCCACCGCCCTCGCTCCGGCGCCCTCCGCCGCCGCGCTCACCGCAGGAACGCCGCCGCGACGCCCGAGTCGACGGGGATGTGCAGGCCGGTCGTGCGCGAGAGCTCGGGGCCGGTGAGCACGTACACCGCATCGGCGACGTTCTCGGGCACGACCTCGCGCTTGAGGATCGTGCGGTTGGCGTAGAACTGCCCGAGATCCTTCTCGTCGACGCCGTACGTCGCGGCGCGGTTGGCTCCCCAACCGGCGGCGAAGATCCCCGAGCCGCGCACGACGCCGTCGGGGTTGATGCCGTTCACGCGGACGCCGTGCTCGCCGAGCTCGACGGCGAGCAGACGCACCTGGTGCGCCTGGTCGGCCTTGGTCGCCGAGTACGCGATGTTGTTGGGGCCCGCGAACACGGAGTTCTTCGACGAGATGTAGATGACGTCCCCGCCCATCCGCTGCGCGATCAGCGCCTTCGCCGCGGCCTTCGACACGAGGAACGAGCCCTTCGCCATGACGTCGTGCTGCAGGTCCCAGTCCTTCTCGGTGGTCTCCAGCAGCGGCTTCGACAGCGAGAGCCCGGCGTTGTTCACGACGAGGTCGATGCCGCCGAAGGCGAGCACGGTGGCGTCGATCGCGGCCTGCACGCCCTCGGCATCCGCCACGTTCGCGGCGACGCCGATCGCGACGTCGGTCGAGCCGAGCTCGGCGGCGACGGCCTGGGCCTTGTCGAGGTCGAGGTCGGCGACGACGACGCACGCGCCCTCGGCGGCCAGGCGCGTGGCGATGGCCTTGCCGATCCCGGATGCCGCGCCTGTGACGAACGCGATGCGTCCCTGATGCGTCTTGGGCTTCGGCATCCGCTGCAGCTTCGCCTCCTCCAGCGCCCAGTACTCGATGCGGAACTTCTCGGCATCCGAGATCGGAGCGTAGGTCGACAGGGCCTCCGCGCCGCGCATGACGTTGATGGCGTTGACGTAGAACTCCCCCGCGACGCGCGCGGTCTGCTTGTTCGCACCGTACGAGAGCATGCCGACGCCCGGCACGAGCACGATGAGCGGGTCGGCTCCGCGGATGGCCGGCGAGGAGGCGTCCGCGTGCGCGTCGTAGTAGGCCTGATAGTCGGCGCGGTACTGCTCGTGCAGCTCGCCGAGACGCGCGATCGACTCCTCCACGGATGCGTCGGCCGGCAGGTCGAGCAGCAGCGGCTTGACCTTCGTGCGCAGGAAGTGATCGGGGCAGCTCGTGCCGAGCGCGGCCAGGGCGGGGGCCTTCTCGGATGCCAAGAAGTCGAGCACCACGTCACTGTCGGTGAAGTGGCCGACCATCGGTCTGTCGGTCGAGGCGAGGCCGCGGATCGTCGGGGCCAGCGCCGCCGCCTTCGCCCGGCGTTCGGCCTCGGGCAGGGCCGCGAATCCCGCGCGCACACCGCCGAACGGCGCGGCGACGCCGTGCTCGTCGATGTAGGCCTGGGCCGTGTCGATGATCCAGAGGCTGTTGCGCTCGGCCTCCTCGGAGGTGTCGCCCCAGGCCGTGATCCCGTGGCCGCCGAGGATGGTTCCGATCGCCTGGGGGTTCTTCTGCTTGATCGCCGCGATGTCGAGCCCCAGCTGGAAGCCCGGGCGGCGCCACGGCACCCACACGACCTTGTCGCCGAAGATCTTCGTCGTCAGCTCCTCGCCGTCGGCCGCCGTGGCGATCGCGATGCCCGCGTCGGGATGCAGGTGGTCGACGTGCGCGGCATCCACGAGGCCGTGCATCGCGGTGTCGATCGAGGGGGCGGCGCCGCCCTTGCCGTGCAGGCAGTAGTCGAACGCCGCCACCATCTCGTCTTCCCGCTCGATGCCGGGGTAGACCTCGACGAGCGCGCGCACACGGTCCAGCCGCAGCACGGCGAGACCCTTCTCGGTGAGCGTGCCCAAGTCACCGCCCGACCCCTTGACCCAGAGCAGCTCGACCGGCTCCCCGGTGACGGGGTCGATGTCGGTGCCCTTGGCGGAGGTGTTGCCCCCGGCGTAGTTGGTGACCTTCGGGTCGGAGCCGAGGCGGTTGCTGCGCGCGACGAGGGCGGCAGCGGTGGAGCTGGTCATGGAAGTGTCCTCCTGGAAGAGAGCGATCAGAGGTTCGGGGGCACGGGCGTGGACAGGGGCACGTTCGCGCCGTAGCGCTCCTGCTCGATCTGCTCGAGCGACTTGCCCTCGGTGCGCGGGGCCCACACGGTGCCGATGACCATCGCGGCTACGAGCAGCGCGAGGATGATGAGCCCGAGCACGGCCAGCCCCGTCTGGGCGAGCAGGATCGGGAACACCAGGCTCAGCAGACCCACCATCACGCGGGCGAGCATGAACAGCACGCCCTGCGCGCTCGCACGGTACCGGGTGGCGAACAGCTCCGCCGTCCACAGGCCGTAGAACGCCTGCGCACCGACACCGGCCGAGACGCCCCACGCGACCGCGAAGAACAGCAGCGAGCCCAGACCCGGCGGGGCGTAGATGAGCACCGCCCACGCGACCACGCCGAGGGCCGCGCCGCCGAAGTACAGCCAGCGGCGGCTGACGCGGTCGCCGTAGCGCATGAAACCGAAGTACGTGGCCGCGGCGGTGAGCGTCCACACGAGCACCTGCAGGAGGTTCTGCTGCACCGGGTCGTGCAGGCCCGAGGCGTCGTACACGCGCGGCTGGAAGATGCCGGCCTGTCCCGCCACGGTGTTCCACAGGCCGTAGACGCCGAGCAGGAACAGCAGCGCCGTCCAGTTCTTGCGCTCGCGCAGGAGCCCCGCGAGGCCGCTGAAGAACGAGATGCGCTCCCCCGCGCTGGTCGCAGCCGCGCGCTGTTCCTTCCAGCGGCGCGACTCGGGCAGACCCCGGCGCACCCACCAGGTGATCGCGGCGATGACGAACAGGTGCAGGAAGATCAGGCGCGAGCCCCACAGGCCCAGCGGGCCGACCACGACGGCGAGCAGGAACCCGACGGCGGGGCCGATGGACCAGGCCAGCTGTGCCGTGCCCACGTGGGCCGCGCGCTGTTCGCTCGGCGCCTCCTCGGCGATGTAGGTCCAGGATGCCGGCACCCCGGCGCCCACCGCGATGCCCATGAGGATGACGCCGATCATGAGCACGACGACGTTGCCCGAGAAAGCCACGAGCAGGGCGCCGAGCATGAACACGATGAGGTCGTAGGTGTAGATGAACTTGCGGCCGAGGCGGTCGCAGAGAGGGCCGCCGATCGCGGCACCGATCGCGGAGCCGAAGGCGTTGGCCGACAGCGCGGCGATGACGCCGACGACGCCGTCGCTGAAGCCGAACGACTCCTGCCACAGGGTGAGGCTGGTCGCGAGGGCGATGATGGCACCGGCCTCGATGTAGTTCGACATGGCCACGGCGATGGTGGCCTTCCACGCCGACAGCGGGCGCTTCGTGGTGGTCGTGGTCATGGTCAAGCTCCCCATCCGGCCTGGGTGCCGCCGACACGGTCGGCGGCGATACGGGTCTGGTAGTCGGAGGCGGCGTACGCCCCCATCGGGTCGGCGGGCAGGCCCCGCGACTGGCGCCATTCGGCGAGGGCGGGACGCACGTCGGTGGAGAACGCGTCCATGAAGACCGCGTTCGCGGTGAGCACGTCGTTCTCGCGCTGCGCGGCGGCGAGCGCGTCGCGATCGAGGAGGAGCGCCCGGGCGGTCATCTCCTGCACGTTGAGCACGGAGCGGATCTGCCCGGGGATCTTGGCCTCGATGTTGTGGCACTGGTCGAGCATGAACGCCACGTCGGGGTTGTTCAGCCCACCCCCGCGCACGACCTCGACGAGGATCCGGAACAGCTGGAAGGGGTCCGCTGCACCGACGATGAGGTCGTCGTCGGCGTAGAAGCGGGAGTTGAAGTCGAAGGAGCCGAGCTTTCCGAGCCGCAGGAGCTGCATGACGATGAACTCGATGTTGGTGCCGGGCGCGTGGTGCCCGGTGTCGAGGCACACCACGGCCTTGTCGCCGAGCGAAGCCACCTGCACGTAGGACGTCCCCCAGTCGGGAACGTCGGTGTGGTAGAACGACGGCTCGAAGAACTTGTACTCCAGCACCAGGCGCTGGTCGTCGCCGAGGTGCGCGTAGATCTGGCGCAGCGAATCGTTCAGACGGTCCTGGCGGTCGCGCATGTCGTTCTGACCGGGGTAGTTCGACCCCTCGGCGAGCCAGATCTTCAGATCGCGCGAGCCCGTGGCATCCATCACGTCGATGCACGCGAGGTGGTGCTCGATGGCCTTGCGGCGAATGCGCTCGTCGTGGTGGGTGAGGGCGCCGAACTTGTAGTCCTCGTCCTGGAAGGTGTTGGAGTTGATCGTGCCGAGACGCACGCCCAGGTCTTCGGCGTGACGACGGAGCGCCCCGAAGTCGTCGACGAGGTCCCACGGGATGTGCAGGGCCACGCTCGGGGAAAGCCCGGTGAGGCGGTTGACCTCGGCGGCGTCGGCGACCTTCTCGAACACGTCGCGCGGAGTGCCGGGCGTGGGGAACACGCGAAAGCGCGTGCCGGAGTTGCCGAAGGCCCACGAGGGCAGCTCGATGGCCTGCTTCTCGAGAGCGGCGAGGATGCCGGGTGACAGCGTCGTCATGAGCGGGTGCTTTCGGTCGGGGCGGATGCCGAGGTCTCAGCGTCCGCGAGCTGGTCGGCGAGGTGGAACACCTCGACGAGGGAGGTCGCGGCCTGGTCGGGGCGACCGTCGAGGCCGTCGAAGAACGGGGCCATCTCGGCTTCCCAGTCCGCGGCGATCGGCGAAGCCGCGAGGTGGGCGCGGGCCGCGGCGTCGTCGTCGGTCTCGTAGTAGCCGAAGAGCGTGCTGGTGCCGCGATCGAGGAACAGGGAGTAGTTGCGGCGTCCCGCCGCGGCGATCTCGGCGAGCATCTCGGCGCGCACCGGACTGTGCCGAGCGACGTAGGCGTCGGCGAGGTCGGGTCTGACGCGCAGCGTGAAGGCGACGCGGTGTGTCATGTCACTCCTTTGTGGTCGTCCACCGACGGAGGGGGCGCACATGGCCCGGACGACTCGATGTTGAATCGTTCCAATCGGTGAATCGTTTCAGAGAGTAACCTGTATCCCAGCGTTCGTCAACAATCGGGGGGAAGAAGCGATGACGCCGAGCATCAAAGACGTCGCCGCCGCCGCCGGCGTGTCGGTCGGCACGGTCTCGAACGTGCTCAATCGCCCCGAGAAGGTGTCACCGTCGACCGTCGAGCGCGTGCACGAGGCCATCGACGACCTCGGCTTCGTGCGCAACGACGCCGCGCGACAGCTCCGCGCGGGACAGAGCCGCTCCCTCGGACTCATCGTGCTCGACAGCGGCAACCCGTTCTTCGCCGAGGTCGCCCGTGGCGCCGAAGACCGCGCGGCCGAGAACGGCATGACCGTTCTGCTCGGCAACAGCGGCCACGACGGGGCCCGCGAGTCGGCCTACCTCGACCTCTTCCGCGAGCAGCGCGTGCGCGGCGTGCTGCTCACCCCCAGCGATCTCGACTCCGCCGTCCTGGCCTCGACCGGGATCCCGCTGATCCTCGTCGACGGCGAGACGCCCGCCGCGAACCTTCCAGCCGTCACCGTCGACGACGTCGAGGGCGGCTACCTCGCGACGCGACACCTGCTGGCCCGGGGACGACGACACATCGCCTTCGTCGGCGGCCCGCCGTCGATCCGTCAGGTGGCCGATCGTCTCGCCGGCGCGCGCCGCGCCCTCGCCGAAGTCCCCCGCGCGCACCTCGAGGTCATCACCACACCGGCACTGACGGTGCTCGCCGGTCGGGCGGTCGGCGAGCAGCTCGCCGCCCGCGCCGATCGGCCGGATGCCGCCTTCTGCGCCAACGACCTGCTCGCGGTGGGCGTGCTGCAGGGCGCGACGATCCTCGGCTCGATCCGCGTGCCCGACGACCTCGCGCTCATCGGGTACGACGACATCGACTTCGCCCAGTCGACCGTTGTGCCGCTGTCGTCCATCCGTCAGCCCGCGCACGCGATCGGCGCGACGGCGGTCGACCTGCTCCTGGAGAGCATCGCCGACCCGTCCGCCGCGCCGCGCGTCGTGCGGTACCGGCCCGAGCTCGTCGCCCGGGCGTCCACGGGCGCCTGAGTCAGCTCCCCGACGGGGCCGGGGACTCCTCGCCCTGCGCCGGCGTCCGCACGAACGCCGCGAGAACGATCACCGCGACCGACAGGCACGCCGCGACGAAGAAAGCCGAATGGATGCCGGTGGCCGTGGCATCCACCACGTCCGTCCCCTGCGCCGCCGAGGCCGCCGCCCCCACCGTCATCAGGGTCACGAACACCGCCGTGCCCGCCGCACCGGCGAGCTGCTGCACGGTCGACACGATCGCGGAGCCGTGGGGGTAGAGCTCACGCGGCAGCGCCCCGAGCGCCGAGGTCATGAGCGGCGTGAACATGAACGCCAGGCCCAGACTCAGCAGGCAGTGCACGGCGATGACGAACCCGACCGACGTGTCGGTCGACAGCGTCGCGAAGCCCCACAGGGCGACACTCGCCACGATCGCCCCCGGAAGCACGAGCGGGCGGGCACCGAAGCGGTCGAAGAGGTTGCCGACCAACGGCGCCATGAGTCCCATCAGGAGACCACCCGGCAGGAGCATGAGCCCGGTGGGCAGCGTCCCGAGGCCCAGGACGTTCTGTAGGTACAGCGGCAGCAGGATCAGCACGCCGAACAGCGTCGTCATGGCCACGACGACGAGGATCACCGCGATCGTGAACGACGAGTGCCGGAAGACACCGAGGTTCAACAGCACGCGGTCGGTCGCCCCCAGGCGCACCTGACGCACGACGAACGCCACGAGAGCGAGGGCGCCGAGCGCCAGCGGCATCCACACCGGCACGATCTCGTGTCCGCCGGCGGCCTCACCGATGCTGGAGAGCCCGAAGATGATCCCGCCGAATGCCAGGGCCGAGAGAACGACCGACAGGATGTCGAGGGTCACGCCGCGGGTGTCGGTGAGATTCTGCACCCACCGGGCCCCGAGGGCGATCGCGACGAGCGCGATGGGGATCATCACGATGAACATCGCGCGCCACGGGAACACCGACAGGATCAGTCCCGACACGGTCGGGCCGACCGCCGGGGCCACCGAGATCACGATCGAGATGAGGCCCATCATGCGCCCGCGCCGGTGCGCCGGAACGACGTTGAGCACGGTCGTGAACAGCAGCGGGATCATGATCGCCGTGCCCGTGGCCTGCACGATGCGCCCGATGAGCAGCACGCCGAAGCCGGGAGCCACGGCGGCGATGACCGTGCCGAGCGTGAACAGCCCCATCGCGGTGAAGAACAGTGCGCGCAGCGGGAAGCGCTGGATGAGGAAGCCGGTCGTGGGGATGACGACGGCCATCGTCAGCAGGAACGCGGTGGTGAGCCACTGGGCGGTGCTGGCGGCGATGTCGAGCTCGCGCATGAGCTCGGGCAGCGCGACACCCATGATCGTCTCGTTCAGGATGACGACGAAGGCGGCGATCACGAGCAGGGCGATGACGGCACCGGGGCGCGTGGCGGTCTTGCCCGGCGAGGCGGAGGTGGGGACGGTTCCGGTGGAGACCATGGGCGACCAATCTGAGCAGTTCACGACAAGTTGGCAGCAACTGCCAATACGACGTGGACTACTCTAGCGGACATGACCACCCCGGTAGCTGCCGTCGAGGGATTGCGCGATCGCCGACGCCGCGAGACGTCGATCGAGATCTGCGCCGCCGCCCTCGACCTGTTCGAGCAGAAGGGCGTCCACGGCACGACCGTCGACGAGATCGCCGCGCGTGCCGGCGTCTCGCCGCGCACCTTCTTCCGCCTGGCCGGAACGAAAGAGGACGCGGTCTTCGTCGACGACGGTCGCTTCGCCGCAGCGTTGGCCGAGGTCGGGGAGCCCTGCGACGACATCGCCGCCCTCCTCGCCGTGCTCCGCGGGGAATTCGCGCGCGAGCTCGCGCTCCTGGATGCCGATGCCCGGGCGCGCGAACGCTTCCTGCGCGTGCGCCGGCTCATCGCGCACGAGTCCGCGCTGCTCGGTGCCGCGGTGCGTCGCGAGGTGACCTCCGCCGACCGCTTCGTCCCCGGGATCGCCCAGCGCACCGGACTCGCCGAACTCGACGTGCGCGCGGCCCTCAGCGCCGCGGGCCTCGAGATGCGCATGACCCTCGATGAATGGGCGCGCTGCTACGACGACGGCGAGACGAGCAGCCTCGTCGACCTGCACCGCGAGGTGCAGGCGCGCTTCGCTGCGGCGCTGAGGCCCTGACGCCTCGCCGCCGCCCCTGTCGGCTCCGCACTCATGCGCGCGGGACGCCGATCACCGCGAGCATGTCGGGCCCGTATGACGCACCGGTGGCCGTCACGTCTCGCGCGTGATCGTCACCTTCACCTTGAGCTGGCTCTTGCCCGGACCCGCGTAGACGCCGCGCAGCGGCGGCACGTCGTTGTAATCGCGGCCGCGACCCACGAGCACGTGCCGGTCACCGATCTCGATGTTGTTGGTCGGGTCGAAGCCCTGCCAGTCACCGGCGAACCATTCCACCCAGGCGTGCGACTCGCCCGCGACGACCTCGCCCACCTCGGCCGACGGCTTCGGGTGCAGATACCCCGAGACGTAACGCGCCGGGATACCGACCTCACGAAGGGCCCCGAGGGCGATGTGCGCGATGTCCTGGCAGACGCCCTTGCGCGCCTCCCACGCGTCGACGGCCGTCGAGTGCACGCCGGTCACACCCTGCATGTACTCGATGGCATCGCCCACGGCCTCGGCGATGGCGTGAGCGGCGGGCCCCGGACGGTCGTGCTGCGCGGCGATGGAGCGCGCCAGCGCCACCACCTCGGCATGCGGGGTCGTGCGCGGCGTCTGCGTGAGCTGCTCGACGGTCGCGATCGATCGCGCCGCCTCGTCGGCGAGCTGCTCCCACGTGATGTCGGTGTGAGCGATGGGCCGCGGGCGCACCTCGACCAGCGAACGGGCGGTGATCGTCAACGCGGCGTGCGGCGAGAGCACGTCGAACGCCGCGACGCTCGTACCGAAGTAGTCGACGTACTGGTTCACCGAGGTCGACGGCTCGATGTCGAGCGACGAGCTGAGCACGAACTGACTGTCGGTGGAGTGCGGCAGCATGCGCGCCTCGTTGTACGACGCCGACACGTCGCCCGGGTAGGCGAACCCGGTCTGGTGCTCGATACGCAGACGTTTCATGAGATCTCTCCGATCCACGCGGGCTCGGCCTGCGTCGGGAAGAAGCGCGACCGAATGGCCTCGGAAGCCTCGCGGGTCACGGTCTGCACTCGATGCATGTGCTCGGGCAACTCGGCGAGGATCTCACTGATCGGCCGGTACTCGAGGTCGTTGCGAATCTGTCCGAGCGCGCGGAGCACGGTGTTGGAGTGACCGACGCGATCGGCGCGCGGGTCGATCGCGCTCATGCAGTCTTCTGCGCGCTGGATCGAGTAGATGATCGAGCGCGGGAACAGGCGGTCGAGCAGCAGGAACTCGGCGGCGTTGCGCGCACTGGGCATGCCCCGGTACGTGCGCAGGTAGGCCTCGTAGGCGCCGCACGAACGCAGGATCGTCGTCCACGACGGGCCCGACACCTCGGTCAGCGAGCGGGTCGCGAGCAGGCGAGCGGTCATGTCGGCGCGTTCGATGCTGCGACCCAGCGTGAAGAACTGCCACGCCTCGTCGCGGTTCGTCGAGGAGTCGACGATGCCGATCGCCAGCGCCGCACGTTCGCGCACCCACTGGAAGAACTCATGCACCTTGTCGGTCTGCAGACGTCGCGGCATGCGCGAGTTCGTGGTGTTGAGCACCTCCCACAGCTCGGTCGACACGATCTCGCGCGCACGGCGAGCGTTCTCTCGCGCGGCGGTGATCGAGTAGGCGATGCTCGACGGGTTCATCCGATCGACGGCGAGACGCGCGAGCACGTCGTCGCGGCGCACCGAGTCGACGTTCTCGGGCCATTCCGAGCCCATGACGCTCAGCAGCGAACGGCACGCGGTGTCCTCGTCGATCCACGGGTCTTCCAGCAGCAGCTGAAGGTGCACGTCGAGGATGCGCGCCGTGCCGTCGCTGCGCTCGATGTAGCGACCGATCCAGAACAGGCTCTCGGCGATACGACTCAGCATGCTCCGGACTCCTCGCTCTGCGACGTCGTCGAGGCGCGCATCTGCTGCTGCTGCTCGGCCTGCGGACCGTGCTGCACGCTGGCGCTCTGCTGCTGTTGCTCCTGCTGATCGCGATCGGGCCGGTGGTCGCGCGGCGCGGTATCGGGAGCGGGCTGGCCGTCGTAGATGATCGGGATGGCCTCGGTCACCGCCGCCTGGTCGGCGACGAGGCCCGATACTCCGTTGCCCTGGCCGTACTCGACGTGTCCGGGGGCGGCGCCGCCGACGATCCACGTGTCTTTCGAGCCGCCGCCCTGGCTGGAGTTGACCACGAGCTGGCCCTCGGGGAGAGCCACGCGGGTGAGGCCGCCGGGCAGCACCCAGATGTCGTCGCCGTCGTTGACGGCGAACGGGCGCAGGTCGGCGTGGCGCGGACGCATCCCGTCTTCCACCAGGGTGGGGATGGTGGAGAGCATGACGACCGGCTGCGCGATCCACCCGCGCGGGTCGGCGAGCAGGCGCTTGCGCAGCTTCTCGAGCTCGGCGGGAGAGGCGTCGGGCCCCACCACGAGCCCCTTGCCGCCGGATCCGTCGACGGGCTTCACCACGAGCTCGGGCAGGCGGTCGAGCACCTCTTCGAGCGCACCGGGGTCTTCCAGACGCCAGGTGTCGACGTTCTTCAGGATCGGCTCCTCGGCCAGGTAGTACCGGATGAGGTCGGGCACGTAGGTGTAGAGGAGCTTGTCGTCGGCGACGCCGTTGCCGACCGCATTGGCGATCGTGACGTTGCCGAGGCGCGCGGCGAGCATGAGCCCGGGCGCGCCCAGCATCGAGTCGGCGCGGAACTGCAGCGGGTCGAGGAAGTCGTCGTCGACGCGGCGGTAGATCACGTCGACGCGCTGCGGGCCCCGCGTGGTGCGCATGAACACCTTGCCGCCGATGCACAGCAGATCACGTCCCTCGACGAGCTCGACGCCCATGAGGCGCGCGAGCAGCGTGTGCTCGAAGTACGCCGAGTTGTAGACACCCGGGGTGAGCACCACGATGTTCGGGTCGTCGATCCCGGGCGGGGCCGAGGCGCGCAGCGCCGCGAGCAGCTTGTTCGGGTAGTCGCCGACCGGTCGCACCCGCATCGAGACGAACAGCTCGGGCAGGGTCTGGGCCATCACCCGGCGGTTCGAGATGACGTACGACACCCCCGAGGGCACGCGCACGTTGTCTTCGAGCACGCGCATCTCGCCGTGCTCGTCGCGGATGAGGTCGATGCCCGACACCTGGATGCGCACGCCGTTGGCGCTGCGGATGCCGGCGGCCTGGCGATAGAAGTACTGCGACGACGCGATGAGACCCGCCGGCAGGATGCCGTCGCGCACGCAGTGCTGATTGCCGTACGCGTCGTCGA
Organism: Microbacterium trichothecenolyticum; assembly: GCF_030818955.1. Classification (NCBI taxonomy): domain Bacteria; kingdom Bacillati; phylum Actinomycetota; class Actinomycetes; order Micrococcales; family Microbacteriaceae; genus Microbacterium; species Microbacterium trichothecenolyticum. The sequence continues at coordinate 3,046,744 of NZ_JAUTBF010000001.1, read as the reverse complement.
GGAAGGCCTCGAGCGCACGGACGCGCTGCTTGACGCCGGCCTCGATGCGCGACCACTCGTCGTACGCGATGACGCGGGGCACGGCATCGAGTGGGAACGGCCGCTCCTCACCCGCGAAGTCGAAGGTGACGCCCTGCGCGAGGTAGGAGCGCGCCAACGAATCGGTGCGCCCGCGCAGCTCTTCCTGTGTCATCTTCGCGAGCGCGTGATACAGCTCCCGATACGCCTCGCGAGAGGGAAAGGCATCGCCGGACGTCGCCGGCGCACCGAACATCTCGTCGTACGCCGGGACGCCGGATGCGGTCTTGCGCGGCGCCAGCGTGGAGCCGTAACCGTCGAACAGGTCACCCATGCGATGACTCTACTCAGGGCCGTGTTGCAGAGAGGTTTCCCCCACGACGCGTCCATGCGATCGATAGAGTGACGCCAACGTCCGCCGCCACGACAAAGGGTGCCTCCATGCGCGTGCTCGTCACCAGTTCCCGTAACACGTTCGCTCTCGATCTGATCCGCAAGCTCGGCAGTGTCGGTCACACCGTCTTCGCCAGCGACACCTACGACGGTGCCGTGGGCAATCACTCGCGCTTCCTCGCCGGCCACCTGGCGACGCCGTCGCCGCGGTTCGATACCGACGCCTTCATCGCCACGGTGAGCGACTACGTCGACACGCACGACATCGATGTCATCATCCCCACCTTCGAGGAGGTCTTCTACCTCGCCGCCCGCGCGGCCGACCTCCCCTCGCGCGTGCGCCTGTTCGCCGGCAGCTTCGCCGACCTCGCCCGCCTGCACGACAAGGCGAGCTTCCAGCGCCTGGCGCAGGATGCCGGGGTCCCCATCCCCGAGACGGTGGTCGTCACCTCCCCCGAAGAGCTGCGGACCGCCATCGACAGCTTCCCGCGGTACTTCGCCCGCGCGGCGTTCTCGCGCGGCGGCGTGGGACTGCTGACGAACACGGGCCCGCTCGCGGGCAAGATCCCCGTCGAGGAGTGCGTGCCCACGCCCGAGCAGCCGTGGCTCGTGCAGCCGTTCGTGGACGGCCCGATGGTGTGCACCTACAGCGTCGTCGTCGACGGCAAGGTGCTGGCGCACACCACCTACAAGGCCGCCGAGCAGTGGGCTCACTCGACGGCGATCTCCTTCATCGCGGTCGACAGCACCGACACCCTGCGCTATACCCAGCAGCTGGTCGACACCCTCGATCCGACCTTCACGGGCCAGATCTCGTTCGACTTCGTCGACCACGGCACCGACGCTGCTCCCGACTACAAGATCATCGAGTGCAACCCGCGCCCCACCAACGGCGTCATCCTGCTCGAAGCCGACGACGTCTCGAAGGCCATCCAGGGCGAGCTCACCGAGCCCGTCGTCGCCGTCCCCGGCACGGAGCGTCAGATCACCCTCGCCGTCCTCGCCGAGGCGTTCACCGAGCCGCTCTCGCACCTGCCCAAGACGCTGCACGACCTGCTGCACGTGCGCGACGTGGGCGCCGGATGGTGGGACGGCGCAGCGATGCTCTGGAGCCCGGCGACCATCGTGCACGGCGCGAAGATCTCGCACGGCGACCGTAAGGAGATCCTCGCGGCCCTCGGCGACGACATCGTCTGGAACGGCGAGCCCATCGAGGGCATGTCCGAAGCCGATGCCGAGGCCCTCGAGGCGGTGCACGCCGGCCGCGTCTGAGACCCGGCATCCCGGCATCCCGTGCGCGTGCCGTCGTGCGGAGTCCGCAGCCGACACGCCGGTGGGGCCCCACCCGTCACGGCGTGCCGCCGTCACTCTCCGCACGACGGCACGGCGATGCGGGCGGCGCCGCGCTCCCGGTGAGGTCGACGATCTCGTCAGGTGCCCGGCGCCGCGATCGAGGGGGCGTCGATCCACGCGTGCACGCGCGCGAGGAACGCGGCATAGCCCGCCGGGGTCCGCCCGGCGAGTCGCCCCGAGGTCTCGACCTCGTGCGCGTCGCTCACCCGCTCCCGCGCACCGAGCGCGCGGACGGCCCGCACGAGGGCGACGTCCTCGTGCTCGGCGAGATCCGGGATGCCACCCGCGGCGGCGTACGTGCTCGCCCGCACGCCGAGATTGGCCCCGTGGACGTTGCCCGCCGGTCGTCCCCGGTGGTGCGTGGCACGCCAGTACGCCACGTGCCGGACGCTGAGGTCGGCGAAGTCGGGTCGCACCGTGCCCAGGACGAGGTCGATCCCGGCATCCATCAGGTCGAGCTGATGCGTGATCCAGTCGAGCGGCACGGCGGAGTCGGCCGCGGCGACATTCCGCGCGGCGACCGCGGCGAGCACCTCCCACGTCGCGGCGAGCGAGCGCGGCCGGGTGACGCTCGTCGCCCAGGCCAGCGTGGCGGCGATGTCGGTGCCGAGGTCGCCGACGGCATCCGCTCGCTCCAAGGCCGCACGGACGTCGTCGAGGCCGGTCGTGTCGGGCGGGAGCAGCAGGGGGAAAGGGGGATGGTCACCGTCGGTCACCCTTCGATTCTTCTCGGGCCGCCGTTTTCTGCAGGGCCTTGACACCGCGACGGTGCGGAGACAGACGACGGCTGACGCGTACCGTCGTGCGGAGCCCGCACGCGACACGCCGCCCCACCCCCGGTCGCGACGGCGCGCCGGGCCCGAACTCCGCGAGACGGCACGGACCGTCCCGGGCCACGACTCAGCGGCGCAGCACGCGCCGGCGCAGCAGGGCGTCCAGGCGCGCGAGATGCACGAGCACCCGCGGGAACGTCGCCGACAGGCCCTTGCGCGGCAGCCGATCGAGGGCCGCCTCTTCTGCGCACAAGCGATCCTGCTGCCCGCGCACCAGTCGCCGCACCGCGTTCAACAGCGCCATCGGGTGAGTGTCGAGGGCGCTGTGGCCGTTGTGGATGTGCACGAGCACGGCATCCGGAGCCGCCGCCACCACGCGCTCGGCGATCGCCGACGGGGTGCGCAGATCGCGGTCGCCCGAGAGCACGACGAGCGACCAGTCGAAGCGGCGCACGGCCGCGATGAGGTCGTACGGCTCGCCCACGAACGCCGGGTAGCGGGGCGCGAGCGGCAGGTACGTCCGCGCGGGGTCGAGCGGGTGCCCGTCGGGCGTGCCGCCGTAGCCGAGCTCGCGGAAGGCGATCGTGCCGACGAGGTCGAACTCGAAGATGCCCGGGATCCGCGCGATCGACCCGTCGCGCGTGGCGTAGGCGCCCAGCGCGCGCCACGCGAAACCGGGCTTGTGCCGCACCAGCGGATGCATGAGATCGGTGCCGCCGAGCTCGTAGGCCGCACGCACGATGTCGAGCACGACCCGCTCCGAGACCCCGTCGTGCACGAGGCGCCGCACGCCTCGGGCCATGTCGTCGTCGGCATCCCAGAACAGCTCCCGCAGACGGTCGCGCTCGATGTCGATGTCATGCGCCGACTGCAGGGCCGAGTCGAGCAGCATGGCGGCGACGCGTTCGGGATGCCGGGCCCCGAAGGCCATGGCCAGGTAGCTGCCGTACGACGAACCGACGATGACCGCGCGGTCGATCCCCTCGGCATCGAGCACCGCCGCGAGATCGTCGAGAACAGCGGTGACCCGCATCGCGGCCGGCGGCAGGGGCCGGCCGTCGAGGTCGGTGCGCGAGCGGCCGATGCCGCGGTGCTCGACCATGATCAGGTCGAGCCCGCCGCGCGCGGCCCACCGGCGCAGACCCCGGTAGGGCAGGACCGAGGCGAGCCCCGGCCCGCCGGGGATGACGAGCACGGGCGTCTCACCACGGGGTCCGGAGCGGACGTAGGTGAGCTCGAACGCCGGCGCTTCGTCGGCGGCGGGGCGCCGCAACCGCCGCAGTGTCTCGCGCATGCGAAGAACGCTACCTCGCAGCCGACGCCGCAGCGTAACGCGTCCGCCGCGCGGGCGGACGCGGCCGGTGGGGACGGGCTCGAACGCCCCCCACCCGCCACGTCAGTTCCGGGCGGTGTACGGCGCTTCGACGGTGGCCGACTTGGTCGCGGTGAAGGTGAGCTTGTCGATGTTCGGCGTTCCTCATCGAACTGGTTCGACAGAACCATAAGCCCCCGTTCCCACACGCGCAAGTGCGCGAGGACCCCCGTCTCCCGGTGCTTTCCACCCCGACACGGGAGAGCACGCTTCCGGCCACATCCGGGGCGGTGGACCCGCTCCGAAAGATCCGCGTCTGCATGGCGGTGATGACACGGGGCCGCACGTGGGCGATCATAGGCACGAGACGATCGACCGATCGCGCCGACTCTTGGAGAGCGAATGTCCCCCCTCTGGAGACGAATCGTCCCTCGCAGCATGCGCCTGCGCAGCCGACTGCGACTGAAGAACGGCCGGTGGCGGCTCGCGACTCCCGACCGGGTGATGCTCGAGGACGTCATCGTGCCCGAGTTCCTCGGCCAAGAGGACATCACGCGCGTGCTCGATGTCGGAGTGGCCTGGTACACCCGCACCTACCCACGACTGTATCGGGGCATCGAGTACCACACGATCGACGTCGACCCCGCGATGCAGCGGATCGCGGGACCCCATCACCGCACCCTCTCGATGACCGACCTGGCCACGGTGTACCCGCCCGACACCTTCGACCTGGTCATGTGCAACGGCGTGTTCGGATGGGGGTTGAACACCGCCGACCAGGTCGCCCGCGGCCTCGAAGCGAGCGCGAACGTGCTGCGTCCGGGCGGTTGGCTCGTGGTGGGCTGGAATGACATGGCGGGTCGACGCGTTCCCGACCTCGATGCTCTCGCCGCCCGCCACTTCGACCGGGCAGTGCTCCCCGCCGCCCGCGCGGACCACCTGGTGACGCCGACCCACTACGCCCACCGATACGACTTCTTCACCCGCCGGTGAACGCCCCGATCCCCACCGTCGCGGGCGTCTGGGCTCATTACGACGACGATCTGCTCTTCGCCACCCCGACGATCGATCGTGCGATCCGCGACGGCCACCGCATACGGAACCTGTTCCTGACCGCTTCCGACGCCGGCACCGGCATGTCGAGGTACGCCATGGGCCGCGAGACGGGCATCCGCGCCGCCTACGACGTCATGCGCGGGCGCTCGACACCCTGGATCGACCAGGAGACGGTGCTCCGCAACGGCGTCACGGTCATGACGACCTCGCCCGAGGACGATCCCCGCATCGTCCTGGCGTTCCTGCGCCTACCCGACGGGGGCCTCACCGGGGGCGGCTGGTTCGCGACCGGATACCGGACGATCCCCAAGCTCCTCGGCGGGCAGGTGCCGTCGCTGACCACTCTCGACACCGACACGCCGTTCACGGCCGAGTTGCTCATCGAGACGGTCGCCGCGTTCCTCTCCGCGTCCGAAGCGACGTCGGTGCTTGCGAACATGCCCGACCTCTCGCCGCACGGCGAGGGCGACCACCCCGACCACGGCAGTGCCGGCCGGATCGTCGCCGCCGCGGTCGACGCGGGACTCGTCGACGGCACGATCGTTCGCTACGCCGTCGGATACCCTCGCGGCGCATGGCCGGCCAACCTCCCCGCCGAGACCGTCGCCCGTAAGCTCGCCGTCTTCGCGGCCTACGGCGAACACGACGAGGTCATGCGCCGCGACCGCGACGACTACCTCGCGTTCCCCGGCCTCGGCGAATGGCTGCGGCGCGAGCACCTCGTCGAGGATCGCGACGTCATCCGGGCCGACGTGCATCGCTGACGCCCTTCACGAGCGCGGGGGCGAACGCCGGTACGACCGCCGGCACGGCCCGGGGGCGCGGGCGACACGCCTCATGCCGGTCGCCCGTGAGTTCGGACGCAGACGGCACCCGCGTTCGCCCGGCTCCCGAGGCTCCGGCTGCAGTGGACTCTGCCCGGGAACGCCACGAGCGGATCGCACACACTGCACTGCCGCGCGATCGTGGCCGACAGCCGCAGTCGCAGACGCATTCCCTCCGAGAACGACACGGTGGCCGCAACCTCCCAGAATCTGGGGTGTTGCGACCACCGCTAGAACCCCCTGCGCGATGCGGGGGCCTCGTCGTGAAGCGGGTCAGGCCGACAGCACGTGCCGTACCTGCTCGACCGCCCAGTCGAGTTCGGTGGCACGGATCGTCAAGGGCGGGGCGATGCGGATCGTCTGACCGTGAGTGTCTTTGACGAGCACGCCACGGGTGAGGAGTCTCTCGGCGATCTCGCGCCCCGTGCCGTACGCGGGGTCGATGTCGACACCGGCCCACAGCCCCGCGATGCGCGCGGCGGTGACACCGTGGCCCACGAGCGCCTGCAGAGCCGTCTCGAGGTGCGCGCCCAGCGCCTTCGCGCGGGCCTGGAACTCCCCGGATGCCAGCATCTCGACCACCCGCAGACCCACAGCCGCCGCCAGCGGGTTGCCGCCGAAGGTCGAGCCGTGCTCGCCCGCGCGGATGACACCGAGCACGTCGTCGTTCGCGACGACCGCCGACAGGGGCAGGATGCCGCCGCCGAGGGCCTTGCCGAGCAGGTAGACGTCGGGAACGACACCCTCGCGGTCGCACGCGAACGTCTCGCCCACACGTCCCAGACCCGACTGGATCTCGTCGGCGATGAACAGCACGTCGTTCTCGGTGCAGATCTCACGCACCCGCTGCAGGAACCCGTCGGGCGGGAGCACGACGCCGGCCTCGCCCTGGATGGGCTCGAGCAGCACCGCGGCAGTGTTCTCGTCGATCGCCGCGGCGATGGCATCCGCGTCGCCGTAAGGAACGTGGACGAAGCCGGGCGCGTAGGGACCGAAGTCGTCGTGGGCGACCGGGTCGTCGCTGAAGCCGACGATCGTGGTCGTGCGCCCGTGGAAGTTGCCGTTCGCAACGATGATGGTCGCCGCGTCGGGCGCGATGCCCTTCGTGCGGTAGCCCCACGCGCGGGCGACCTTGATGCCGGTCTCGACGGCCTCAGCACCCGTGTTCATGGGCAGAACGAGGTCTTTGCCGCACAGCTGCGCGAGCGCGGTGGCGAAGGGGCCGAGGCGGTCGTTGTGGTACGCACGGCTGGTGAGCGTCAGGCGCTCGAGCTGCTCGCGCGCGGCCGCGAGGATCGCGGGGTGACCGTGCCCGAAGTTCAGCGCCGAATAGGCCGACAACAGGTCGAGGTAGCGCTTTCCCTCCACGTCGGTGACCCAGACGCCCTCGGCACGCGAGACGACGACGGGAAGCGGGTGGTAGTTGTGCGCGAGATGCGCGCTCTCCTCGGCGATCAGGCGCGCGCCGAGGTCGTCGACGACGGTGCTCATCGGGCACCGCCGCGCAGCTCGAGGGTGCAGCACTTGATGCCACCGCCGCCGAGCAGCAGCTCGGAAAGGTCGACCATCACCGGGTTGTAGCCGCGCTCGCGCAGCTGCGCCTCGAAGCCGACGGCGCGCGGCGAGATGATGACGTTCTTGCCGTCGCTGGCCGAGTTCAGTCCGAACACCGAGCCGTCGGCATCCGAGACACGGATGGCATCGGGGTAGCGCTCGCGCAGGATCGCCTGGCTCTGCTCGTCGAACGCATTGGGAAGGTACGCGATGTTCGCCTTCTCGACGCCGCCGGGGCCCTCGACCGGGTCGAGCACGGCGATGGCGGTGTCGAGGTGGTAGAACCGCGGATCGGTGAGGGTCAGCGAGACGACCTCGCGCGAGAACACCTCGCCCACCTCGCGGTGGCTGTCGCCGGTGGAGCGGAAGCCCGTTCCGGCGAGGATCGTGTTGCCCACGAGCAGGAAGTCGCCCTCGCCCTCGTTGACCTCGATGGGCTCCGCGACCTCGAAGCCGTTGGCGGCGAACCACTCGATGAAGGCGGGCGCCTCGGCCGCGCGCTCACGGAAGCGGAACTTGGGGCCGTAGGCGACGCCGTCGATGACGAATCCGCCGTTGGCGGTGTAGACCATGTCGGGCAGACCCTCGAGCGGGTCGATGAGCTCGATCTCGTGGCCGAGCTCCGTGTACGTGTCGTACAGGGACTGCCACTGCTTCAGGGCGAGGTCGGTGTCGGTGGGGCGCGAGGGCTCCATCCACGGGTTGATGCTGTAGCTGACCGTGAAGTGGTCGGGGCGACACATCAGGTATCGACGGTGCTGCTGGACGCGCTCGACCGTCTCGGATGCGACAGCGGCGGCGGGGGTAGCGGACATCTCTGCTCCTCGGAGAAAAGGTGCGGCGGACGCTGTCCTGGGGCCCGGTGGCCCTTCGAACCCGTCAGTGTCTGTACACCGCGCGGGGAAAGGTCGGTCCGAGCACGCCGTATTCATTGTCGCATGACCGCCCGTGCCGGCGCGAACGACGGGCCCAACCTCAGTCATTCGCACATCCTCAGCCTGCCCCGGCGGTTTCCGGCGGAGACTGTGCGAATCACTGAGGTTGTGCGCGAGTCGCGCTGGCCGCGGGCCCGAGCGCACGCTCAGTCATCCGCGGAGGTCACGCACACCCGGGCACACGCCCAGCCCCCGCGCGCACAACCTCAGCAACACGCACAACCTCAGCGGCATCCCCTCGAGATTCGCTCACCTCGCGCGCATCACGGGAGTTATGCCGAGGCGACCCCGCCGCCGCAGCGACAGAGCCGCCCAGGCGATCGGTGGCAGCGTGAGAGACAGGATGCCGTTGTCGAGCCGCGTCTCGACGACGGCGGGCCGCACGCGCTCGGGGTCGTCGAGCGTGTTGCGCGCGTACGGATCGCCGTCGTGCAGCACGTGCGTCTCGACGACCTCGACGTCGCCGAGACCGCTCACGTCGATCGACACCTCGACGGCCTGCTCTCGTCCGCGGTGCACGAGGAAGATCGCGGCGGCTCCCGTGTCGGCGTCGTGGGTGGCCACGGCATCCACCGCCGGCACCGTGCCGTGCGCGGCCGTCTCGATCGTGGGCGCCTCGATCCTCAGGCGCACGGCCTCGCCCCGGGCGAGACGCGAGGTGATCGCGAACGGGAAGAACGTCGTCTGGCGCCATGCGGGCCCGCCGGGCTCGGTCATGATCGGCGCGATCACGTTCACCAGCTGGGCGAGAGACGCGGATGCCACCCGGTCGGCGTGGGCGAGCAGCGAGATGAGCAGGCTGCCGAACACGACGGCATCCAGAACCGAGTAGACGTCCTCGAGCAGGCGCGGCGCGACCGGCCAGTCGTCGATCGCGGTGGGCTTCACGGACGCCACGCGGTCGATGTACCAGACGTTCCACTCGTCGAACGAGATGTCGATGCGCTTCCTGCTGCCGCGGGCGGCTCCCACGTGGTCGGCCGTGGCCACCACCGCCTCGATGAAGCGATCCATGTCGACCGCCGAGGCGAGGAACGAGTCGATGTCGCCGTCGTGCTCCTGGTAGTACGCGTGGCACGAGATCATGTCGACGTCGTCATACGTGTGCTCCAGCACCACGCGCTCCCACTCGCCGAACGTGGGCATCTGCGCGCCCGACGATCCGCACACGACGAGCTCGATCGAGGGGTCGACCTGCCGCATACCCTTCGCCGTGCGGGATGCGAGCTTGCCGTAGTCGTCGGCCGAGCGGTGGCCCAGCTGCCACGGTCCGTCCATCTCGTTGCCGAGGCACCACACGCGCACGTCGAACGGCGCCGCGCGGCCGTTGTCGACGCGCTGCTGCGACAACGTGGAGCCGCCCGGGACGTTGGCGTACTCGAGCAGATCGATGGCTTCGAGCGTGCCGCGCGTGCCGAGGTTGACGGCGAGCATGAGGTCGCTGCCGGCCTTGTCGAGCCAGTCGGCGAACTCGTGCAGGCCCACCTCGTTCGTCTCGGTCGAATGCCAGGCGAGGTCGAGCCGCCGCGGACGCTCCTCGCGGGGGCCGACGCTGTCTTCCCACCGGAAGCCCGAGACGAAGTTCCCGCCGGGATAGCGGATCATCGACACGCCGAGCTCGCGCACGAGCTCCAGCACATCGACGCGGAAACCCTGCTCGTCGGCCGAGGGATGGCTCGGTTCGTAGATGCCGTCGTACACGTGGCGGCCGAGGTGCTCGACGAAACCGCCGAACAGGCGGCGGCGCACGGGGCCGATCGCGAAGCGGGGGTCGACGGTGAGTCGGGCAGCGGTCATCGGTGCTCCTTGCGCGTGTCGCCGCCCACGCTAGCTCGGAGCGACCCGTTCGCTGAACGTTTTCGAAACCGCCGTCCCGGCGTGCCTCGGCGTCATCGGGCACCGCGTCAGATGACCTCGGCGCTCCAGGCGTCGCGGCGGCCCCCGCGGAAGGCCGCGATCGAGACCGACTGCTCGCGCAGGAAAGGCAGCAACTCGAGACGCCCGGCCGTGGTGACCTCGTCGGCGTAGACGGTCGACGAGACCTCTCCCGCCACGGTCTCGGCGATGGCGGCGCGCAGGCCCGCCGTCGTCGCAGCCGGACCGACCAGGCGCACGCGCGACGGGCGCGACCCGCCGACAGATGTGTCGATCAGCTCGGCGTCGAGCGCGTCGTCGGCAGCCACCACGGCCTCGGCGACATTGGCGACGCCGCCCGACAGACGCTGCAGCCATTCCGTGTCGCTCTCGACCGAGACGGCGACGCCGGACTCGCCGAGCAGATGGCGCACCGCGGCGGGAAGACCCACGGGCGTGCTGAGGCTGAAGGTCGATCCCGAACGCACCGCGGCGACGAGCACCCGCAGCACGGCATGCCACGCGGCGTCGCCGGTCGCCCGCACGGCGACATCGGTGGGGCGGTACCGCCAGAGGTTGCGCTCCACGCCCAGGCGCGACACGTCTTTGACCCGGCCGAACTCGCGATCCCACGCGACGGCGTCGGACAGGGCCCCGCGTCGAAGCCAATCGAACGCCTCGTACGACAGCGTCGGTTGCGCCGCCTCGATGAGCGCGGTGATACGACTGTCGAGCCCTCGCAGGTGCAGGGTCGACGAGGCGGCGCCGCCCGACGACGGCCGCCACGTGCCCAGGGTCACCAGACGGTTCGGTCCGCCCGACATCGCCACGTCGCCGACGACGGCCTCGCCCCATCCGCCGACCGGTTCGCGCTGCACCACGGCCCCCGTGGTCGGACGGTTCACCCGCAGCACGGCGGCCTCGACCCCGTCGAGCCAGAGGTCGAGATCGGCCGTGTCGCGGGTGTGCAACGCGGCGACGTACCCGGAACCGATGGCGTTCTGCAGTTCGATCGCACGCGTCACCGTCGGCGCGTGCAGGATGCCGAGCACGGGCGCCGCGACCGCGGCACGCGTCAGGTGCGAGCCGGCGTTCACCCCGGTGCGAACGCCGGGCGTCCAGAACCGGCCGGCCGTCTCAGGCCCGAGATCCAGCTCGCGCGGCTGCACCAGCCACCGCTCTCCTTCGCCGAGCACGGTGAGCGCACGCCGCACCTCGCCGGCGGGGCTCCTCGACCAGGGGGCCGACGTCGGACAGCGGATCATCGGCCGGTCCGACGCGCAGCGACGAGACGGCATCCTTCAACTGGTCGGTGAATCGCGCCGACCGGGCGACCGCCCCCACGAGGATCACGAGCGAGGCGGCCGTGGCGGCCTGCCCCGCGCGCGCGAAGGCACCGGCCACGATGTCGGCAACGGCTTCGTCGAGGTCGGCCGAGGGGGCGACGATCACGGCGTTGCGGCCGGCGGTGAACGCCTGCAGCGGCAACGCCGGACGCCACGCGGCGAAACGCTCCGCGGTGGTGCGCGCACCGGCGAGCAGCACGCGGTCGACACCCGGGTGCACGACGAGCGCGCGCCCCGAGGCCTCTTCATTCAGGTCGACGTAGGCGAGCAGGTCGCGCGGCACGCCGGCGGCCCAGAGCGCCTCGGCGACGACCGCGCCCGCCCGCCGCGCGCGCGGCGACGGCGTGAGCACGACGCCCGAGCCGGCGCCGAGAGCCGCGAGCACCTCAGCCGCGCAGAGCCCCACCGGAGCGTTCCACCGCGGAGCGACCACGGTGACGCGGTCGGGCACGAACACGGCTCCGGGTACGCGGTCGAGCTCCTTCGCCGTCGCGGCGTAGTACGCGGCGGCGTCGACCGCCTGGCTCACCTCGACATCGGCTTCTGCCACCAGGGCACCGCCCTCCGAGGCGAGCACCTCGATGAGCTCCCCGCGACGGTCCGCCAGGGCACGCGCCGCCGACTGCAGCACGGCCGCCCGGTCGGCGGCGGCCAGTGCGCCCCACGGCTCGGCGGCTGCACGGACGCGGGCGACGACGGCGTCGAGGCCGGCTTCGTCGTCGACGCGTCCCGCCGCCGCGGTGGCATCGCCCGCGGTCGACTCCGCGACGCGCGCGAGCACGGCGAGCGCCCAGGCGCGGTCGTCGGGCACGGTGGGATCGGTGTCGGCGACGTTACGGAAACCGGGCGCGCCTCCCGAGAGCTCAGCGCTCTCGCGAACCGAGAACACCGCGGTGTCGACGAAGGCCTGCCCCCCGAAGAGCATCTGCTGCACGTCGGATCCCAGGGCGGAGGTGTCCCCGGATGCCGCGGCCTCACGCGCGATGCCGAGCACCGCCTGGGTGAGCCCGGGTTCGACCGCATCGTCGTCGGCGCGCTCGCGGAGGATCGCGCGATCGGCGGCGACGTCGCGCTGCGGCGTGCGTCCCGCCGGGGCCGGGGCTTCGGCGGCGACGAGTGCCCGCTGCGCGCGGGCGGCGACCGCGGCGTTTTCGGGGGCGATAGGGCGAGTTCCCTCGTCGAGGGGCGCGGTGTCCGCCTCGGCGGCCGGAGCCGGTTCGGCGGCGATGGTGTCCGCGTCCGCGTCGAGGCCGTCGCCCTGGGCGCCGGCCGCCTGCGCGGACGGCGAGGCGTCCGGTTGCGGGCCCGGGGTGCCGTCGAGGCCGGCGGTGTCAGGCGCCATGACGGGAAGCGGCGGCGCGCTCGCCACGAGATCGGCGTAGGCCGAGGCCAGGCGGGCGGCGATCACGTCGAGATCATCGGGGTGGGCGACGGCCGCGACGACGAGGTGCGGGGCGTCCGGCGACCAGGCGGCTGCGGTCGGCAGCGTCAGGGTGACATCGCTCCCGGCGTCGTCGGCCAGGGCGAGCACGAGAGCCGCCCGCTCGGGATCGGCGGTGGCGAACTCGACGGCGAGACCATCGCGGGCACGGGCACCCGATGCCTCACGAACGATACGCACCGTGAGGGCATCGATGTCGTCGCGGCCGGTGAGTGCGGGCACGCTCCACCCGTGGCGAGCGGCGGTGACGGCGTCCGCCGTGCACGGTGGGGCGTCATCGAGACGCACGGTGAGGCGGCCACCGCCGTCGGACACCCGTTGCCGCCCCCACGCCGCCAGCTCGCGCACCGCATCCAGGCTTTCGACGACGGCGACCGGCACCGAGATGCCCGCGGACAGGCCGCGCAGGCGAGGCTCCTCGAGCACGCGGGTGAGCACAGCGACCGTCGGATCGAGGTCGTCTCGGCCCTGCGCGACCAGCGTGACGTGGGTGTCGTGGGCGAGCGCGTCGACGAAGAGCGGAAGCAGGCGTTCGGCGGCGCGCTCGACGTCGGCGTCGAACGCCCACGGCGAGGGCCCGGCCACCACGTCGCCGACGGGCAGCGATACGCGCGTGATGTCGTCGCGGGCGACGAGGGTCCGGATGCCGTCGAGCCGGCGCCGCGCGGCCGCCTCGCCGAGCACGGCGGGACCGAGGAGCCGCACGTCGGCGGGCGCACCCTGAGCCGCGAGCGCGGACAGCGCCGCCCCCAGCCGGTCGGGGCGCGCGTCGAGAACGAGCCCGCCGAGCACGTCACGCAGCGCGCGTCGCACGAGGGGCACGGCCGGGGCGGGGAGGACGGGCGCGACGGCGCCGCCGATCTGCAGCGCACCGCGCACGAGCCAGGGAAGGCTCGCGGGGATCTCGCCGGCCAGACGGTGCAGGGTCGCTGCGGCTGCGGTCGTGCTCTCGGGGCGGAGCACACCGTCGGCGACCGCCGCGAGGAAGCCGGCGGCGGCGGCATCGCGCGCAAGCTCGCTGCGGCGCGTCTCACCGGAGGCGCGGGGCGAGCGGGCGACGAAGCCCGCCGCGCGTTCGGCCGCGCGCGCGGCGATGTCGCAGGAGAGCGTGAAACCGGTGCCGCGCGGGTCTTCGATGCTCATGCCGCCAGCCTAGGGATCGCGCGCGGAGCGCTCGCGCGGCCCGCCGCGCAACGTCGGATCGGAATGGAGAGCGGAGCACGAGGGGTTTTTGCACTCGTAACAAGAATTACCAGGAATTCCTTCGCTTTTCGTCCGGATCGTGTTTACATGTCGGTGGGTACCCCACCATTTATCCCCCCTGGATGGAAGGTCACTCCACGTGAACCGCATATCGAAAGCGGCCGTGGGCATTACTGCCCTCGGCTTGTTCCTGACCACCGCCGCCACGGCTCCCGCCCTGGCGCAGACTCCCGCACCGGACGCTGCCGTCGACGGCGTCGACCCGCAGCTGCTCGACGCCATGGCGGCCGAGCTCGGCACCGACATCACCGGCGCCGAAGACGTGCTGCGTTTCCAGGCCGACGCCACCGGTACGGCCGACGATGTCGCCGCGGCCACCGGCGACGCGTTCGCCGGCACCTGGCTCGACGAGACCACGCGCACGGTGTACGCCGCGGCGACGACCGACACGGCGCTGTCCGCGGCGGCCGACGCCGGCGCGGTGCCCGTCGCCGCCGCGCACTCGCTCGACGATCTCGAGGCGATCGCCGCCCAGCTCGAGTCCAGCAGCGTGCCCGACGTCATCCCCTCGTGGTGGATCGACGTCGCGAGCAACGACGTCGTGGTCGACGTCGTCGCCGGTGGCGACCAGGCCGCCGCCGACTTCGTCGAGACCCTGGGTGTCCCCGCCGATGCGGTGCGTCTGCAGACGGGCGTCGAAGCGCCCGAGACGCTCGCCACGATCCGCGGCGGTATCGCGTACTACATCAACAACCAGGGTCGCTGCTCGGTCGGCTTCGCGGTGCAGGGCGGCTTCGTCACCGCCGGCCACTGCGGCGACGTCGGCGACAGCACGACCTACGGCACGTTCCAGGGATCGTCGTTCCCCGGCAACGACTACGCCTGGGTGGCCACCCCCGGTCACACCCCGGTCGGCCAGGTCGACGACTACGCCGGCGGCGCCGTCGCGGTGAAGGGGTCCACCCAGGCCGCGGTCGGCGCGACCGTCTGCCGCTCGGGTTCCACGACCGGATGGCACTGCGGCCAGATCCAGGCGTACAACTCCACCGTGCGCTACGCCGAAGGAACGGTCTCGGGCCTCATCCGCACGACCGTCTGCGCCGAGCCGGGCGACTCGGGCGGGTCGCTGCTCGCCGGCAACCAGGCCCAGGGCGTCACCTCGGGCGGTTCGGGCAACTGCTCGTCGGGCGGGACGACCTACTTCCAGCCCGTCAACGAGATCCTGCAGAACTACGGCCTGCGCCTGCTCACCAGCTAGTCCCGTTCCCCGGTACCCCGAAGGCCCCGGCCGCTTCGCGCGGTCGGGGCCGTCGTCTGTGCCGCGCGTCTCCTCGCGTCACGTACCCGCCGACGTCGGCACGGGATTCGCTACTGTCGGTGCAGCCCCTCCTCGACGAAAGACCACGCATGGCCCAGACCTTCACCGACATGCCCCTCGAGCTGCTGCGCGAGTACCGTCCGGCCCTCCCCGTGCCCGACGGACTGGATGCGTTCTGGCAGGCGACGCTCGCCGAGGCGCGTGAGGTCGCCCGGCCGATCACCCTGACCCCCGTCGACGCCCCGGTGCGGGCGCTGAGCGTGCACGATCTCACCTTCACCGGTTTCGCCGGTGACGAGATCCGTGGGTGGGTCGTGCGCCCGGTCGGCGACGAGGTCCTCCCCGCCGTCGTCGAGTACATCGGCTATGGCGGCGGTCGAGGACTCCCGGGCGAGAAGCTCACGTGGGCCGCCGCGGGCTACGTCCACGTGATCATGGACACGCGCGGGCAGGGCTCCACCTGGAGCCTCGGCGACACCCCCGACCCCCACGGGTCGACGGCCGCGTTCCCCGGTGTGATGACCCGCGGCATCCTCGATCCGCGCGATTACTACTACCGCCGCCTGTACACCGACGCCGCTCGACTCGTCGACGAGGTGCGGGCGCTGCCCGGCGTCGACTCGGCCCGGGTGGCCGTGACCGGGGGCAGCCAGGGCGGTGCCCTGTCGATCGCCGCGGCGGCGCTGAGCGGCGACGCGGTGGCGGCGGTGCTGCCCGACGTGCCGTTCCTGTGCGACATCCCGAACGCGATCGTGCGCACGCCGTCGGCACCCTTCACCGAGATCACGCGTTACCTGTCGGTCCACCGCGACGACGTGGACCGCGCCCTGCACACCCTGTCGCACATCGACGGCGCGATCCTCGCGCGCCGCATCACGGCGCCGGCGTTCTTCTCGGTCGGGCTGATGGACGACATCGTGCTGCCCTCGGGGGTGTTCGCCGCGTTCCACGCGCTGGCCTCCGAGGATGCAGCTATCGAGGTGTACCCGTACAACGGACACGAGGGCGGCGGTCATCGCCACTGGATGCGCCAGGTCGCCTGGCTCGACGCGCGCTTCGGGCGCTGACGACGCGGCGGCTCGGGCGCCGGGGTCTCACTCCCAGACGCTCGGCGCCGGCCGCTTCGTCGACGGCAGCGCCGAGCCGTCGGCCCACTCGTGCACCCATGCCTCGATGTCGGGCAGTCCCTCGGGGCGACCCACCGCGGCGAAGAGCTCGTCGTGCGGCACGGTACCGCCGGTGCGGCGCAGAATGCGCGCGCGGATGATCGCGCGCGCGTAGATCTCGCCCTTCACCAGGGCGCGGTGCTCGAGATACACCGCGCGGTCGTCGTGTCCGATCAGACGCGTCTCGAGGTCGAAGCGCTGCCACAGCTCCAGCGAGCGGCGGAACGTGATCGTCTCGGCCGCCACCACGGCGTACCAGCCCTGTCTCGTCATCGCCGCCATGAGGCCGGCGCGGGTCAGCAGATCCCACCGCCCCAGGTCGAACAGCGACAGGTAGCGGCCGTTGTTGAGGTGGCGCAGCAGGTCGATGTCGCTCGGCAGCACGCGGATGCGCAGGCGCGCGACGGTGGTGGGGTCGACGGGCCCCTCGCGCCGCAGGCGACGACGCGCGCGAAGGAGGACGAGGAGGGTGCGCCAGAGGACGTTCACGATCGGCGAGCGTAGCGATTCGATGACGGATCCGCGATGTCATTGTGCGAGTAGTACAAATCAGCGGGGGCACGACAGGCTTCGCCGCCAACACGCCCCGCGAAGGCCGTGAGCAATGGCATCCGGAAACGGGTGGCGAGGCGATCGAGGCGCGCCGGATTGGACACCCTCTACCGCATCCGCGCCGTCGCGTCCGCCGATTTCACCTCGGCGGGCGCCGCGCGTAGAGTCACGCCATGACTGCCGAAACCCGTACCGACATCGTCGTCCGTCCGGTGCGCGACGTCGACGCCGAAGCCCTCGGCCGCGTGCACGCCGCCTGCTGGCACGAGACCTACGACCACCTGATCAGCAAGGCGGCGCTCGAGGCCGTCTCCCCCCGCCGGATGGCCGAGCTCTGGACCCACTGGGCGGCCCAGGGCGACGGCTACCGCATGCATGCTGCCCTCGTCGACGGCGAGATCGTCGGCTTCGTCGGGTCCGGACCCGCCCGCGACGACGACGCGCCGCGCGAGCGCGAGCTGTACTTCATCTACCTGCTCGACGCCTACCACGGCACGGGCATCGGCCAGCGACTGTTCGACGCCGCCGTCGGCGAAGACGAGGGCGTGTACCTCTGGGTCGCCGACGACAACCCCCGCGCGCACCGCTTCTACACGCGCAACGGCTTCGCTCTCGACGGCGCGACGCAGGTGCAGCCCTTCCTCGGCGAGGAGCTCACCGAGGTGCGCTTCGTCCGCTGACGTGCTGCAGATCTGGGCCCTCGACGGCATCCCCGAGATCGCCCCGGGCGACGACCTCGTCGGGGTGATCCTGGATGCCGTGGATCGGCCCCTGGAAGACGGCGACATCGTCGTCGTCACCAGCAAGGTCGTCTCGAAGGCCGAGGGCCGCATCATCCGCGCCGACGACCGGGAAGACGCGATCACCCGCGAGACCGTCCGCCTCGTGGCATCCCGCACGTCTCCCACCGGGCACGTGACGCGCATCGTCGAGAACCCGCTGGGGATCGTGTCGGCCGCGGCCGGGGTGGATGCCAGCAACACCCCCGAGGGCACCGTGCTGCTGCTGCCGGTCGACCCCGACGCCTCCGCCCGGCGCCTCGCCGAGGGTCTGCGCGCCGTCGCCCGCGTCGGCGTGATCATCACCGATACGCTCGGCCGCGCCTGGCGCGAGGGCCAGACCGATCACGCGATCGGGGCCGGCGGCATCCACGTCTTCGAGGACCTCCGTGGGACGACGGATACCGAGGGCCGCCCGCTCGTGGTGACGCTGCCGTGCGTGGCCGACGAGATCGCCGCGGCCACCGACCTCGTCAAGGGCAAGGCCGCGCGCCGGCCCGTCGCCGTCGTGCGCGGACGCGCCGACCTGGTCGGCGACCTCGACCTGCCCGGAGCCCGCTCGATCGTGCGCGACCCGGCGCGCGACATGTTTCGCCAGGGCGCCGACGAGGCGTATGCGGAAGGGTTCGCGGCGGGTCGCGCGGCGGGGTCCTGACCCTGCTCGCGCCCGCCTCCCGCCCCGGTCGTCGGCGCGCGGCGTCGCTGGGCGCCCGGTCGCCGGCGCGCGGCGCCGAGATCACACGTCCGGGCCGAGAGCACACGCTCCTGTACCCGCGGATCGCGCGACCTCGCGCGGATCGTGTGATCTGGCGCGGATCAGCGGATGCCGCGCGCGGCGAGCGCGTCGCCGAGATCGTCGGCGTGACGCAGGGCCACGATGAGGAACGGCAGGGCGCTGCGACCGAGCGACGGGCGCAGGCCCCGCGCACGCTGCGCGTCCTGGATCTCGCTGGCCAGGCGCGCGAGCACCGGGATGGTCGTGAGGGTCACCGTGAGCAGGAGCGCCGCCCGCACCGGGTCGACGCCGACGCGGCGAAGCGGCGTCATGCCGCGTTCCATCGCGTCGAGCATCGCCGACACGCGCGTGGTCAGCGGGAGCAGCCCCACCACGAGCAGCGCGGCCACGACCCGCGCCGTGTTGGCGGCAGCCGCCTCCGGCCCGAGGAAGATCAGCTGCCCCACCGCGGTGATCACGATGACCCAGCGGAGCGCCCACCCCTGACGCGCGAGTTCCCGCAGCCCCGCCGTCGCGCCCATGCCGGCGCCGAGATACAGCACCACCGGCACGCCGACCGCGACCGGCACCGCCGCCCACACCGACGGCAGCGCGGCGACGAGGAGCGCGACGAGCGACAGGAGCGCGAGCTTCGGGCCGGCCGGCATCCGGTGCATCCACCCGTCTCCCGGGCGATACAGACTCAGCACGACAGCGCCCGCTCGTAGGCATCCACGATGTCGACGGCGGCTCCGGATGCCACGGCCCGGCCGTCCTCGAACAGCACCGCCGCCTCGCACCGCCGCGCGAGAGCCAGGTCGTGGGTGACCACGATGAGCGTGTGGCCGGTGTCGGCGAGCAGATGGCCGGCGACGACCCGCGCGTTGCGGGCGTCGAGGCACGCGGTCGGCTCGTCGGCCACGACGATCTCGGGGCGGCGCACGAACGCCCCGCACAGCGCGAGCAGTTGCTTCTGCCCGCCGGAGAGCGCATGCGCGGCCTGGTCGCCGAAACCGTCGAGGCCGAAGCGGACCAGCGCCTCGCTCACGCGACGGTCGCGCTCCGCGCGCCCGAGCCGCTCGGGCCGGAGGGAGAGCGCGACGTCCTCCGACACGGTGGGCATCACGATCTGGGCGTCGGGGTTGCTCAGCACCAGGGCGACGCGTCGGCGGTGCGCCGCGGCATCCGCGTCGGGGTCGTGACCACCGACCTCGAGCGAGCCCTCGGTGCGGCGGACGAGACCCGCGACGACGCGCGCGAAGGTCGACTTGCCCGATCCGTTGTCGCCCACCACCGCGATCGTGCGGGCGGCGAGGTCGAGGGTGACATCGCGCAGGACCGTACGGTCGTCCAGACGCACGCCCAGACCCGTGCAGCGCAGGATCACCGGGACGGCCCCGTCGTTCCGCGCGCACCGTCGACCAGCATGGCGTCCCACGCTTCATCGATGTCGGCACGGCGTCCGGCCGGGCGCAACCCGGCGACATCGACGGCGATCACGCCGCGGCACTCACCCGCGCCCGCTCGCGCGCGGGCGTGCTGCGCCACGCGCGACGGAATCCGCGGGGGTACGCGCGCACGAGCGCGGTGACGATGACGGTCGCAAGCGCGGCCTTGAGCAGATCGCCGGGCACGAAGACGAGGCTGGAGAGCGCGGTCTCGGCGAGCGGCAAACGGGTGACGAGGCTCTGCACCGGGATGCCGAGGGCGTAGATGGCGCCGATCCCGCCGGCGACCATCGCCAGCGCGGTGCGCCAGACGACCGGGCGTCGGCCGCCCGCGTGGACGATCAGGCCGATCACGATCGCACCGAGGATCCACCCCAGCGCGTAGCCGGCCGTCGGCCCGAGGAAGACGCCGAAGCCGCCGCGACCACCGGCGAGCAGCGGGAGACCCGCCGCGACGAGCGCGAGGAGCACCGTGACCGAGAGCGCCCCGAACCACGGTCCGAGCACGGCTCCCGCGAGCATCACGCCGAGGGTCTGGGCGGTGATGGGCACGCCGCCGAACACGGGGAAGCTCCCCGGCAGACCCAGCACCGCGATCAGCGCGGCGAAGACGGCCACGCGGGCGAGGTCGGTGGCATCCGGAGTACGAGACATGAGGAACCTTCCTGAACGGTGTTCACATGAACAGCGTTCACTATAGTCAGAGGCATGGCACCCCGAGGACACTCCGCCGACGACGTCGCCCGCGCCGCCCTGCGCCTCCTCGACGACCACGGCCTGCCCGACCTCACGATGCGCCGGCTCGCCACCGCGCTCGAGGTACAGCCCAGCGCGCTGTACTGGCATTTCCCCAACAAGCAGTCGCTGCTCGCCGAGCTCTCCGACCGCATCGTCGGCCGCATGGCATCCGGTCCCGCCGTCGACCTGCTCGTCGAGGCGCACGCCCTGCGCGACGCGCTGCTGGCGTACCGCGACGGCGCCGAGGTGGTCTCGAGCACCCTGGCGCTCGGGCTCGGGTCCTCGCTCGCGCACGACCGGCTCGCGTCGGCCGTGGCCGCGACCGGCGCCGACGCCGAGACGGCGCGGCGCGTGGCCACCACCGTGCTGCACTACGTGCTCGGCTTCGCGTGGCACGAGCAGCAGCGCCTGCACTACGACAGCGTCGGCGTGCGGGTCGGCGGCGGCGCGGCAGGCGGGGTCGAGGGCGACAGCGCGGCGGACGGCATCCCGGCAGCCGAGGGCGACCCCGCGGGCCTCGCGAGCGACGACTTCGCGTTCGGCCTGGCCCTCATCGCCGACGGTCTGCGGGCGCGCGGCCGGGTCTGAGCCGCGCGGCGCCCACCTCCGAGGACGCACGGGCTTTGCCGAGGACGCACGGTTCTGTGCGCGATCGTGTGCGTCCTCGACGACGAGGTACGTCCTCGACAGCCAGGGCGTCCTCGCCGCGACGCGTCAGCGCTGCTTGACGTCGCCGAACAGGCGGGCGATCGGCACGAGCACCGCGGGGCGCGCCGCCACCCAGCCCACGGCCATCACGAGCAGGGATGCCGCGAAGATCAGCAATCCGGTGGGATCGCTCGCGTACGCCTCGGGGTCGACCGAACCACGGGCGGCGTACATGTGGTTGAGATTGCGGAGGGCACCGGTCGCGAGCACGAGACCGACGTGCACCACGATGAACGCCACGAAGAACAGCATCACCGGGAAGTGCAGGCGGCGCGCCCACTCGATCGGGTACCACCGGTTGAGCTTCTCGGCATCCTTCGGCCAGACGCCCGACAGGCGCACCCCGCTGACGATCGCGAGGGGCGCGGCCAGGAACGTGATCGCGAAGTACGACAGCTGTTGCAGGCTGTTGTAGTTCACCCAGCCGTTCTCGGTCGGCCAGTCGAGCGAGACGTACTGCAGGGCCGCCGACAGCGCGTTCGGGAAGACCTCCCACGACGTCGGCACGATCCGCATCCACTGCCCGGTCGCGAACAGCAGCACGACGAAGACCACGCCGTTCGCGATCCACAGGATGTCGATCGCCTGGTGGAACCACAGCGCCAGGCTGATGCGACGCTTCTTGTTGCCGCGCGGCGACCAGAACGCGGCGGGACGCTTCTCGCGCCGCACCTGCCAGCCGGTGCGGATGATGAAGAGCAGGAAGAAGCTGTTCAGGAAGTGCGACCAGTTGAGCCAGGCGGGAATCCCCACCGGTGCCCCCTCGGGCAGGCGGTACTCGCCGGGGAAAGCGGCGAGGAACTGCTGCCCCGGCTCGAGGGCGAGCACGAAGCGGGCGAGCAGCACCGCGATACCCGCGAGCGCGAGCGCGAAGACGCCGAGCACCGCGATCGACGCGAGCCACTGCACCGGTGTGTAGGGGCCGATACGGCGGGGTTCCGCGGGTCTCTCTCGGACAGCGGATGCCGCCGCGCCCGGCCATACCGTCCGCGGCACCGAGAGGGGTGCGCGCGGGGCGGCCGGCTCCCCCGCACCCGCCTCGGGCACGCCGGAGCCCGCGGGCGGCCACGGCTCCCCGCCGGGAACGCGCGGCA
The DNA here is from genome assembly GCF_030818955.1 of Microbacterium trichothecenolyticum. Lineage (NCBI taxonomy): Bacteria > Bacillati > Actinomycetota > Actinomycetes > Micrococcales > Microbacteriaceae > Microbacterium > Microbacterium trichothecenolyticum. The sequence continues at coordinate 3,024,164 of NZ_JAUTBF010000001.1, read as the reverse complement.
GCCCGCGACGTGGGTTATCGGGTGTCGACGCCATCTATACGTGAGGGACTACTTCTTGTGGGCGTCGCGCGCGCTGATGAACTGCGGGACGACGGTGAACAGGTCTCCGACGATACCGAAGTCGGCGACGGCGAAGATGGGATGGTCTGAGTCTTTGTCGACCGAGACGATTCATCGGTGGGTGAACGACGGCGCGCGCTTCTCGCGGAACGCGGCCATCCCCTCCTTCTGGTCGGCGGTGTCGAACAGGCCCGCGAAGGCCTGCCGCTCGAAGCGCAGCCCCTCGGCGAGTGAGGTCTCCAGCGCCGCGTCGAGCGCCGCCTTCGCGGCGTACAGGGCGGGCAGCGGCTTCTCGGCGATCGTCTGGGCCACCGTCTGCGCTTCGTCGAGGAGGTCGGTCGCGGGCACGACCCGCGAGACGAGCCCGACCCGCTCGGCCTCGGCCGCGTCGATCATGCGGCCGGTGAGCACGAGCTCGGCGGCCTTGTAGTACCCGAGCGCGCGCACGAGACGCTGCGTGCCGCCCATGCCCGGGATGACCCCGAGCTGCACCTCGGGCTGGCCGAACCGCGCCCGGTCGGACGCGAGGATCACGTCGCACATGAGGGCGAGCTCGCACCCGCCGCCGAGGGCGTAGCCCGACACCGCCGCGACGACCGGCGTGCGCACGGCGGCGAACCGCGCCCACGCCCCGAAGTGGTCGGTCAGCGTCATCTCGACGCTCGACTTGCTCTCCATCTCCTTGATGTCGGCCCCCGCGGCGAACGCCTTCTCACTGCCCGTGACGACGATGGCACCGACGCCCTCGTCCGCGTCGAACGTCTCGGCCGCGGCGACGACCTCACGCATCGTCGCCGTGTTCAGAGCGTTGAGCGCCTCGGGGCGATCCAGCGTGATCCACCCGACGCGGCCCCGCTGCTCGACGCGAATGGTCTGGTACTCGGCATCCTGGTTCGTCATGTCACTCCCGTCGTTCCGGCGCGCGGTGATCCCGCCCTGGCATGCTCGCACGCTCCCCCGACATGGATCGAGGGGGTTCCGCACGGCTCCCCCGGCTCACGCCGCCAGCACGCTCCGGCCCACGATGAGGCGCCTGATCTCGTTCGTGCCCTCGAGGATGCGATGCACCCGCAGGTCGCCGAGGTCGTGACCGCCGCCGCATCGGATCCGGCACCGGGGTCGGTGAGGCAGGAGGCGCCGTGGTCGCCGACGAGGGGAGGTTGTCGCGGCTCGCCACCGGCGCGGAACGCGAGGGGTGGGTCCACGCTCTCACGGCCCTGACGCAGTACCGCGTGCGAGTCCGCCGCGCCACCCCCGACCCCGCGGAGTACGCGAGGTACAACCTCCCCGTGCCCGATCTCTCGCATCACTTCGCGCTCGATGAGGTCATCGAGCGCGACCTGACCGTCCCTGTGCTCGGCGACCGGCGCGAAGAGTGGGTCCGCCCTGTCGTCCTCTCCACCGACCTGGGCGCGTTCGCCCTCGATCGTTCCTTCGGGTGGTTCACGGGAGAGGTCCCCTGGGCGGGTGACCGCGTATAGGTCAGCCTGAGCATCGACGACGACGCTCGCGAAGGCGCCGAGACCTGCGAGGGTGCCTTCGCTCGCCTACGGGGACTGCTCGCCGACCTGCCGGACGTCGATGACCGCTGGCGCGCCTTCGCGGCCGAGAAGCTCACCGACCTCGCGAACGAGTGGCAGGAGGAGGACGAAGACGACGACGCACCGGACCCGGCGCCGATCACCCGCGAGACGTTCGCGGAGCGGATCCGCCTGAGCGAGCTCGGCATCGCCGCCGACGGCTCGGCCACGCCGTACTACGACGACGGCGACCTGTTCATCGGCCACGTTATCGTCATCGACCTGCAGGCCGACGGGTCACTCACCGACGCGTCCATCGCCGGCTGAGGGTCCGAGCGCTACCCCGCCGCCACCCCGAAGAGCGAGCCCACGAGATACGTCGCGCCCAGCGCGAGCGCGCCGCCGATGACCGTGCGCAGGATCGAGAGCCCGCGGCGGGCACCGCCGATCCACGCGGCGACGTAGCCGGTGACCGCGAGGGCCACCAGCACCGCCCCGAACGTGAGCGGCACGCGCACCTCGACCGGCGCGAGCAAGATCGTCAGCATCGGCAGCAGCGCCCCGATCGTGAACGCCGCCGCCGACGCCAGGGCCGTGGTCCACGGGCTCACCACGTCGTCGGCGTCGATGTTCAGCTCGACCGCGAGGTGGGCTTTGAGGGCATCGGATGCCGTGAGCTCGGTCGCCACGCGCGTCGCGGTGTCGCGCGTGAGCCCCTGGGCCTCGTACAGACCCACGAGCTCCGAGAACTCGGCATCCGGATCCTCGGCGAGCTCGCGCCGCTCCTTCTGGATCAGCGCCCGTTCGCTGTCGCGCTGGCTCGAGACCGAGACGTACTCGCCGAGCGCCATCGACACCGCCCCGCCCACGAGCGCGGCGAGCCCGGCCACCAGCACGGGTCCCACGTCGCTCGTGGCACCGGCCACACCGACCACGACGGCGGCCGTCGAGACGATGCCGTCGTTCGCGCCCAGCACTCCGGCGCGCAGGCCGTTCAGTCGCTGGGCGAGGCCCTGGCGGTGGGGCTCGTCGGGATGGGAGTCGGCGGGCGTCGTCATGCGCCCAGAGTAAACGGGGGGCCGAGCGGCGCGCAGCGACCGTGACTGCCGAGCGATCGCGTTTTCCACCCGTTCACCCCCATCGTCACGCTTCGCCGACACACTCGTCACGTGCGCCGCGCGCGGCGCCCCCTGCGCCGCCCCCGCTGCGCATGGCCCCCATGCACCGAGGACACAGCCATGCCTTCGCCCTTCCTCCGCCGTTCCGTCGCGGTGACCGCGACGACGGCCGTCGTGTGCGCGCTCGCCCTGTCGAGCGTGACCGCGGCCTCCGCCGCGATCGTTCCCGAGCCCGTCCGGGACTCCCCCGCCGACAGCGCGGTGAGCCTGCGGCCGATCGGCACGTACGAGACCGGCGTGTTCGACCAGTCGGCCGCCGAGATCGTGCACGCGTACAAGAACCGCCTGTTCGTCGTGAACGCGCAGGCCGGAGCCGTCGACGTGCTCGACAACAGCAACCCCGCGTCCCCCGCGAAGCTGTATGCGATCACCGCGACCGGCGTCGCCAACTCCCTCGCGGTCCGTGCCGACGGTCTCGGCGTCATCGCCGTGGAAGACGCCGACAAGACCGCGCCGGGGCGCCTGGTCTTCTTCGATGCGGATGCCGCCGAGCCGACCGTCCTCGGCGAGGTCACCGTCGGAGCGCTGCCCGACATGGTCACGATCTCCGCCGACGGCACGGTCGCGGTCGTCGCCAACGAGGGCGAGCCGGCCGACGACTTCACGAGCGACCCGGAGGGCTCGGTCGGCATCGTGGCTCTGCCCGCCGGCAAGAGCGCCCCCACCCAGGACGCCGTGCGCACCGCCGGCTTCGCCGCCTTCGAGCAGGGCGGCACGAGGACCCTCGACCCCACTGTCCGTGTCTTCGGCCCCGACGTCGCCGCGCCCGACCAGGGCGACACCCCGCTCGCGGCCAACCGCGTCAGCCGTAACCTCGAGCCCGAGTACATCGCCGTCGCCGGCGGCACGGCCTACGTCACGCTGCAGGAGGCGAACGCCCTCGCCATCGTCGATCTGGCTTCGGCCGAGGTCACCGGCATCCGGTCCCTGGGTGTCAAGGACTACGGCGTCGAGACGCTCGATGCGAGCGACCGTGACCCCAAGGGCGCGCCCACCTACAACGAGAAGACCTACCCGGGGCTGTTCGGCATGTACATGCCCGACGGCATCCAGGCCTACGAGGCGGACGGCGAGACCTACCTCGTCACCGCCAACGAGGGCGACGGTCGCGCCTGGGGCGAGTACACCGACACCGCGCGCGTGGGAGACCTCGGGGCGAAGGGACTCGCGCCGGTGTGCGCCGACAGCCCGCTCGCGGGCTCGCTCGGCAACGCCGACCTCGGCCGCCTCAACATCGCGACCGACAGGGGGCTGAACGCCGACGGCACCTGCTACTCCGCGCTCTCCACCTTCGGCGGCCGCGGCTTCTCGGTGTGGAACACCGCGGGCGAGCAGGTCTTCGACTCGGGCGCCGCTTTCGAACGCGTCACGCACGACGCGAACCCGGAGTTCTTCAACTCGAACCACTCCGCCTCGAACCTCGAGGGCCGCAGCGACGACAAGGGTCCCGAGCCCGAGAGCCTCGCGATCGGTGAGGTCGACGGACGCACGTACGCCTTCGTCGGGCTGGAGCGCGTCGGCGGCATCGTCACGTACGACATCACCGACCCGAAGAACGCCACGTATGCCGGATACGTCAACAACCGCGACTTCTCGGTCTCGGTCGAAGACCAGCTGACCGGTGACGAGACGGCCGACCGCGAACTGCTGTCGAAGGCCGGAGACCTGGGCCCCGAGGGGGTCGACTTCATCCCCGCGGATGCCTCGCCCACCGGCCGCCCGCTCGTTGCCGTCGGCAACGAGGTGTCGGGCACCACGACCCTGTTCGCGGTGGAGAACCCCAGCGTGAAGAACATCGACATCCTCACGATCAACGACTTCCACGGCCGCCTCGAGACGGGCTCGCAGGGCGAGGCCGGAGCCGCCGTGCTCGCCGGGGCCGTCAAGGCCAAGGAGGCGCAGAACCCGAACAAGCTGTTCGTCTCGGCGGGCGACAACATCGGCGCCTCGACGTTCACCTCGCTCATCCAGGACGACTCGCCGACGATCGACGCGCTCAAGGCGTCCGGCCTCGACGTCTCGGCCGTGGGCAACCACGAGTTCGACCGCGGCTTCGCCGACCTCACCGATCGCGTGCTCCCCGCATACGGGGGCGGCCAGTTCGGTCTCGGTGCCAACGTCTACAAGAAAGGCACGACCGAGCCCGCGCTGCAGGAGTACGCGGTGAAGGACGTCGACGGCGTGCGTGTCGCCTTCATCGGCACCGTCACGCCCGACACCGCCACGATGGTCGACCCCGCCGGCATCGCCGGCCTGGAATTCGGCGACCAGCTCGAAGCCGCGAACCGCGTCGCCGACGAGATCACGAAGAACGACCTCGCCGACGTCATCGTGCTGCTGACGCACTCGGGGGCCTCGACCTCGAACGACTGCGCCGCCGTGGCGGCCGACCAGGACGGCTTCGGCAAGCTCGCGGTCAACGCGTCGCCCGAGATCGACGCGTTCGTCTCGGCGCACACGCACCAGACCTACGCGTGCGACCTGCCGGTGGCCGGCACCGACCGCACCCGCCCGGTCATCCAGGCGTCCGAGTACGGCAAGGCCATGGGTCAGCTGTCGCTGGCGTGGGACGAGCGCACCGGCTCCCTGGCATCCATCTCCGCAACCACGTTCCCGCTGGCAAAGGCCTTCGCTCCGGATGCCACGATCGCGGCGAAGGTCGCGGGCTACGTCGCGCAGGCCGACGTCATCGGCGCGAAGCCGGTGGGCCGGATCAGCGCCGACATCCTGCGCGGCGGCACCCCCTCGGGCAGTGACCGCGGCGTGGAGTCGTCGATGGGCAACGGGGTCGCGGACGTCTACCTCTGGGCGACGTCGCAGGACCCGACCTACGCGGGAACGCAGGCGCAGATCGCGCTCATGAACCCGGGCGGCCTCCGAGCGGACCTGCTCGACGACGGGGTCGTCACCTTCAAGGAGGCGGCCCTCGTGCAGCCGTTCGCCAACACCCTCGTGACGGTGACGCTGACGGGCGCGCAGCTGCGCGGCATCCTGAACGAGCAGTGGAAGGCGACGGGCGACCGTCCGAAGCTGCACCTCGGTGTGTCGGACGGCTTCTCGTACACCTACACGCAGGATCCGTCGAACCCGCGCGTGGGTGCGGTCGTGGCGATGACCTACCAGGGCCGAACGATCGCCGACGGCGACACGTTCACGGTCGTGACCAACTCGTTCCTCGCAAACGGCGGCGACGGCTTCACGACCTTCGCGGCGGGCACCGACCGCACCGACACCGGTGAGATCGACCTCGACGCGACGCTGTCGTACTTCGAGGCGACGCCGGTGGTCGACCCGGCACCGCTGGGCCGCGCCGTGCTGGTCTCGGGGACGACGCCGAGCGAGAACCCGGGGCAGCAGCCGAGCGCACAGCCGGGAACGGATGCCGCGCAGCCGGGCGCCCGCCCCGGTCAGAACCTCGCGACCACCGGTGCCGAGGCGCCGTGGGGCATCGCGCTCGCGGGTGTCTTCCTCGTGGTGGCCGGCGGTCTCGCCTTCGTCTTGCGGCGGCGCCGCGCCGTCTGACGCCGGAAAGGGAAACGGCCCTCACCCTCGCGGGTGGGGGCCGTTCCGCGTTCCTCGTGTCGTACCGCGGAGTTCTCCGCCGGCACGCCGGGGCTCACCCGCGGAGACGGCGCGGCGCCCGCGACCTCCGCGCGAGGGCGCCGGTCAGGCCGAACGGAGGGTGACTCGGACTCCGGATGCCGCGGCGGCGACGTCCCACACGTGACCGGGCCCACGAACGGTGGAGGCACCCGACGAGACGATCACGGCCGCGTGCTCGTCGATCGCGACGCCCTCGGCGACCAGCCCCGCGTCGACGGCCGCGATGAGGCGCGAGACCGTCCCCCACTGCGCGGCGTGCACGTCGACCGCGAAGGGAACGAGGCCGAGCCCGTCGCGGACCTCGAGCTCGTCGAGCTCTTCGGCTGCATCCTCGGATGCCACCTCCACACCGTGCAACAGGTATCCGCCCACCAGCGCCCGCTGCGGGGCGATGGCCGAGCCGGCCGAGAAGCCGGCATACGGCATCCCGTCCCGCACCCGCGCGCGGAGGGCGGCCGCGATGTCCGCGAACGCGTCCTGATACGCCGGGGTCAGTCCGCCGCCGACGAAGAGGGCGTCGGCGTCGATCGCCGCGGGGGTGAAAGTCTCACCCTCGACGATCGCCTCCACCCGGATCTCCTGCGCGCCCGCAGCCTCGAGGACACCGCGGAAACGCGCGACCGAGGCCTCGTCGTCGGCCTCGAGCACGAGCAGCAGCGCGAAGACTGGCGTGCGGCCCTCCGCCCTCTCGCGGGCTTCCGCGACGAACGGTTCCAGCAGCGCGCCGCAGCGGGCGACGTCACGCCCGCCGCCGAGGAGATGGATGCTCATGCGCTCAGTATCGCGGGCGCTCGCCTACCCTGAGCCCTATGAGCTCGACACGGACCGCACAGCGCCCGGCCACCGCGCGACGCCGCTCACCGGGGGCGATGTTCTGGGTGCTCAGCGTGCTCGGGGTGGTGGTGGCGGTCGTGGCCTGGGTGTGGTTCGGCATGGCCTTCTTGGAGGAGATGACCGAGCAACCGAAGGCAGTGGCCGCGGGCACGAGCATGGCCGGCTTCGGGTTCGAGTTCGGTACCGTCCCCCTGCTCGTGGCGCACGCCGTCGGCATCGTCGCGCTGGGCCTCACGGTGTTCCCGCGGCAACCGCGCACCGGTCGCGCCTGGGGGTACGCCCTGGCGAGCGTCGCCATCGCCTCGCTCATCGGCATGATCGCCGCGCAAGTACTGTTCGGCGGCCGGCTCTTCCTCATGGGGGCCGGCGCCGCGGACGTCTTCGTCCCCTGACGAGAGCCCGCCGTGTCGAGGTCGACCGTCCCGGGCCCGGCCGTCGTGTGGCGTCAGTACCGCCGCAGCAGCGCCGCGAGCGCCTGACCGCCGCCGATGCACATCGTCACGACCGCGTACTCGAGGTCGCGGCGTCGCAGGTCGAGGGCCGCGCGCACGGTCAGGGTCGCGCCCGTCGCCCCGACGGGATGCCCCAGCGCGATCGCGCCGCCGTACGGGTTGACCTTCTCGGGGTCGAGGCCCGCGTCGCGGGTCACCGCGACCGCCTGCGCGGCGAAGGCCTCGTTCAGCTCGATCACGTCGACGTCGGCCGGGCTGAGCCCCGTGCGTTCCCACAGACGCTGCAGGGCGAGAACCGGCGCGTACCCCATGATCTCGGGGTCGACGCCGGCGGTCGTCACGGCCTCGAGCGTCGCGAGGCCGGTCAGGCCGCGATCGCGGACATCGTCTTCGCGCAGCAGCACGGTGGCGGCGGCGCCGTCGTTGATGCCGGAGGAGTTCCCGGCCGTGACCGACCCGTCCCGCTCGAACGCGGGGCGCAGGCCCGCCAACGCCTCGAGGGTCGTGCCCGGTCGCGGGTGCTCGTCGACGGATACCTCGACCGGCCGCTTGCCACCGGTGGTCACGGGCACGATCTCTTCCGCGAACGCCGCGCGCGCGGCATCCGTCGATGCCCGTCGCTGGCTCTCGACGGCGAAGGCGTCCTGCTCCTCGCGCGAGACGGAGTATCGGGATGCCACGACCTCGGCCGTCGTGCCCATGTGCCGGCCGCTGAAGGGGTCGGTGAGGATCGCGAGCGTGCCGTCGAGCAGCGTGCGGTCGCCGAGACGGCTGTTGCCGCGGGCGCCGTAGTCGAGGAAGGGCGTGCGCGACATGCTCTCGTCGCCGCCCGCGACGGCGACGTCGATACCGCCCCAGCGAAGCTCTTGCGCGGCCGACCAGATCGCCTGCAGTCCCGAGCCGCAGAGCCGGTTGACCGTGAAGGCGGGGACGCGTGTGGGCAGACCCGCGGCGAGCGCGACGCGGCGGGCGTTGTAAGCATCGGGGCCGTTCTGGGCGATACAGCCCATGACGACCTCGTCGACGTCGTCTTTGGCGACGCCGGCGCGGGTCAGCGCGGCCTCGACCGCGACGGCCCCCAGCTCGTGCGCGTCGACGCCCGACAGCGACCCGCCGAAAGACCCGATGGGCGTGCGGGCACCCGAGACGATGACGATCCGCGGCTCGCCCATCAGCTCGCCGCCTCTTCGGGGCGCTCCTGCGCGTCGCGCACGGCCGCGTCGGCGACGTAGCCGTCGATGTGCCGCTCGTCGGGGCCGACGTACTCCGACAGCGGGCGGATGAGCGCGTTCGCGGCCTGCTGCTCGCGGATGTGCGCGGTCCAGCCCGTCACGCGGGAGGCGACGAAGAGCGGCGTGAAGGTGAGGGTGTCGAAGCCCATCAGCGCGTAGGCCGGGCCCGAGGGGTAATCGAGGTTGGGGTAGATGCCCTTGCGCGCGACGAACTCGCTCTCGAGCGCGTCGTACAGCTCGGCGACGTCGGGGCGATCGTAGTGGGCCACGAGGGTGTCGAGCGCGGCCTTCATCGTCGGCACGCGCGAGTCGCCGCGCTTGTACACGCGGTGACCGAAGCCCATGATCTTGCGCTTGTCGGCGAGGGCGGCATCGAGCCACGGCACGACGTTGCCTGCGGTACCGATCTCGTCGAACACGTGCAGCACGGCCTCGTTCGCGCCACCGTGAAGCGGACCCTTGAGCGCGCCGATGGCGCCGACGACCGCGGAGAACAGGTCGCTGAGGGTCGACGCGATCACGCGCGCGGTGAAGGTGGAGGCGTTGAACGAGTGCTCGGCGTACAGGGTCATGGAGCGGGTGAAGGCGTCGACGACGACCGGGTCGGGAACACCGCCGGATGCCGAGGACCCTGAGCTCGTCGAAGGGGCCGGCACCGATGCGGCCTCGGTGGCTTCGACGTGCTCAGCCGCCTGCGGCGGGGTGCAGATCTCTTCGCCGAACGTCATCCAGAGAAAGTTCGCGGCGTAATCGAGGTCGTCGCGCGGAGCGATGAGCTCCTGCCCCCGGCGGCGGCGCTGGCCGTACGCGACCACGGCGGGCAGCTGCGCCCAGAGACGAATGCTGCGCTGGAGGTTCTCTTCGGGAGTGCCCACGGCATCCATCACGTTCGAGATCCCCGCGGTCTCGCGCGCGCCGATGACGCTGACGGCGGTGCGCACCTCGTCCATCGGGTGAGCCGACGTCGGCAGCAGGTCGATCGCGGCTCGGACGTCGTCGGGCAGCGCCCGGTGCTCGCGCTCGGTGCGACGCAGGGCGGCGAGCTGCTCGGCATCCGGAAGCTCCCCGTTCCACAACAGGAACGCGACCGCTTCGAACGGCTGCGTGGCGGCGAGCTCGTGCACGGGGTAGCCGCGGTAGAGCAGGCTGTTGGTCTCGGGGTTGACCTTGCTGACGGCGGTCTCGTCGACCGTCACGCCCGCGAGGCCCTTCTTGATGTCGGTCATCGTCTCTCCCTTGAGTCGTGTGCGCTGGTGCCCTGATGTTGAGTTGCGCCGGATGTCCGCGAAGGTCCTCTCCACGCGAGCATCCGGCGCAACTCAGCGGTGGTGGAGCGGACTCAGCGCTCGACGGTGAAGTCGAACACGTCGGCGTCGAAGCGGGTGTAGCCCTCGTAGTCGACCAGGTCGTACAGGTCGGCGCGGTGCTGCATGTCGCCGAGCTGGTGGCGCAGGTGGCCCTCGGATGCCAGGGCGTCGAGGCCCCGGCCCGCCGCACCCATCGCGAGGCGCAGCAGCGACACCGGCCAGATGACGATGTTGACGCCGGCGTCGCGCAGCTGCGCGGTGGAGAACAGCTCGCTCTTTCCGAACTCGGTCATGTTCGCCAGGATCGGCACGTCGAGAGCGGAACGCATCGCCTCGAACTCGCCGAGGTCGCGCATCGCCTCGGGGAAGATCGCGTCGGCGCCGGCGTCGACCAGAGCCTTCGCGCGCTCGATCGCGGCATCCAATCCCTCGACCGCGCGCACGTCGGTGCGGGCGATGACGAGGAAGTTCGGATCACGCCGACCATCGACGGCGGCGCGGATGCGCTTGATCGCCGTGTCGGCATCGACCACGCTCTTGCCGTCGAGGTGACCGCACCGCTTGGGATTGACCTGGTCTTCGATGTGCGCGCCGGCAAGGCCCGCGTCCTCCAGCGTCTGGATCGTGCGGGCCACGTTCATCGGCTCGCCGAACCCGGTGTCGGCGTCGATGATCGCCGGCAGCTCCGTCATGCGCGCGATCTGCTGGCCGCGCCCGGCGACCTCGGTGAGGGTCGTGAGGCCGATGTCGGGCAGGCCCAGGTCGGCGGCGATCACGGCGCCCGAGATGTAGACGCCGTCGAAGCCCTTGCGCTCGATGAGCCGGGCCGACAGCGGATTGAAGGCCCCCGGCATCCGCACGAGCTCACCGGATGCCAGCTTCTCGCGCAACGCGCGGCGCTTCTCGGCCGCGGTGGTCTGGGCGTACAGCATCAGCGGGCTCCTTCCTTCGTGGGGAGGTACGCGGCGGCGGGGTGGGCCGTCCGGCGGAGTCCCGGGGCGGCGGCGCGGACCGCCCGGCGGAGATCACCGACGACACGCCGCCCCACGGCATCCCGAACCGGCGTGTCGACCACGAACCCCGCACCACGGCCCACCCGGAACCCGGGACCGTCGACCGACCCCGCACCACGGCCCACCCGCCCGTCCCGACTGCGGGCAGAGTCCACACGACAGCCGACCCGACCGGCCCACTCCCGCACCGGCGGCTCGGGCTTCGGTGGCGCGCACCCGCCGCCGCGCATCAGAACAACCCCTTCGGCGCCGGCGCCAGCGCCAGCACGCCGGGCTTGGCGACGATCGACAGCTGCATGACCTCGGCGGGCGTCAGCTCGGGCAGGCGCTGCACGAGCTCGAGGAAACGCTCGATCTCCTCGGGCAGCAGCACGGGCTCGGCGAGGGTGCGGAACTTACGGATGTAGTCCTCCCGCGCGAACGGCCGGGCACCCAGCGGATGCGCGTCGGCGACGGCGATCTCGTCTTCGACGGTCGAGCCGTCGGCGAGGGTGATGACGACGCGGCCGCCGAACGCCTTCTCGTTCGGGTCTTCGGAGTGGTAGCGGCGCGTCCACTCGGCATCCTCGGCCGTCGTGACCTTGTGCCACAGCTCGACGGTGTCGGAGCGGCCCGCGCGCTCGGGCGTGTACGAGTCGACGTGGTGCCACGCGCCGTCCTGCAGGGCGACGGCGAAGATGTACGGGATCGAGTGGTCGAGCGTCTCGCGCGACGCGGTGGGGTCGTACTTCTGCGGGTCGTTCGCGCCCGAACCGATGACGTAGTGCGTGTGGTGGCTGGTGTGCAGGACGATGGATGCCACGTTCGCCGGGTCGCGCAGATCGGGGCGTTCCGTGCCGAGGCGACGGGCCAGGTCGATCCAGGCCTGCGCTTGATACTCGGCCGAGTGCTCCTTCGTGTACGAGTCGAGGATGCCGCGCTTGCTCTCGCCCTCGCCGGGGAGCGGCACGTCGTACGAGGCGTCGGGACCGTCGAGCAGCCAGGCGATGACGCCGTCCTCGCCCTCGTAGATCGGCGAGGGGCTGGTCTCGCCGCGCATCGCGCGGTCGACGGCCTCGATCGCCATCTTGCCGGCGAAGGCGGGGGCGTGCGCCTTCCACGTCGAGATCTCGCCCTTTCGCGACTGCCGCGTGGCGGTGGTGGTGTGAAGGGCCTGGCCGATGGCCTGGTAGATCGTCTCCTGGTCGAGGTCGAGCAGGGTGCCGATGCCGGCGGCGGCGGCGGGGCCGAGGTGGGCGACGTGGTCGATCTTGTGCTTGTGCAGGCTGATCGCACGCACGAGGTCGATCTGGATCTCGTACGCCGTGGCGAGGGCCCGCACGAGCGCGGCGCCGTCACGTCCGGTGTGCTGAGCGACGGCGAGCACCGGCGGGATGTTGTCGCCCGGGTGCGAGTAGTCGGCGGCGAGGAAGGTGTCGTGGTAGTCGAGTTCGCGCACGGCCACACCGTTGGCCCACGCGGCCCACTCGGGGCTCGTGCGCCGTTCGAGAAGGCATCCGAACACGGTCGCGCCCGAGCCGCCGATCGACACGGCGTGGTCGAGGGCCTGCTGGCGCGCGGCGCTCACGGGCTGCCGCGTGAGCGAGGCCGCGGCGACGGCGGCGTTGTCGATCAGGCGGTTGACGATCATGTCGACCACGTCGTCGTCGACGGCCACCGCATCGACCGCGACCCGGGCGAGAGACCAGGCGAGCTGCCCCTCGCGGGCGAGGTTCTCGTCGCTGCGGTGCACGCGCACGTGGTGGGTGATCGTCATGAGGGGTCCTCCGTCAAGGCTTCGAGGATGGTGGTGAGGGCGTTGTGCAGGTGCACGTGGGTGGCATGGACGGCGAGTTCGGGGTCGCCGGTGCCGATCGCGCGCGCGATGAGTTCATGCTCCCGGGCGGATGCCGAGAGGCGAAGGGGGTTGTCGCGAGCCATCCGTCGCACCCGTACGAGGTGAGTGCGTACGCTTCGCAGGGCCGCCGCGAGGTAGGGGTTGTCGACCGTAGCGTCGACCCCGGCGTCGAAGCGGGCGATGAGCGCGTAGTAGGCGTCCGCCTCGGCCGTGTCGATGGTGGTGAACTCACGGGCGAGTGAGGTGAACACGCGCCGGTCCGCGCGCAGCGCGGCCAGACGCGCGGCCTCCGCCTCGAGCGCACGCCGCACCTCGAACAGGTCGCGGATGTCATCGACGTCGATGCCGGCGACCACCGTCACGCGCGGCGACGCCTGGGCGACGAGACCATCGGATGCCAAACGGCGCAACGCCTCGCGCAGCGGCGTGCGGCTGACTCCGAGACGCGTGGACTGCTCGACTTCGGCGAGCACGGTGCCCGGGGGCAGTGCGCCGGTCTGGATCTCGTCGAGGAGGGTCACGTAAGCGCGCTCGCTGGCTCGCATGCCGCACCTCCCTTGTGCTGCATTCAGTGTATGCAATGGGCGATCCCCGTGGCCCGTTGCCTCGCATCCACACCGGTTGCGTATACACAATTATGGGTAATTCCCCCCTCGCGCGGCCCGAACCCCCCTGTCACACTGAGCGCATGCTCGTAACGACCATGAATGACATTCCCGGCCGCCAGATCGTCGAGGTGTACGGCGAGGTGACCGGCCTGACCGTACGCGCACGGAACATCGGCGTGCAGTTCGGCGCCGGCCTCAAGTCGATCTTCGGTGGCGAACTGCAGGGCCTCACCAAGCAGCTGCAAGACAGCCGCGACGAGGCAAAGCAGCGCCTGATCGAACAGGCGCAGGCCCTCGGCGCCGACGCGGTGATCGCCATGCGCTTCGACACGAGCGAGGTGGCGCAGAACTTCCAGGAGGTCGTCGCCTACGGCACCGCGGTGAAGCTCGGCTGAGTCCTCGAACACGGAAGCGCCCCGCGCGAATCGAGGCGCGTCCGTGCCAGCCCGTCGACACACCCGCGAGCACCGTCAATGCGATGCGCTCGCGTGGCGGTCTCTTCGGAACGCGCGCGTGCGGAAGCCCGGACTCTCGACGAGGCGGACGCCGATGACTCCGGCCACGTTGCGTTGCGTTGACTCGGTGCCTGAAGCGATGTGGCCGGTGAAGATGAAGCTCAACCCGAAGGCGAGGCCGGCGGCGGCGGTCACCAGCAGGATGCGCAAGGTCATCCGACGCCCATCGACCCCAGGACGCCGCGGCTCCTTGCTCACCAGGAGAAAACGTGAGATCCGCAAGCGATTCTCGACGTTTCGTGACCCCTCACACGCCTCGACCCCACGCCTCCAACGTCGCCGGGATGGATGCCAGGGTCGCAAGCGCGGCATCGCGATCGGCGCGGGCAAGGGTCAGCCCGGCCACGACGAGCGACGCGCAGACCGCGGCGAGCGCGTCCACGGCATCCGGGGCCAGATCGGGGCGACGATCGGCGACGGCCGCGCGGATCGCGGCGCGCATCTCGGCGGCGTAGTCCGACACGAGCGTACGCACCTCGGCGTCGTCGCTCGCGAGCGGTGACGAACCGGCGTTGAGCAGCAGGCATCCGAGCCGAGCGCGCGGGGTGTCCGCGGCGATGGCGTCGCTCATCTCAGCGACGTACGCCTCGAGCGCGCCGGGGTCTCCCCCACCCAGCGGACGCAGGCGCGTGCGCACGACGTCGTCGAGGTAGGCGGCGAGCACCGCATCGAACAGGCCGCGCTTACTGCCGAAGGCGTTGTAGATGCTCGAACGCGTGAGCCCGGTGGCCTCTTCGAGCTCGGTGATCCCCGCCTCGGCGTATCCGCGTCGCCAGAACACGTCGCGCGCGGCGTCGACGACGGCGGAGCGTTCGAAGCTCGCTGTTCTCCCCATGTTCGCTCTCCCCTTCGGGGCGGATGAGCACCTCCCGGACCCTTCGACAGGCTCAGGGTCCTCCCGGTTGCATTCACCAGCCCCGGGTTTATATTAGACCGGTCGTTACAAAATAACCACAGGAGGAACCATGCGCGCGATCATCCACCACGAGTTCGGCGAACCGGCCGACGTCCTCGGCGTCGAAGAGGTCGAGACCCCGGCCCCCGGCCCCGGCGAGGTGCGCCTGCGCGTGATCCTCTCGCCCATCCACAACCACGACCTGTGGACCATCCGCGGCACCTACGGCTTCAAGCCCGAGCTCCCCGCCCGCGCCGGCACCGAAGCCGTCGGCGTGGTGGATGCCGTCGGCGAGGGCGTCTCGCTCGAGATCGGCCAGCGCGTCGCCACCGGTGGCACCTTCGGCGTGTGGGCCGAGTACGTCATCGCCCCGGCCGCCGGCCTCATCCCCGTCTCCGACGCCCTGCCCGACGAGGTCGCCGCGCAGCTCGTCGCGATGCCCTTCAGCGCCATCAGCCTGCTGCACTCGCTCGACCTGAAGCCGGGCGACTGGATCGTGCAGAACACCGCCAACGGGGCCGTGGGGCGCATGGTCGCGCAGATCGCGAGAGCCCGCGGCATCCACGTCATCGGTCTCGTGCGACGCCAGAGCGCCGTCGAGGAACTGGCTTCACAGGGCATCGACAACGTCGTGTCGACGGATGCCGACGACTGGCGCGACACGGCCCTCGCCCTCGCCGAGGGGGCTCGTATCGTCGCGGGCGTCGACTCGGTCGGCGGTCCCGCAGCGGGCCAGGTGCTGTCGCTGCTCAGCGAGAACGGCACGCTCGTCATCTTCGGCTCGATGGGCGCCGGAAAGCTCGAGCTCGGCGCGGGCGACATCATCTTCCGCCAGGCCACCGTGAAGGGCTTCTGGGGCAGCGTCGTCAGCAAGACGATGGATGCCGACACCCGCGGCGCCCTGTTCGGCGAACTGTCGCGTTACCTCGCCGACGGCACCGTGACCCTCCCGGTCGCTGCGACCTTCGGCCTCGACGACGTGCGCGAGGCCATGGTCGCGAGCGACTCGCCCCGGGTCGGCAAGGTGCTGCTGCGCCCCTGAGCCGTGTGCTTCCGCCCCGGCTGTGGTCGGGGCCCCACCCACCGTTGAGTGTCCAGGACACGCCGCACGCGGCCGGCGCCAAGCGGCGTGTCTTGGACACTCAACGTCTCCGGGCGGCGGCACCCGCTCCTCGACGTCTCCGGGCGGCGTCGGGCGCGGGTGACGCCGTCGAGCGCGTTTCGCAGACGCGTCAGGCGCCGGGCAGCGCCTCGAGGGCGGCGGCGAGCGCGTCGAGAGCGGGGCGTTGGCCCTTCACGAGCGCGTCGCGCGCGGCATCCAGAGCCATCCATTCGACGCGGTCGACCTCGGGGAACGACGCGCGCTTGCCCGACCGCGGCGGCCATTCCATCTCGAACTCGCCGAACACGAGGTCGGTCGCCGTGAACCCGGAACCGTCGCCCGCGAATACGACGACCTTCTTGCCCGATGAGTAGGCGAAGGTACCGAGCTCAGCCCACTCGACCTCGGGCGGCTCGACGCCGAGCTCCTCGCGGAACTCGCGGCGGGCGGCATCCAGAGCACCTTCGGCGTCGGGGTCGTACTCTCCCTTGGGGAGCGACCAGGCACCGGCGTCTTTCTTCGCCCAGAACGGCCCGCCCATGTGCGCGACGAGCACCTCGGGCGCGGGCGTCAGCCGGTACAGCAGCAGGCCCGCGCTCCAGACGGTCACGACGCGGTCGCCGCGGGAACCCGGGCCGCCTCGTCGGCGATCACGTCGGCGCGCTTGCGGAACGTGCGCGCCGTGACACGGTCGAGCGCGATCTGGCCGCGCATTCTCTCGGCCTTCTCGTACAACGAGGGGCCGCCGAAGCCGGTGAGCACCTTCACCAGCACGGGCAACAGCTCGATCATGAAGAACAGCGCGGCGATGAGGTAGTGCGCCCAACGCAGGACCGGCTCGCGATCCGACAGGCGTTCAAGGGCCGTGATCTGGCTCAGCAGGCCCACGGCGCCCGCGTTGCCGTCGGCGACGGATGCCGCGCGCGCGTTGTACGCGGCCAGTGCCGACTCGTACTGGGCCCGAGCCGCGGGCAGTTGGTCTTCGGCCTGCTGCTTGTTCTGTCCGGCGGAGGATGCCGCGGACTCGGCTCCCGCGGTGTTGGCGGCCGCGAGCGTGGACTGGGCCTGCTGCAGCTGCGTCGACAGCGCGTCGTACGCCGCCTGCGCCTGGGCCAACTGTGCCTGCGCGGCATCCGAGCTCGCCCCGTTGCCGGCGACCCCGGTGCAGCCGGGAACGGTGCCGGCGCCCTGGCCGGTCAGCTCGCACTGATACACCGCTCGCGCCTGATCGATCACGCTCTGCTGCGCAGCGAGCTGCTGCGTGAGCTGGTCGACGGTCTGCTGGGCAGCCGCGGACTCCGCCGACGTCGACGACGTGCCGGTGACGATGCCGGTCGCGGCCTGGTTCTCGAGCGCCGACACCTGGGCGCTGGCGGCGTCGAGCGCTTGCTTCTCGGGGCCGTTGGTCACGGCGTCCTGGTCGCTCAACGCCTGCGTGACGTTGGTGGAGTTCACCTCGCGGGCGATGTCGTTCTGGAAGACCTGCAGCACCAGCGGCTCCGCCACGACGATGCCGATCAGCGCCGCCATGATCACGCGCGGGAAGGCCAGCCCGAGCAGGCGGAAGATGTTCTTGGTCGAGCGCATCGTCGAGGTGAGGAAGCGGTCGAGGTTGAAGATGATGAGGCCCCACACCAGGGCCAGCGGGATCGCGAGGAAGATGCTGACGCGCACGCCCGTGAGCAGTGCGAACATCATCGACAGCGCCGACACGAGAGCGGTACCCGCCAGCACGAGGAACATCTGCACGAAGCGCGGCACCTCTTCGGGCACCTCGTCGAGCACGTCGTTGTCGGCGCCACCGAGCACGGCCATGCGCCGAACGAGCGACAGTCGGGGGCGGCGAGGGTCGTGGCGACGCAGGCGCGGCTGGCGGGGCTCGGACGCCACGGGAGCGGGCGTCACCGCGGGCGGCTCCGTCACGCCCTCGGCCGATGAGGCGTCGAGTTGCGCGTCGTTTCCGGTCTCGCGGTCGAGCGGGAGCGTCTCGTCACGGTCGAGGGGGCCAGTGTCGTCCCGGTCGAGCGGGAGCGTCTCGTCGCGCTCGAGCGAGGCGGTGCGCTCGAGCGGGGCGGCGCGCTCGTCGACGAACGGGTCTGCCGGTTCGTCGCCGGAGCGCGGGGCACCCCACGGTTCGGCGGAGTGATCCTGCGGCGCTGCTTCGGGCTTCGCCGCGTTCTGCGCGGCGAGGATGTCGTCGAGATACTGCTCGCGTTCCTCGTCCGTCGTGAACTCGATTCGGCCGTCGGAGCCGAAACGGCCGGGCCGGTGAGCGGAAAAGGACATTCGCACAGGGTACGACGCGTTCCCTGCCGCACCCTGTGCGGGGCCTGAGGCGCAGCCGAGCGGGCACTCAACGGCCGCGATCGGACATCGTCGGGTGAGATCGCCGTCTCTCGTCGAAGCCGCACTCGTCGGGATGCAATCGCGTGCGCCCTCGACGAGAATGCGATCTCGTCACCCACGCCTTCGGCCACGGGGCCGGGCCGGGCGCGCCCGGCCCGCACTCGACGCCGCGCCCGCAGGCCCCGCCGGACACGCGAGAGCGGGCCGAACGCCGTCACCCGACCCGCCCCGCGCCGCGCTCAGACCAGACGCTGCTTCGGCGACACCTCGTACGTGTTCTCGGGGTCGGAGAACACCGCGTCGCCGAGCGCCTCGTCGATCGCGGCGAGGATGCCGGCATCCAGGGTCACGCCCGACGCCTTCACGGTGTCGGCGAGCTGCTCGGGGCGCGAGGCGCCCACGAGGGCCGCGGCGATGTTCGGATTCTGCAGCACCCACGCGATCGCGAGCTGCGGCAGGCTGAGCCCGGCCTCGTCGGCGATGGGCTTGAGCCGCTGCACGGCCTCGAGCACGTCGTCGCGCAGGAACCGCTTGATGAACGTGGCGCCGCTCTTCTCGTCGGTCGCGCGCGAGCCCTCGGGCACGGGCTGCCCCGGCAGGTACTTGCCGCTGAGCACGCCCTGCGCCATCGGCGACCAGACGATCTGCGAGATGCCGAGCTCCTCACTGGTCGGCACGACCTTGCCCTCGATCACGCGCCACAGCATCGAGTACTGCGGCTGGTTCGAGATGAGCTGGATGCCGAGCTGCGTGGCGAGCGCGTGGCCCTCGCGCAGCTGCTCGGCGGTCCACTCCGACACCCCGATGTAGAGCGCCTTGCCCTGGCGAACCACGTCGGCAAAGGCCTGGAACGTCTCTTCGAGCGGGGTCTCGTAGTCGAAACGGTGCGCCTGGTAGAGGTCGACGTAGTCGGTGCCGAGGCGCTTCAGCGACCCGTTGATGGAGTCCATGATGTGCTTGCGGCTGAGCCCGGTGTCGTTCGGACCCATGGGGCCGGTGGGGAAGTACACCTTCGTGAAGATCTCGAGCGACTCGCGGCGCTGGCCCTCGAGGGCCTTGCCGAGCACCGTCTCCGCCGCCGTGTTGGCGTACGTGTCGGCGGTGTCGAACGTCGTGATCCCGGCGTCGAGCGCGGCGTGCACCGTCGCGATCGCGGCGTCGTCACCGACCTGCGAGCCGTGGGTCACCCAGTTGCCGAGGGTGATCTCCGAGATCTTGAATCCACTGTTTCCGAGGTAGCGATAACCGACCATTCCTCCACGCTAGACCCGACCACCGACACCGGGGCCGCGGCATCCGGAATCCACGGATGCGCGAGGCCGCCCCGTTCTGCCAGGCTCGGTGAGAGCGCGCCGGTCGGCGTCGCACCGACGGAGGACACCGCCATGACCCACCGACCCGACGACGCCCTCACGCCCGTCTTCGACCGCGCCGGAGAGGCCACGCGCCGCCCCCGCGACCGTTTTCCGCGCACCCCGGAGCTGCCCGAGACGGCGTACCAGATCGTGCACGACGAGATGATGCTCGACGGCAACGCGCGCATGAACCTCGCGACCTTCGTCGGCACCTGGATGGACGAGCACGCCGACCGCCTGTACGCCGACGCGTACGACAAGAACATGATCGACAAGGACGAGTACCCGCGCACCGCCGAGATCGAGCGGACGTGCTGGCGCATGCTCGCCGACCTCTGGCACGCCCCCTCGGTCGACGGGGCGGCGGGCACCTCGACGATCGGCTCGTCCGAGGCGTGCATGCTCGGCGGCCTCGCGCTGAAGCGCCGCTGGCAGCACGCGCGGCGCGCCGCCGGGACCTCGACCGAGAAGCCCAACCTCGTCATGAGCAGCGCGGTGCAGGTCTGCTGGGAGAAGTTCTGCAACTACTGGGACGTCGAGGCCCGCTACGTCCCCGTCACCGACGAGCACCCGGTGTTCGACGGCCACGACCTCGCCGACTACGTCGACGAGAACACGATCGGCGTCGTCGCCATCCTCGGCGTGACCTACACGGGGGCGTACGAGCCCGTGGCATCCATCTCCCGGGCTCTGGATGCCATCGAGCAGACGACCGGCCTCGACATCGCGATCCACGTCGACGGCGCCTCGGGCGCGATGGTCGCGCCGTTCCTCCGGCCCGAGCTGGAGTGGGACTTCCGGCTGGAGCGCGTGCACTCGATCTCGACCTCGGGGCACAAGTACGGCGGCGTCTACCCCGGTGTCGGGTGGATCGTCTGGCGCGAGTAGAAGTGGCTGCCCGAAGACCTCGTGTTCCGGGTCAGCTACCTCGGCGGCGACATGCCCACCTTCGCGCTGAACTTCTCGCGCCCCGGAGCCCAGGTGCTGCTGCAGTTCTACCTGTTCCTGCGCCTCGGCTTCGAGGGGTACGCGACCGTGCAGCGGGGGCTGCAGAAGGTCGCGCTGCACCTGTCGCACGGCATCGGTGCGATGGGCCCGTTCGAGCTGATCAGCGACGGCAGCGACCTGCCGGTGTTCGCGTGGCGTATGCGGCCGGGGTACACCGAGAACTGGAACCTGTACCACCTGTCCGACCGCCTGCGCATGCACGGGTGGCTCGTCCCGGCGTATCCGCTCCCCGACGACATGTCCGACCGCACGGTGCAGCGGATCGTGGTCCGGGCCGGGCTGAGCCTCGACATGGCCGACGACCTGCTCGACGACATCCGCACCGAGGTCTCATACCTGGACAAGCTGCAGTCGCCGATGCCGATCGAGGGCACGGGCCCCGGTTTCCACCACTGAGCCGGGTGCGCTCTCCCCTCTGACTTCGGGCGTATGCACGCGCGGGAGGCTCGCCGGCGTGCGAGTGGCCGAAGTCACCGGGAGGTGCGGCGGGGGCGCGGCGAGCGGGCGCGGCCCCGAAGCCTCGTCTCCAGGATGCCGAGCTCGATCGCGCGCGTCACGGCGCGGGTGCGTTCCGGCACGCCGCGCGACGCACCCGACGGCCAAGCCCGGGGCGCCGCGCCGTCCGACACGACCACACCGGCCGACACGGCCGTCCCGCGCCACCGTTCCCCCGCGCCGGCTCAGCCGACGGGTGTCGCCGCGGCGGCGACCTCGTCCTCCTCGGTCGCGACGAGCTGGCCGCAGGCCCCGTCGATCTCTTTGCCGCGGGTGTCGCGGAGGGTGGTCGGGATGCCGGCGTCGTTGAGGCGCCGCACGAACTCGTTCTGCACGGGCACCTCGGATGCCGTCCAGATCGAGCCCGGGGTCGGGTTCAGCGGAATGGGGTTCACGTGCACCCAGCCGCGACCGCGGGCGTTGAGCTTGTCGGCCAGCAGGTCGGCGCGCCAGGCGTGGTCGTTCATGTCTTTGATCAGGGCATACTCGATCGACACGCGGCGCCCGGTCTTGTCGAAGTAGGCGCGCGCGGCATCCAGGGCCTCATCGACCTTCCAGCGGGAGTTCACCGGGATCAGCTCGTCGCGGAGGCCATCGTCGGGGGCGTGCAGCGACAGGGCGAAGGTCACCGGGATGTCCTCGTCGGCGAGCTTCTTGATGGCGGGCACCAGGCCGACGGTCGAGACCGTGATGCCGCGGGCGCTCATGCCGAGGCCGTGCTCCTTGTCGACCATGACCCGCACGGCCTGCATGACGCGGGCGTAGTTGGCGAGCGGCTCCCCCATGCCCATGAAGACGATGTTCGACACCCGGTCGAGCGAGTGATCGTCGCGCTTCTTGCCGCCGAGGCCGCCGGCGGCGATGAGGGCGTTGGCCCGCACGATCTGCTCGATGATCTCGGCCGCCGACATGTTGCGGGTCAGGCCCGCCTGCCCGGTGGCGCAGAACGGGCAGTTCATGCCGCAGCCGGCCTGGCTCGACACGCACAGCGTGATGCGGCCGGGGTAACGCATGAGCACGGACTCGACGAGGGCCCCGTCGTGCAGCTTCCAGAGGAATTTGATGGTGTCGCCGCGGTCGGTCTCGAGCCGGCGCACCTCGGTGAGCAGCGGCGGCAGCATCCCTGCGACGAGCTCTTCGCGACCGGATGCCGGAAGGTCGGTCATGTCGGCGGCATCCGAGGTGTAGTGCGTGAAGTAGTGCTTCTCGAGCTGCTTCGCCCGGAAGCCGGGAAGGCCGAGCTCCTTGACCTTCTCGACGCGCTCGGCGGCGGTGAGGTCGGCGAGGTGCACGGGCGGTTTGCCGCGCTTGGGGCTGGCGAACTGCAGGAGGGGGCGACCGGTCTCGTCCTTGGCCTGCTGCCAGCCCTCAGTCTGGGGGCGGACCTGTCGCCCGGCCTTGGGGCGGGTCTCGCGGATGCCGGTGCTCTTCGGCGTCGTCTCGCGGATGCCGGTGTCGGCCGGCGCCCCCGCGGGGCGCGCCTGCCGGGGTGTGGTGGTGCGCACGGGGGGCTGGTCAGTCATGGTTTCCAGGGTACCGGGGCGCGCCTGCACCGCGGCTGGGCGCGTCGATACGCGCCGCGCCGCACAACTCCGGCAGATCCGCCCCCGAAGCGGCGCCCACGGCACAGACCCGACGTCGTGCAGGAGTCGTGCACCGCACCCGTCGTCGGCGCCCGACCCGTCGCCCACGTCACCGATATGCGAAAGGCATCAGCTACCGCATCGTTTCGCTCTTCGCCAGCGCCCGCATCGCTCGAGGGAGCAAGCGATACGGTTTTATCTACGCTGACCGCAACGACGACGGCACCGGAACGCCCGAGCGCTCCTGGAAGACGTCGTTCCCCGGGGTGCGGCGACGTCATCCGCGCCGACGGCGCGTCACTCACGCGCTGATCCCCCCGACCGGATCGACCCCGAGTCCCCACGGCCCGGGTCGGTCCCCTTTTGGAGACACATGACCCGCATCGCCTTCCTCGACGTCGACGGCACGATCCTCGAGCACGGCTCGGTGATCGCCCCCACAACGGCGACCGCGATCCGTCGCGCTCGCGCGAACGGCCACCTCGTGTGGCTGTGCACGGGCCGCGCCGAGGGCGACATCCACCCCGACGTGAAGGCGATCGGCTTCGACGGCGCGATCAGCAATGGCGGCGCCTTCATCACTCGCGGCGACGAGCTCATCGCCGAGCACCCCATGCCGCGCGCCCACCTCGACGTTCTCGAGCGGTACTTCGAGGCCCACGGCATCCACTACTTCCTTCAGACGCACGAAGCGGTGTTCGCCAGCGCCGGCGCCCACGAGCGGATGAGCTCCTTCCTCCGCACCCGCGCGGCCGAACTCGCCGCGCACGGGACGCCCGCGAAGCCGCCGGTGACGCCCGCACCCCGCACTCGCCCGCTCGACGAAGTCGACCGCGACCGCGTCGCCAAGGCGGTTTTCATCAGCCCGTCGATCGACACCGTCTCGCACGCGGCGACCGAACTCGGGGCCGGCTTCCACGTCATCCCGGGGTCGATCCCGCTCCCCGGCGGCTCGAACGGAGAGATCGGCCCGGCGGGTGTCACGAAGGGCTCGGCGATCCTCGAGGTGCTCGCCGCGCTGGGCCTGTCGGCGACGGATGCCATCGGCATCGGCGACAGCTGGAACGACGTCGAGATGTTCGAGGTCGTCGGCACCCCCGTCGCGATGGGCAACGCCGTGCCCGAGCTGCAGCGCCTCGCCGGCCGGGTCACGACCGCCGTACTGGACGACGGCGTGCACAACGCTTTCGCGGATCTGGGGCTGATCTGAGGCGTGCCCCGGCGTCTCGACGGAGGAGAGCCGCGCGCAGGCGTCTTCGTCTTTGGTCAGCGCTACCTCAGTGAAGACCGCATCACCGGTCGTCGGTTCTCGCTCAGGATGTTCATGCGCACCACTCCCCTTCCCTCCCCGCGGCCGCCTCGTCGCCGCCGTCATCATCGGCATCCTGGCCTGGAATCGCCGTCTGCACGGGATGCGGCTCATCCTCGTCGGCGTCGAGGTCTCGGCTTTCGCGACCGCGCTGACCAGAACCGTGCTGACACGCGCAGAGATCCGCGACGTCAGCGTGGCGTACACGCGGCTGGTGGGCAGTCTGGGCGGGTCGTCGTGGGCGGTCACCGGCACGAGCGGTCTGATCGCGCCGGCGGCCGCATCGTGGCCGCCGGCGCCCCCTCGGACATCGTCGATGAGAACCTGGTGCGCGAGGTCTTCGGCATCGACGCCGTCGTGATCCCCGATCCCGCGTCCGGAACGCCCCTGGTCTCTCCCCTCGGCCGGCATCACCAGAGCACGTCGTTCTCGCGCTCCTTCGAGGGCGCGAACGACGGCAGCGGAGATCGCGCCCCATGCATAAACGCGATCCGCGCGCATAAACGCGAGGAAACCGCGTTTCTGTGCGTGGATCGCGTTTATGCGTGAGTGGCGCCCCCGCGCCGCACCCGCGGCCGCGCCTCAGTCGAGGAAGACGTCGGGGTACAACGCCTCGTCCGGCGTCCCGGGCACCGCGGCATAGCCCGAGAAGTCGGTCACGCCCGCGCGCCCGAGCACCTCCTCGACGATGAGCGTCTGGCCGGTCAGCTCGCGCGAGGGCGCACACAGCACCTCATAGGCGGCATCCGCGTAGATCTCGGGCGTGCGCGAGACCGCCATGAGCCGGTCGCCGCCGATGACGTTCTGCACCGCCGCGGTGGCGATCGTCGTGCGCGGCCACAGCGTGTTCGCCGCGATCCCGTCCGAGGCGAACTCCGACGCAAGCCCCAGCGTCGCCATCGTCATGCCGAACTTCGCGAGGCTGTACCCGGTGTGCGCGCCGAGCCACTTCGGCGTGACGTTCAGCGGGGGCGAGAGCGACAGGATGTGCGGGTTCGCGGCCTCCCGCAGTTGCGGCACGGCCGCGCGCGAGAGCAGGAACGTGCCGCGCACGTTGACATCCTGCATGAGGTCGTACTTCTTCGTCGCGAGATCGAGCGAGCCCGACAGGTCGATGACGCTGGCGTTGTTGACGACGACGTCGATGCCGCCGAACTCCCCCACCGTCCGCGTGACCGCCTCGGTGATGGATGCCTCGTCGCGCACGTCGCCGACGATGGGCAGCGCCTGCCCGCCCGCCGCCCGGATCGCCTCGGCCGCGGTGTGCACCGTGCCCTCGAGCTTCGGGTGCGGGGTGTCGGTCTTGGCCAGCAGCGCGATGTTGGCGCCGTCGCGCGCGGCGCGCAGGGCGATCGCCAGGCCGATGCCGCGGCTGCCGCCCGACAGGAGAATGGTCTTTCCCGAGAGCGTCATGAGCGTCCTTTCGCAGAGGCGGCGGCGAAGGCCGCGACGCGCGCCTTCGCCTCGGGGGTGTCGAAGGCGGCGCCGATCGTGGCGGCCTCGTCGGCGAGGTTCTCGGCGAACGTCCGCCCGGCTCCCGCTCGCACCAGACGCGTCGCCTGCCCGAACGCCGCTGTCGCCCCGTCCAGCCAGAAGCGCGCGATCTCCTCCACCCGTGGAACCAGCTCTCCGGATGCCACGACCTCGGCGACCAGCCCCCATTCCAGCGCCTCGGTGGCCGAGAGCATCCGGTCCTGCAGCAGCAGTTGCAGCGCACGCCGCTGTCCGATCGCTGCGGGCAGCAGCGTCGAGACGCCGAGATCGGGGGTGAGCCCGATGTTCGCGTACCGGCTGACGAACCGCGCGTTCTCGCTCGCCACGACGTAGTCGGCGGTGAGCATGAGGCCGAGTCCCCCGCCCGCGACGGCACCCCGGACGGCCGCGACCATCGGCAGCGGCGCCTCGGCGAAGGTGCGGATGCCGTCGTGGATCGCCTCGGCGGTCGCGGTCACCTCCGCGCCCGACGATCCGCTCGTCGCCATGGCCACGACGTCACCGCCCGCGCAGAAGGCGGGACCGTTGGCATCCAGGATGACCGCGCCCACCGCGGTATCGGAGGTGACCTCGTGGGCGACCTCGCGCCAGCGCGCTGCCATCGGAAAGTTCATCGTATTGAGTGAGGCGGGGCGGTCGAGAGTGATGCGGGCGAGCCCGTTCTCCACCTGGAGCAGGATGCCGTCGGTCATTTCGGGGCCATCCGGATCGCGCCGTCGAGGCGGATCGTCTCGCCGTTCAGATAGCCGTTGTCGACGATCGCGAGCACAAGACGGGCGTACTCATCGGGGGCACCGAGGCGCGAGGGATATGGCACCTGCTGGCCGAGAGAGTCCTGCGCCGCGTGCGGCAGCCCCTTCAGCATCGGCGTCTCCATGATGCCCGGGGCGATCGTGACCACCCGGATGCCGTGGCGCGCGAGCTCGCGCGCGATCGGCAGCGTCATCGCGTGGACGCCGCCCTTGCTGGCGGAGTAGGCGGGCTGCCCGATCTGCCCGTCGAAGGCCGCGACGCTGGCCGTGTTCACGATGACGCCGCGGTCACCGCCCTCGACCGGGTCGGCCTTCGCCATCACCGCCGACGCCTGGGCGATGACGTTGTACGTGCCGACGAGGTTGACGCGGATGACGCGCTCGAAATCGCCGAGCGCAGACGGCGCGCCGTCGCGGTCGAGAACCTTCGCCGGGGGCGCGATCCCCGCGCAATTGACGACGACGCGCAGGGGTCCGGCCGACGCGGCGAGTGCGGCTGCGGCGGCGACCGCGGCGGCATCGGTCACATCGGCGGGAGCGAACGAGCCGCCGAGCTCCGCGGCGACGGTCTCGCCCGGCGAGGTGGGCAGGTCGACGATCGTGACCCGCGCCCCGGCTTCGGTCAGTCGGTGCGCCGCGGCCAGCCCGAGTCCCGATGCACCGCCCGTCACGAGGGCGGAGGCTCCTCTGATGTCCATGCATTCTCCCTCGAACCTGAAACTCAGTGCCACCTTATCCGAGACTCAGAACCGCGACGAGCCCCGCCTGCGGCGGCGAGGCGGAGGTACGGTCGGGGTGGCCGCCGTCGCTCCGGCACCGTCGACCAGCAGGATCGTCTGCTCGGGCTCCCACCCGTAGACCGAACGCAGTCGCTCCCCGAGCTTCGCGTACGCGTCGGGCACGGACACCTCGATGCCGCGAGGAATGTCGACGGCGTCCGGGTTCAGCTCCCGCCCCGCCGAGCGCAACTCGGTGACGAGGGCGCGCATGCGGTCGGGACCGTACGCGGCGGATGCCAGGTCCCAATCCCCGAGCACGACCGACGATCCCACGGGGCACTGCTCGGGCGCGCTGTCGCGCACCTGGCCGAAACGCAGACGCACCACGGCGGCGCCGATCAACATGACACCCACGCCGCCCAGCACCGTGGTGGGGATGAAGGAGAACCCGGCGACGAACACCGGCGATTCCCACCCCGCGCTGAAACCCACGGTCACGCGGACCACGCAGTACGCGGCGAAGAGCGCGGTGGTCACCGAGATGAGCCTGAGGGGCCCCGACGATCCCGCTCCCGCGCGCTCCGCCGCCCACGCGGTGGCACCGCACGCCAGCGCGAGAGCGAGGGTCTTCACCGCCGACGATGCCGGTAGCGGAACCGTTGCGGTGACCACGGCCACCCCGACGGCCAGCACGACCGCGGCGACCGAGGGGAGCAGAGCGTGCCCGCCACTGAGGACGATGATCGCGACGAACAGCACGGCGGGAGCCAGCACCATGGCCACATCGCCCATGACGAGGCTGGTGATGCCGGCACCGGCGACAAAGATGAGGTACATCGCACTCGACCCCACGGCGCAGACACCGCCGACCGCGGCGAAGCGCAGGAAGAGGTTCATCGCCGCGGGAGTACCGACGCGCGGCATCGCCACCGCCAGCACGGCGGCGGTGACCGCTATACAGACCCCGAGAAGACCCGTTGAGACATCCATGCAACCCCCGGCCCTCATTGTGCCCGGTGTCTCGCGAGGCCGATGCCCGTCTTGCGCAAACCCTCGACCGGTTGACCGTTCCCGCATCCCACCCGCCCGCACCCGTCGGCACCCGCCCGTCAGCGCCTCATCCGCCAAACGCCGCCCCCCGTTGAGTGTCCACGACACGCCGCACCGGGATGCCGTGGAGCGGCGTGTCGTGGACACTCAACCGGGGGCCGGTTGCCCTACGACCCGACGACGCGGAACGCGCCCGTCGCCACCGCCGCCCCCAGAGCCACGGCCATCAGCAGCACCGCGCCGCCGACGGCCACGGCATCCCGAGCCGACAGCGTCGACCGACGCGCCCACGTACGTTCGATGCCCGCGCCGAAGCCACGCGCCTCCATCGCGGTGGCGAGCTTCGTGCCCCGGCGCACCGCGAAAACGAGCAGCACGAACGCCATCGAGAGAAACCGGCGCACCGCACCCCGATCACCGAGGCCACGGGCGCGGCGGGCGAGCGTCATCGTGCGCCAATCGTCGACGAAGAGCCCGACCGTGCGGGCGCCGGCCAGAACGCCGAGCACGAAACGGCTCGGAAGCTTCGCCACCTGCGCGAGCGCGTCGGCCAGTTCGGTGGGGTCGGTGCGGGCGAACAGCAGGATCATCGGCAACGCCAGCGCGACGACACGAAGGAGCACCGCGAAAGACAGCGCGATCGAGTTGTCGCTGACCGTCGCGAAGAGGAACGTGCCGTAGACGGTTCCGCCCGGGCGCGCGTACAGCAGCATGCTGAGACCGGCGACGGGGGCGAACACCAGCACCGGCAGCAGGCGCGTGAGCACGGTCGCGAAGGTGAGGCCCGTGAGCGGCACGCACAGCAGCTCCAGCGCGATCGCCGTGGCGGCGCTGACCGCGTCGATCGACATCAGCAGTGGCACCGCGAGCACGATGACCATCGCGACCTTGGCTACGGGGTTCACCCCGTCGAGCCAGACCGACCGCGTGCGGAGGGCGGCGGGCGCGGTCACGGCATCCTCCGGAGAACGGCCGGACGCACGCCGCTCATGCCGCGTCTCCGAGCACGATCCGGTGCTGTCCAAGGTGCCTCACCACATCCGCGTCGTGGGTGACGGCCACGACGGTGCGTCCCCGCTCGATCTCGCGCTGCAGCAGCGCCACGAGTTCGCTCCAACCGCGCCGGTCCTGTCCGAACGTCGGCTCGTCGAGCACGACCACCTCGGGTGAAGCCGCGAGCACCGTCGCGACCGACAGGCGGCGCTTCTGCCCGCCCGACAGCGTGAAGGGGTTCGCGAGGGCGAGGGATGCCAGATCCAACCGCTCCAACAGATCGTCGACGATCGCGTCGACCTGGGCCGCCGGCATCCGTAAGGCGCGCGGGCCGACGGCGAGCTCGTCGCGCAGGGTCGAGGCGAGGAACTGGTGCTCGGGTTCCTGGAAGACCGTGCCGATGCGGGTGAGCAGTTCGGTCGAGCGCCAACGCGAGGGGCGCCGTACGCCGCGTGCCGCGAGGGAGGGGGCCGCGACGACCTCGCCCGACAACTCCGGCAGCAGGCCAGCCAGAGTCAGCGCGAGCGTCGACTTGCCGGCGCCGTTCGGCCCGGTCACCACCGTTGCGGCTCCGCGCGGAACCGAGACGTCGAGTCCCGACGCGACGAGCTGACGCCGGTCGCGCCCGATCGACAGCGCCGCGGCCGAGAGCACGGCATCCGACGTCTCGGCCGGCGCGAGCACGGGGAGTCCGACCGGACGCCCCGGCACCCACACCCCCGCCGCCGCCAGCGCGTCGCCGTGCTCGGCGAACACGCGCGCGGGCGGGCCGTCGGCCAGGATCCCCCCGCCCGGAGCGAGCACGACCACGCGCGTCATCAGATCGACCCACACCGCGGTGCGGTGCTCGATCAGCACGATCGTCGTCCCGTCGGTGCGGGCGACGTGCTCGACGGCCGCGCGCACCTCGTCCACACCGTCGGGGTCGAGGTTGGCGGTGGGCTCGTCGAGCAGCAGCAGACCCGGGCGCATCGCGAGCACCCCGGCCAGCGCGAGCCGTTGCTTCTGCCCGCCCGACAGCGCCGCGGTCGGACGGTCGAGGGGCACGCTCAGCCCCACGGATGCCACCGCCTCGGCCACGCGGAACGGGATCTCGACCGCGGGCACGCCGAGGTTCTCGCAGCCGAAGGCGACGTCGTCGCCGACCTTCGACAGCACGACACCCGACTCGGGGTCCTGCAGCACGAGACCGATCCGTCCCCGCTGGGACTCCGGCGGCACACCGTCGACGAGGATGCGGCCCGTGCGCTCGCCCTCGTCGCTGCCGCCGAGGAGACCGGCGATGCCCGCCAGCAGCGTCGACTTGCCGGCTCCCGAGGCGCCGAGCAGCAGCACGCGCTCGCCCGGCTCGATGATCAGGTCGACGTCACGCGTGGCGGGGAGCTTGCGACCGGCGTAGCGCCATCCCCACCCTTCGACGTCGACCCGCGCGGGGGCCGCCATCAGATGTCGCGGCGCGCTTCCCGCCCCGCGGCGAAGCGGCTGAGCGCCCCCGTGGCGGCCAGTGCCCGCACGAGCAGCCAGCCCACGAGGCCCGCCAGCAGCGCGCCCGAGACGGCGAGGGTGCCGAGGTAGATGAGGTTGAACTCGAGCGACTTCGCGAGGTTGGGCGTGAGGAAGAGCTCGAGCACCCACGCGCCCACACCCGCGCCGACACCGGCGAGCATCGCGACGGGCAGCGTGAAGCGCAGGTAGAGGAACGCGAGGAAGATCAGCTCCGCGCCGAGGCCCTGCGCGAGACCCGAGAAGACCGTGGTGATGCCCCACACGTTGCCGATGAGGGCCGACACGATCGCCGCGATCAGCTCGACCAGCAGTGCCGCGCCGGGCTTGCGGATCACGAGCCCGCCGATGACGCCGCCGATCAGCCAGATCCCGACGGCGATGCCGCCCAGGCCCGGGGTGAGGCCGTCCATCGCGACGAACCATAGACCGCCGACGGTGTTCCAGCCCCAGAACACCAGGCCGACGGCGACACCGAGCACGGCGGCGACGACGATGTCGACGACGCGCCACCGGAAGCGGTCGTTGGCGGCGACGGCGGGGGCCGTGCGGGCAGACGTGGACGTGTGCATTTCTTCTCCTCCCTGCGCCGGCATGATCCGGATCAGGTTCGACGGTCGAAGCGTGGATTCGCTTCCTCTCAGCCCGGCTCACCGGACTCCCGTGGGTTGTGCTGACGAGTATAGGGGGATGCCCGGGGTAGCGTGGGCGGGTGCACGAGCAGACCCCGGCCACACGGCGAGCGCTGCGCGATCCGGATGCCGAGGCCCCGGCCGAGCGGTCTGCTGCGACGCACGGCGAGCCGGCGGCGGCAGCCGAGGCCATCGTCACCGCGGAGTCGACCGCGCCGGTGTCGGTGTCCGCCGAGGCGTCGGCCGCCGAGGCGTCGCCCGCGCCCGCCCCGGTGACCGAGTCCGCGGCGGCGACACCGACGACGGAGCCCGCGACGGCGGAGACGGAGCCCTCGGGGACGGAGCCCTCGGAGGCTGAGCACGCGCAGGCCGAGACCGCGGAAGCCGAGCACGCGCAGGCCGCGGCAACGGCCCACGGGTCCGGCGCCGCGCCGGGCGGCGCGGAGGCCCCCACGACGGCGACCTCGTCGGCATCCTCCGCCGCCGACGCAGACCCGGCCTCGGCCGACGAACCGCCCGTCGCCATTCCCGGGGCACTGGGCTGGGTCGACCCCGACGCGGCGGCGGCACCCCGGCCCGCGCCGGCATTCGAGGTCTCGGGCGCACCGGCTCGTCCGGCGGATCTGCTCGCGCGCACGCGGCGACGCTCGATCCTGCGTCCGGCCACCGTCGTCCCGACCGTGCTGTTGCTGCTGATCGTCGCGTCGTACACCGCGGCGACGCTGCTGTGGCCGCTGACCTCCGTCGCCCCCACGGTGCGTTCGGTCGCCGTGCAGCCGATCGCGGCGCCCGCGGCAGAGCCCGCTTGGCCCGCCCAGGGCGAGGCGGCCATCGCGATCGACGGCGTGCCCGGGACGCTGTCGTCGGCAGCGACCGCTCCCGAGTCGATCGCGAGCATCACGAAGATCGTCACCGCCCTCGTCGTGCTCGACCGCCTGCCGCTGGCACCCGGCGAGCAAGGCCCGTCGTACGCGTTCACGCAGGCCGACAGCGCCGACTACTGGCAGTACCGGGCGCGAGGAGAGTCGTCTCTCGACGTTCCCGTCGACGGCAGCCTCACCGAACTGCAGATGCTCCAGGGCATGCTGATCGCCTCGGCGAACAACTACGCCCAGCGCCTGGCATCCGGTCTCTTCCCCTCGGATGCCGAGTTCGCGGCCGCCGCGAACGCGTACCTCGCCGAGCGGGGCATCGGGGGCATCACCATCGTCAACCCGACGGGCATCGAGGCGGGCAACACCGCCACGCCGGCGGCGCTGATCGCCCTCGCCGAGAGGGCCTTGGCCAATCCGGTGATCGCCGAGATCGTGCGCACCCCCGAGATGACGCTGCCGGGAGCGGGAACGTTCCGCAACGGCAACGCGCTGCTCGCCGACCCCGGAGTCGTGGGGGTGAAGACCGGCACCCTCGACGCGTGGAACCTGCTGACCGCGAAAGACATCACCGTTGACGGCACCACCGTCCGTGCGTACGCGGCGGTGCTCGGCCAACCCGGACCCGACGCCCGCAACGACGCCACCCGCGCCCTCTTCACCCGCATCGAGCAGGAACTTCAGCCTCGCCCCTCGGTCACCGCGGGCACCGTCGTGGGCAAGGTCGAAACGCTGTGGAGCGACGACATCGACGTGGTGACCGCGTCGGACGCGAGCGTCGTGCTGTGGAACGGTGGCCAGGCGCAGACGTCCTCCCACTTCGACCTGGGCACGACGACCGCCGCGGGCGCGACGGTCGGAACGTTCACCGCCACCGGCCCCGTCGACTCCGACACCGTCGATGTGCACCTCGCCGGCGAGATCGAGCCGCCCGACCCGTGGTGGCGCCTCACGCACCCCCTCGACCTGTTCGGGCTGAACGGCTGACGTCGATGCAGATCCACCTGGATGCCACGTCGGCGACGCCCCCGTACGAGCAGGTGCGGGCGCAGATCATCGCCGCCATCGACGACGGTTCACTGGTCGTGGGAACCCGCCTGCCGCCCGTGCGCGCCCTCGCCGGCGAGCTGAGCCTCGCCGCGAACACCGTCGCCCGCGCCTACAAGGAGCTCGAGGAGGCGGGATACGTCGAGACCCGGGGGCGCGCGGGCACCGTCGTGAAGGGGACCGACGCAGCCTCGGCCCGCGCCGGGCAGGCCGCCCGGGCGTACGCCGAGACCGTCCGCGGCCTGGGGATCGACCCGGCCGATGCGGTGGAGCTCGTGCGGGCGGCTCTGGGCGACGGGTGAGCGGGTCGTCTCGGGGGAGCGCGGTGGGTGATCCCGCCGGGACACGTTGCGTTTGAGGGGGCCCGGAGCATCGAGAGCCTCCCGCGCGCCACCCCTCCTCCCCAACCGATGTGGTGTTGCATTACCCCTGCTCCCCCGAAGCGATGTCGGAGGTCCTCGATAGCATGCACACATGCACGAAGACACCTCGCCGACGGGCCCGAAGAGCGGGTCGAAAGCCCTGTCCGCGGTGCTCGACGAGGTGCTCCGCACCGGCGCCGACCTCGCCGCGGCCGAGGTCCGTCGCACGCGCGCGCTGGCCGAGGCAGGGCACCTGGCCCTCGACGTGATGGCCGATCGTCCGTCATCGTCCCGGACCGCAGAGATGGCCCTGCGAGAGGTCGCTTCAGAGCTCGCCGCGGCCGAGAATCTCTCCGATCGCGCCGTGCAAGCGCAGATCGGGCGCGCCATGGTCCTGGTCGACGATTACCCCGGCACTCTCGCGGCGTGGGAGCAGGGGGTGCTCTCCCGTGCTCACGTGCAAGCGATCGTCGAGATCGGCACGCCCCTGCCCGCCGAGGGGCGTGCCGAATTCGACGTGCTGGCGGTCGCGACAGCCGAAGGGCTCAGTCCGGGGCGTCTGCGCTCACGCCTGGCCGCCCTCGCCGAGCGTCTGCAACCCACCACACTCACCGAGCGGCACCGACGCGGTCGCGAGACGCGATGCGTGCGGATCGTCACCGGACACGACGGCGAGTCCGATCTCATCGCGACGCTGCCCACCGTGTTGGCCGTCGGGACCTACGACCGTCTCACGCAACAGAGTCGCGCGATCATCGACGCGCGCGGCGATACCCCCGAGTCGATCACCGACGAACGCACGACCGCGCAGGTACGAGCCGACATCCTCGCCGACATGCTGCTGACCTCGACGCCCGGGGCCGATCCGACGCGCGTCGACGACGGCCCCGGTTCGCTCGGCGCCATCCGCGCGCGGGTGCAGGTCGTCGTGCCCGCGCTGACGATGCTCGCCCCCGAGAACGAGAACCTCGAGCCGGCCGAACTCGTGGGGCACGGGCCTCTCGACGCCGAGACGGCGCGTGCCCTCGCGGAATCGACCACCGTCGCCTGGGACCGCGTGGTCACCCACCCCGTCACCGGCTCCGTCCTCTGCACCGACACCTACCAGCGCACGGCCGCTATCGACCGGTTCCTCCGCGCCCGCGACCGGCATTGCCGCTGGCCCGGCTGTTCGGTTCCCGCCGTGCGCGCCGAGGTCGACCACACTCACGACTACGCACTCGGCGGGCGCACCGACGTGAGCAACCTCAGCCACCTCTGCCAGCGACATCACACGCAGAAGCAGTTCACGCGCTGGAGGGTCAGACAGCTCGCCGACGGGGTGCTCGAATGGACCAGCCCGACGGGCAGAATCTACGCCGACGAGCCGCTCCCGTACTCCCCCGCCGTGCGCTTCGTCCCCGACGACCCGCCGCCGCCCGAGTGCGAGCCCGCCCCGTTCTGACGCCCCTCTCGCCGGCAACGCGGCGCGCCGACCGCGCTGCGTCATGCCGCGTCACGCTGCCTCTCCGATGCTCTCGCGCGTCGCTTTCGCGCGCACCTCGCGTGCACCACTTCCGCCCGTAGCATGCCTCACACACGCCACTCCACGCTCGGGCAGCCACCGCGCGCCACCCACCCGCACCACACACCCCCACCCTTCGCATCGGTGAGGGGAGCGCGTAGTCTCGCCGCATGCCCCTCGCCCTCGTGACCGGAGCCGCGCGCGCGAACAGCATCGCCGCGGGAATCGTCCCCCGTCTCCGCGCCGACGGCTGGGACGTCGTGACGAGCGACCTCGCCAGCGGCGACTACCCCTGCGACCTCTCCGACCCCACGGCGCCGACCGACCTCATCGAACGCATCTCCCGCGAGCGCGGCCCGATACAGGCGCTCGTGCTCAGCCACGCGCACGATGTGGAATCCGGCATCCTCGACACCACCGCCGAGAGCTTCGACCGGCACGTCGCCGTGAACGCCCGCGCGTCTCTCCTGCTGATCGCCGCCTTCGCTCGACAGGTCGATGACACCGGCGGAGCGATCGTCGCATTCACGAGCGACCACACCACCGGCAACCTCCCCTACGGCGCCTCGAAGGGCGCGCTCGACCGCGTCGTCATCTCGGCCGCGCGCGAGCTCGGCCCGCGGGGCATCTCCGCCAACGTCGTGAACCCGGGCCCCGTCGACACCGGCTGGATGGATGCCGAGACCCGTGACGCCCTGCCCGCTCTCCACCCGCTCGGGCGCACGGGAACACCCCACGACATCGCCGGAGACACGGCGTTCCTCCTCTCGGACGAGGGACGGTGGGTCAGCGGACAACTGCTGCACGTCGACGGCGGGTTCTCCGCGCGCTATGAGCATCCAGCGAGGCGACACGCGTCGTGCTAGCGTCGCTCGCAGTGACACGGGGTGCCCCCAGGGGCTGAGATCACACCCGTCGAACCTGATCTAGTTCGTACTAGCGAAGGGATGTCGCGAATGGTCGTTCGCACGTCGTCGTCTCCGTCCACCCCCATCACCTCGCCCGCCGCGGCGCTCAGCGCCCTGCGCGAGAGCGCACCGCTGACGCAGTGCATCACCAACGCGGTGGTGACGAACTTCACCGCCAACGCCCTCCTGGCCCTGGGCGCCTCGCCCGCGATGTGCGACATTCCGGGCGAGGCGGGCATGTTCGCCGGCCTCGCGGGCGGTGTGCTCGTGAACCTCGGCACGCCCACCGCCGAACAACGCGACGCCGCCCGCGAAGCCGTGCGGGCCGGAACCCCGTGGGTGCTGGATCCCGTCGCGGTCGGCGCCCTCCCGGTGCGCACGGCGCTCGCGCACGAGCTGCTCGACGCCCGCCCCGCGATCATCCGCGGCAACGCATCGGAGATCCTCGCCCTGGCCGGAGCGGGCGCCGGCGGTCGCGGCGTCGACACGACCGACGCAACCGACGACGCCCTCGGCGCCGCCCGCGCCCTGGCCGCCCGCACCGGCGGCGCCGTCGCCGTTTCGGGCCCGATCGACCTGATCGTGGATGCCGACCGCACGGCGCGCGTACCCGGCGGCAGCGCCCTGCTGACCAGGGTGACCGGCGGCGGCTGCGCCCTGGGAGCCGCGATGGCGGCCTTCGCCGCCGTCGTGTCGCCCGTCGACGCCGCGATCACGGCGAGTGTCGTCTGGGCCGTGGCATCCGAGCGGGCGGCATCCGCGGCCCGCGGACCCGGATCGTTCGCCGTCGCGTTCCTCGACGAACTCGCCGCCGTCCGGCCCTCCGATCTCGACGCTCGCGTGGAGGGCTCGCGATGAGCGACTTCTCCCTGCACCTCGTCACCGACCACCGCGTGCCCTTCACCCGCCTGCGCGACATCGTCGACGAGGCCGTCACCGCGGGAGTGAGCGTCGTGCAACTGCGCGACAAACTCGCCACGGGTGCAGAGCTGTTCGCACGCACCCTCGACCTCGCCGATGTCATCGCCGGCCGGTGCGCGTTCGTCGTGGACGACCGCCTCGACGTCGTCCTCGCCGCGCGGGACCGCGGCGCCCGGGTCGACGGCATCCACCTCGGCCAGAGCGACATGCCCGTCGACGCCGCGCGCGCCCTGCTCGGCCCCGACGCCCTCGTGGGGTGGACGGCGAACACGCCCGCACACCTCGCCGTAGCGGAGGCGTTCCCCGACGCCACCCTCGACTACCTCGGCGTGGGAGTCATCCGCACGACGACGACGAAACCCGACCACCCGCGGCCGCTGGGCGTCGACGGGTTCGCCGAGCTCGCGGCATCCACCGCCCTGCCCTGCGTCGCGATCGGCGGCATCGATGTCGGCGACGTCGCTGCTCTGCACGCGGTCGGCGCCGCGGGCGTCGCGGTGGTCTCGGCGGTGTGCGCGGCCGACGACCCGGGCGCGGTCGTGCGCGACCTGCGCGCGGCCTGGGGAGGTGCCGCGTGACCACGGTGACCCTCGACACGACCCCCGGAGCATCGCGAAGGGCGTCCAGCCCGCGCGTCCTCAGCGTCGCCGGCACCGACCCCACCGGTGGCGCCGGCATCCAGGCCGACCTGAAATCGATCGCCGCATTCGGCGGCTACGGCATGGCCGCGGTCACCGCCCTGGTCGCCCAGAACACCCGCGGCGTGCGCGAGGTGCACGTGCCTCCGACCGCCTTTCTCGCCGCCCAGCTGCGCGCCGTGAGCGACGACGTCGAGATCGACGCGGTGAAGATCGGCATGCTGGGTTCGACCGACGTCGTCGCGACCGTCGACGCGTGGCTCGCCGACGTGCGCCCACCCCTCGTCGTGCTCGACCCCGTCATGGTCGCGACCAGCGGCGATCGCCTGCTCGACGCCGACGCCGACGCCGAAGCCGCCGTTCGCGCACTGTGCCACCGCGCCGACCTGGTCACCCCCAACCTGCCCGAGCTCGCCGTCCTGGTCGATGAGCCCGTCGCCACGACGTGGCAGGCCGCCGTGGCCCAGGCGCAGTCGCTCGCCGCCGCAGCCGGCACGACGGTGCTGCTGAAGGGCGGCCACCTCGACGGCCAGCAGAGCCCGGATGCCATCGTCGACGGCACGAACGTCCATGCGGTGCCGGGGCGCCGCGTCGACACCCGCCACACCCACGGCACGGGTTGTTCCCTGTCGTCGGCGATGGCGACGCTCGGCGCGCACGGGCTCTCCTGGCCCGACGCCCTCGACCGCGCGAAACGCTGGCTGACCGGCGCCCTCGAGCACGCCGAAGCGCTGCACGTCGGTCGGGGCAACGGCCCCATCGACCACCTGCACGAACTCCGCCCGCACGTACGCCTCGTTCACCGACAGCTCGACCGGTCGTGGAGCACCGAGAGATGGGATGCCACGGCCTCCACCCGCGCCGACGTCGACGCGTGCGCGTTCGTACGGGGTCTGGCATCCGGGGATCTGGATCGCGACGCCTTCGACTGGTACCTCGGCCAGGACCTGCTGTACCTGCGCGAGTACGCCCGCGTGCTCGCCCGGGCCGCAGCCCTCGCCCCGACCGTCGAGGAGCAGCGTTTCTGGGCCGCCGCCTCGGTGTCGTGCCTGGTCGAGGAGGCGGCACTGCACCAGTCGCACGTCGATCCGACCGGGCTGGAGCCCGCCGCATCCACCCTCGCCTACACCGATCACCTGCACGCCGCTTCGACCGCGGGGTCGTACGCGGTGCTGGTCGCCGCGATCCTGCCCTGCTTCGTGCTCTACACCGACATCGGCGCCCGCTGGCGCGGCACCTTCGCCCCCGAGCACCCGTACGCCGACTGGCTCACCGCCTACGGCGACGAAGCGTTCGCGGCGTCGTCGGCCGAGGCGGCGAGCATCGTCGACGCCGCAGCACAAACGGCATCCGCGCGCACGCGCTCCGCGATGGCGGCGGCGTACGACCGGTCGATGACGCTCGAGCTGGCGTTCTTCGAGGCACCGCTCATGCGCTGACCCGGGCGGATCCCCCGGGCGGGCGCGTCAGACGTGCCGCACGCGCTGCTGCAGACGCGTGCGGATGTCGAACAGTTCGGTGCCACCGACCTCGCGACCGCCCGTGATACCGCGCCGCAACAGCGTCGTGAGGGCACTGCGCGTCACCAGGGCCACGGGCAGACCACGCACCTTGCCGAGCTCGGTGATGGCATCGAGGATCGCGTCGTCGGGCAGCACGACCATGGCTCCGCTGAAACGCACGCCCGCGGCGCGGGCGATCACGCGGGCCCGCGACACGAGCTCGGTGACCGGCGAACCGATGACGTTCGGGCCGCTGATCTCGCCGCGGCGCACGCCGACCGGACCGCCGAAATCCTCGCTGAGCAGCGCGTACAGGCCGCTCGGGCCGAGCACGAGGTGGTCGAGCTTGTGGTCGGGGTCGCGCCCGTCGCGATCGGCGAACACGTCGTGCCACACCGTGTAGCCCATGCCGAGCTCCGAGACGAGACGAGCGGTCTCTTCCTCGGCGAGCGCGTCGGCAAGGATGTGCCGGATCTCGGGCGGGGCGGAGCGCACGAGCGCGGGATCGTACGGGTCGGCGACATCGACCCCGCGGCCCACCCATTCGCGGATGAGTCCGAGGTAGCGCTCGCGCCGCCAACCGCCGGGCTGGCCGTACGAGCGGGCGCGGGGGCGCGTGTCGGCAGGGCGCGACGCAGCGGATGCCGTGGACCCGCCGCCCCATTCGCCGGGAGCCGCTCCCCGGCCGCGGTCGTATGCGCTGCGCGCCTCGGGTGTGCCGACGAGCTCCCACGCCCGCTGCACCTGCACGAAGAGGGCGGCGTCGCCGCCGGTGTCGGGGTGCGTCTCACGCAGGCGCACGCGGTAGGCGCGCCGGAGCCCCTCGTCGTCGATGTCGGCCGCGACGCGGAGCACCTCGTATGCCGAGGACGACATGGGGCTGTCGAACACGTACGTCTTCCGTTCCGCCGCCCGGTGCGGCGTCTCTCAGGCTAACCCGCCGCGGCTGTGGGCGTACCGAGGGCGGCGCCCCGCCCGCGCCCCGCCCGCTCCCCGGCCGCGCCCCGGCCCCGCCCCGGCCGCGCCGGAACAGGCGATCGTGCCAGAACAGGCCCTGACGTGACGCACTCGGCCTGTTCTCGTGGCATCCCCTGTTCTCGCGGGCACCACCGCCCGGGTTCTCCGGGCACCACCGCTCGCGAGGTCAGCGCCGACGCTTCCTCCGCCGGGCGTATACGGCGGCACCCCGGCTCGACAGGGCCAGCAGCACGAGGATGTCCAGGCTCAGGGCGATGAACGTCGTGCGCACGGTGATGTCCTCGCCGAGCTCCCACCAACCGATGAACGACACCACGATCGAGATCGTCGAGATGACCATGACGGTCACACGCGCCGCGTTGCTCCCCCACAGGACCAGGATGCCGAACACCACCTGCACCGCAGCCACCACGCCCAACACCCCCATGAAGAGCCCCGGGGTGGCGTCGAAATCCGACAGGGTGAGCTGCACGGAACTGGCGTCGTCACCCGACGCGCGCGCCAGGGGCTGCAGCCACGACGGCAGGTCGTAGGCGACTCCCGCCGCCCACAGCATCCCGGCGGCCGCCCGCAGGAAGACCAGCGCCGCCCCCGCGATCGTCGCGCCGGGGCGGCGCATCGCGGGGTCGGCCGCGGTGGGATCGATCGGCGGCTCGAACGCCGGCCGCTTGCGCGGGCGTCGAACGCTCACCGCCGCGCCTCGCTCTCGGCGTCGCGCACGGGGGCATCCGCCCTCTCCAGCCCCCGCACGTCGATGATGGGCAGGTCGCCGTCGGTGGTGATGCTGTCGCCGCCGCCGTTGCGCGCGTGATATCCGGTCGAGAAGTCACGGATGACGTCGACCGCCACGCCCGGCACCGCCGAGACGCTGGCGACGATGTGGTCGCGTTCGATGTCGGTGTCGGCGTCGATGCGGTGTGTCACCTGCAGCGTGAACAACGACAGTCCCACGGCGCGGTCGAACGTCCCCGCGGCGAGCCAGTCGACGCGGCGCCCACCCGGCAGCAACCATCCCTCCGGGCACTGCCAGATGCGAACGTGGTGGCGTTGGGCCGGCGAACCGGCGACCTCCTGCTGGTAGGCGAGATCCTGGATCCGCCCGAACAGGAAGAGGGGACTGACCGGTGCGCGCGGGTAACTGCGCCGGCGCAGCGTCGACGCGATGATGCGCCACGACGAACGCAGGCTCACCGGGTCCGCCGGAATCCAACCGGCCGCCGCCATCACTGCTTCGATGCGCTCCCGGTCGCCCTGGAACGCCAGGTTGACCGGGTCGCCCAGAAGGCCGTCGGAGGTGCGCGTGCGCCCCATGAAGTAGTCGGGCACGTAGATCGCGGTGAGGATGCGGTGCAACCGCGGCAGCACCAGGTACGCCAGCAGCCCCCAGAAGGCGACGACCATGATCACCCCGGCCCAGCCGAGCGAGAACGACTGGCTGAAGCTGAGGTAGGCGAGCCAGATGGCGGCGAGACCGGCGAAGACGAAGAAGAACCCGTCGAGGGCTCGACCCACAGACCATCGGCGCCGCAACGGGGTCATCTCGTGGTCACCACAGCGCCGGATCGGGCTCGTACGCGAACGCTTCGGTCACCCTCTCGGGCGGCAGATCCTCGATGCGCGCCGGTGACCACGACGGCGAACGGTCCTTGTCGACGACCTGGGCACGGATGCCCTCGACGAGGTCGGGCTGTGTCTGCGCGAACCACAGCACCAGGCCGTACTCCTGCGCGAGAGCGGCGCGCAGCGACGGCAGTCCGCGCGCCCGCCGCACGGCTTCGAGGGTCACCGCGAGAGCGGTCGGCGCGGAGGTCTCGAGCACCTCGGCCGTCTCGTGCGCCTCGACCTCGGGGCGGGACCGCAGCCGATCCAGGATGCCGGGAACGTCGGCGGCCGAGAACGCGTCGTCGATCCACTCCCGGGCACTCTCGAGCCGCGAGGGCTCCGGCGTCTCGTCGAAGAGCAGGACGAGCTCGGTGGGGCTCGAGGGGTCGGCGCGGTTCTCGAGCGCCTCATAGAGTGCCTCGAGGTGGGCCGCGGGCACCATGTGGTCGGCGAATCCGGCGTACAGCGCGTCGGCGGCATCCATGGTCCCACCGGTGAGGGCGAGGTACTCGCCGATGCGCCCCGGGGCTCGTCCTAGCAGCCACGACCCGCCCACGTCGGGGGTGAAGCCGATACGGGTCTCGGGCATTGCCAGCCGCGACCGCTCGGTCACGATACGGATCGCCGCGTGCCCGGCCAGACCGATGCCCCCGCCCATGCACACGCCGTCGGCGATCGCGACGACGGGCTTGGCCGAGGTGGCGATGCGGTGGTCGAGCGCGTACTCCTCGCGGAAGAACGCGTGCACCTCGTCGACGCGGCCGTCCACGACCATCCCGTGCAGGGCGCGGATGTCGCCGCCGGCGCAGAATCCTCGCTCGCCTGCGCCGTCGAGCAGCACGACGTCGACGTCGGTGTCGCGCTGCCACCGGTCGAGCGTCACGTTCAGCGCGCGGATCATGTCGAGGTCGAGCGCGTTGATCGCCCGCGGACGGTTGAGCGTGAGGTGTCCGAGACCGCCGCGACCACCGACGAGGATGCGGTCGTTCTCCGATGGCTGCGCGTGCACGCTGCCACGTTACACAGGCGCTCGCCGGTCGTCGCGTGTCGTCCGGGATGCGTTTTCGGCCCCGGATCGGGGAAGATAGGCGGAACGCCCACCGAACGAGAGGTGCCCGATGCCCGACGGACATGTGCTCGAGCTCGCCGGGCTCACCAAACGCTTCGGAGCGGTCTGCGCGGTCGACGACCTGAGCGCCCGCATCGAGCCCGGTCAGGTCACCGGCTTCCTCGGTCCGAACGGCGCGGGCAAGACCACGTCGCTGCGCATGCTCCTGGGTCTCGTACGCCCGACCGCGGGCAGCGCGACGATCGGCGGAAAGCGCTACGCCGACCTCGCCTCGCCGCTGCGGAGCGTCGGCGCGGCCCTCGAAGCCTCGAGCTTCCACCCCGGCCGCTCGGCCGCCAACCACCTGAAGGTCTACGCGCGCGCGGCCTCCCTGCCCGCGGCACGTATCGACGAGGTGCTGGGTCTCGTGGGCCTCGCCGATGTCGCAGGCCGGCGCGTCGGCGGCTTCTCGCTCGGCATGCGCCAGCGCCTGGGCCTGGCCACCGCACTGCTCGGCGACCCCGGCGTGCTCGTGCTCGACGAACCGTCGAACGGGCTCGACCCCGAGGGGATCCGCTGGATGCGCTCCCTGCTGCGCCATCTGGCCGAAGAAGGGCGCACCGTGCTGATCTCGTCGCACCTGCTCGCCGAGGTGCAGCAGACCGTCGATGCGCTGCTCATCATCTCGCGCGGACGCCTGGTCTTCCAGGGCGGCATCGAGGACCTCGCCGACCCCGACGAGTACGCCACCGTCGTCGACGCGCCCGACCGCGCGGCCCTGTCGCAGCTGCTCGACGACCGCGGCATCGACTACCAGTTGCTGCGC
Organism: Microbacterium trichothecenolyticum; assembly: GCF_030818955.1. NCBI lineage: Bacteria > Bacillati > Actinomycetota > Actinomycetes > Micrococcales > Microbacteriaceae > Microbacterium > Microbacterium trichothecenolyticum. The sequence goes on along the minus strand of NZ_JAUTBF010000001.1, from coordinate 2,980,561 downwards.
AACGGCTTCACCATCCGCCACCACGAGCCCGTCGAGATCGGCGCCCTCGCCGCCGGTGCGGGCATCGCGCTGTCGAACCTGCAGAGCAAGGGCGCGAGCCTGGAGGACATCTTCCTCGAGCTCGTCAGCGGCGTGCGGGTGCACGCGAGCGCCGGCTCGGTTCCCGCCCCGACCGCCGACGCCGCGCAGACCACGGATGCCGAGACCCCCGCCGCCGGCCCGAGCCCGAGCCCCGCGGCACCCGTCGCCGGCCCGGCTCCCGCGACATCGACATCGACATCGACATCGACATCGACATCGACATCGGACGCCCCCGACGACTCCGCCGACGCCGATCCGCGCCCCTCGACGGAGATGGTCGCGGTCATCGCTCCCCCGCGCTCGGCGCGCCCCACGCCCTCCGCGGCCGACGACCGCCCCCGGCCGGCGTACGCCGTCGCTTCGACGGGCGTGATCGACATCGTCGCCGCCCCGGCGAGCGACGGCACGGAACCCGCCGCCGACTCCCGCTCCGCGAGCACGGAGGTGCAGCGATGAGTCTCCTCGCCGCAGCCAGGTCCGAGTACACCAAGCAGTTCACCACCGCGGGCTGGTGGGTGCTGGCGATCGTGCTCGTGGCCTACGTCGCCTTCACCGCCGGCGTCCTCGCCCTCGTCTTCGGCGGGGTGGCATCGGGCCGACTACCCGGTGCGAGCGGACCGACCCCGTCGGCCGACGGCATCCCCGCACTCGTCTACAGCTCGGCGAGCGCAGTGGGCTACGTCTTCCCGCTGCTGGTGGGAACGCTCATGGTCACGACGGAGTTCCGCCACAAGACGCTCACCCCCACCTTCCTCGCAACGCCCCGCCGCGGCGTGATCCTGGTCGGCAAGTTCGTCGTCGGCATCGTGGTCGGCCTGCTCTACGGCATCCTGGGCTCGGCCGCCGCGATCGGCGCGGGAGCGGGCGTGCTGAGCTTCTTCGGCGTCGACACCGCGCTGGGCTCCGCCGACACGTGGGAGCTCGTCGGCCGCATGCTGCTGGCTTTCGCCCTGTGGGCGCTGGTCGGGATCGGCGTCGGCACGGTCGTGCGCAACCAGGTCGCGGCGATCGTCATCGTGCTGGCGGTGACCCTCTTCATCGAGCCGATCGTGCGCACGATCGGCGGCGTGATCGACGGCTTCGCCGACGTCGTGAAGTGGTTCCCGAGCGCCGCGAGCGATGCGCTCGTGGGCCAGACGATCTTCGGGGCGATGGGCACAGGTTCCGGCGGGACGCTCGAGTGGTGGGCCGGTGGCCTCGTGCTGCTCGGCTACGCCGTGGTGCTGGTCGTCATCGGGCTGCTGACGACCTGGCGCCGCGACATCGACTGACCCGCCGAGCATGTGCCGGGCCGCCGACACCGACACAGCGCGCAGCTGCATTTGGCGGTCGCCGTGCGCGGCGGTGAGAATCGACTGTGCTCGATGGACCGGTGATCGCCGAATGGCTGCCCGTGTCGACGGCGTCGCTGATCCTGCTCCTGGTCGCCGCGGGGGTTGCCGGCTGGGTCGATGCCGTCGTCGGCGGCGGCGGGCTCATCCAGCTCCCGGCGCTCGTCATCGGAGTGCCGAAAGACGTCGCGACACCCTTCATCCTCGGCACGAACAAGCTGTCGTCGTTCTTCGGCACGCTCTCGGCCAGCGGCGTGTACCTGCGGCGGATCCGGGTGCAACTCGTGCTGCTGATCCCCCTCGTCGTGGGCGCCTACGCCGGCTCCACCGTGGGCGCCGCGCTCTCGCGCTACGTTCCGCGCGAGGTGCTGACCCCGGTCGTGCTCGTCGCGGTGATCGCCGTCGCCGTGTACACCCTGCTCAAGCCGAAGATGGGGCTCCAGCACGAACCGCGCCACGACCGCGCGAGGGCGGTCGCCTGGCGGGCGGGCGCGATCGGTCTGCTGGTGGGCTTCTACGACGGCATCCTGGGTCCGGGCACGGGGTCTTTCTTCGTCATCCTGATCGTCGGCGTGCTCGGCTACGGCTTTCTGCAGGCCAGTGCGAACGCGAAGATCGCCAACCTCACCACTAATCTCGCCGCCCTCGTCGTCTACGGCGTGCACGGCGAGATCCTGCTCGCCCTCGGTATCGCCATGGCCGTGATGAACGTCACCGGCGGCTTCATCGGCGCCCACATGGCCACGCGCCGCGGCAGCGGGTTCGTGCGGATCGTCTTCCTCGTGACGCTGTCGGTGCTCATCGTCAAGCTCGCGTGGGACACCGTGGCGCAGTTCGTCGGATGACACGGCGATGCTCCCGCGCCGCGCGCACGTGCGGAGTGTCCAGAAGGCCCGGACGGCACGAGAACACCTCCGGGTGTCATGGACACGCGAGCACCGAAGCGGGCGCGACCCCGACGTCAGGCGAGAGCGTCAGGCGACGATGTCGGCGACGTTCTCGGGCTCGGATGCCACGTCGAGACGCAGCGCCTTCAGCAGCGCCACACCGTGCTTGGTCGTGAGCACGAGCCGCTCGAACTCGTCGTGGCCCGTGAGGTCGACGACGACGCTGGGCTTGCGTCCGCGGATGATGACGAAGTCGTTGCCGCCCGCCGATTTCCACGTGCCGGCGGCGACGGCGACGGGCAGGTTGATGCCCGGATTGGGAACGCCGCGCAGCCAGGTCCATGCATCGTCGGTGAGCTGCACGCGATCGATGTGCTCACGGGGGACGACGATGTTGGTCTTGTGGAAAGACATCGCGCGCTCGGTCGGCGACAGCACGACCTCGAGCTGCGTCGAATCGAGCAGCAGGGTCACCATGCCTCCATCCTGCCAGCGCCGACGCGGTGCGATCGGCGATCCACCTCACGAGAGCGCAACGATCACCCACGCCACGCATCCGTCGGCGTGGGCGGCACCCGCACCGGCCCGGATGTCGGAGGCGCGGGATAGCCTGGAGCGATGAGCACGGGCAGCGCGGCGCCGCGAGTCGCACCGGCCCGGGGCGCGTCGATCGACGACCTCCTCGCTCGCATCGCCACGGGGCACCGGCCCGACGTCGATCAGACCGAGGCGCTGCTGCACGCGCCCCTCGACGCCCTGCTGCCCGCGGCCGCCGCCTTGCGCGACGCCGGACTCGACCGCGCCGGGCGCTCCCGCGTCATCACGTACTCCCGCAAAGTGTTCGTGCCGCTCACGACGCTGTGCCGCGACCGCTGCCACTACTGCATCTTCGTCGACACCCCCGGTCAGCTCGCGTTGCTGCGAAAGCCCGCCTACATGAGCCCCGAGCAGGTGCTCACCGTCGTGCGCCAGGGCCGGGCGATGGGCTGCAAAGAGGCACTGCTGACCCTCGGCGACCGTCCCGAGGAGCGCTGGCCCGAGGCCCGCGCCTGGCTCGACGATCACGGCTTCGCCTCGACGATCGACTACGTCGCGCACATCGCGCGGCTCATCACGGCCGAGACCGGCATGCTCGTGCATGCCAACCCCGGCGTGATGCACCCCGACGAACTGTCCGCCCTGCGTCCCGTCTCGCCCTCGATGGGCATGATGCTCGAGACCACGTCGCGGCGGTTGTTCGAGGAGCCCGGGCAGGTGCACTTCGGCTCCCCCGACAAAGACCCCGACCTGCGCCTGCGCGTGGTCGACGATGCGGGGGCCGCCGGCATCCCCTTCACCACCGGCATCCTCGTCGGCATCGGCGAGACGGTGCGTGACCGCGCCGAGTCCCTCGTCGCCCTCCGTGACATCGACGACCGCCACGGCCATGTGCAAGAGGTGATCGTGCAGAACTTCCGCGCGAAGCCCCGCACGGCCATGCAGGGCGCCCCCGACGCCGACATGACCGAATACCTCGCCGCCGTCGCCACCGCGCGGCTGGTGTTCGGCCCTGACATGCGCATCCAGGTGCCGCCGAACCTGTCCGACCCGCGCGAGCTCGGTCTGCTCATCGACGCGGGTGTCGACGACTGGGGCGGGGTCTCGCCCCTCACGGCCGATCACGTCAACCCCGAGCGCCCCTGGCCGCAGATCGACGACCTCGCCGCCCACACGGCCGCGCACGGCTACGCGCTCCGCGAGCGCCTCACCGCGCACCCCGAGTTCGTCCAGGATGCCGAGCGCTGGATCGACCCCGCCCTGCACGCTCCCGTGCGGGCACTGGCCGATGCCGGAGGGCTCGCCGCCGACGTCGCGGCCACCCGCACGGCCGCCGCGCCCTCGAGCGTGACGAGCGGAGGGCGAGGGGTGAAGGGAGGATCCACTCACCACATCGCGTCGTCCGCTCCTCCCTCATCCTCCGCTCGACCCGCTGCCGGAGCCCGCGCCGCCATCACCGGCACCGACCCCGGCGTGCGCCGGCTCGCCGAGCGCGCGGCATCCGACCCCCTCGCTCTCGACGACGCCGACTGGACCCGGCTGCTGCGCGCAACGGGCGCCGAACTCGACGAGGTCACCGCCGTCGCCGACGACGCCCGCCGGTACACCGTCGGCGAGCCCATCACCCTGGTGCAGAACCGCAACCTCACCTCCACGGGCCTGCGCCGCACCGGCCGCAGAGCCCCGGGTGAGTTCGACCTCGACGATGCCGCCCGCATCGCGGCCGACGCCGCCGAACTCGGCGCAACCGAGATCTGCATCCAGGGCGCGCTCCGAGTCGACGAAGAGCCCGCCGGGTATCTCGACCTCGTGCGCGCCGTGAAGCGCGGGGCGCCCGGCATCCACGTGCACGCCTACCGCCCGCTCGACGTGCGAGACCTCGCCGACCGGGGCGGCCTCGGACTCGACGGAGCCCTCGCCACGATGCGGGAAGCGGGCGTCGACACCGTGCCCGGCACGGGCGTGAAGGTGCTCAGCGAGCGGGTGCGCTCGCTGATCGCCCCGGGCGACCTCGAGATCGACCGCTGGGTCGAGACCATCGCCGCCGCACACCTCACCGGCTTCCGCTCGACCTCGGTGCTCTTCTACGGCCACGTCGAGACCGCCGAGGAGCGCATCGCCCATCTGCGGCAGCTGCGCGAAATCCAACACCGCACGGGCGGTTTCGCGGAGTTCGTGCCCATCCCCCTGCCCGGCGGCGACGTTGCACTCGTCGCAGGACGCGCGCCGCTCGACGAGCATCGCGCCATGGTCGCGGTGTCGCGCCTGCTGCTGTCGGGGAGCATCCCGCACGTGCAGATCCCGTGGACGCGCGTAGGACGCGACACAGCCGCCGTGCTGCTGCGCTCGGGCGGCGACGACCTCGGCGGCACCCTGTACGACGGGCGCGTCCTGCCCGACGCCGGTATCGAGCAGGGACTCGAACTGCCGGTCGCCGCCGCCGAGCGCATCGCCCGCAGCCTCATGCGGCCGTTCCGTCTGCGCACGACCGACTACCGCGTCGCCGCCGAGAGCGGAGTCCACGCGTGAGGGTCATCGACGTCGCGATCGTCGGCGCCGGCTTCGCGGGTCTCGCCATGGCCGGGGCACTGCGCCGCGCGGGCCGCGACGACATCGTCGTGCTCGAGCGCGCCGACGAGGTCGGCGGAACCTGGCGCGACAACACCTATCCCGGTGTCGCGTGCGATGTGCCCGCGCATCTCTACAGCCTCGCCGCGCACCCGAACCCCGCGTGGTCGCGCACCTTCGCATCCGGCGGCGAGATCCAGGCGTACCTCCGCGACGTCGCCCGGCGCGAGGGTCTGGGCGATCGGCTGCGGCTGCGCACACCCCTGCTGGGGGCAGACTGGGATGCCGCCGACGCGGTGTGGCGCATCGACACCGGCGCCGAGCCCCTCACGGCCCGCTCTCTGGTGCTCGCCTGCGGTCGCCTCACCGAGCCGCACGTCCCCGCGATCGCCGGGCTCGAGTCGTTCACGGGGCCGCTGTTCCACTCCGCCCGCTGGGACCACGACGTCGACCTCGCCGGGAAGCGCGTCGCGGTCGTCGGCACCGGTGCGAGCGCCGTGCAGCTCGTCCCCGAGCTCGCGCGACGTGCCGCCCACGTGATGCTGTTCCAACGCACCCCCGCGTGGATCGTGCCGCGCGGCGGCGGCGAGATCCCCACGGCCGAGCGGAAGCGCCTCGCGGAGAACCCCGGCGACCTCGCGCGTCTGCGCGCCGAGCTGTACGCCGAGGGGGAGCAGCGCTACGCCTCTCGCTCGGGCGACGCCGCCGCATCCGCCGCGGCCCGCGACATCGCGCTGCAGCACCTGCACGCCCAGGTCGCCGACCCCGCGCTGCGCGACGCGCTCACCCCCGACTACGCTTTCGGGTGCAAGCGGGTGCTGCTCTCCGACGCGTTCTACCCCGCCGTCGTCTCCGATGCCGTGACCCTCGAGCCCACCGCCCTCGCCGCGGTCGACGGCTCGACGTTGACGGCCGAGAGCGGAGCCCGGTACGAGGCCGACATCCTCGTGCTGGCGACGGGCTTCTCGTCGACGCAGCAGCCCTACGCCGACCTCGTCCGCGGAGAAGACGGCACCCTCGCCGAGCACTGGGCTCAGGGCATGATCTCGTTCGGTTCGACGGTCGTGGCAGGCTTCCCCAACCTCTTCGTGCTGAACGGTCCCAACGCCAGCCTCGGCCACAACTCGGCCGTGCTCATGGCCGAGGAGCAGGCCGCGTACGTCGTGCGTGCCCTGACCGAGCGCGACCGCCGCCCGGATCGGACGCCTGCGCGTGCGCCCCGAGGCCGAGGCGGCGTATACCGACGAGATCGCCGCCGCCGCGGCATCCACCCCCTGGCTGACCGGCGGATGCCGCAACTGGTACGTCGACGACCGATCGGGGCGGCTGACCTTGCTGTGGCCGGGTACCGTGCAGGCGTTTCACGAGCGCCTGGCCTGCACCGACGGGTCGGAGTTCGAGCCCGCGCGCACCCCCGTGCGCGGCTGTGGAGTTGGAGGAGAGAGATGACGGTTCCCCTGCGTTTCGGATACAAGGCCTCGAGCGAGCAGTTCGGCCCCAACGAGCTGCTCGACTTCAGCGTGCTGGCCGAGGAGGTCGGCTTCGACTCCGTGTTCCTCTCCGACCACCTGCAGCCGTGGATGCACGACGGCGGCCACGCCCCCAACGCCCTCCCCTGGCTCGGCGCCCTCGGTGCCCGCACCAACCGCGTCATCATCGGCACCAGCGTGCTGACCCCCACCTTCCGCTACCACCCCGGCGTCATCGCCCAGGTCTTCGCCACCCTCGGCGTGATGTACCCCGGCCGCGTCGTGCTCGGCGTCGGCACCGGTGAGGCGCTGAACGAGGTCACCCTCGGCCTCGACTGGCCCGAGCCCCCCGAGCGCTTCCAGCGCCTGAAAGAGGCCATCACGATCATCGACAAGCTGTGGGAGGGCGAGCGGGTGACGTACGAGGGCACCTACTACTCGGTGAAGGATGCCACCATCTACGACCGTCCCGAGCAGAAGGTGCCGATCTACATCGGCGCGTCCGGTCCCGCCGCCACGCGCCTCGCGGGCCGCATCGCCGAGGGCTACATCACCACCAGCGGCAAAGACCCCGAGCTGTACACCGACAAGCTTCTCCCCGCCCTCGACGACGGCCTCGCCAAGGCCGGCCGCACCCGCGACGACGTCGACACCCTCCTCGAGGTCAAGGTCTCGTACCACCCCGACCACGACACGGCGCTGGAGAAGACCCGCTTCTGGGCGCCCCTGGCCCTCACGGCGGAAGAGAAGATGAGCGTGCACGACCCCCTCGAGATGCAGCGCCTCGCGGGTGAACTTCCCATCGAGCGGGCGGCATCCCGCTTCATCGTGTCGACCGATCCCGACGAGCACGTCGAACGCATCGCACAGTACATCGACCTCGGCTTCCGCCACCTCGTCTTCCACGACCCCGGCCACGACCAGGAGCAGTTCCTGCGCACCTACGGCCAGGAGATCCTCCCCCGTCTGCGCAAGCGGTTCGCCTGAGGCGAGGGTGTGCCGGACTCCGGACGCATCGGGCACCCCCAGCATGTTCCCGGCCGACACCGCTACCCCCAACCGGAAATGTCCGGAGTCCGGCACACAATGGATGCGATGAGCACCCCTGACACTCCCGGCTGGACGATCATCGTCCCGGTGAAACCCGCCGCCGTCGGCAAGTCGCGTCTGGCAGACGTCGGCACCGACCGCGAGGCGCTCGCGCGCGCGATCGCCCTCGACACGGTCACCGCCACCGCGGCAGCCGACCACGTCTCCCGCGTGCTCGTCGTCACCGACGACCCCGGGGTGCGCGCAGAACTGCGGCGCCTGCGAGGCGTCGAGGTCGTGGCCGAGGGCGACACCCGCGGCCTCGACGCCGCGATCGCCTTGGGCGCCGAGGCGGCCGGTGTGGGCTGCCCGCGCGCCGCGTTGCTCGGCGATCTCCCTGCCCTGCGTCCCGCCGACCTCGACGCCGCCCTCGAGCTCGCGGCATCCGTCGAGCGGGGCCTGGTCCCGGATGCCGAGGCCACCGGCTCCACCCTCGTCACCGCCCGCGCGGGCGCGGTGTGGGTCTCGGCATTCGGCGAGGAATCCGCGGCACGTCACCGCCTGCTCGGCTGCACCGACCTCGCCGTCGAGCGGGAGTCGTCGTTGCGCCGCGACGTCGACACGGCCGCGCAGCTGTCGCAGGCCGTCGCGCTGGGCGTGGGCCCGCGGACGGCCGCGGTGCTGGCCTCCGCGGCGGCCTGAGCCCTTCCGCGCGGCCGGGCGGACGGTCGCTCTCGCCGGTATCGCGCGAGCCTCGGGCGACGCTCGCAGGTGTCCGCGATACCGCGAGACGCGTCCGTCCCGGGACGGACGCGCCGTCGAGGGACGCGCGCACACCGGTCCGTTCCGCACGGGCCGTGACGTCCGATCTCGGGTGACCCCGCTGATTCCTTCCGCGAATCGAGAACCGATTCCGCGAATCGGACAATACCCAGTGTGAACACGCACGACGGCGACATCATCGTCCGGTCCCTGACACACGGGGCCGCTTTCGCCGACCTCTACGACCGACACCAGCGGGTGATCCATCGCTACGTCAGCCGCCGGCTGGGCGCGGGTTTCGCCGAGGACATCACCTCCGAGACCTTCCTCGTCGCGTTCGCGCGCCGCGCCTCGTTCACCGGCGGCCTCGACGCCCGTCCGTGGCTCCTCGGCATCGCGACCGTGCTCATGCAGAAGCACGCGCGACTCGAGGCGCGCGCATGGCGGGGGATGCTCGCCGTCGACATCGCCCGCGTCCACGTCGACGACATCGAGACCGCCGAGGAGCGGATGGATGCCAACGGCCTCGCGCCGCACCTCGGCACCGCGCTCGCCGAGCTCAACCGCGGCGACCGCGACGTGCTGCTCCTGCACACCTTCGGCGAGCTCGACTACGCCGGGATCGCCGAGGCCCTCGGCATCCCCCTCGGGACCGTCCGCTCGCGCCTCAGCCGCGCGCGGCGGAAGGTCCGCACCGCCATCGCCCCGTACGTGACCCCGGCCCCGCGCCGAGAAAGAGAGCACCACCGTGGATGAGATCTCGCTGCTGAACCGCGTCCGGGCCGACGTCCCCGCGCGCGACCCCGACGACGTGATCCGCGGGCGCGCGGCCCTCCTGCGCGCGATCGAGGCGCCCGCCACCGCGCCGGCTCGCGGTCCGCGCCGCCCGTGGATCTGGGTCGGCTCGGCCGTCGCGGCGACCTGTGCCCTGACCGGGGTCTTCGTCTTCGGCGGTGCCCTGGGCGCCCCCGTCGGTGCCGACCCGGCCGCCGCCGCGGTCCTGGGCTCGGCCGCCACGGCCGCACGGAACGTCGTCGACCCCGTCGTCGGCGCCGGCCAGTACCTGGAGATCCGCACGGACGCCGTCTACGCGGCGTCGGGAACGACCGAGGCGGACGCCGAGGTGGCACGTCGCGAGCGCGACGGCAACATCGAGGAGGGTGACGTGACGTCGTTCCTCCAGAGCAACGTGCAGGCCCTGTGGGTGCCCTTCGACCGGGCGGACGACTGGATCGAGGTGCGGTGCGCGGGCATCCCCGTCCAGACGTTCGGCCCCCGGTCCGAGACGTTCGCCGCCGAGATGGGCATCCTGGGCGGCGATAGCCGCACGGTGTTGCCGGGGGGAGTGACCGAGAGCGGGTACTCGATCGGCCTGCTCGACGACGAGACCGCCGCGAGCCTGCCCCGGAACCCCCGCGAACTGCTCGAGAAGATCTACCGCGACAACGGCGACGCCGGCCCCTCCCGCGACGGCGAGGCGCTCGTGTGGATCGCCGACCGGCTGCGCTCGGGCACCGTCCCGGCAGATCTGCGTTCAGCGTTCTACGAAACGGCCGCGCTCATCCCCGGGGTGACGATCACCGAGCAGCAGGCGACCTTGAACGGTCGCACCGGCACCGCGATCGGCCGGGACGAGGACAAGAACGGCTTCCGCCAGGACATCATCATCGACCCGGAAACGGGCGCGTTCATCGGCGAGCGCCAGGTGCTCCTGCACCCCATCACCGACATGCCGGCCGGGACGGCGACGGGCTCCACGTCGGTGACCACGACGGTCGTGGACGCAGCGCCCGAGGGGACGGCGCTGTGCACGGGGTGACCGGCGTCGGTCCGGCCGACCTGCTGCTGCCGCCCACGCACACGGTCGTCGTCACCGGGGCTCCGGATGCCGACGCCCCGGTCGCCCCACCGCGCTGACCGCGCCCCCGTCGCAGATGCGCAACGGACTCGGATGAGAATGCCCCACGGCATCCGAGGTCGTTGCGCATCTGCCGATTCCGCTCGCGGGCGGGGCGCACCGGCCGGGCACCCCGCGCCGGCTCACGCCCGGAGAGCCGCCTCGGCGATCACGGCCGACGCCTCCTCGTCGCGCATCCAGAGCGGCTCGACGACCGCCCCGATGCCCGCCGCCTCGACCTCGGCCGCGGCGTCCTCGTCTTCCTCGGCCAGCAGCCAGGCGTCGAGCAGGCCGTCGTCCGACCGCGCGCCGTAGTGTCGCGCGACGGCGGCGGCCGAGGTCTCCACCCCGATCGCCGTCAGGCACACGTCGGCCATCCCGCGCACCACGCGCCCGCCGATGATCGGCGAGACGCCGACCACACGCGCCGACGTGGCGCGCAACGCGTCCCGGATGCCGGGGACGGCGAGGATCGGACCGATCGACACCACGGGGTTCGAGGGCGCCAGCAGCACCACGTCGGCGTCCGCGAGGGCATCCGCGACCCCGGGGGCGGGCTCGGAATCCGTGATCCCCGGGTTCTCGAAAGCGCGCGGTGTCAGCTGCGCGCGGTGCCGCGTCCACCACTCCTGGAAGTGCAGGCGCCGCCCGTCCTCGAGCAGCACGTGCGTGTCGACCTCGCTGTCGGTCATGGGCAGCATCCGGATGCCGAGCGGCCAGCGCTCCGCCATACGCTCCAGCACCTGCGTCGGGGTGAGGCCCTCCCGCAACCAGCCGGTGCGGGCGAGATGGGTGCCGAGATCGAGGTCGCCGAGCGTGAACCACGGCCAGCCCGCACCCCACGCCTGCAGCTCCTCGTTGACGCGTTCGGAGTCGCCCGCGCGACCCCAGCCGCGGACCGTGTCGTTGACGCCGGCGAGGGCGTAGGTGATCGAGTCGACGTCGGGCTGCAGGCGCACGCCCGACAGCCACAGGTCGTCGCCGGTGTTGACGACGACGGTGGCCTCGGGCGCACCGAGCCGCCGGAGCGCAGCACGGACGCCCAGCGTGAACTTCGACCCCCCGACTCCACCGGCGAGAACGACGACACGGGGCTGGGGAGAAAGCATCTGTCCAGTCTTTCACCCGCGGTGGGAGGAGATCATTCACATGTTGCTGCTCGCTCAGGGGAGCACGCCTACGCTCGCGCGGGTGACAGAGCTGTTCTCTTCGTGAGAGGCCGAGGCGCCGGTGCTGGTGGCGTCACCGCCACCAGCGAAGATCCGCGCATCGCGACCGCACCCTCTGCACGCCTGCGATCGCCGCCATCGTCAGACGTTCGGGACGCGACATCGCTGCGTCATCTGCCCATCCCGCTCAGGAACGTCGACGCGGACACGGCTGCCACGTCGACCGCCTGCGACGCGGAGCCATCGACGTCGGCCACCACGCCGCGAGGCGCGACAGGACCGACGGACGAACGGGCGCAGCGGGAATGGCGTGCATGTCCCCAGACTGCGTCATCGGCGAACACGAGCACATCGTCGCAATGGACGAGATGTCTCCCTCTCAGGGATGAGATCGGCGCGGCCCGTCTCCGTGAGCCCGGCCACGGCTCTCGGCTCGCGGCCCCGCTGTCACCGCCCTGGCGCCGGTGCGAGCCAGTACCAAGACCCGTCGGGTTCTCGCTCGATCACGCCGGTGTCCACCGCGTGTCGGCGAAAGAACGCGACGTCGCCGACGAACATCCGAAGTCTCTCGTTCAGCGCCCCCTCGGTGATGCGCTCACCTTCCCCGAGGACGCGCCGCGCCACCGCCGCCACCGAGCTGTCTACCTCACCGGGTGCGAGGTCCCCGAGAGAAATCGCGTCACCGCGGAGAACGGAAAGGGGCCCCAGCTCTTCTTCCAGGGCGTCCAGAGCCTCTGCGAGGAATCTGTCGCTGACCGCGTAGGTATCACCCACGAGCTCGACGAAACCGAGCTTCGCCACATTCTGCATCAGGTCGCTCTCTCTGGACTGCTCGTCCTCGAGGAGTGCGTGACCGATAGCCGATCGGAGTTGCGGGCGACGAAGCATCGCGATGAGTGAACGGACGGGACGGAGAGAATTCGCCACGACTGCTCCCTTCCATGACGTCGAGCCGTTCCCTGCTTCTGCGGGCACGGAGGGCACAGCGCGGAACGTGAGGCGATCGCGCGCGGCGCCCGCGGCTGCTACTGCGCGAGCAGCGTCGGGTCGAGCGCTTCGGCCGCGGCCTTCGCCGCCCCCGGCAGCGCGTCGATCACGCTCTCGAGCGCCGCATCGTCGTGGGCGGCCGTGAGGAACCACGCCTCGAACACGCTCGGGGGCAGCGAGATGCCGGCATCCAGCATCGCGTGGAAGAACGGGGCGTACCGGTACGACTGCTGCGTGAGCGCCGTGGCGTAGTCGCGCGGCACCTCGGGGACGAACGCGACACCGAACAGCGAGCCCGCCCGCGGCACGGTGTGCACGACGCCTTCGGCCGTCAGAGCGGCATCCAGGGCATCGGCCACCCGGGTCGCGGCGGCATCCACCGTGGCGTACACCTCCGGCGTCGCCAGACGCAGGGTCGCCAAGCCCGCCGCGACCGAGAGCGGGTTGCCCGACAACGTGCCGGCCTGGTACACGGGGCCGAGCGGAGCGAGGTGGTCCATGACGTCGGAGCGACCACCGAGCGCGGCCAGCGGCATCCCTCCGCCGACGACCTTGCCGAACGTCAGGATGTCGGGCAGGTACGTCTCGCCTCGCGAGGCCTGCAGGCCCCAGAAGCCGGCCGGGTGCACGCGGAAGCCGGTCAGCACCTCGTCCATGATGAGCAGGGCACCGTGGCTGTGCGCGATGTCGGCGATCGCCGCATTGAAGCCGGGCAGCGGCGGCACGACGCCCATGTTCGCCGAGGCCGCTTCGACGATGATCGCGGCGATGTTCTCGCCGTGGACCGCGAAGGCCTCCCGCACGGCGTCGAGGTCGTTGTACGGCAGCACGAGCGTCTGGGCCGCGATCGGAGCGGGAACACCGGCCGAACCGGGCAGGGCCAGGGTGGCGACGCCGGAGCCTGCGGCCGCCAGCAGTCCGTCGGAGTGGCCGTGGTAGTGCCCCGCGAACTTGATGAGCAGGTCGCGGCCGGTGACGCCGCGCGCCAGACGGATGGCCGTCATCGTCGCCTCGGTGCCGGTCGACACCAGGCGCACCTTCTCGACGGGCTTGAGGTCACCGACCCGCACGCGCTGGGCGATGAGGTCGGCGAGCTCCACCTCGGCACCTGTCGGCGCACCGAAGGACAGACCCCGGGATGCCGCTGCCTGCACCGCCCCGACCACCTCGGGATGCGCGTGCCCGAGCAGTGCCGGACCCCACGAGGCGACGAGGTCGACGTACTCGCGGCCCGCGGCATCCGTGATCCGGGGTCCCGAGGCGGACTGCACGAAGCGGGGGGTCCCGCCGACGGAGCCGTAGGCGCGCACGGGCGAGTTCACACCGCCGGGGATGACGTCCTTGGCGCGGGCGAACCACTGGTCGTTCAGGTCGGTCATGTGCTGCTCATCCTCTCGATGTGCACAAGTCAGGAGAAATAGGACGGTCGGGGGTCCGGGAGGACTGCAGAGTCGATTCTTCCGGAGTCGTGCGCCGACCGCGCGATCGCCGGCGAGAACGGCGTTCCGGTAGCGGCCGGCGCGAGCGCGACGGCGCCCGAACCGGCATCGGCGACCGAGGCGGTCCACACGGCCGACGGCACCCGATCAGAGCTCGGCGCGCAGCCAGCGGGCGGCCTCGAGCGCCCAGTACGTCAGGATCGCGTCGGCGCCGGCACGACGGATACCGAGCAGGCTCTCGAGGATCGCGCCGCGGCGGTCGATCCAGCCGTGGGCGGCAGCGGCCTCGATCATCGCGTACTCACCCGACACCTGGTACGCCCACACCGGCACGTCGACCGACGCCTTCACGTCGGCGAGAACGTCGAGATACGGAAGCGCGGGCTTGACCATGACGATATCGGCGCCCTCTTCGACGTCGAGCAGGGCCTCGCGCACACCCTCGCGTCCGTTGCCGGGATCGAGCTGATACGAGCGACGGTCGCCCTTCAGCTGCGAGTCGACGGCCTCGCGGAACGGCCCGTAGAAGGCGCCGGCGTACTTGGCCGAGTACGCCAGGATCAGCGTGTCGGTGAAGCCCTCGGCATCCAGGGCCTCGCGCACCGCGGCGACCTGGCCGTCCATCATGCCGGACAGCCCGAGCAGGGCCGAGCCCGCACGTGCCTGTGCGAGACCCATCGCCGTGTACCGCTCGAGGGTCGCGTCGTTGTCGACCGCACCGTCGGCCTGAAGGACCCCGCAGTGCCCGTGATCGGTGAACTCGTCGAGACACAGGTCGGTCTGCACGACGAGCGCGTCGCCGACCTCGGCCACGACGGCCTCGGTCGCGACGTTCAGGATGCCGTTCGGGTCATCGGCGCCCGACCCCACGGCGTCGCGCGTCTCGGGCACGCCGAACAGCATGACGCCGCCGATACGCTCCTCGGCCGCTTCGGCGACCGCCCGGCGCAACGAGTCGAGCGAATGCTGCACGATGCCGGGCATCGACCCGATCGGGCTCGGCTCGGCGATGCCCTCGCGCACGAACATCGGCAGAACGAGCTGCGACGGCACGAGGTGCGTCTCGCGAGCGAGACGACGGACGGCGGGGGTACGGCGCAGGCGCCGCGGACGGTGCTCGGGAAAACTCATGAGGTCGATTCGTCGGGGGGAAGGGTGAAGCGAGAGACGGCCTCGATCAGCGACTCGACGGTCTGCGTCTCGGCCACGACGTCGACGCTGAGGCCCGCGCGCTTGGCGTCTTTCGCGGTGCGGGGACCGATCGCGGCGATGACGGTGGATGCCGGGATCTCGGGGAACTGATCGACCACCTGTTCGGCGACCGAACCGCTGGTGACGAGGATGGCGTTGATACGGCCCGAGTGCACGTCGCCGGCGACCTTCTCGGACACGGGCACGCCGACCGTGCGGTAGGCGACGACGCTGCGCACGTCGTGACCCGCCTCGATGAGCAGGCGCGTGAGCACGGGCTTGGCGATTTCGCTCCGCAAGGTGAGCACCTTGCGCGGCGCGGTCTCGATGGCGATCATCTGCTCGGCCATGCCCTGCGCCGAGTTGTCGCGCTCGGGCACGAGGTCGACGTGGTAGCCGACCGCCTGCATCGCTGCCGCCGTCGTCTCACCGACCACCGCGACCTTCGTCTCGGCGGGGATGACGGCTTTGTAGGCATAGAGCACGTCGACGGTCGTCGCGCTGGTGAGCGTGAGCCAGTCGAACACCCCGCCGGCGAGGTCGGCGAGCGCTTGCTCGAGGGTCGCCTGGTCGTTCGTCGGCGCGAAGTTGATCAGCGGAGCGATCACGGGAACGGCACCACGCTGGCGCAGGCTGGCGGCGACACCGTCACCCCAGGGTCCCCCGCGCGGAACGAGCACGCGACGGCCGGCGAGCGGCTTGGGCACGCTGCCCGTCGGAGGGTACGGCGTGTGCCGGTGGCCTTCATTCATGTGGTCGACTCTCGTGGTACCAGGTCGGCCGCCCCACGTTCGAGCAACCGACGCGCGGCTTCTCGGCCCGCTCGCGTCGCACGCGCGATCGGTCCCCCGTCGTCGGCAGCACCCGCTTCGTTGCCGCTGCCCGTTTCCCCACCATACCCCGGTGCGAGTCGCACCGTCCGGTCTATCCCGATCCTTCGCGTACCGTCGAGCGCATAGACCACCGCGCGCACCCGCAGATCGCCGTCGGAGAGGGCCGCATGCGTCCCCACCGGGGCGCTGCATCCCGCGTCCAGCGCCGAAAGCACGGTGCGCTCGGCGGTGATCGCGACGCGGGTGTCCTCGTCGTCGAGCTGCGCGAGCGCGGCCAGGATGTCCGCGTCGATGTCGCTGCGCGTCTCGACCGCGAGTGAACCCTGGCCCGGCGCGGTGGGCCACTCCGCCAGCCCCAGCGGCTCGGCGCGGAGTCCGCCCAGATCGCCGCCGAGCCGCGAGATCCCCGCGGCGGCGAGGATGACGGCATCCAGTTCTCCGTCGCGCACGCGCGCGAGGCGGGAGTCGACGTTGCCGCGGATGTCGTGGATGTCGAGCCGCGGGTTGTGCCGCAGCGCCTGCGCGATGCGGCGGGGCGACCCGGTGCCGACCCGCGACCCCGGGGCGAGCGCGCCGAGGGGTATGCCGTCGCGGGTGACGACGACGTCGCGGGCGTCTTCCCGCGTCGGCGTCGCGGCGATGACGAGCCCCTCGGGCTGCGCGGTCGGCAGGTCTTTCAGCGAATGCACGAGGAAATCGCACCGGTCGGCGGCGAGCGCCTCGCGCAGACCGTTGGCGAACACGCCACGACCGCCCAGCTGCGACAGCGACGCACGGTTGACGTCTCCCTCGGAGACGATTGGCACGAGCTCGACAGCACGACCGGATGCCGCGGCCACGGCGTCGGCGACCATCTGCGACTGCGTTATCGCCAGAGCGCTCCGGCGCGTGCCGAGGCGCAGGGCGGCGGTCACTGAAGGATCTCGGGGATCTCGTCGAGGGTCACGAGGCGTCCCGTGTAGAACGGCACCTCTTCCCGGACGTGTCGACGCGCCTCGGTGTATCGCAGGTCGCGCATCATGTCGACGAGGTCGGTCAGCACGTCGGCCTCGAGGGGCAGGAGCCACTCGTAGTCGCCGAGGGCGAAGGATGCCACGGTGTTGGCGATGACGCCCTTGTAGACCGACCCCTTCTTGCCGTGCTCGATCAGCATCTCGCGGCGTTCCTCCTCGGGCAGCAGGTACCACTCGTAGCTGCGGATGAAGGGGTACAGGCACAGCCACTGCCGCGCCTCGATGCCGCGGAGGAAGCCGGGCACGTGCGAGCGGTTGAACTCCGCGTCGCGGTGCACACCCATGGCGTTCCACGTGGGGAGCAGGTTCTTCAGCAGCTCGGTACGACGGAGGCGCCGCAGGTCGCGCTGGAGCGCCTGGGGGTCTTCGCCGTGCAGCCACACCATCAGGTCGGCGTCGGCGCGCAGGCCGCTGACGTCGTAGAAGCCGCGCACGGTGACACCGTCTGCCTCGATGAGGGAGACGAGGTCGGCGAGCTCGGTGGCGTCGGGGGCGGTGACGGGGTTCTCGGGGTCGCGGCGGAAGACCGCCCACAGGGTGTACACGGAAGAGGAGCTGTCGTCGGACATGACACCAGTTTCGTCCCGTCGGCGCGGGCATCCAAACCGGTTGACTCGCCACCGAAGCACCGCCACGCCACGACCGGCGCGCAACCACCGGCACGCGTGTCGCGCGCGTGCGTTGGTACTGTGCGACGACGACGTCGGGGGACGCCGTCGCGAAAGGGTGCCCGATGTGGCTGTATGACCTCCCCATGTACGTGGGGCTGCCCGTGTTCATCGTGCTCGTGGTGGGCATCTCCTGCGGGATCCTGCTGGTGCTGCGCAAGTGGGTCTTCCGCGTCGCCCCGCAGGGCGAGGAGTGGGACCGCGTGCTCAGCTATGCTGTCGGCGCCTACGGCGTCTTCTACGGTGTCACCCTCGCGCTGATCGCCGCCGCCGCCTACGGCAACTTCACCGAGGTCGACGGCGTCGTGCTGGAGGAGTCGTCGTCGCTGGCCTCGCTGTACCGCACGGCGACGCTGCTGCCCGAGCCGCAGTCGGGTGAACTTCAGCAGCAGATCATCCAGTACTCGCGCGGGGTGATCGACGAGGACTGGCCTCAGCAGCGCCGCCTGGAGCTGCCGTCGGAGACGGACGTCGACATCACGCGCATGCAACAGGCGATCGACGCCGTCGAGCCCTCGTCGGCCGTCGAGGTGGTCTACGTGCAGGAGGCGCTCGAGCAGTTCCGGCAGCTCGTGCACGATCGGCGCGACCGCATCGCCCTCACCCACCTGGCTCTGCCGAGCGTGCTGTGGATCGTGCTCGGCGTGGGCGCCGTGCTCAACGCGGTGCTGATCGGTCTGATCGAGGTGCGGAACCTCCGCGTGCACCTGCTGATGTCGGGCATGCTCGCGCTGTTCGTCGCCCTGCTGCTGTACGCCATCGCCGGCTTCGACCACGCCTACGCGGGCCCCATCGCCGTGACGCCGGAGTACTTCCAAGACCTGCTCGACGGGCTGTTCAAGAACGAACCGTAGACCCGTCCGCCCCCGGACCCGGTCGTCGGACCACCGGCATCCTGTCTCCCGGCCGCGGTCTGTTCCCGCTGGGGTCTACCGCCGCCGCGGCGGGCCGTCGTGCGGAGTCCGGTGCCGACACGCCGGTACGCCCCCACCCGCCACGGCGAGTCACCGCTCAACTCCGCCACACGGCACAGCCCCACGGCGACGGCGCCCGATCGGAACGACGAAGCGGCCCGCCCCGGACGGGGACGGACCGCTCCGTGAGGTCTCAGCGCGTGTACGCGCGGACGATGCCCCACACGGCGAAACCGACCAGGCTCGCCACGCCCGCGACGACGGCGGCCGCCGCGCCCGGGTTGCGCTGCGCGCTCTGACGCACCTCGCGAACCTTGCGGTCGACGGCCTCGCTCGCGCGACGCGGGATGTTGGCCTTGTCTTCGAGGGCCGCCAGCGCCGCCTTCAACTCGGCGCGGGCAGACTCGACGGGGTCGGTGATCCCCAAGGGCACCGCGGTGCGGGGCACGGGGACGGGACGATCAATACTCACTGCCGGCCTCCTTCACGATGCGGACGTCTTCGGCGATCGCCGCGCCCGGGTTCTCGCGATTCGACAGCTTCTTGAACCGCAGATAGCCCAACAGCGCGAGGACCGCGGTGATCACGACCATCACGCCGAACACCACGAGCGCCGACAACCACACGGGCCACCACGACGAGAGCCCCGCGATGACGAACGCGAAGAACACCGGAATGGCCCAGAACAGCACGATCAGGGCTCCGACGAACCATCCGGCGCCGATCCCGGCGTCTTTCGCCGTGCGCTGCGCCCACGCCTTGGCACCGTTGATCTCGGCGACCACGAGGTTGCGGACGAGCTCGGGGATGTCGCCGATCAGCGTGAACAGGCTGTCGTCGGAGCGGTCGCGGAAGCCGCGAGGGGTGGTCATGCGTCAGCTCCCGGACGAGGTGGAGCCGCTCTGGGCCGCGCGGGCGCGCGTGGTCGCGGTCTTCTCGGCATCCTTGGCGTCGTCGACGGCGTCTTCGACGACATCGGCGACCTCGGAGGCCGACTGCTTCGCGGCACGGCCGGCGCGCTCGGCACGCTCCTGCACGGTGCCGGACTGGGCCGCGGCACCGGTGACCGACTTCGCGCCCTTCCACACCACGCCGGGGACGGACTTCAGCGCCGAGGCGCCGAGCGCCTTGACCTTCTCGACCTGTCCCTGCACGACGGGCTGCTCCCAGACCTTCTCGGCCTGCGCCTTGATCTGCTCATAACGGTCGCGGCCCGCGCGTGCTCCGAGCACGTAGCCCGCCACGAGTCCGACGACGAGTGCTGCTTTGCCCCTCATGGGGTCTCCTCACGCTCGATCGAGTGCTGGTCGAGTCTCACAGTAGTCATGTATGCCGTCTCCGGCATCCACCCTTGACACCGGCGCGCAATGACCGAGCGCGTGGGGTGTTTATCGTCGAGTCGGAGGACACGACCAAGGGGGTGCCTGTGCAGGCGGACGACCTCGCGCACGTCTTCGAGGGGCGCTGCTTCTTCGAGGCTGGCGACCATCTGCTCGCCGAAGCACCGCTGATCGAGCTCGAGCAGCTACGTCACGCCGGATGGCGAGTGCATCGCGACGCGTGGTGGACCCGCTGCGCGCCGGCCGACTCCCGCCTGCCCCCGTCAGGGTGGAAAGTGCACGTGAGCCCCGACATTGCCCACCTCACCGCCGAGATCGAGCGTGCGATCGAGGTCGTCTCGGCACACCGGATCGCCTTCAAGGTGCGCTCGTCGGCCGCGGTGGAACGGCGGAGCCGGTCCAAGTTCGCATCCCGCACGCAAGTGGGCAAGACCGTAGTCGCGTACCCTCGCTCGGCCGACGAACTCGTCGCGCTGTGCGCGGAGCTTGATGGAGCGCTGCGTCATCCGGGCGGGCCCACGATCGTGGGCGACCTGCGCATCGGTTCCGGCCCGATCCACGTGCGACACGGGGCGTTCGAGCCGACATGGATTGCCCGCGACGGCGTCATCGTGCCAGGAGTGCTCGACGACGACGGCGTCGCTCCCGATGACCGTACCGCGGCAGGCGCACCGCCCGCGGCGCTCAGCCGGCTACTCGCCGAGACCGGCCGTGCGGCGGCACCGGCGATATCGCTGCCGCTGGAGCGCGTAACCGTGCTACACCGCACCGCCGGCGGGGGCGTGTACGCGGGTCTTTGGCGCGGAGTCCCTGCCGTGGTGAAGGAGGGGCGGCGCGACGCGGGGCTGGATGCCGGCGGCACTACCGCAGCCGAACGCCTGCGCCACGAGGCACGGGTGCTGACGCGTCTGTCCGGCAGCGGCGCCGGGCCCGAACTGGTCGAGCTCGTCGAGACACCCGACGGAACGCTGCTGGTGATGGAGCAGCTGCCGGGAACGACCCTGCACCGCTCATTCGCCGCCCGTCACCCTCCCGCATTTGCGGACGAGCACACGATCGACGCTGCCGGCATCGACTATCGCCGGTGGTCCGCCCGCATCCGCGCCCGGGTGGGCGATCGCCTCGCCGCCGCCCACGCCCGCGGCGTCGCCCACGGCGACGTCTCGCCGCAGAACGTGCTCGTCGATGGCGACGAGGCCTACCTGATCGACTACGAGTCCGCCGCGCTCGACGGCGTCCAGGTCGCCCAAGGCATCGTGACGCCAGGGTTCGGGTCGTTGGAGGCCACCCCGGCGACCGACCTAGCGGCCGCCGACGCGCTTGAGACGCTCTTCGTCAACCCGTTGCTGCCCGCGCTGAGCGTGCACCGCCCCTGGTCCGAGGGCACCCGCACCGACATGTACGAGGCGGGTCTGGCCGACCTCGCCCCGGGCTTCCGCTCCCGCGCCGGCCGAGAGCTCGTGCCACAGGAGGAGTTGGAGACCGCCCTGCGACTCGGCATCCATCGCGTCGCAACGCCCGAGGCGCCGGGGCGGATGTTCCCCGGAGGCGTGCGGTCGTTTCGGCATCCGGCGGCGCCGTTGTCGGTCGCACATGGAGCCGCGGGCGTGATCTCGGCCCTGCGGGCGCGCGGAGACATCGCGGAACCGGCGTGGATAGACGCCCTGGAGGAGCACGCGCGGCGGGCACCGGCGATCCCCGGCGCGGGCGAGGGGCTGCATGGCGTGCTGCGCGTGCTGGCGGAGGCCGGACGCGTGGATGCGGCACGCGAGCTGGCCGACCGACTTCCGGCCGCGCCCACGTTCGAGGACGCTAGCTGGTCGACGGGTGACGCCGGACGCGCGGCATGTCTGTTCTCGCTGTACCGGGTCGGCCGCGACGCATGGGTGCTCGACCGGGCGATCGCCCACGTTGACGCCGTCGTCGCCGCGCCCCCTCGCCCTCAGACCGGCCTCGCACGTGGCCTCGCCGGCATCGCCCTGGCCCTGGCCGCCTGCGCAGGGACAATCGCCGACACCGGCGCGGGTGACCCGGGCCCGCTCACCGCTGTCGCACGACGCCTGCTGGCGGAGGAACCACGGCGCAGCACGACCCCTCCCTGCTGCTGACGATGGAAACCCGACACTCGTGCCGCACGTTCGGGGAGGAGCCGCTGACGCTCGCCGAGCTGGGCGAGTTCCTCTTCCGGAGCTGCCGCATCAAAGACGTGTACGGCCCCCTGCGGGGGATGCCGTACCAGGCCACGCGCCGACCGTACCCGACCGGGGGTGCCGCCTACGAGCTGGAGGTCTATGTCACCGCTGCACGGGTCGCGGGGCTGGCTCCCGGCTGCTATCACTACGAGCCCGAGACCCATCGGCTGCGACTGCTCGGCACCACCGAGGCGCAGCGCGGCGAACTGCTAACGGCGGCGGCGCTCTCGGCCGGCGGTGACGTGCACCCCGACGCCCTCCTCACCTTCACCTCCCGTTTCCAGCGGCTGCAGTGGAAGTACCGCTCGATGGCCTACGCAGTCTCGCTCAAGCACGTCGGAGCGCTGTATCAGACCATGTACCTCGTGGCATCCGCAATGAAGATCGGCGCGTGCGGGCTGGGCAGCGGAGACAGCCAGACCTCGGTGGCGGCCTTCGGGCTGGACTATCTGCGGGAGTCCTCGGTGGGCGAGTTCATCATCGGCTCGGCCCCGGCGGCTTCGCGAATGCTTCCCCCCTCGGATGCCGCGGGGTCGGCCCGCTATCCGGGCGGTGACTGGGGTGCCCGCTCCGCCCGGCTGCGAGCCTGAACGGGGGATCGGGGCGCGAGCGTGCGCGCCTCGTCGAGACGGGCTCGCATTCGCAGCCGGTTACAGCCAGCCGCGCTCGCGGGCGCGGGCCACGGCCTCGGCGCGGGTGGCCGCGCCGAGCTTGGTCATCGCGTTGGAGAGGTAGTTGCGCACGGTCCCCTTGGTGAGGAACATCCGCTCGGCGATGATTTCGGTGGCAAACCCCTGGCCCACGAGCTTTAGCAGCTCGACCTCGCGCTCGGTCAGCGGACTGGCGCCCGAACGCAGGGCATCCGCAGCGAGCTGGGGGTCGATCGCGGTGCCGCCGGCGGCCACTGTGTGGACGGCCTCGATGAGGCGTGCGCCGGTCGTCGACTTCACCAGGTAGCCGTTGGCACCGGCAGCCAACGCGCGTGGGATGTGTCCGCTGCCGGGAAGCGCCGTCAGCAGCAGGATCTTGCAGTCCACGCCGGCCGCTCGCAGGCTCGCGCTGGCCTCGATGCCCGTCAACCCGGGCATGTCGACGTCGAGCACAGCGACGTCGGGACGCAGACGAAGAACGGCCTCGACCACAAGGTCTCCGCGGTTCACCCGACCCACGACCTCGATATCGGGTTCGATACTCAAAAGCACCTCGAACGCCTCGGCGACGAGGTCAATGTCTTCCGCGATGAACACACGGAGAACGGAGGACATTCACGCCTCCTGGTCGATCAGGGTCGGAACCTGGGCGAGCACCCGGAAGATTCCCGGGCGGGGGCTTCGGGCATCGAGCGTCCCCCCGACGCTCTCACAACGAAACCCAAGCTCGCGCAGGCCCGTGCCGGCGGGGTTGAGGACGAGATCGGTCGGACAGCCGTCATTGGCGAGGGACAGCACGAGCATGCCGGCCTCCTCACGCAGGCGTAGCCAGCAGTGCGTCGGGCGTGAGTACTTCAACATGTTGGTCACGGCCTCTCGGATAACCACGGCGGCCAGACGCTGCGACTGCTCCGAGCCGACGTCTTCGACCTGGGCATCCCACTCGATGCCGATGCGCGCGCACAGCTCGCTCGCGCTGGTCACCTCCGCGCGGAGGTCGGCGATGGTCGGCCCGTGAGTGAGGGCCCGCAGCTTGGCCTGTCCCTCGGCGACGATCTCGTACGCGGCGCGAATCTGCTGAGCCGCCTCTTCGGCCCGATCGAGCTCTACGAGGCGCAGAGCGGCCTGCTGACGCATCGATACGGCCACCAGGGTGCGCCCGAGCAAGTCGTGGAGGTCTCGCGAGATGCGCGAGCGCTCGCGGTCCACGTGCAGGCGGGCCACCTCTTCGCGGCTGAGAACGAGGCCGTCGGAGACGACCACGAGCCGGATCGGTACATAGATCGCGAAGATCGTGAATAGGGTGAGCGAGACGATCAGCTCGAAGCTCTGATCGTTGCTGCCGGGGAGCACCAGCAGGGCGAGGACCAGGTTGGCGAAGGTCACGGCTAGGCAGGTCAGCGCCCACCGTCCCCTGAGCACGAGGAATGTCGAAGCGACCCACACGCATCCCAGCGTCCAGTCGTAGAGCCACGCCGCCGCGAGCACCGGAATGCCCGCGAGCAGAAGTGTCACGAGGAGTCGCCGGGGGACGGCGTTGCCCAGCACGACCCGCACGCAGTGGAAGAAGATCCAGCCGACACCCAACACGGCAGCGGCGTGGACGGCATTGACGGCGATCGAGAGGGCCGGGGTCGAGAGCGCGGTGGCCAGAGCCAGCAGCAGGAGGAAAATCGCGATAGCGATTGCCCCGACCATGCTGGCACGCGACTCGCCGGACAGGCGACGCCACCAGGCGACGAGGATCCCGTCCGAAGTGCTCATCATCAGTGACCATAGCTCACCGGCACCATCGAGCCCGACGGGGATGCCACCGCTCCCCGCCGCGTTGTGAGGGGCGGCTGCGGCATCCCCGCCGGCCGACGCTCAGAAGCAGATGCCGCTCCAGCACGACCACGCCGCGGCGCTCTCGCTGACGGTCTCGACGGCGGGGAGCTGGTTGAGGTCGTCCATGGTCATCTGCGGCATCCGTTCTCTGAGGTGAAGTGGTGACACTTCGACTCTCGCGGAGAGCCGATTCGACCCTCAGTGCCCGGTATCAGCCTTTTCCGACGCGCTTGTCACGACGAGGATCTGACAGGTGTCATCGTCAGCCGGTGCGCGCCCGGATGCCACGATCGTGCGCCCCTCCACAGCGGTGAGGAAGACAAGCAGGTCGCGCGCACGCCCCTCGGCCGCCGGGTCGGCCCCGGCGACGCGCAGGGGGTCGATGAGGCCCACAATCCGGGTGGGGGATGATCCCGCAGCGGCCGCCTCCTCCAGCTCGCTCAGGGTCAGGACGGCCACGTGCCCGGGCACGCTCACGTCGACGCTGCCGGCGGGCGTGATCGCCCGTCCCTGCACGGCGGCGGCGTGGCCCGCCAGCACGCGCAGGATGGCGGCCCCCTCGGCGGCGTCCACCGGCAGGAAACATAGCTCTCCGACGGCGACGTCGATGTCCAACGGCTCCGAGCCGGCATCCGCGCTCAGCCCGCGTAGACGCAGCGCGGGGGAGCCCGAAACCGCGACCATGGCGGTCGCGGTTTCGGCTCGCCCGGTCACCCGCGGTGTCTCAGCGCTCACGACGCCGACGCAGCACGTTGCGAGCGAAAGCGAAGGCAGCCGCCGCGACGCCGAGGACGACGCCTGCGACGAATCCGAACTGGTCGAAAAGGGCATTCAGGTCCATGGTGATCTCCGTTGTCTGCGATGTGATCGTGAGGGTGAGAGGCGTCGTCAGCGGGACGACCGGGGGTCCCAGCGGAAGAACGAGTTGAAGAGCATGAGGCCCCCGGCGGCCCACACCAGCAGCAGCACAAGGGCGTGCCAGGTGGTGGCGAAGCCTCCCGTCAGGCCGACCTCGTGGCCGAGCGTCTGCCCGGTCACCGCGTGCCCGAGGTAGGCCGTGCGCACCGTGTCGACGATCTCCGCCGATGGGATGTAGGGGTGCACGGCGGTCAGCACCGGGTTGTCGGGCAGAGCGCCGAACGCCCCCGAGAAGTACAACAGGGCTGCCAGGACCGGCGTGACGATCCACGTCGCCACCTCGCCCGAGGGCAGCAACCCGGAGACGCCGAAGGCGAGCATGGTGAGCGAGATCAGTCCCACGCCCACAACAACCAGGAGCAGCGGCCCGTTCGCCGGCCAGTCGACGCCAAGCCACAGGCGGCCCGCAACGACGATCACCGCGACCTGGACGACGGCGGGAATGGATGCCGAGATTGCCTCGCCAAGCAGCACCGCATGGGCGGGCACCGGGGCGCATCGCAGCCGCTTGTAGATGCGCTGCTCTCGGCGGCGGGCAGCGGAGTTGATGACGTTGTAGACGACGAACACGACGGCCACCGACAGTCCGCCCGCAAGCAGCCAGGCGCGCGCTGGGACGGCACCGATCCGGGCGTCGGCGTCGGCTAGGGCGGCCGGCAGGAGCCCGAGCGCCAGGGGCATGACCGCGCCGACCAGGGCGAACGCGATGTCTTTCCAGTAGACGAGCTGGCTCAGGGCGATCTGCGCCGGCAGCAGTCGCGCGATCCGGACGAGATCGACCGGGGCGACACGGGGGCGCAGGACGACGGCGGCGCTCATGCCGGGACTCCTTGCGTGGGGGCGGCCTCATCGGCCAGGGCGAGGAACAGGTCTTCGAGGGAGGACCGTGTCACGGTCAGGGCGTCCAGGGCGACCCCCGTGCGATCGGCGGCGGCGAGCAGCCGTCCGAGGTCGGCCTGCGGGTCAGCGCTGTCGATGGACACCGCCGTCGTCGTCGCGGATCGCTGAACGTGCGCGCCCGGCGACCACATCAGGGCGGTCAGGGCGGCCTCGGTCACGCGAGCGGGGTCGAGCTCGAAGCGAATGACACTGGTGCGGTGGGCCGCGAGCACCTCGTCGAGCGTGCCCTGCGTGCGGATCCGGCCGCGGTGCATGATCGCGACGCGATCGGCGAGCTGCTCGGCCTCCTCGAGATAGTGCGTGGTGAGCACGACGGTGAGGCCCTCCTCGACCAGGTCACGCACGATCTGCAGGCAGCGGTGGCGTCCCTCAGGGTCCATGCCCGTGGTCGGCTCGTCGAGGAAGAGAACCTCGGGATGCCCGAGGAGCGCCAGGCCCAGGTCGAGTCGGCGTCGCTCACCCCCCGACAGCTGCTTCACGCGCACGGTGGCGCGGTGCTCCAGCCCCACCATCTGCAATGTTTCTTCGACCCCGCGCGGCCGAGCGTAGAACCGGCGCCACGACCGCACGGTCTGGCGAACGGTGAGGTCTTCGAAGAAGCCGGCGTCTTGCAGCATGATGCCCATGCGGGGCGAGATCCGGTCTCGCTCCACCAACGGGTCGACTCCGAACACACGCACGGCACCCGACGTCGGGGCACGGAATCCCTCCAGCACGTCGAGGGTGGTCGTCTTGCCTGCGCCGTTGGTGCCCAGTAGACCGAACACTTCGCCTCGGCGCACCTCGAAGTCGATCCCGTCGACCGCACGCACCCCGGCGTAGTCGACGACGAGCCCATCGACGTGGAGCACGACCTCTCGCGCGAGACGAGTCGAGGAGATCCGTTCGGGAACGGTGGTGATCCTGGTCATGTCCCCACCCTCCCCTCGGAGAGCGCCGCATATCAGACCCGCTCGTCACGGGGTGGAGATGACAGGTGTCATCCGGCTACGACTATGACAAGCGACCGGGGTGCCAGAGCGCGGCGCTGCGCACCCGATCGGCCTCGTCGCGCGCGTCGGGGATCACCTGGGCCAACCCCGTGCCGGCGATCCACGCGCCCGTCGCGCCGAGGCCGGGCACGGCGCGCACCGCACCGCGTGCGGCGGCGGTGACGGCGGCGCGTCCGATGGTGGCGGCCGGCTGCGACTGCACGTAACGCGAGCGGTGGGAGGCGACGAGGGCGGATGCCGGCAGCTCGACGCCCAGGAGTGCGGCGGCCTCCGCCAGGGCGAGGCGTGCGGCACCGTCGTCGTCGAGGGCGGCGGTCGCGGGCTCTTCGCCCTGCGCGCCGAACGAGACGCGCACGACATGGATGCCGGGCTCTGTGGCATCCCGAACCCAGTCCCACTTCGCGCTCGAATGGGTGAGGGCCTTGGCGGTGTGGCTGCCGGGCACCGTCAGCACGCCGGTGCCCCGCGGGGCGCGGTCGAGCACGGGGGCGTTCACCACCAGGGTCACCACCTCGACGACAGGGGCGACCGGCTCGCCCGGCTCGAGTCCGGCGACCACCGGGGCCAGGAGTGCGCGCGCCGGCCCCTCGGGGAGGGCCACGATCACGGCGCGGGCGGCGAGCGGCGCGTCGTCGACCGAGGTCGCGACGGACCACCCGGCATCGGTGCGGGTGAGGCTCTCGGCGCCGACTCCGGTGCGGAGATCGACGCCGCTGTCGCGGAGGCCCGCGACGAGCGCATCGACCAGGCGCGACATCCCTCCTGCGAGACCCTCGACGGCGCCACCCGGGGCCGGTGCCTTCGCCGAGCCGGGGGCGACCGGCACATCGGATGCCGGGGCATCGGCGGGCCGTGCGTGCGTCCGCCGTCCGCGCAGATCGGCGACGGCACCCGTGAGCGAGCCGGTGCGGGTGAGCGCGGCGTTCAGGCCGGGGGCGGCGAGGTCGACGTCGATGTCGTCAGGCCGTGCGGAGTACACGCCGCTGGTGACGGGGGCGACCAGACGGTCCAGGACGCGTGCGCCCAGGCGCGAGCGCACGAGCTTGCCGAGGCTGTGCGCGTGGCCGATGGTGAGCGGGGGCCGTACGCGATCGACGTACGCCCGCCACGCGCCCGACCAGCCGATGATGCGCCGCACGTCGGGAGCGAAGGGGTTGTCGGGGATGCCGAGCACCCCGCCCTTCGGCAGCGGCGCCGCCCCGACGCCGGGGACGCCCGCGACCCACGCCCCGGCGGGGTTCGGCGACACGATCGCGTCGGTCAGATGCAACTCGGCGAGCAGGTCGCGCACGACGCCGCCGCGGGTGGCATAGCTCTCGGCGCCCACGTCGAGCGTGAGTCCTCCGACCTCGGCGGTGCGCAGGACCCCGCCGAACAGGTCGGAGGCCTCGAGCACGGTGACCTGCAGACCGACCTTGGCGCACTCGCGGGCGGCGACGAGTCCGGAGATCCCGCCGCCGACGACGACGACCCGCGTCTCGTGCGCGTGCTGCACGAGCCGGTCGAGCGCCTCACTCATGCGTGCGCGCCCCGCCGACCGTGTCGTCGCCGGCGGCGAGAGCGTCGGCGCGGGGGGCCGGGTCGTGCCCGTGCGCGTGAGCGACGATGCGGGTGAGCACGTCGGGGTCGGTGTCGGGCGGCACGCCGTGACCGAGGTTCAACACGTGTGCGCGTGCCGCGCGACCGCGGGCGAGCACGTCGTCGACGTGCGCCGCGAGCACGGGCCAGGGAGCGCCGAGCAGCGCCGGGTCGATGTTGCCCTGCAGCGTGACGTCGGGACCGACCAGGGCCGCGGCCTCGTCGAGCGGCATCCGCCAGTCCACCCCGACCGCGTCGGCGAGGCCGCCCAGGCGCATGTCGTCGAGGAACGCGCCTGTACCGACGCCGAAGTGGATGCGGGGCACCTCGATGCCCTCGAGCGCCTCGTGCGAGTGCGGGGCGATGAACTCGCGGAACGTGGCGGTGGAGAGCGAGCCGGCCCACGAGTCGAACAGCTGAACGGCCTGCGCCCCGCCCTCGATCTGCGCGTCGAGGAACGCGCGCGAGACCCTCGCGAGCCATCCGGCCAGGCGGTGCCACGAGTCGGGGTCGGCGTGCATCATGCCGCGGGCGCGCAGGTGCTCCTTGCTCGGGCCGCCCTCGACGAGGTACGCGGCGAGCGTGAAGGGCGCCCCGGCGAATCCGATGAGGGGCACGGCGTCGCCGAGCTCGGCGGTGACTCGACGCGCGGCCTCGCGCACGGGTTCCGCGGCGGCGGCGACGTCGGCGGGGTCGATCGCGGTGATGCGGTCCACGTCGGCCGCCGTGCGCACGGGGTCGGCGAAGACCGGGCCGCGACCGGGCTCGATCACGACGTCGACACCGGCGAGGCGCAGGGGCACGACGATGTCGCTGAAGAAGATGGCGGCGTCGACGTCGTGGCGTCGGATGGGCTGCAGCGTGATCTCGGCGGCGAGGTCGGGGGTCAGGCACGCGTCGAGCATGCGCGTGCCCACCCGCAGCTCGCGGTACTCGGGCAGCGAGCGCCCCGCCTGGCGCATGAACCACACCGGCTGCCGCTCGGGGCGATCGCCGCGGAGGGCACGGAGCAGGGGTGCGTCGAGGGAGGCCATGGCACCATCCTCCCATCCGCCCCGCGACGAGGAGGGGGATGCCTTGACGTCGAGAGGCCGCCCGGAATACCCCGAGGAACCCGGGCGTAGAATATGAACGTGCTGCTGTGCGTCAGCGCGAGTCACAAGACCGCGTCCTTCGAGCTCCTCGAGCGGCTCAGCGTACCCGCGACCCCCGTCGCGCCTCTGATCGCCGAGCACGACGAGTGCGTCCAGGGCGCCGTCGTGGTGGCGACCTGCAACCGCTTCGAGGCGTACGTCGACATGGACGAGCCCGTCACCGCCGGGGTCGCCCTCGGCATCGAGGCCACGCTGACCGCGATCGAAGCGGCCACCGGCGTGCCCGCCGGCGAGCTCGAGGGCTCGTACACCGTCCTCGGCGGCAGCGACGTGGCCGAGCACCTGTTCTCGGTGGCTTCCGGCCTCGAATCCGTCGTCGTCGGCGAGGGCGAGATCGCCGGCCAGGTGCGCCGTGCGCTCACCGAATCGCGGCAGCTCGGCACCACCTCGGCCGAGCTCGAGCGCCTGTTCCAGCGGGCGTCCGAGGCGCAGCGCGGCGTGAAGAACTCCACCGCCATCGGCCGCGCGGGCCGCTCGCTCGTCCGCCTGGGGCTCGAGCTCGCCGACAGCCGCATCGCCGACTGGTCGACGCAGCGTGTGCTGCTGGTCGGCACCGGTGCGTACGCCGCCGCCACCGTCGCGGCCCTGCGCGATCAGGGAGCCGAAGACATCTCGGTGCACTCGCCGTCGGGCCGCGCTGCCAAGTTCGCCGCGAAGCACGGCCTGCGTGCCGTGTCGTCCGAGACCTTTCCCACGGCCGTCGCGCACGCCGACCTCGTCATCACGTGCACCACGGCCGAGCACCACGTGCTCAGCGCCGCGACCTTCGCGGCCGGTCGCCGCCGGCTACGAGGCCCCCGTCGACACCGTGGCGGGCGTCTGCCCGGTCGACCACACCTCGCGCCGTCTCGTGATCGACCTCGGACTGCCCCGCAATGTCGACCCCGACGTCGCCACCGTGCCGGGCGTCGACCTGCTCGACCTCGAGACCATCCGCCTGCACGCCCCGCTCGAAGAGCTGCAGGCCACCGACGCCGCGCGCGACCTCGTGCGCGACGCCGCACGACGCTTCGCCTCGGTCGGCGAGCGCAAGAACATCACCCCCGCCGTCGTGGCGCTGCGCGCCCACGTGTTCGGCGTGCTCGACGCCGAGGTGGCTCGCGTGCGCGCCCGCGGCGACGAGGGCGGGCAGACCGAGCAGGCCCTGCGCCACCTCGTCGGCGTGCTGCTGCACACCCCCACCACTCGCGCGCACCAGTTGGCCGAGGCCGGTCGCGCCGACGAGTACGTCGACGCCCTGTCGGCACTGTTCGGCATCGAGATCGCCGAGCCTCTCGTCGCCCGCGATGCCGCGCGGCACGACGGCACCGCCGGCTGAGACCCGCTCCCTCTCACCGGCTCTCCTCCCGACGCCCCGACGACGCCGGCGCGGGGGTCGGAACCGCGTGTGATCGTGGCTGCGCGGCCCTGACGCGGGCGGAAGGCCGTGAGCAGCGGAGGGAAATCCGCGAGCAGAGGATCAAACCCCTGGCATCCATCCTCCCCTCGCCGAATCCCCTCCCCTCGTCGCCAGGTAGCCGCGGCGAGGACCGCGGTTCGGGCAGGATGGATGCCGTGAGCACACCGGCATCCGAGGTCTACGTCGTCGCGGGAGAAGACCGCGCCCGCAACGGGCTCCGCTGGGTCGCCACCGTCGTGCTCGGCTTGTTCGACGCGGGCAGCGGGGCGCCATCGGTGAGCGAGGTCGTCATCCGCCGTGTCGACGGCTCGGTCGTGAAGCGCCTGCCGCCCGGCGACGTCGACGACTTCACCGCACAGCTCAACGAGATCACCCACGATGTGCGAACGATGGATGCCGTGCCCTTCGCGCAGAAGTGGATCGCCGAGCCGCAATGACGGGCGGCGTGGCCCCGCCGCGGGCGTGGCCCACGCGGCGGGCGGGCGCGCGAGAATGAGGGCATGAGCCTGCGCATCACCGACGACCCCGCCGCCGACGACCTGCTGTCCAGCAACCCGCTCGCCCTGCTGATCGGCATGCTGCTCGACCAGCAGGTGGCGATGGAGACCGCGTTCGCAGGGCCGCTGAAGATCCAGCAGCGCACGGGATCGATGGATGCCGCGACCATCGCGCACGACGATCCCGAAGCCTTCGCCGCCGCGTTCTCGCAGTCGCCGGCGGTGCACCGTTTCCCCGGTTCGATGGCCGCGCGGGTGCAGGCGCTGTGCGCCGCCGTCGAGCAGGACTGGGGAGGCGACGCCGAGAACCTCTGGACCCGTGACGCACCCGACGGCCCCACGGTTCTGAAGCGTTTGAAGGCGCTGCCGGGATTCGGCGAGCAGAAGGCGAAGATCTTCCTCGCCCTGCTCGGGAAGCAGTGCGGGTTCGACGGCGACGGATGGCGCGAGGCCGCGGCCCCGTACGGGGAGGAGGGGTCGTTCCGTTCGGTCGCCGACATCGTCGGCCCCGAGTCGCTGACGAAGGTGCGCGAGCACAAGCGCGCGGCGAAGGCGGCAGCCAAGAACGGCGCGTGACGCTCCGCGCCGCTCAGCCCGGGCGCACCTCCGCGTCGGCGAACACCACCCTCCCCGCCACCACCGTCGTCAGAACGCGCGAGGTCAGCGGCGCCGCGGATCCCTCGGCGAACGGGTCGGTATCGAGCACCGCGACGTCGGCCGCGGAGCCCGGGGCCAGCCGCCCGCGCCAGGCGCCGTCGCCCACGGACGCCGCCGCGTGACGTACATGTTCGCCAGCGCGTCTCGCCGACACCGTGCGGGTGCGGTTCCTCGGCGGGTTGGATGATCGATCCAAGCGAGGCGACCGTCATGCTGAGCTCGCTCCTCTTGTGCGTTTCACAAGCGCGATAGAACTCCGACTCTTGTACAAGCGCTTACCGAAGGTCATCGCTGCCGGTTCACCCCTGGCCTCGGGTAGACCGACACGATCGTTGGGCCCGCGCCCGAATTGATGTTCAAGACAATCGTCGAGTAGTAAGCGTTGCTGCCCGGAAGCGTCTGGGTGGGGTCGACGACCCGTCGGCGTTGTCGAAGGTCGGCGCCAGCGCGTCGTCCGAGGACAGAACCGCATCGGCGCTCACCGGCAGTGAAACCTCGTAGTCCACGCCGTCGACGGTCATCGCCACGGGTTCGGACGGGTCGAGGGGGGTTGTTACCGCGCCGGATTCGACGTCGTAGACGAGGCCATCGGGAGTCTCGGTCGCGTTGCCCTGCGCACCGACGACGACGTCGGGGGCCGCATCTCGGATGAGCTCGAACGCGGAGTCCGATTGGTTGTCGGCTATCGCGGGTAACGGTCCCAACGCCACCGCGAAGTCAGCTCGCGCCCGATCATGCCTCGCCGAGGGCGGCGCTGAAAAGCATCCGCGACTCCGGACACGTCTCCGGCGAGGTGCACGCACCCGAGCCCATGCCGCCGACGTCGCGCACCCCGCCGAGCAGACGGTCCGCGACGTCACCTCGACCTAGGGTGGACTCCGTGCGGGTGCGGTTCTTCGGCGGATTGAGCGTCTCCACGGACGCCGGGGATGCCGTGGTGCCCGGCCGCGGCCAGCAGAGCCTGCTCCTGCGTCTCGCCGTCGATGCCGGCACGACCGTGAGCGCTCGCGCGCTGATCGAGGACCTGTGGCCGATGGACGCCCCCGAGGATCCGCGCGCCGCTCTGCAGTCGCTCGTGTCGCGCCTGCGTCGCTCCCTCCCCGGAGCCTCGGTGTCGTCGACGCCCGGCGGATACCGCCTCGACCTCACGCGCGACGACATCGACGTGACACGCTTCCAAGACCTCGTCGCCGAGGCGCGCGCGACGGGCGATCCCGCCAGAGCACGCGAGGCGCTCGCGTTGTGGACGGGTGAGGTGTGGACCCCCGGTGACGGCTTCGACTGGCTGCGCCGCGACCTGCTCGAAGACCGCGCGCACGCGGAACGTCTCGCGGCGTCGATCCCCGCCCCGGCCTCCACGAGCGTGCCGTCCCTCCCGGTCGCCGTGACGCGCCTGATCGGTCGCGCCGACGAGCTCGACGCCATCCGGGAGCGTCTGACGACGGACCGCCTCGTCACCGTCCTCGGCCCGGGCGGTGCGGGCAAGACGACCCTCGCGGTCGAGACCGCCCGTACCGTCGCCGACTCGATCGTCGTCGAGCTCGCCCCGGCCGCCTCGGGAGACGTGTGGACGGCGATCGCGGGCGCCGTGGGTCGCCGCATCCGCCTGCCCGAGTCGTCGGGCCCGCCCCTGTCGGCAGCCGAGCGGGTGGCCGAGTCCGTCGCCGGGCGCACGGTCGTGATCGTGCTCGACAACTGCGAGCACGTGGTGCGCGAGGCGGCCGAGGCCGCCCTGGCCCTGCTCGGGATGAGCGCAGGCGTGCGGGTGCTCGCCACGAGCCGCGAGCCGCTCGGCATCCCGGGTGAGGCGTTCGTCGATCTCGGCCCCCTCCCGCCCGACGACGCCGGCGCCCTCTTCGCCCAGCGGGTGCGCTCCGCGCGAGGGCACGTGCCCGACGACGACGAGCGCGACACCGCGCAGCGCATCGTGCGCCGTCTCGACGGCCTGCCGCTCGCGATCGAGCTCGCCGCCGCGCGCGCCCGCACCCTCACGCTTCGCGAGATCGACGAGGGCCTCGACGACCGATTCGCGCTGCTGTCGAACGGGCCGCGACTCAGCTCCGAGCGGCACCGGACGCTGCGCGCCCTCATCGACTGGAGCTGGGACACCCTCACCGACGGTGAGCGCGTCGCCCTGCAAGCGACGGCCGTGTTCCCCGACGGTATCGGGGCGAGTGACACGGTCGCCGTGGCGCGCGGGTTCGCGATGGATGCCGGGACCTTCGACGCCCTCGTCGACCGCTCGCTGCTCGTGCGACGCGAGGGGCGCTTCCGCATGCTCGAGACCGTGCGCGACTACGGCCTCGACCGTCTGCGCCGCACAGGAGAAGAGGCGTCGTTCCGCGCCCGAGCCGCCGACGTGCTGACCGACCTCGCGGCGCACCGAGACACCATCGTGCGGGGACCGCGGCTCGGCGAGGCGCTGGCGTGGTTCGACGCCAACGACGAGAACCTCACCGCCGCGCTGCGCGCACGTGCCGACAGCGGTAACCGGCTCGGCGGTGCACGGCTGCTGCGCAACCTGCTCTGGCCCTGGGCGGTGCGCGAGCGCAGCGAAGATCTCCGGCGGGGCGTCGCCGACTTCGCCGACGCCGGTGCGCCGCTCGACGACGAGTCCGTCGTGGTGGTCGAGGCGGTCGCGCTGTTCCTGGCGGCATTCCCCGAGCCCGGCGCGGCGGCATCCATCACTCCCGCGCAGTACGAGGCGCGGCGGCTGCTGCTGGAGGCCGCGGCCCAGCGGCATCCGTCCGAGATGACGACGCTCGTCGCACCCCTGCTGCGCGTGGCCGGCTCGCTTCTGGCAGCCGGTGAGCGGGAGCACGCGCGCACCTGGCAGGTCGACGTCACCGACGACGAGATCGCCGCCCGTCCCCCGTGGACGCGGGCGATGCTGCACGCTCTGCGCGCGGGAGCGGCGCAGAATTCCGGCGACACCGCCACGCTCGGGGTGGAGAGCGAGATTGCGCTGACGATGTTCGTCGAGCTCGGCGACCCGTGGGGCACGGGCTTCGCGAGCCAGCTTCGCTCCGAATGGCTCGTGCTGCAAGACCGGCTCGACGAGGCGCTCACCGTGATCGATCGCTCCACCGAGGCGATCCGCGGCCTGACATCCGCGTCCGACGTCCTGCAGCAGCAGACGCAAGCCGCCGGCATCCTGCTGCGGCTGGGGCGCCTCGACGAGGCGCGGGCGAGGTCGGAGCGGATCACGGTTGCCGCGGATGCGGATGGCTCGGCGAGATCACGCGCGCAGGCGCTGATGACGCGGGCACACGTCGAAGTCGCGGCGGGCGACGGCGAGGCGGCGCTGCACGCGGTGGAGGGCGTCCCGCTGGGTCCAGGATTTCCCGACCAAGTCGCGGCGTGGCGTGACGCGCAGCGTGCGCAGGCTCTCCTCCTGCTCGGCCGTCACGACGAAGCCCGGGCGGCGCTGCGCACCGCACTGCCGCTGGCGGTGGGCGTGCGCGACCACCCGATCATCGCCGTGGTGCTGCTCGCCGTCGCGGGGTGGAACGCCGCCACCGGCCGCCGGGACTTGGCGGAGGAGGCACTGGCCCGTGCCGCTGCCATCCGCGGGGCCGCAGACCTGCGCGACCCTTTCCTGCTGTGGATACGCGCACGCCTTGCCGAGCTGCCCGCCGCGCGCACCGCAGGAGGCACCGGCATCCACGTCCCGCTCGCGAACGTAGATGTCGAGGCGCTCACGGCCCTGCTCGCGTGAAGGCGCAGTTCGCTACCGATACCTCTGTGTCACGGCGAGGTCGTGGGAAGAGACGACGCGGTGAGAGAACCTCGAGGGTCGCGCAACAGAGCGGTGGCCGACGTGCCGCCAGAGCTGTCCACCGTACCCAGAACGATCCACGATCTACCGACCGCGAGGGGAATGTTGGGCTGCGGGGCACGGGATGCGTCGCGCGCCGGGGTCAGCGGGTCCGACGCACCGGTGCGAGCGTTCGAGACGCCGACACCGCCATCGCTCCACGACCAGATCCGACCGTCGAAGGCGCACAGTATCGTCAGGCCCTGAAGCCGATCGGCGTCGCCGGCGGAGAGATCGAAGATTCGTTGCCCGGAGTGCACATCGGTGGTCTGCACACCACCGTCTCCCCGCGTGACCAACAACCCCTGCCCTTCATCCACCTGGGGAAATTCCCGCGAGTGCGGCCCCACCTGGGCTCCCGTCGCGATGTCGAACGCCCCGTACTCGTACCTCGCGAACATCGTCCCGCTTCCCGGGATCTGCAGGATCGAGCCTCCCCCCAACGTGGTGCGCGCGCCGGGGACCGCCCAACGCACCGCCCCTGACATCACGTCCAGTCCCCGGATCTCCGACGTACCCGCGAACGGGTCGAGATCGCATTCGACAGCCCAGATGCCGGCATATCCGACGACCGGCGCCGCATCGAAGTTGCGTCCGGCGCACGACGTACTCCACCGCGTCGCACCCGACGTCAGATCGACCGCACGATAGGTGTCGGTGTCGGTGTCCGTGTGGTTCGTCGCGACCACCGCGGTCGAGCCGTAGAGCGCTGCACCCCCGATCAGTGTGCCCTCGTCGACCGAGATCTCGACGCTGCGCTGGGCGGTCCCCGCATCGTCGTACGTGCGGAACACGATCATGGTGCCTCCCGCGCTGAGTCCGGTCGCACGGTTGCGTTCGACCGCGGCGATCATCAACTGTGAAGGGCTGTCGGGGTTCTGTTGCACGCCGGCCACGCTCTGCTCGACCTCGCGCTCAGGGTTCACCGGCGGCGTCACCGAACCGGGAGTCGCATGCTCGGCACCGAAAATACGGTACGTCGCGTTCTGTACGCGACGTGCGACGGTGCGGGGGCCGAACATGGTGTGGGTATCGGTGCCCCCGTCGTGCCAGGAGCCACCATCGAACGGGTCCGTGCGGGCGGTGAACGAACTGACACGGGGGGTTGGAGAGGCGGACGCGGGGGAGGTGGGCGATACTGTCGCGACACTCGCAACCGACCCGTCGGGTGTCTGCTGCCCGTCGGACGACGACGGTGGCGGAGCCGCGGAGCATCCCGACAGCATTCCCACGACGCACAGGAGGATACCGACTCGTCCGCCCAGGCCGATGCGCGCGCCGTCCGACCGCGTCAGTGCCCGCACGGTCGCGTCCTCGGGCGGAAGCGGGAACAAGATGTCCCACCTGGTGGAAATGGCGGAGCGTGCATGAGGGTGCCTTTCTGGAGAGGAGAGCCGAAGACGGGCGGCAGGCGTCAGTCGCCGGTGAGGCCCCGTGCCTGGTAGAGCGCTTCGTCGCAGACCTCGTTCGCAGCGAACGCGAGAGTCGTCAACGACTGGTCGCCGCCTGCGCGGACCTCGCACTCGAGGGCGGCATGATCGTCAGCCGACGTCGGGGCGACCACGAGATACGACAGCGACAGCGTCCGGCCGTTCGAGGAGCAGGACTGCGCCCGGGTCCATCCGTGCGGCAGGTCTGTCAGTGGCGCTGAAACGTCGTCTCCGACGCACAGAGGAGCCCACACATCCGGGTCCATGGAGACGTGGCCGGTGATGACGACGGAGGTCTCGGTGAAGCGCTCCATTCCGTCTACGACGTCGTTGCCGTCCGGATCGAGCACGAGGGTGCAAGAACCGAGCTCCCCGGCCGTGATCGCAGAGCTCGATGTGTAGGTGCCGTCGATCACCGCGGCCGCCCCCAGCGCATACGTCGACACTGCCGCGCACCTGAC
This sequence comes from Microbacterium trichothecenolyticum, assembly GCF_030818955.1. Taxonomy (NCBI): domain Bacteria; kingdom Bacillati; phylum Actinomycetota; class Actinomycetes; order Micrococcales; family Microbacteriaceae; genus Microbacterium; species Microbacterium trichothecenolyticum. The sequence goes on along the minus strand of NZ_JAUTBF010000001.1, from coordinate 2,941,974 downwards.
CGCCTCAGGAAGACCGTCCATCGGTGGGTCGACCTGCGGCGCACGCCCGGCGAGATCCGTCGTCGCCGACCCATCCGACAGTGACCGAAGACCCGCTACGCACTCGCGATCGGTGCCGACACCCGCGACCCACACCCGGTAGCGCGCCGGCGTCGTGGATTCGTCGGAGGTCAGCGAGATGTCGGCGGTGGGAAAGGGCTCGCTGCTCACCGGCGACGCCTCGACCGTCCCGGCCGCCCCAGGCCGATGCGCGTCCTGCTGTGCCCACGTCAGGTCGCGCCGCTGCGTACCCGGACTGAGCTCGCCGCACAACCACGCGCCGCCGGCGCCGGTATCGGCCAGGTCGTCCGCTACCCAGGTCGTCACGACCTCCGCTGCCCGGTGGTTGTCGTCAACCGCGGACTCTGTCGCACCGGGGACGCCCCCGCACCCGGTGAACGCGAACGTCAGCGTAGCGGTGGCAACGGCGACAGCCGGCAGCCGCACGGCCCGGACGTACGTCCGTGGACGTACGGTTCGCTCGTGCGCGGCGAGGCGGGGACTCCCCGAGGACGTCGCCGTCACGCCTCGCTTTCCCCTCGGTGGACGGAGTCGTCCGCCGATAGCGTCTGCGCGCTCCGCGCCTGATGCTGCTCGCGCAGGCGCGCCGACTCTACGCGTGTCTGCGCGGCAGCGTTTCTCCGGCGCAGCCATTGGTAGGCCGCCGCGAGCACCAGAACGATGACGGTGACCGGGATCATCCAGCCGGGCAGGTCTCCCTGGTAGAACAGCATCCGCGAGGGGAGGATCAGGACGCCACTCATCACTGCGCCTTCCTCATGGTCACGCGCGCCGCGGAGTCGGCGGCCTGGACGAACTCCGACAGAGCGGCGCACCACCGCATGTAGTCGGAGTAGCCCTCGATCGTCTTCGGCATGATCGGGATGAAGTAGACGGTGGTCTGGGAAGTGGTGTACTCCCCCAGCGCTGCGACGGCGGTACGCCGGGAGCCGTCGTCGGTGATGGTGAGACGGAACTGCGTGAGCGTCATGCCCAGAATGTTCTGGACGGCGAACGTCAATCCGTCCGCCGATTCGCCCGTGAGGGCCATCCGCGCTTTGCCGAGGCCGGACCCCTTGCTGATGTCGAGCGCTTTCTTGGCGTGACGTGCGATATCGGTAGCCGGCAGGGCGGTGACGATATCGACGCCATCGCCGGCTTTCTTGTGGTGCTTCCCCATAGTCGTCCCCTCGGGTCGGGTGAAGGTGCAGATGAGGTGGCGCGGCATGACCACCCCTCTGTAGCCGTCAGCGTAGGGAGACGGGACGCTCGCGACATCGGGTCGCGGCGTAACCGAACGTCTTCGGATGCGCGACCCGACGAGACGGGAGGAATCCCGCGCGGGAGGCCCCCGTTCGGGAGCGTTCGAAACGGCCCCGCTACCCCCTCGTGGCCTCGTCGAGGCGCGCGGTGGCGATATCGTCGGAGCCCTCTCCACGATTGCGAGTGAGGCGCCGCCCGATGACCGACCCGTCCCCCATGTCCACTCGTCGCGCACGTTTCGAACGCGCTCTCACGGGCGGGAGGGAGGCCGTCGCCGCAGAGCTCGACCGGGTGCGCCGCTCCCGCGGACTGTCGTACCGCGACCTCGCCCGACAGACAGGTGTCGTCATCGCGACGCTGCAGGGCTGGTTGAGCGGACGCTACGTTCCCCAGGTCGGAATGCGCGAGAAGTTCTGGCGCCTCGCGGTGGTCCTCGACGTCGCCGACCGTGCGGGGGTTGACGGCGGTGTGGGCATCGTGGACTGGTGGAACGCTCTGCGCGACAACGGCAGTCGCGCGCGGGAGGCGTACGGAGGCTCGCCCTACCCGGGGATGCGTCCCTTCGATCTTTCGACCGCGGCCGAGTACGCGGGACGGGGCGACGCACGAGAGGCGCTCCGCGAGCGGATCGAACGACGACTGAACGGTGAGGAGCCACCGATCCTGCTCCTGACAGGTCGCTCCGGGGTCGGCAAGTCGTCGCTGGTGGCTGCGGCGGTCTCCACCGTGACGCCTGCGCGTTCCGCCGTCATCGTGTGGCCGTCCCCGGCGGCCGAGACCGCCCTCTCGGCTGCACGAGAACAGACGGAAGATGCGCCCGACATCATCGTCCTCGACCAGGCGGAGAGCCTCTGGACGCTTCCGGATGCCGCTCTCGCCACGCGGCTGCTCGACGACCTCGCCTTCGTCCAGGAGCACTGCGCGAACACCGCCGTCATCGTGGTCGCGCGTGCCGACGCGATGGCGTCTCTGACCGATGTCGCCGTGCTCCGGGACGCCCTCGAACGCCACAGTTTCGTTCTGGGGCCGATTACGGCAGACGACGCGCGCGAGATCGTCGTAGAACCGACCGCACGTCGAGGCGTGTCGCTGGCGCCCGAGCTGGTCGAGATGATCTTGTCCGACGTGGGTGTGAAAGGTCATGCCGCAAACGCCCCCGTAGCGGAGTCTCTCGTGGGCGCTCTGCCTCTGTTGTCGCAAACGATGCGCACGCTCTGGGATCAGCGAGCCGATCCGACGCGCATAGACGCCGCCGATTACGTGCGTACGGGCAGCGTGGCCACCTCGATCGAATCCGCTGCCGAATCCGCTTACGACCGGCTCTCGCCCGAAGCACAAGCCGCATGCTGGCCGGTGCTCCGCGAGATGCTGAGGCTCGACACGGCGCCCCCGAGCCGCCGCGCCGTCGCGCGCACGCGCTTCGGCGACACGGCATCCGTCGAGGTGATCTCGACCCTCCGCGAGGCGCACCTGCTCATCACCGACGACACGGAGGTGGTGATCGCGCACGACCTCATCCTTCGCGCCTGGCCGCGGCTCGACGCCTGGCTCGCCTCGGCGCACGAGTGGAGCATCGCCCGACGAATGCTGGCTCGCTATGCCGTGTTCTGGGACGAGTCGGGGCGTCCTGCAGACCTGCTCAACGCCGGCAACGCCCTCGGCATCATCGAAGCGCAGCAGCATGACGCAGGCTCCCCCGCCGATGCAGCCCTGTCGCTCACCGAGCACGAGTTCGTCGAGGCGAGCAGAGATGCGCACGAGGGACGGTTGCGGGCCGCGAACGCAGAGAATGCGCGTCTGCGTTCCTCCCGGCGCAGACTCCGCGCCGCGATCCTCGTGGCCGCCGTCTCACTGGTGGTCTCGCTCATACTCGGGGGCGTAGCCGGCTCCACGGCCGTGAGCCTGGATGCCGCGAGCACCGACTACCGCAGCCAGGAGCTGGCCGCACGCGCCCAGGTGGTCTCCGAGACGATGCCGGCAGAGGGAGCTCAGCTCGCCATCGCCGCGCACGCCGTGCGGAGCAACCAGACCACGGATTCGAACCTGCTCTCCCTGACGGCCCAACCCCAACCGCGACGGCTGACATCCACGGAGGGGCCGGGAGCTCTGGCAACGATCGACGGGGTGATCGCGCAGGGTGGGGCAGAGCACACCGTGCGACTGATCGATGCCGATACCGGCGCGATCCGCGCCACCATCACGACGCCGCAGTCCCACACGTACGCCCTCGATCTGGTCGATGCGGGCGGACGACGGCTTCTCGCAGCCACGGGTGAGGACGTCGCGGGCGACCCCGCGCAGGCGTGCGTATGGAACGTCGCCGGCGTCCCCCAACTCGTCGGATGCGTCACGGTGCCGTCGAAGTCCGACTCGGTGACGATCCTCCCGGACGGGAGCGGCGCTCTCTTCGGTGGTGCAGACGGCACGATCCAACGTCTCCAGATCACACCGACCGCGACGCGCGTGCTGACGCCCATCGACGGTCCTCGTCGCGACGACGGAAGCACACCGACGGCGGTGATGGGCCTCGCGTCGGCCGGCAGGACGGTGCTCGCGGCCGGGCGCGACGGCACCATCGCGACGCTCACCGACCCCCTGGGCGACGCTCGGTGGTCAGCTCCCGCCGTCGTCCCCGCCCGGGCGCAGTCCGTGACGTTGTCGGACGACGGCTCACGCTTCGCGATCCCGACGCAGGCTTTCACCCTTGCACTGGGTGCCGTCGACCCTGATGGCGCACCGCAGCTGACCGCCACCGCCCACGGTTTCGAGTCGTGGGCGAACTCCGCGACGTTCCTCGCCGACGGAGGTGTGGCAGGGGTCGCGTCGGATCAGACGCTGCGCATCTTCACGTCGGACGGCGTCCTCGTCAAAACACAACTGCTGTCGTCTCTGCCGACCTCGGTGGTTCGCTCGGGAACGATGCTCGCGACTTACATGGTCAACGGAACGACGACACTGTGGCCGAACGGCTCCCTGCCGATGGCATCGTCGCGGGGACGTGTGTTCGACATCGCGACAGATGCTGCGGGCACCCGCACCGTGGCGACGCTCGGCTCCGGGGACGGCATCCTGCACGTCACTCGGCTGCTGCAGGACGGTACGAGGAAGGACCTGTCCGTCCCCGATCCTCATATCCTGACGCGCTACGGCGTGGCGGTCTCACCAGACGGACGCTTCGTCGTGAGCGCCGGGTATGGCGCAGTCCTCGTCTGGCGGGTGGGCGAGGATGCGCTGAGCGACCCGACGGTACTGACCGACGTCTTGCCCGGTGCCCTCATGACGGAGGTCGACTACTCGCCGGACGGCACACGTATCGCTGTCGGCGATCAATCGATGGACCACGTGGTCATCCTGGGGATCGAGGATGATCCTGAGGCCCCCGGCGCAGGTGTCCGACTGTCCATGCAGTCGCGGGTTCCCGTCACGACGGGCGGGTCCATGGCCTTCAGTGACGATGACACTCTCGTGATCGACGACGGGACGCGGTCTCTCCTCGTATGGGACCTGGTCCGCGGCGTCCCCGTCGGAAGCGTCGCCTTCGGCGACGTTCAGCCGGTCGCCATCGCGCGGCGGCCAAGCCACCCCGGGCAGATCGCTTACACCACGGAGAGCCTCCAGGTCGGCATCGTGGACGTCTCCGACCCGTCGTCACCGCGCATGCTCGCCTCGGTCGCGGGACTGACCGCCACCCCTCGCGACGTCGCCTTCTCATCCGACGGCTCCCGTCTGTCGATTGCGACAGTGGACCACGTCGAGGTCCGAGAGGTCAGCGAGAACGGGCAGTCGATCGGTCCCATCGACCTCACCCTCACCGGTCCGATGCGCACAGAGATCACGTCGGCGAAGTTCGTGTCGGGAGACAGCAAGATGGTGGCATCCACTTTCGCCGGTCTGCTCTGGTGGTGGGACCTGGACGCGTCCCGCGCAGTCGCGACGATCTGCTCGCAGGTCGGCGACCCGTTGCAGATCGCCGAGGCGACGTCACTGGCGCCGTCTATCCCCGAGAACATCACGATGTGCGGGTGACGCGGACACCGTGCGTCACCACCCGCACCTGCGCCCCACGCCCCGGGGGTGCCTAGTTCACGCCTTGCGCATGTAGGCGCGCACCGTCAACGGCGCGAAGATCGCCACGATCACCGCCGCGCCGATGAGCGAGACGACCACGTCGGAGCCCGCCGTGCCGGTGTTCACGAGGTCGCGCACCGCGGTGACCAGGTGCGAGACCGGGTTCACGTCGACGAACCACTGCAGCCACGACGGCATCGTGTTCGAGGGCACGAAGGCGTTCGACAGGAACGTCAGCGGGAACAGGATGAGCATCGAGATGCCCTGCACGCTCGAGGCGCTGCGCGCGATGACGCCGAAGAACGCGAAGATCCAGCTGATCGCCCACGAGCACGCGATGACGAGCAGGCCCGCGGCGCCCACGGCCCAGATGCCCCCCTCGGGACGCAGACCCATGATGAAGCCCATCGTGAACGTCAGCACGGTGGCGATGGCATAGCGGACGGTGTCGGCGAGCAACGCCCCCGACAAGGGCGCGATGCGCGCGATCGGCAGCGACCGGAACCGGTCGAACACACCCTTGTCCATGTCTTCGCGCAGCTGCGTGCCCGTCACGACCGAGGTCGTGATGACGGTCTGCACGAGGATGCCGGGGATGATGATCGGTAGGTAGCTCTGCACGTCTCCGGCGATCGCGCCGCCGAAGATGTACGTGAACATCAGGGTGAACAGGATCGGCTGCACCGTCACGTCGATGAGCTGCTCGGGGGTGCGGCGGATCTTCAGCAGCCCGCGGCCCGCCATGGTGAGGGTGTTTCGCAGGGTCTGCGCGAGGCTCGCGGTGCGAGGCAGGTCGCGGTCGAGGGTGAGGGCGCTCATGAGCGGACTCCTTCCAGGTCGTCGGCGCTCTCGCGCGCCGCGGTGTCGTCGCTCGGTACACCCGAGCCGGTGAGGGTGAGGAAGACCTCGTCGAGGGTGGGCTGCTGCACGCTGAACTCGCTCAGGTGCAGGCCCTCCTCGCGGAAGGCCACGAGCAGGTCGGTGACCTGGTCGGGGTCGGACATCGGCACCGTGAGGCGCGCCGCCTCCGGCGAGACGATGGCCGTGGCATCCAGGACCCGTCCGACCGTGGCGCGAGCGGTTTCGAGGTCGGATCCGGGCTTCAGCCGCAGGACGAGCGAGGCCTGCCCGACCGACGCCTTGAGCTCGAGAGCCGTGCCCTCGGCGACGACGCGTCCGCGGTCGATGACGGCGATGCGGTCGGCGAGCTGGTCGGCCTCGTCGAGGTACTGCGTGGTGAGCACGACGGTGGATCCGGATGCCACGAGCCGGCGGATCGTGTCCCACATCTGTCCGCGCGTGCGGGGGTCGAGACCCGTGGTCGGCTCGTCGAGGAAGATCAGCGGCGGCTGCGCGATGAGGGAGGCCGCGAGATCGAGGCGTCGACGCATGCCGCCGGAGAACTTCGCGAGCGGACGGGATGCCGCCTCGGTCAGGCCGAACTCCTCGAGCAGCTCGCTCGCCTTGCGACGGGCGTCGGCACGGGAGAGGCCAAGGAGGCGCCCGAAGATCATGAGGTTCTCGGTGGCCGAGAGCTTCTCATCGACCGAGGCGAACTGCCCGGTCAGGCCGATGAGCTGGCGCACGACATGCGGTTCGCGCGCGACGTCGTGGCCGAAGATCTCGGCCCGGCCGCCGTCGGGACGCAGGAGCGTCGTCAGCATGCTGATGGTGGTGGTCTTGCCGGCACCGTTGGGGCCGAGCACGCCGTAGACCGTGCCGGCTTCGACGACGAGATCGACGCCGTCGACGGCTCTGTTCGAGCCGAACGTCTTGACGAGCCCTTCGGCTCGGACCGCGGGAGTGCGGGTGGATGAAGTGGTCATGACGACAGGATGCGCCGGGCGCGCTGTCGCGCCGCTGTCACGGAGACAGGGGCGCTGTCAGGGCACTGTCACGCCCGTGCTATCAGAGCTCGTGCTCAGCCGCGCGCCCGCGCGACGCTCCCACGAAGTCCGGCGCGACGTTGGACGGTAACCCCCACGCTCCAACGGTAATTGACTTATTAAATTGACGCTCCAAATTAGAAGCGTTTCCGTTGTAGTTTGGCAGCGTGGATGCCACTCGATTTGCAGACTCCGCTTTCGGCCGTGCGACTCGCGAACCCGGCAAGAAGGATGCTTTCGTCTACTACCTGCCCAAGCCCGTGCCTCGGCAACTCGATCTCTCCGCTGCGGTGGTGTCGTCTCTCTCGGAAGCGGACGCGGCGCTCGGTCATCTGCAGGGTCTCGGCACGCTGATCACCGATCCCACCCTGCTGATCGGGCCCTACCTCCGCCGAGAGGCTCTCGCCAGTTCGCGGATCGAAGGCACCCAAGCGTCCTTGTCGGAGGTGTTTCAGGCTGAGATCGATGCCGACGCACGCAACGATGACACCGCCGAAGTCCATCGCTACGTGGAAGCAACGAAGCAGGCCTACGAACTGGCGGTGACTCTCCCCCTCACCCAGCGGCTCATCCTTCAGGTACATGAGACACTCCTCACCGGAGTTCGAGGCGAAGAGAAATCACCCGGAGAGTTCCGTCGTTCGCCGGTGTGGGTGGGTCGAGCGGGAGCGACCCCCGACACTGCGACGTTCGTCCCTCCGTTGCCGAACCACCTCGGCGAGCTCCTCACGGATTGGGAACGATTCGTCAACGACGACGGCCGCGTCCTTCCCGCGCTCATCCAGGCGGCGCTCATGCACTACCAGTTCGAGACCATCCACCCGTTCCTGGACGGCAACGGACGCATCGGGCGCCTGCTCATCAATCTCATCCTGATGGAGCGCAACCGTCTCTCCTTACCCCTGCTCTACCTCTCCAACTACTTCGAAACCCATCGCGAGGAGTACTACGAGCGATTGCAGGCCGTGCGAGAGACCGCGGACATCGAGGGATGGCTCGTCTTCTTCCTCGACGCCGTCCGCGCTCAGGCGGAGGATGCAGTGTCTCGCTCTCGACGTCTCATCGCGATTCGCGAGAGCTACCACGCCGAGGCGATCAAGGAGCGGTCGAGCCTGCCGCGACTTGTCGACATCATCGTGCGCAACCCGTTCGTCACGGTCAAATCCATCCAGGATGGTCTGGAGCTCACCAACCAGGGAGCTCGCAACCTCATCAAGAACGCCGAGACGAGGGGATGGCTTCGCTCGCTCGGTACGCACGGGCGCGGGGGGCGCGAGCGATGGTACGCGCCCGCAATCCTCGAAGTGATCGAGACGCCGATGCGATACGAGGACGAATGACCGCCGGATGCCACGACCGCGAGGTCATGGCATCCGGTCTCTCGTGAAGCGGGTCAGGCCCCGCGCAGCCGTTCGGCGAGGTAGGCGTGCAGCGCGTCGAGACCGATGCGCTCCTGGCCCATCGTGTCGCGGTCGCGCACGGTCACGGCGTTGTCGTCGAGCGAGTCGAAATCGACCGTGACGCAGAACGGGGTGCCGATCTCGTCCTGACGGCGGTAGCGGCGGCCGATGGCGCCGGCGTCGTCGAAGTCGATGTTCCAGCCGGCCGAACGCAGCGTGTCGGCGACCTCGCGGGCCAGCGGCGACAGGCGCTCGTTGCGCGAGAGCGGCAGAACGGCGACCTTGACGGGCGCGAGACGCGGGTCGAGCTTCAGCACCGTACGGGTGTCGGTGCCGCCCTTGGCGTTGGGCACCTCTTCTTCGCGGTACGCGTCGACGAGGAACGCCATCATCGCGCGGGTCAGACCGAACGAGGGCTCGATCACGTACGGGGTGTACTTCTCGCCCGAGGCCTGATCGAAGAAGGTGAGCGACTGGCCCGACGCCTCGGAGTGGCTCTTCAGGTCGTAGTCGGTGCGGTTGGCGACGCCCATGAGCTCGCCCCACTCCTTGCCCGGGAAGCCGAAGCGGTACTCGACGTCGATGGTGCCGGCGGAGTAGTGTGCGCGGTCGTCTACGGGAACGTCGAAACGACGCATGTTGGCGGGGTCGACGCCCAGGTCGAGGAACCAGTTCCAACACGCCTCGACCCAGTGCTCGAACCACTCGTTCGCCTCGGCCGGAGGCGTGAAGTACTCGATCTCCATCTGCTCGAACTCGCGCGTGCGGAAGATGAAGTTGCCGGGGGTGATCTCGTTGCGGAACGCCTTGCCGACCTGGCCGACGCCGAACGGGGGCTTGCGACGGGATGCCGTGAGCACGTTCGAGAAGTTCACGAAGATGCCCTGCGCGGTCTCGGGGCGCAGGTAGTACAGCCCCGACTCGTCGTCGACGACGCCGAGGTAGGTCTTCACGAGGCCCGAGAACGAGCGCGGCTCGGTCCAGTTGCCGCGCTGGCCGGTGTCGGGGTCGGGGACCTCGTCCCAGCTCTCGGGCTCGCGGCCGCGCTTGGCGACGAAGGCCTCCCACAGATGGTCGGCGCGATAGCGCTTGTGCGTGATGGTCGACTCGACGACGGTATCGGCGAAGGTCGCGACGTGCCCCGACGCCTCCCACACGCGCTTGGGCAGGACGATGCTCGAGTCCAGCCCCACCATGTCACCGCGACCACGAACGAACGTCTGCCACCACTGGCGGCGGATGTTCTCTTTCAGTTCGGTGCCGAGGGGACCGTAATCCCACGCCGAGCGGGAACCGCCGTAGATCTCACCGGCCTGGAACACGAAACCACGGTGGCGGGCGAGGGCGATGACCTTATCGAGGCGGGACTGTTCGGCCACGGTGGCTCCAATGGTCGGGAAACGAAGGGTACGGACGCGAGTGCGCGGCATCCAGTTTATCGAGGGAGGTGCGAGCTCACAGCGTGAGGCGCTCCCGCCGCACGGTGAACGCCTCCAGCGCCGCCTCGTCGATCTCGATGCCCAGGCCCGGGCCCGTCGGCACCCGCACGTGACCGTCATCGACGACGGCGGGCGCGGTGACGATGTCGCGATCGTAGAAGCGCGCGGATGCCGAGATGTCACCCGGGAGCGTGAAGCCGGGGAGGGCGGCGAGCGCGGCGTTCGCGGCACGGCCGATGCCCGTCTCGAGCATGCCGCCGCACCACACCGGGACGCCCGCAGCCCGCGCGCGGTCGTGGATCGCGACGGCCTCGAGATAGCCGCCCACTCGGCCCGCCTTGATGTTGATGATGGCCGCGGCACCCAGCGCGAGGGCGTCGGCGGCGGCCTTGTCGGACACGATCGATTCGTCGAGGCAGACGGGGGTTCTCAACCGCTTCGCGAGGGTGGCGTGATCGACGAGGTCGTCTTCCTGCAGCGGCTGCTCGATGAGCAGGAGGTCGAAGCGGTCCAGCTCGGCGAGGGTGTCGGCATCCTGAAGCGTGTAGGCGGAGTTCGCGTCGACCTGCAGCGGGATGACGCCGAACGCCTCGCGCACGGCCGCGGTGTCGTCGACGTCGCGGCCGGGTTTGATCTTGATCTTGATGCGCACGTAGCCCTCGTCGAGGTACCCGCCGACGACATCGACGAGCGCCTGCGGGTCACGCTGAATGCCGACGGAGACACCGGACGGCACCCGCGTCTTCTCGGCGCCGAGGTACTGCGCGAAGCTGCGACCCTCGGCGCGAAGGGCGGCGTCGATGATCGCGAGCTCGAGGCCCGCCTTGGCCATGCGGTGGCCGACGAACGGGTGGAGGATGCCGGAGACCTCCTCGGCGGCCACGGTGCGGCGCTCCAGCAATGCCGGGACGAGGTAGCGGGTGAGGACGTCCCACGCGCTGTCGGTGTACTCGCTCGAGTACAGCGGCGCGGCCATCGTGACGACCTCGCCCCAGCCGCGTCCGTCGGGCGTCTCGGCCGCGACGACGATGACCTCTCGCACCGTCTCGGTGCCGAACGACGTCGTGAAGGGCGACACGAGCGGAATGTGTAGCACGCGCAGCTCGATGGCGTCGAGGGTGACGGGTGAAGCGGGACGCAGGAGGGGCATGGGGGCAGGGTATCGGCAGGCGGTACGGGCGGCGAGGCTGGCGGCGGATTCCCGTGCGTCTCGGTCGCCGCGCACAACTCCTGCTGAGCGCCGCGGGAGGGCGTGAGCAGGCCCCGACAGCGAGGGATTGCAGGAGTTGTGCGCGACCCCGCCCCCGACCCCCGCACCGGCCCGCCCGGGCCTGGGCCCCGGCCCCGGCCCCGGCCCCGGCCCCGGCCCGGCGCGACCGTAACGCCCACGCCAGGCCGTGGCAAGGGCGCTGATCGCCCGCGGGCGCGCGCGTAGCGTCGAGCGCATGAGCGACGACTTCACCCCCCGCCACGCGATCGTCACCGGGTCCGACTCGGGCATCGGCGCCGCCACCGCCCTCGCCCTGGCAGAGGCCGGCATCGACGTCGCGATCACGTACCACTCCGACAAGGACGGCGCCGAAGAGGTCGCCGCCGGCGTGCGGGCGCGCGGGTCCCGCGCGATCGTCGCGCAGTTCGACGCCACCGACTTCGACGCGGTCCCGGATGCCGTGAACGCCATGGCCGACGAGCTCGGCGGCCTCGACGTGTTCGTCAACAACGCCGGCGGCGGCATCGGCGGCTCGTTCCTCGACCTCGACTTCGACACCTGGCGCACCGACATCTCGCTCAACCTCGACGGCGCGTTCCTCGCCCTGCACACCGCGGCGAAGCGCATGGTCACGGCCGGCAACGGCGGACGCCTGATCGTCGTCTCGAGCGTGCACGAGCACCAGCCGCGCGTGGGATCCGCCCCGTACGTCGCCGCCAAGCATGGCGTCGGCGGACTCATCAAGACCATGGCCCTCGAGCTGGGCCAGTACGGCATCACGGCCAACGCCGTCGCACCGGGCGAGATCGCCACGCCCATCAACGACATGTCGGCCGAGGACGCCGACCGTGTCCACCGTCCCGGCATCCCGCTCGGCCGCCCCGGCAAGCCGCAGGAGATCGCCGACGTCATCCGCTTCCTCGCCTCGCCGTCGGGCTCGTACGTCACGGGCGCGAGCTGGGTCGTCGACGGCGGGATGCTGCAGATGGGCCCGCAGGCGGGCTCGCACATGGAGTCGGACGCGTGGCGTTCGGCCGGAGAGGAGTGAGCGCGATGAGCGACGACAAGAGCTTCGAAGAGAACCGCCACGATCAGCTGACGTCGGCTCCGAAGGCCACGGAAGAGGATGCCGCCCCCCGTTTCGACGTGAGCCACCACGACGGCGTCACCCGCATCGACGTGCGCGATGACGCGGCGGTGCGTCCCGGTCCGGGTCAGGGCGACCCGGCGGCGGAGGAAGACACCCCGATCACCGAGCAGTGACCGTCCGTCACTCGACGATGAGATAGCCGCGGCGGTCGAAGCCGCCGATCCGGCGTCCGGATGCCAGGTGCCCGGCGATGTCGGCGCGCAGGCGCCGACGCCAGACGGCGGCGGCGGCCGGGTCACTGCGACGAAGGGACGCGATGTCGTCGGGGACGGCCACGACCGCGACGACATCGGCGTCTGCCGGCGCAGGGGCGGGCGGCTCGGCCACTGCCCACGACACCAAGAGCCGGTCGGACTCGTCACCGCGGTTCACGGCATCCGCCATCGCTCCATAGTGGTCGGCGAGGTACTCGGTCACGCGCGCGCCCAGCACCGCGAGGTTGAAGTACGCGTTGCGGGCCACCAGCGGGTCGAACGTCCAGGTGATATGCCCGACTCCGCGCTCCAACGCCCACGCGCGCTGATGCTCCTTGAGCCGGCGGCCGAGGCCGCGATCCTGGTGGCCGGGCAGGATGCCGGTGATGTGCGAGTGCATCGTCCGCTCGGCGGGCGGACCGAAGAACGCCGCTGATGCCCCGATCATCCTGTCGCCGTCGAAAAGCCCGACGACGTAGTTGCCCGCGTGCTCGAGCGCTCGGAGGATGTTGGCCGGCATCGTGCCGCGCTCGCCCCATACCTCGTCGAGCACCCGGGCTGCCTCGTGAATGCCGCCGACGTCGTCGAGGGTGCGGATCTCGAAGTCGTTCACGCATCGAGTCTCGCACCACCGCCACCGACGCTGATCAGCCGCGGCACAGGGGGCGGTGGACGGACGGTCCCCTCTTGCGTCGAAGGCGACATCAGGTGCGGTCGCGGGGCACCCTTGTCGTTCAGGCGGGCGAATGCGGCAGGACCACGGGGCGCCCGGTCCTCGGATCGGCCAGGATCGTGCACTCGATGTCGAAAACGCTGCGGATCGTGTCCGGGGTGATGACGGTCTCGACCGTTCCTGTCGCGGCGATCCGGCCGTCACGCATGGCGACGATGTGGTCGGCGTAACGAGCGGCGAGGCTGAGATCGTGAAGCACCATGACGACGGTCACCCCCTCGAGATGGAGCCTACGAACGGTATCGAGGACTTCGAGCTGGTGCGCGATGTCGAGATACGTGGTGGGCTCGTCCAGAAGGAGGACGGGTGTGCTCTGCGCCAGCGCGAGCGCGATCCAGGCGCGTTGCCGCTGCCCTCCGGAAAGAGTCGAGAGCGGGTGGTTCGCCCGTTCGCGAAGACCGGTGCGATCGAGTGCATCGAGCACGATGTCCTCGTCGGCGCGTGACCACTGGTCGTACCAGCGCCGGTGCGGGTCACGCCCGCGCGTGACGAGATCGATGACGGTCAACTGCTCCGGCGCCATCGGGGCCTGCGGCAGAAGAGCCACCTGGCGAGCGAGAACGCGGTGCGGGATGTCGGCGATCGGCGTGCCCTCCAGGAGCACCTGCCCGTCGCCCGCCGGGCCGAGCCTGCTGAGACTGCGAAGGAGGGTCGACTTGCCGCACCCGTTCGGACCGATGATCGCCGTCACCTGGCCGGCGGGGATCTCCAGATCTATGCCCTTGAGCACGGAGCGTTCCCCGAATCGGAGGACGAGATCGCGAACGGTGAACACAGAGGTCATTGCGTGGGGTCTTTCCTCGAGCGAACGAGCAGCCAGATGAGGAACGGGGCGCCGATGACGGCGGTGACCGCGCCGGTGGGGAGGAGAAGAGGCGCCAGCGCGAACCGTGCGACGAGATCGCTCGCGAGAAGAAGCGCGGCTCCCGCGATCCCGCTCGCCACGAGCGGAGGCCGGGGTGAGCGACAGGCGAGACGTGCGAGATGGGGGGCGACGAGAGCGATGAAGCCGATCGGGCCCGCCGCGGCGACGGGGACGGAGGTGAGAACGACCGCGATGAGAAGGAGGAGTCCCACCGACTGCGGCACGCGGTAGCCCAGCGAGGTCGCGATGGATGGTCCGAGCTCCAGCGCGGGGAGCCGCGAGGAGAGGACGATCAGGGGGGCGAGGGCCGCGACGGCGGCGACGGTGACGGCGGCGACTTCCGACCATCCTCTGCCGCCGAGCGAGCCCGCGAGCCACGCGTTCGCTCGGGCCGCGTCGTCGATGCTCGCCGCGGTGAGCATCCAGCTCGTCAGTCCCCCGAACAGCGCGGAAACGCCGACACCGGCGAGCAGGGGCGACAGTCCGGTCGTGCCCGTGACACGGAGCAAGAGTCCGACGATGGCGGCCGCGACGACGCCGCCCAGGAGAGCGGCGAGCGGGGTCCCGATGACCTCCAGCGCCGCGGCGCCGGCGGCGTTCGTGCCGCTGAGGACGATCGCGGCGACCGCACCGGCGCCCGCGCCCGCTGAGACGCCGAGAAGGTCGGGACTCGCCAGGGCGTTGCGGGCCGTCGTCTGCACGATCGCGCCGGCGACGGCGAGACAGACCCCCACGACGATGCCGAGAGCCACGCGCGGCAGACGTATGGCGTTGACGACGAGGTGGTCCCGGGCACTTCCTTCCCCTCGGAGTGCGGCGACGACATCCCCGGGGGCGAGCGTGTAGTCGCCCAGGGCCAGCCCGGCACCGGCCAGCAGGACGGTCGCGACGAGGAGAAGCGCGCAGACGACGACGGTTCGTCGGCGAACCTGCTGCGAGAACATCCCGACGCGCAGAGTGGTGGACGCGCTCATGCGGAGGTCTTCCGGGTGCGGACGATGATGACGAGGAGCGCCGGAGCGCCGATGACCGCGAGGACGACGCCGACCGGGAGTTCCGCGGGCGAGATGATGACACGTCCGATGACGTCGGCGACGACGACGAGGAGTGAGCCGAGCATCGCACTCGCGGGCAGGAGCACCTCGTGCTTCTCGCCGAAAACCCTTCGCGCGAGGTGAGGGGCGACGAGCCCGACGAATCCGAGAGCTCCGATGGCCACGGTCGCCCCACCGACGAGGAGGGTCACGACGACCAATCCCAGGAGCCGGGTCGGAAGCAGGTTGCGCCCCAGAGCGGCCGCGACGTCGTCGCCGAGCACCAGCACATCGAGCGCGCGAGCGTGCGCACCGGCGAGGACGCCGCCCACCGCGAGGGGAACGAGGGCGGCCAGGAACACGTCGAGATCCCGGCCTGCGCTCAACGAGCCCACCGTCCAGAAGCGGAACAGGTCGAGCGCGGCGGAGTCGAGCAGCAGGATGATCCCGGTGATCGCGCCGAGCAGGGCGGACACGGCCGTTCCGGCGAGCACCAGCGACGCGGGGGACGCGTCTCGACGGCGGCTCGCGGCGAGCCCGATGACGACCACGACGATCGTGCCCAGGGCAGCGCCGCCGAATGCCGCCCCGAGGTAACCAGCGGGTGTGGTGAGACCGAGAGCCGAGATACCGACCACGACAGCGAGGGAACTGCCGGCCGTGATCCCCAGCAGACCCGGATCGGCGAGCGGATTACGGGTGTGACCCTGGACGACGACACCCGCGACCGCCAGAGCAGCGCCCCCGACGATCCCGATGAGCGTGCGGGGCAGACGCTGGTCTTGCACGATCGCACGCGCTTCCGGGTCCGCCGTCCCCAGCAGCGCCTGCCACACCGCTACCGGGGCGATCCCTCTCGAGCCCACCATCAGACCGAGGGTGAGGCAGACGGCGGTGACGGCCAACGCCGCGCCTACGAGAAGCGCCGCGCGCGCCATGCCGCCCGACGACAGGTTCAGGGTTCCGCTCTCAGAAAGTGGCGAGCAGCGACTCGATGACGTCGATGCTGTGGAGCGCGGTCAGTGCCGCACCTTCATGGGTCTGCTTGTCGGAGCGCACGACGTGGCCTCCGGCAACCGCGGGCAGCTGCGTCCACAATGAATCGGTCTGCAGCTCGTTCCAGGACGCGGCGTCGTTGACCAACGCCACGACGGCCGTCGCATCGCTCCACTTCGACACCAGCTGCTCGGGCGAGTATTCGACGCCCTCGCCGCTCTGAATCGCTTCGGCGAAAGCGGCGGACGGCGCGGCGCCGAGGTCTTGGAGCACGGTCGAGAGCAGTCGGTTGGGGCGCACATCACTCCCATCGGAGGTCACGTTGATGGGCGCGAACGTCTGGGACGCGAGAACGTCGGCGTATGCCTCCGACACCTCCGCCACGCGAGCGTCGTACTGCGCGATGAGCTCCGCGGCGCGAGTCTGCGTCCCCGTCGCCTCGGCCACGAGACGGAGGTCGTCCTGCCACGTGCTCGTGGTTTGATCGCCGATCGCCAGCACGGGGGCGATCGCCCGCAATTCGTCCAGGATGGGCTCGACGTCGTCGATGCGGCTGACGATCAGAGTCGGCGCGGCCTCCGCGATCGCCTCCAGGTTGACCTCGTCGGCGAGGAACATCGGCGAAGCGCCCACCGCCTGCGCAAGGGCCGGCGCGACAGGAGCCTCGAGGTCCAGCGCAGCGGCCTCTTCGTACGGGTACCCGGTGAGGGGCAGCCCCAGCGACAGCACGATGTCGAGGTCGCGGCGCCCCTCCAGGACCACCACCGATTCGATCGTCTCGGGCACGGTCACCGGGCCGAGGACGCTTTCGACGGTTCGGTCGCCCTCCTTCGCCGCAGAACCGCCGCCGCTGACAGCCGCGCACCCGGTCAGCGTGAGAGCAGCGACGGAGCAGAGAACGAGAAGAGAGGCGGGGAAGCGTTTCGCAGGCATGAGGGGTATCCTTGATCCGTCATGGTCGACTAGGTAAGGCTACCCTAACCCATGCATGGGGCGTGGCGCCCGGGAGGAGTCCGATGCAGCGAACCGCGAGGGGAAGGGGGCGTCGGGAGGGCGGCCTCATCGATGGCCCCGAGAGTGTCACCGCGATCGCGACGGCGGAATTGTGCGACCGCATCATCGACGGACGGCTGGCCATGGGCGCGCATGTGACCGAGCATGCACTCGCCGCGGAGATCGGCGTCGGACGGCAATCCCTCCGCGAGGCCCTCCGTGCGCTGGAGAGTCGACGCGCCATCGTCCACGTGCCGCGCGCGGGGAGCCGCGTGGTGCAGCTGACCCTGCAGGACGCCTTCCAGGTGACCACGGTGCGCGAACAGCTCGAGGCACTCGCGGTGCAGCAGGGGGTTCCGGCGAACGGCGAGAGGTTCGAGCGCCTGCGGACGGCTATGGACGCGATGGAACGCAACGCCCGCGCGGGCGACGAGACACGCGCCCCGCACGACGGTCTGCAGTTCCACACGGCGTTGGTGAACCTGGCGGGCAACGACCACTTGAACGCCGCCTACGCCGCGATCGCCCTCCCGGTGGCCATACTCATGCGCCTGAACCGTCAGGCGCAGGCGGAAGCCGAGTCTCTCCTCGAGCGCGCGGCGCGACATCGACGCGTCGTCGACCTGGTTGCCGAGGGGCATCCCGACGCCGTGCTCGCGGAGCTGCGCGCACACCACACGGCCGCCTACCTTCTCGGCGACCACCTGTCCGCTCACGACGCATCCGACGACGCGCTCGCATGGGCCGGCAGACTCGGACGGGTCGACCGGGGGTCGAGTCCTGACGGGTCAGCGCCCTGACGGCGGGGGCGAGTCGGTCCGGCTCACGTGGCGAATCGTGCGGCCTCGCTCGATGACGATGGCGATGCCGCCGACGAGCCACAGCGGCACCTGGGTCAGGAAGGCGATGCGGAAGGCATCCAGGGAATAGGTCGCGGGGGTGCCCGCGCCCTGCACGTCCATCGCGATACCGATGAAGAGGATCGCGAGCAGCGCCGCCAGGAACCCGCCGCCGTTGACGATGCCCGTCGCCGTGCTCAGGCGGTGACTCGGCGTGAAGGTGCGGGCGTGGTCGAAAGCGATCATCGACGCCGGCCCTCCGGTCGACAGCGCGAACATCAGCACCACCAGCAGCCAGACCGGAGCCGGTCCGGGCCACACGATGACGACGACCCACACGACGGCCTGGAACACGACCGTGGGCAGCACGAGCCACCGCGATCGCCGGGTGGGATGCCGGCTCGACAGCGCCCCGATCACCGGGCCGCTCAGGATGCTGAACAGCACGAGCGACGTCATCACGAGCGACGCGGTCGCCGGCGCGAGCCCCTGGGCCGCGGTGAGGAACGGGAAGCCCCACAGCAGCATGAACGCGGTCCCCGCGAAGGGAGTGGCGAAATGCGACCAGAACCCCAGCCGCGTACCGGGGTGCGCCCAGGACTCGCGGAAGCCTTTGCGAAGGTCGGGCGCCGAGCGCACCACCCGGATCGCACCGGTCTGCGTGTCGACGGATGTGTCGACGGGGTCGGACCGCCGTTCGGGCGGACGGTTGCGGATGATGACGAACGTCAGGACCGCGAAGAGCAGACCGAGACCCGCGACGCTGCCGAAGGCGACGCTCCAGCTCGTCGCGTGCAGAAGGGCCGCCAGCGGCACGACCGCGACGATCTGGCCCAACTGGCCGAGGATGCCCGTCAGCTGCACGAGCACCGGCGCGCGCTGCGCGGGAAACCAGGTCGCGATCACGCGCAGGACGCTCGGGAAGATCGCGGCGTCGCCCGCACCGATCAGCACGCGGGCCAGGATGCCGATCCCCACGGCATCCGCGAAGGCCATCACCAGCTGGCCGACGGCCATCAGCACCATGCCGATCGCGATCATCGGGCGCGCACCGAACCGGTCGAGCAGCAGGCCGACCGGGATCTGCATCGCGCCGTAGACGAAGAGCTGGATGACGGCGAACATCGACAGCGCCGAGGCGTCGGCCCCGAAGCGCACCGCGGCATCCACTCCGACGGCCGAGAGAGACGTTCGGTTGATGATCGACACGACGTAGGCGAGGACGCCGACGGCCCACAGCGTCCAGGTGCGCCAGCCCGGCCGGTCGAGGCGGAGGGTGCTGGTCACGCGATCCAGGCTATCCCCGTCCTCCGACACCGGCGTCGGCGAGCGGGCGCGCCCGGTCCACGGCGCGAGCGGGTACGGGGCGCGAAATGTGCACCGGGGCGTCCGGCGACCACCCCGGTGCACGAATCGTGCCCCGGCACGACCGGTCGGAGCGGCCTTAGGGTGCGGGGTCCGCGCGGAGTACGGCCGCCATCCCGGCGCGCACCCGATCGAGATGACGCGCGAGGGGTATGCCCGTCGGATCCGCCGCCCACTGCTCCAGCGCCACCTGGAGCAGCTCGACCGCGACGCCGGCGATGATGCGCGCCTGCGCGGCATCCACGCCACGAGCGACGTAGCCCTCGGTCAGCGCCGCCCGCAGATCGGCCTGCTTCTGCAGATCGCGCTCACGCAGAGCGGGCTCGGCCTCGATGAGGCGCCGCGCGGCGACGATCTCGGCGCGGCGGGGCTCGAAGCGTTCGGCGGCGAGGGTCTGCAACCCGTTCCAGGCGACGGCGAAAGGCGCCATGTCGGCAGGTGCGGCGGCGAGCATCTCGGTGGCGAGCCGGGGGATCTCGTCCCCGTCGAAGAAGACCTCGCGCTTGTCGCCGAAATGACGGAAGAACGTCCGTCGCGTCACCCCTGCTCGCTCGACGATGTCCGGCACCGTGGTCGCCTCGAAGCCGCGCTCGACGAACAGGGCCAGCGCGGCGGCACGCAGGCGCTCGCGCGTGTCCGGTGCCCATCTGGCCATGTCGCGATCCTACGCGATGACACTTGGTGTCATCACGCTCTACGATGAGGGCACCCCGTGTCATCACGCGAAAGGCTCCTCATGCCCACTCACGCCACCGACGAGGTGCTCGTGCGCGTTCGCGCCGTGGCGGTGAACCCCGTCGACTGGGTCATCCAGGGCACGAGCCGCATCACCTACCGGTGGCTGCGCACCCCCGCGGTGCTCGGTTCCGACGTCGCCGGCGAGGTCGTCGCCGTCGGCGCCGCCGTGAAACGTCTCCGGGTAGGGCAACACGTGTTCGGGCTGGCGACGGGCACCGACCGCGGGCGCGATGCCCTTCGTGAGGGCGCCTTCCAGCAGTACACGACCCTGCTGGAACGCCTCGCGGCCCCCACACCCGACACCCTCGCCGACGAGGAGGCGGCGGTCTTCCCCCTCGCCCTCTCCACGGCGGCCTGCGCACTGTTCCAGCCCGGGCAGCTCGGACTCCGGATGCCGGGTGACCCGGCCCCTCCGGGACCGGCCGGTGTCGTGGTGGTCTGGGGAGGGTCCACGAGCGTGGGGATGAACGCCGTCCAGCTCGCGTGCGCCGCCGGATACGACGTCGTGACCACGGCATCCGCGAAGAATGCGCACACCGTCCTGGGCCTGGGGGCGAGCGCCGTGGTCGACCACCGCTCCCCCTCGGCGGTCGACGAGCTCGTCGCCGCCATCGCGGGACGCCCCGTGGTGGGCGCCGTGGCCCTGGGCGCCGGCTCCACCGACGCGAGCATCGACGTGCTGTCGCGGACGGGCGGAACGCGCCTCGCCATGGCGAGCACGCCGGTCTCGCTCGACACCCTCGCAGGGCGACGACGCCTGTTCCCCGCCATGATCCCGGTATTCACCCGCATCGGTCTCGGCACGCTCCGTTCGACTCTGCGGGCTCGACGGCGTGGCATCCGTGCCGCCTTCGTGTGGGGCAGCAGCCTGCGCGACGACGACATGGGTGCCCGTCTCTGGGGCGAGGTCGTGCCCCGCGCCCTCGCCGAGGGGGCGCTTCGCGCGGCACCCGCGCCCGTCGTCGTCGGCGAGGGCCTCGGCGCGATCCAGGGCGCACTCGACCGGCAGCGCGCGGGCGTCTCCGCGCAGAAACTCGTCGTGCGCCTCTGATCGCGGGCGGCGGCGTGCGCCCGGCCGGCGCCTGGGCCCGGCGGGGGCATCCGCACCGCGGAGCCCGGCGGCGGCATCGGCCCCTCCCCGCACCGACGGTTCCGCCCGGGGCCTCGAGCCATGGCGCGCCGCCGGCCCGCATCCGTGGTCGGCGAGGCCGCGTACGCACGGCAGAATGGTCCGATGGTCTCCGCGAGCCCCCACCTGCAGCCCGATCACGCCTGCCTCATCGTGCACGGCAAGGACACCCCCGGTATCGTCGCCGCGGTCTCCGCGCTCATCGCCCGTCAAGGCGGCAACATCGTCACCTTCGACCAGTACTCCGACCAGCTGCGCGACGGCGCGTACTTCCAGCGCGTGGTCTTCCACCGTTCCGACCTGCCCGCAGCTCTCCCCGCGATCGAAGCCGACCTCGCGAAGACCCTCGGCGAGGGCTTCGAACTGGAGTGGACCCTCACCGACCTCTCGACGCCGAAGCGCATGGCGATCCTGTCGTCGAAGCAGGACCACTGCCTGCTCGACCTGCTGTGGCGCCACCGTCGCGGCGATCTGCCCGTCAGCATCCCGATGGTGGTGTCGAACCACACCACCTCGGCCGACGACGTGCGCTCTTTCGGCGTTCCCTTCTTCCACGTGCCGTCGACGCCGGGCCCCGACAAGTCGGCATCCGAGGCGCGCATCCTCGAGCTGCTCGTCGGCAACGTCGACTTCGTCGTGCTGGCGCGCTACATGCAGATCCTGTCGCCCGACTTCCTCGAGAAGATCGGCGTGCCGGTGATCAACATCCACCACTCGTTCCTGCCGGCCTTCATCGGCGCCGAGCCGTACAAGAAGGCCAAGGAGCGCGGGGTCAAGCTCATCGGCGCCACCTCGCACTACGTCACCAGCGACCTCGACGAGGGCCCGATCATCGAGCAGGACACCGTGCGCGTGACCCACGCCGACTCGGCCGCGGAGCTCGCCCGCCGGGGCGCCGACGTCGAGCGACAGGTGCTCTCGCGCGCCGTGCTCTGGCACGCCGAAGACCGCGTGCTGCGCGACGGAAACCACACGATCGTCTTCTGACCTCCGCCGCCGCGGCGGAGGTCGATCCGGGTCGCTCAGGCGAGCGAACGCCCCGCGGGGAGATGTCCGCTCCGACGCGCCGACTCACCCTCAAAGACACATTTGACGGTCATCGGATCGCCGTCGCCGCGATTCTGTTCTCGCGTCTGCGGCTGCCCACCGCCCCGGCCGCTGCCGCACCCGGCGAGCGGTCGTCGATTCTCACGGATCTGCGCGAGGGCCCGCGCGAGTTCTCCCGCCGCCGCTGGGTCTGGATCGTCGTGCTGCAGTTCGGGGTGCTCAACGCCGCCTTCACGGGCGCGACCACCGTGCTCGGGCCCCTTGTCGCCGACGAGACGTTCGGACGAGGAGGATGGGGCCTCGTGGTCGCCGCGCACACCGCGGGCTTCGCCGCGGGCGCGCTCCTGGCCCTGCGATGGCGCCCGCGACGAGCGCTCGGCATCGGCGTCGCCGCCATGGCATCCGCCGCGGTCCCCCTGGCCTCTCTCGCCCTCACCCCCGCTCTTCCCACCCTGATCGCGGCCTTCGCCCTCGGCGGGTTCGCGATCGAGCTGTTCGCCATCGCGTGGGACCAGTCGCTGCAGACGCACGTTCCCCGCGCCGCGCTGTCGCGCGTCTACTCGAACGACATGGCCGGCTCGTTCATCGCCGCCCCCTCGGCGAAGTGCTCGTGGGGCCCCTCGCCCACGCAGCGGGCACCACGCCCGTGCTCCTGGGGTGCGCCGCCGTGGTCGTGATCGCCACCGCGGCAGCGTCGTGCTCCCGCAGCGTGTGGCGGATCCGGGCCGCCTGAGGCCTCAGTACACGTACTCCATCAGCTCGACGCCCAGCACGCGGAAGGCGTCGTGCGCGCGGAGGCGGTGCGCGATCGAGAGGTCGTCGAAGTTCACGATGAGCGCGTAGGCCACGCCCGCACGCGGTCCGCCCAGCACACCGGCCTCGGCTCGCACGCCCGATGCCCGCCCGGTCTTGTTGACGAACAGCAGGCCGTGCTGGTCGTTCTCGTGGGCGAAGGGATCGAGGCCGGTGGCGGATGCCACGAGCGAGAGGTCGTGGTTCAGACTCAGCCACTCGGCGACCTGCGCACTGACCCCGGGCGAGACGATGGTGGAGTTGACCAGACCCGCGAACACGTGGGCCATCTCGCGCGCGTTCGACAGCGCGAGGTGCGGCGCATCGTCGGGGCCACGATCGTCGCGGAAACGATCGAGCAGGGCCGTGCGCCGCAGGCCCAACGCCTCGACGCGGGCCCGCACGGATTGCAATCCCACGCGGTGCACGAGCGCGTTGACAGCCAAGGGATCGCCCGACGACGCGGCCAGCGTCGCGAGGTCGACAAGAGGCAGCGCCGGAGCCTTGAGGTGCTGCCAGACGCCGCCGTGGGCGGCACCGTGCACCGCAGCGCGGTCGATGATCTCGAGCGGATCGATGCGCCCCGCCTCGATGGCCGCCGCCACCTCGATCAGAAGCGGCACCACCCCCAGCCCGCCCACCGGCAACGTGACGAAGTCATCGCCCGAGAACACTTCCGAGCCGCCGTCGAGATCGTCGATGCGCACCGACACCTTGGCCCCCGACGCGGCCAGCTCGTCGAGCGAGCGGAGTGTCGCCGTGAACGAGCGTCGCCCGGCCGCCGCGCGACGCGGAAGCCTCTTGGGCCCCTTCCTTCCGGCACCGCGCAGGGCCGGCGCGTCGCGACGAGACGACTCGACCGACCCGCCGACGGGTTCGGGCACGGCGGGCTCGGGAACCGGGGGCATGCCCACGAGAGTGGCTCCTTCCGGGTCAGCGGGGCAACAAACGCAATCTCACCAGATGGTGACGCGCTGGTCGGCGTCGAGCCAGAGGGCGTCGCCCTCGGTCACTCCGAACGCCTCGTAGAACGCGTCGATGTTACGCACGATCTGGTTGCAGCGAAACTCG
Source organism: Microbacterium trichothecenolyticum (assembly GCF_030818955.1). Classification (NCBI taxonomy): domain Bacteria; kingdom Bacillati; phylum Actinomycetota; class Actinomycetes; order Micrococcales; family Microbacteriaceae; genus Microbacterium; species Microbacterium trichothecenolyticum. Next base: position 2,917,723 of record NZ_JAUTBF010000001.1, on the reverse strand, counting down.
TTCGGCGAGTGCGGATCGATGGTGAGCAGGCGTATGGTCTCGGCGTCACGGCCCTTCTGCTGCCAGATCTGCGCCCAGCTGAGCAGCAGACGCTGGATGCCGGTGTACCCGTCGACGACGGGCCCCTCACCCGCGCTCTCGCCCGCGCCCTCGAGGAATAGCCGGTAAGCCGCGATCGCGATGCCCAGGCCGCCGAGATCGCCGATGTTCTCGCCGATCGTCAGAGCGCCGTTGACGTGGTGCTCCTCGCTCAGGCCTTGCGGCACGAGGGCCTCGTACTGCGCGATGAGAGCCTTGGTGCGCTCCTCGAACGCCGCGCGGTCGGCATCCGTCCACCAGTCGCGCAGCGACCCGTCGCCGTCGAAGCGGCTGCCCTGGTCGTCGAACCCGTGGCCGATCTCGTGACCGATCACGGCGCCGATGCCGCCGTAGTTCGCCGCGGCGTCGCGATCGGCGTCGAAGAACGGGTACTGCAGGATCGCCGCCGGGAACACGATCTCGTTCATGAGCGGGTTGTAGTACGCGTTGACCGTCTGCGGCGTCATGTACCATTCGTCGCGGTCGATCGGCTGACCGATCTTCGCGAGCTGGCGGTCGTGCTCCCACACGTGCGCGCGACGGACGTTGCCGACCAGATCGTCGGCGACGACGTCGAGGTCGGTATAGTCCTTCCACCGCACGGGGTACCCGATCTTCGGGGTGAACGCGTCGAGCTTGGCGAGCGCCCGCTCGCGCGTCTCGTCGGTCATCCAGTCCAGACCGCGGATCGACCGGCGATACGCCTCGATGATGTTCGCGACGAGGCCGTCCATGGCGTGCTTCGCCGCCGGCGGGAAGTGCCGCTCGACGTAGACCTTGCCCACTGCTTCGCCCAATGCCGCCTCGACGAGGCTCACGCCGCGCTTCCAGCGCTCGCGGTTGACGGGCACGCCGGTGAGCTGCGTGCCGTAGAACGCGAAGTTCTCGGCCACGAAGTCGTCGGAGAGGAACGCGGCCGCGGAGTGCACGATCTTGAAGCGCAGCCAGGCCTTCCAATCGTCGAGACGCTCTTCGACGAGCAGCGTGCCGAGAGCCTCCACGAAGCTCGGCTGGTACACGATGACCTCGCCCAGCGCGCCCTCGTGACCCGGTGCCACGCCCCGACGCCACGGCTCGAGGTCGACGCCGGCCAGGGCGAGGGTGTCGTCCCACGTCTTGAGGTTGTACGTCTTCACCGCGTCGCGGCTGTCTTCGCGCGACCAGTGGTGGGCGGCGAGGTCGGTCTCGAGGGCGAAGACGCGATCCGCGGATGCCGCGACCTCGGCGACACCGGCCAGCTCGAGGATGCCCGCGATGTGCCGCCGGTACGCCGCGCGCGTCTCGTCGAAGTTGTCGAGGCGGTAGTAGCTCTCGTCGGGCATCGAGATGCCGCCCTGGTACACGACGGGGACGTAGCGGGTCGGGTCGCCCGGGTCGGGCTCGACGAAGAGGGCGATCAGACCGCTGATGCCGTCGCGCTCCAGCTCGCCGATCAGCTGCAGCAGCGACGGGATGTCGGCGACGCCGTCGACCCGCTCGAGCTGGTCCTCGAGGGGTTCCCGGCCGAGCCTCTCGATGCGGTCGGTGTCCATGAAGCTCGCGAACAGGTCGCCGATCTTGCGGGCCTCGGTGCCCGGCTCGGCCTCCTGCGACTCCTGGACGATGGTGCGCACGTTCGCCTCGGCCTGCTCGGCGATGAGGTGGAACGAGCCCCAGCGGGCCTTGTCGTCGGGGATCTCGGTGCGCTCCAGCCAGCGGCCGTTCACGTGACGGAACAGGTCGTCCTGCGGGCGGATCTCGTCGCTGAGCTCGTCGAGCGCGAGACCGGAGCGGGGGATGTCGGTCATGCACACAGAATAGGTGCCCTCGATCTGTGCGGGCTCCGAACCCGGCACCGGATGTGGACGCGATGTCGGAGGCCCGCCCTAGGCTCGGAGCGTGACGACCCGCCCGCCCGAGACGTTGAACCGCTCCATCCTGCGGCTCGCGGTTCCGGCGCTGGGCGCCCTCGTCGCCGAGCCCCTGTTTCTCATCGTCGATGCGGCGATGGTCGGCCACCTGGGCGTCGCGCCGCTGGCGGGCCTCGGCGTCGCCGGTGCCGTGCTGCAGACCGTCGTGGGGCTCATGGTCTTCCTCGCCTACTCCACGACCCCGGCCGTCGCTCGCCACTTCGGCGCGAGAGAGCACGGTCGAGCGGTGTCGGTCGGTGTCGACGGCATGTGGCTCGCGGTGGGTCTCGGCGCGGCGCTGGCCGCAGCGGGGGTGCTCGCGACGCCGGCGGTCGTCGACGCGTTCGGCGCTGCGCCCGACGTCGCCGAGAACGCGCGTGTCTACCTGTCGATCTCGATGTGGGGTCTGCCGGCCATGCTGGTGGTGTTCGCGGCGACGGGCCTGCTGCGGGGCATGCAGAACACGGTGACCCCGCTGTGGATCGCCGGCCTCGGCTTCGGCGCCAATGCCCTGCTGAACGCGGTGTTCATCTACGGCTTCGACTGGGGCATCGCCGGCTCCGCGATCGGCACGGTCGTGGCGCAGTGGGGCATGGTCGGCGCGTACGTGCTGGTGGTGCGGCGCCTCGCGCGGCAGCACGCCGCATCCCTCCGTCCCGAACGCGCGGGGCTCGGCGGTACTGCCCGGTCGGGGGGCTGGCTGTTTCTGAGAACGGCGAGCATGCGCGTGGCGTTTCTCGGCACGGTCGCCGTGGCGACGGGCCTCGGCTCCGCCGAGCTCGCGGGCTGGCAGATCGCCTTCACCATCTTCTCGACGGCGGCGTTCGTCCTCGACGCTCTGGCCATCGCCGCGCAGGCGCTGATCGGCAGCGCGCTCGGTGCGGGCGACACCGCGACCGTCGGCCGCGTCCTGCAGCGCACGGCGGCATGGGGTGTGTGGTTCGGCGTCGCGGTGGGCGCCGTCGTCGCCGCGGCATCGGGCGTGATCGGACTCGTTTTCACGGGCGATGCCGGGCTCGCCGCGCTCATTCAACCGGCGCTGCTCGTGCTCGCGGTCGCCCAGCCCGTCGCGGCCATCGTGTTCGTGCTCGACGGCGTGCTCATCGGCGCGGGCGATGTGCGTTATCTGGCGATCGCGGGCCTGCTGAACCTCGTGCCGTACGCGCCGGCACTCGTCCTCGTCGCGGTGCTCGCCGGCGGAGGCGCGACGGGACTGACCTGGCTGGCGGGGGCGTTCTTCGGCGTGTACATGCTGGCGCGCCTGGCGACGCTCGGACTGCGGGTGCGGGGGCGCGCGTGGATGACGGCCGGCGGCTGACCACGCGACGCGGGGTGGGCATCCGATCCGGACGCCCACCCCGCGGCTCTCACGTGTACCAGGTGGGAACCGGAACCTGACCCAGCAGCACATACTCGCCGACCTCGCGCTTCTTGTACGCGATGGGGTCGTGCAGGCTGTGGGTGCGGAGGTTCCGCCAGAAGATGTCGAGGCCCACGCTGTTCGAGGTGGCCCGGGCGCCCGTGAGCTCGTAGATCTTCGACGCGACCTCGAGGCCGTCGTCGACGATGCGGAGCTTGCCGGCCGCGATGCGCACAGCGATCTCGCCGCGTCGACGCTCGGTCAGCTCCTCGCGCGGCGCGTGCAGCACGGCGCTGATCTCGGCACCCACCGCATCGAGCAGCGCCTCGTCGGCCCAGAGTTTCGACTGCAGCGTCCCGTAGCCCTCCAGCAAGTACCACTCGTCGCTCGCGCGCTGCTTGTCGTCGCCACCGTACGGCCACGGGCGCGTGCGCTCACGCGTGTATGCCGACGCGGTCTCGAGGGCGCCCTGCGCGATGCCGAGGTAGAAGTTGGCGAAGACGAGCTGGATCGTCGGCACATTGAGGGTGTTGTACACCAGAGGCTGGAACTGCTTGTCGACGAAGCCCGCGGCATCCGTCCAGGGCACCCGCACGTCGCGGATCTCGACCGAGCCCGACTCGGTGAGGCGCTGGCCGAGGTTGTCCCAGTCGCCGGCGAAGACGATGCCCTCCTGCGCGGTAGGGACGATGGCGAAGATGTGCGTGTCGGTGCCCTCGAGCACGCCTTCGAGCACCGTCAGGTCGGAGACGCGCCCGCCGGTCGAGAACGATTTGCGCCCCGAGAAGATCAGGTCGTCGCCGTCTTCGCGGATCACGAGGTCGGAGTCGCGGGGGTTGACCGCCCCGCCGAACAGGAACACGTTGCGGGTGTACAGCTCTTCGACCGCGGCGATCTGCGCATCGGTGGCGACCAGACGCGCCGCCCACGCCCACAGGTAGTGGTAGCCGAGCAGCTGACCGATCGAGCCGTCGCCGCGGGCGACCGCGCGGATGACCTTGTACGCGGTGTCCCAGGTCTCGCCGGCGCCGCCATGCTCGCGCGGGCCGAGCAGGGTGACCAGACCCGACGCCTTGAGCAGTTCGACTTCGGCGAACGGGGCCTGATTCGCCCGATCGCGCTCGACCGCGTCGACGGCGAGGATATCGGCGACCTCGCCGGCGCGCTCGATCCATCCGGCGCTAGTGTGTGGGGTGGCTGCGTCCCGCCAGCGGTCGGCCAGGCCCGTCGTCGCTGAATCCGTGATCGTCATGATCGTTCCCTTCCCAGGTGTGTGATTCGGTGTCGCGTCTTTTCCCGGCTGCCACCGGGGAGAGACAGGTCGCTCGCTGCGGCGGGGCGCATCCTCGTCCCGCGTTCCGTGAGCGCGTGGCGACAGTAAACATCCGTTCCCCGGCAAACGGGGGCGTGTTACCGAGGAAGACCTTCTGTGTCGGCCCGCGATGTCACATCGGGGCTCACGCCCAGCGGCGGCACCACTCGTACATGATCACCGCGGCCGCCGAAGCGGCATTGATCGACCGTGTCGATCCGTACTGGGTGATCTCGACCACGCCGGATGCCGCGGCGAGCGCCTCGGGAGACAGTCCTGGCCCTTCCTGCCCGAAAAGCAGAACGCACGCCTCGGGCAGAGCGGCGCGATCGACGGGAACAGACCCGTTCACGTTGTCGATCGCGATCACGGGAAGTCCCTCGGCCTGCGCCCACGAGACGAAGGCCGCGACGTCGTCGTGGTGCCGGACATGCTGATACCGGTCGGTCACCATGGCGCCGCGGCGATTCCAGCGGCGCTTTCCGACGATGTGCACCTCGGCGGCGAGGAAGGCGTTGGCACTGCGCACGATCGAGCCGATGTTGAGGTCGTGCTGCCAGTTCTCGATGGCGACGTGGAAGGGATGCCGCCGCGTGTCGAGATCGGCGACGATGGCCTCCATCGTCCAGTACCCGGTAGGGATCGACGACGTTGCGGGTGTCGCCGTTCGCGAGCAGCTCGGGGTCGTAGCGGGGGTCGGTGGGCCACTCGCCCTGCCACGGACCGACGCCGTGGGTCGGGGGCTCTTGCGCGGGGGGAGCATCCGCCGGGACCCGTTGCGCGGGCGTAGGGCCATCGGCATCCGTCACCGCCCCAGGCTACCTGCGACCCGGCTACCGTCACCGCGCGGCCGTTCTCCCAACCACCGTTGCGTCGGGTGGAGGGAGGCTCTGCGAGCGACGCAACCACTTTTCGGTGAGCCGAAATATCGCTAGTGTTTCGGCATGCCGAAAAATCTCGATGCCGTGGACCGCCGTCACGCGCCGGGGCGCGGGCTCTGGCTCCTCGGCCCCGCGATGGTCGCCGGCGTCGCCTACCTCGACCCGGGCAACGTCGCCAGCAACATGACGGCCGGCGCGAGCTTCGGCTACCTGCTGGTGTGGGTCGTGGTGCTGGGCAACGTGATGGCATGGCTGATCCAGTACCTCTCGGCCAAGCTGGGCATCGTCACCGGTGAGAGCCTCCCGCAAGTGCTCGGTCGCCGTATCGGCCGACCGTGGGCGCGCCGCGCGTACTGGCTACAGGCCGAGCTCGTGGCGATGGCCACCGATATCGCCGAGGTCATCGGCGGCGCCGTCGCGTTGAACCTGCTCTTCGGGGTGCCACTGGTCTGGGGCGGCGCGATCACCGGTGTCGTGTCGATGCTGCTGCTCGTGGTGCAGTCCCGCCGCGGTGCACGCGCGTTCGAGACCGTGCTGATCGGCCTGCTGGTGATCATCGCGGTGGGCTTCACCTTCGGGCTCTTCTTCGCGCCACCCGCGGCCGGCAGCGTGGTCGCGGGACTCGTGCCGCGATTCGAGGGGACGAATTCGGTGCTGCTGGCGGCATCCATCCTCGGCGCCACGATCATGCCCCACGCGATCTACGCGCATTCGGCGCTGACCCGCGACCGCTTCGCCCCCGGTACCCCGGCCACGGCCGCGGGTCTCGAGGAGGCACGCGGCATCTCGACGCCCCGCCTGCTGCGCGCGACCCGCTGGGACGTCACGATCGCTCTCGCCGTCGCCGGTACGGTCAACCTCGCGATCCTGCTGCTGGCCGCGGCGAACCTCGCGGGCGTCGACGGCACCGACAGCCTCGAGGGTGCCTACGCGGCACTGCGCAACGGTCTCGGGCCCCTCGTGGCGACGCTCTTCGCCGTCGGCCTGCTCGCGAGCGGCCTGGCCTCCACCTCGGTCGGCGCGTACGCCGGGGCCGAGATCATGCACGGTCTGCTGCACGTGCGCGTTCCCCTGCTGGCCCGCCGGCTCGTGACGCTGCTCCCCGCTCTGGCGATCCTGGCCGTCGGCATCGATCCCACGCTCGCGCTCGTGCTGAGCCAGGTCGTGCTGTCGTTCGGCATCCCGTTCGCCCTCGTCCCGCTGATCGCGCTCACGGCGAACCGCGATCTGCTCGGCGCCCACCGCAACCGTCGCCTCACGAGCGTCGCCGGGATCGCGGCATCCGTGTTCCTCATCACACTGAACGCGGTGCTCCTGTGGCTGGTCTTCACCGGCGGATAAGCTGGCCCCCGTGGAATCGCCCGTGTCCGACGACTATCTCAAGGCGATCTACCACCACACCGAGTGGCAGGACTCGGCGATCACGCCATCGCAGCTGGCCGCCGTCCTGGGACTCGCCCCGTCGAGCGTGACCGAGATGGTCAAGAAGCTCGCCGCACAGGACCTCGTCACCCACCGCCCCTACGGGCCCGTGTCGCTCACCGACGCCGGACGCCGCCGCGCCGCCGCGGTGATCCGCCGCCACCGACTCGTCGAGACGTGGCTCGTGCGCGAGTTCGGCTACGCGTGGGACGAGGTGCACGACGAGGCCGAGCTGCTCGAGCACGCCCTCAGCGACCGCCTGCTCGAGGGCATCGACGACCGGCTCGGTCACCCGCGCTTCGACCCCCACGGCGATGCGATCCCGGATGCCACGGGCGCGGTGCACCGCGAACCCTTCGTGCTGCTCGCCCAGGCGCCGACCGGCCACGCGGGGCGCGTGCTGCGCGTGAGCGATCGCGACCCCGAGCTGCTGCGGGCGCTGGTGGAGCGGGGAATCGACGTGGGGCACGAGCTCGAGGTCGTCTCGGACGAGGTCGTCCGCGCGGACGGCGTCGAGATGTCGCTCCCGGCGGGCGCCGGCGCGTCGGTCTGGCTGACGCGCTGACGGCGGGCCCTTCGGCGTAGCTGTTCGGAGGGCGGGTGTGGCCGGGGGCTGGCGTGGGTCGGGGTCGTGGGTTCGGGCCACGGGTGCGGGCCGTGGGTCGGGGTCGTGATTCCGGCCGGGGCGCCGACCACCGACGTGGGTCGGTGGACCGTCGTGCGGAGTTCGTGACGACACGCCGGTGGGCGACCGCCCGGCGGCGGCGTGTCGCCCGAGAACTCCGCGAGACGGATGCAGGGAGCCCCCGCCGGAACAGACACGGTATCCGCACCCTCCCCGGGGCGGATGCCGTGACCTCGAGGCCGCGGCGCGAGCGGCGCGCGACCGCTACGCTGACCCACACCGGCATCCGGCCGGTCCGTCGAACGTGAGGGCTCATGACCACTCCTGCCGAACGGCGCCGCCCCGTCGCGGTCACCGTCGCGATCGTGCTGGTGTATGTCGGAGGACTCCTGAACACCGCTTTCGGCATCATCGTCCTGCTCTCGCGCTACGAGGTGACTCCGGATCTGGTGTTGCCGGTCTCTCTCGTCGGGGCTGCGACGATCCTGCTCGGCTTGCTCACGGTCGCCGGCGGCTCGGCGCTCGCGCGCGGCAGCCGTCTCGCCCGCAACCTGCTCACGGCGTACCTGGCGGTTCTGGTCGCGCTGCAGGCAGCGGCCATGGCACTGACGGAACTCGACCCCGTGCTCACCGTCGCCCTGGTCGCCGCGCTCGCGGTCATCGCCGCGCTGTGGGTACCCCGACGCGCGCGACGTTACTTTCGCCGAACCGCCGCCGTCGAGACGGCGTCCACCGTCCCGACGGTCTGACCCGCATCGGGTCGACCGCTTGCGGACGACCGACCGGACCGCCCGCCCGGGACCGGTCGCGCTGAACCATCCGCCCGGAGTCATCCACTCACGACCGACCACGCAGGACCGACCGCGCAGGGCCGCCCGCTCGCAGCCGCCCGCCTGACGCCGGTCCGCGCCCATCGGCGAGCACCGAGCGTCAGGCGGGCGCGGTCAACCCGCGCAGCGCGATGTCGTCAGGCATGTCGCGGCCCGTACTCGCGCGCGAGCAGACGCCGCACGAAACGGCGGTGGGCGAATCGCACCGCCTCGATCGCGGCGATGGCCACCACGACGATCATGGTGATCAGCACGGCCCCGTCTTCGCCCGGGTCGCGCAGCTGGAAGAACTCCCCCAGCGGCGGCACCGTGAAGATGGCGGTGAGGGCGATGAACATGGCTCCGATGACGAGCACCTTCACGCGGGTGACGGGGCGGGACAGCACCGTCAGCACCCAGATCGCGACGATGGCCAGGATGATCGTCGCCCCCGTGCGCAACTGCTCGACGGCGAGCCCCAGGTCCATGGCGAGGCGGGTGTAAACGGTGAGCGAGACGGCGATCACGATCCCCGCGGGAATGGCGAAGCTCAGCGAACGCTTCAAGAAGCCGGGGACGTAGCGCTGGGTGTTCGGCAGCAGGGCGAGGAAGAACGCCGGGATGCCGATGGTCAGGCCGTCGGTGATCGACAGTTGCCGCGGCAGGAACGGGAACTCCATGACCAGCGCCCCGAACAGGACCGCCAGGCCCGTGGCGTAGACGGTCTTGGTGAGGAACAGCATCGACACGCGTTCGATGTTCGCGATGACCTGCCGGCCCTCGGCCACCACCGACGGCAGGTGCGAGAAGCGACCGTCGAGCAGCACGAGGCGCGCGACGGCCTTGGTCGCCGCCGCGCCGGAGTTCATCGCGATGCCGATGTCGGCCGTCTTGATGGCGAGAGCGTCGTTCACACCGTCGCCCGTCATCGCCACGACGTGACCGCGCGCTTGCAGCGACGTGACGATGCGTTTCTTCTGATCGGGCGTGACGCGCCCGAAGACGGTGTTCTGTTCGAGGATCAGACCGAGCTCACCGTCGTCGTCGGGAAGCCGGCGGGCGTCGTACCCGTCGTCGACCTCGAGGCCCACCTCGCGGGCGATGGCGGCGACGGTGCGGGGGTTGTCGCCCGAGATGACCCGCACCTGCACGCCCTGCTCACGGAAGTACGACAGTGCACCGGCGGCGTCGGGGCGCACGGCCTCGGCGAAGGTGAGGACCGCCACGGCCACCGGCGCGCCCGAGAAGCGTTCGGCATCGACGTCGTCGTCGTCGAGCGGCTCGGCGGTGTGTGCGAGCACGAGGGTGCGACGGCCCGAGGATGCCAGCCGGGTCACCGCCGCCCCCAGTTCGGTCGTGGCGTCACCGGCGACGTCGCCGAAGACCATCTCGGGCGCACCCAGCACCCAGGTGCCCCGCGCGGTGGTGTCGGCGTCGAACGACACCGCGCTCCACTTGCGCGCCGACGAGAAGGGGATGCGGCGCGCGGCGGTGAGCGGCGTCTCGGCGGGGAACGGCTCGCGGAGGCACTGCGCCGTCGCGTTGGCATCGGGGGCCGCACCGTACCAGGCCAGCGCCTGCCGCCACCCGGCGCGCTCGTCGAGGGGCAGAGCGTCGTCGAAGCGGATCTCTCCCGCGGTGAGCGTGCCGGTCTTGTCGAGGCAGATGACGTCGACGCGGGCGAGGCCCTCGACCGCGGGGAGTTCGTTGACGAGCACCTTCTGCCCGGCCAGCCGTGCAGCGCCCACGGCGAACGCGATCGAGGTCATGAGGACCAGCCCCAGGGGAATCATCGCGGTGAGCGCGGCGATCGTGTTCACCACGGCCTGCGACCACGTGCCCTGTTGCCAGGCCTGCACCCATCCGCCGGCGACCATCATCTGGGCGTTCAGCACCAGCAGGCCGATGGGCCCGACGCCCCAACCCACCCAGCGCAGAACACGGTCGATCGAGGTGCGCAACTCGCTCGAGACGAGCTGGAAGCGCTTCGCCTCCGATGCGAACTTGTTGGCGTACGACTCGGCGCCCACGCGCACCACGCGCGCGGTGCCCTCGCCCGCCACGACGATGGAACCCGACAGTGCCTCGTCTCCGGGCCGCTTGTCGACGGCATCCGACTCGCCCGTCAGCATCGACTCGTCGATCTGCAGCGCCGCCGAGGCGACCATGATGGCGTCGGCGGGCACCTGGTCGCCCGCGCGCAGCACGAGCAGGTCGTCGCGAACGACGTCGGACGGCGCGAGCTCGACGTCGGTCCCGTCGCGCCGGACGCGCGCACGGGGGGCGTTCAGCAGGGCGAGGCGATCGAGCGCGGCCTTCGCACGGAACTCCTGCACACAGCCGATCACGGCGTTCGACAGCGCGGCGACCCCGAACAGGGCGTCTTGCCACCGGCCGAGCAGCAGCAGTACGAGGAAGCACCCGCCGACGATGCCGTTGAACAGCGTGAGGACGTTGGCCCGCACGATGTTGCCGGCGCTGCGGCTGCTGTCGGCGGTGAAGGCGTTGGTCTGTCCCGCGCGCACCCGCTCAGCAACATCTGCGGGGCTCAAGCCGCGGGCGTCGTCGAACTCGATGCTGTCGGCGATCGCCTGGTCCATGCGATCACTGTAGGGCCCGGCGCCGACATCGCTCCACGCGGGTCAGGATGCCGCGCGTCGCGCCCGATCGAACGGCCAGCGCACGTGCGTCGCCGTCTCGCAGGCACGCCAGAGCTCGCCGCCGAGATCGCTACTGCGCGTGCGCCGGGCCGGGGTCGCCCGGCGAGGGGCACCGCGCGCGACCAGGGCCGGGCCGTACATGTCGCCGCCTTCGGCGTGGGGATCGACCAGCGCCCGCACCAGAGCCCAGGCACCCTGCTCCTTGGACTGGGTGATCGGCGCCTGCAGGTTGTCGACGAACCGCTCCAGTCGCGTGGGCTCGTTCACGCCCCGGATGCCGCGAGTGCGGCCGCTCGTGGAGTAGCCGGGATGGGCGACGAGGCTCTCGACGGGCACGTCGTGCGCGCGCAGACGCCGATCGGCCTCGAGCGCCAGGGCGGTCGTCGCGGCCTTCGACTGCACGTACGCGCGCCAGGGCGTGTACCCCTCCGTCAGTTCCGGGTCGGTCGGCACATGCCGCCAGATCGAGGTCGACATGCTGCCCACCCACACCATGCGGCCCCGCGCCGACGCCAGCGGCTTCAGCAGCTCGCCCGCCAAAGCGAAATGCCCCAGCACGTTGGTCGCGAAGACGAGCTCGTGCCCGCCTGCGCTCTCGCGCGTCTTGGGCGGGTGCACCACGCCGGCGTTGAGCAGCAGGCCGTCGAGCCGCCCGCGCGCTCGTGCCGTGGCCGCTGCCGCGCGCACCGAGCCCATGTTGCTGGTGTCGAGCAGGAGCGTCTCGATCGCGGCATCCGGATTCGCACGCTTGACCGCCGCCTTGGCTGTCGCCAGGGCGTTCGGATTGCGCCCGGTGAGCACGACGTGCGCCCCGGCACCGGCGAGCTGAGCGCAGGCGAAGAATCCGAGGCCCCGGGTGGCTCCGGTGACCAGATAGGAACGCCCGGTCAGGTCGGGGAGGTTCTCGGGGTCCCACTCGGTGCGTGCCACCCCTCGACCCTAACCAGATCGCGACCCGCCGTCACGGGTGCATTCCGTACGCGGCATATCGTCACCGGGAAAACTTTTCGCGACGCGCGCGTGACGAATGAGCCGCTCGCGACGTCTCATCCCCGAGCGCACGCGCTCCGTCGCGACGAACACCCGCCGCCGACGCCGACACGACACGCAAGGAGTCAGATCATGGGTCTCGACGACAAGATCAAGAACGCCGCTCAGGACATCGTGGGCAAGGCCAAGGAAGCCATCGGAAACGCGACCGACAACGACAAGCTCGCCGCCGAGGGCAAGGCCGACCAGGTGAAGGCCGACGCGAAGAAGGCCGGCGAGAACGTCAAGGACACGTTCAAGTAAGCCGTGCCGGCGGACGGGCGGGCATCGACCTCGGGTCGGGCCCGCCCGCGCTCGCTCTCGGTGCGCGTACCCCCGCCGATGTCGGAGGCCGGGGCTAGGCTGGCGGCATGCGGACCCGAGGCGACATCGAGTGCTGGCTGACCGACATGGACGGCGTCCTCGTCCATGAGAACACCCCCATCGCGGGCGCCTCCGAGCTGCTCGCGCAGTGGCGGTCCGAGGGAACGCCGTTCCTCGTCCTCACGAACAACTCGATCTTCACTCCTCGCGACCTCAGCGCCCGGCTCAAGGCGTCCGGGCTGATCGTGCCCGAGGAGTCCATCTGGACCTCCGCGCTGGCGACGGCCGACTTCCTGAGATCGCAGATGCCCGGCGGCAGCGCCTTCGTGATCGGTGAGGCGGGCCTGACCACCGCTCTGCACGAGGCCGGTTTCATCATGACCGAGACGGCTCCCGACTACGTCGTGGTCGGCGAGACGCGCAATTACTCCTTCGAAGCGATCACCAAGGCCATCCGTTTCATCCGCGGGGGCGCACGCTTCATCGCGACGAACCCGGATGCCACGGGCCCCTCGACCGAGGGAGTGCTGCCGGCGACGGGCGCTATCGCCGCACTCATCACGAAGGCGACCGGCAAGGAGCCGTACATCGTCGGCAAGCCGAACCCCATGATGTTCCGCTCGGCCCTGAACCGCATCGGTGCGCACAGCGAGAACACCGGGATGATCGGCGACCGCATGGACACCGACATCGTCGCCGGCATCGAGGCGGGCCTGCACACGGTGCTGGTGATGACGGGCATCAGCGATCAGCGCGAGATCGAGCGCTATCCGTTCCGCCCCGACGAGATCCTCGACTCGGTCGCCGAGCTGGTGCGCGACGAGCCGGTCGAAACCGACCTGGCCGACGGTGAAGAAGGGCTCGTCGCCGGTCTCTGACCGACGGCGATCAGCATGGACGACCGCACGCTCTGGCTCCTCACCGCGCTGTTCATCACGGCGGGCTCGCTCATAGCCTTCCTCGTGCAGTGGCGTCGCTCCCGTCGGGGCGGCGGTCGCCACGATCCGTTCGATGGGCCAGGCGACGGGCCCGACGCGCCCTGAGACAGTGGCGGGTCTCGTCGCTCCCGATGCGCCTACTGCGGCGCGAGTCCCAGATCGTCGAGGTCGATCGAGCCGAGCCACTGCAGCCCTTCGGCCTCGATCGCGGCCTGCGCACCCGTCTTGCGGTCGACGATCACGGCGACCGCGACGACCTCGGCGCCTTCACGGCGCAGGGCTTCGACGGCCTTCAGCGCCGAGTGGCCGGTGGTCGAGGTGTCTTCGACGACCACGACGCGCTTGCCCTTCACATCGGCGCCCTCGATCTGGCGACCCCGGCCGTGGTCCTTGGGCTCCTTACGCACGACGAAGGCGTCGAGCGGACGACCTGCGTGCACCGACTCGTGCATGACGGCGTTCGCGATGGGGTCGGCACCGAGCGTCAGGCCGCCGACGGCCACGACGCCATCGAGGTCTTTGATGAGGTCGAGAACCAAGCGACCGATAGCGGGGGCCGCGCGGTGGTCGAGGGTGAGCTTGCGCATGTCGACGTAGTACGTCGCCTTCTTGCCGCTCGAGAGGGTGAAATCACCGTGAAACACCGCCTCGTCGTTGATGAGGCGGATGAGGGCCTGGCGGTCGGCTTCGAGCTCGGGCGTGGAGGCGGTGGTCACGGCGTCGATTCTATGGGGACGATCCCGACGGACGGGATCGTCGGCGACGCAGTCAGATAAATTAGACACCCTCGTGTAATGAATGTGTTGGGTTCAGGCGAATCCCGTCGCGGACCGTCCCAACCGGGGCGAGAGAAACGAGAAGCGCTCCTCTCCGCGCGGATTCTCGGTGCCGCCATCGGCGACACCATCTCCACATCACGAACAAGGGGGCATGAATGAAAGCGATGAAGAAGGTCGTGTCGGTCGCACTTCTGTCGGCGGCACTGCTGACCGCGGGGGCGGGCGTGGCGCAGGCACAGACGGTCTACTACAAGGGCTCCGCGCTCAGCTGGGACCACGGACGCATCTGGGGAGTGACGAGCTTCTCCGAGGTGCAGTCCGGAGTGTACGAGCACAGCGCGACGGCGAACACCACGTTCTCCGGCTGGAAGAACCCGGGTGTGACGGCGCGCGCCGAGCAGTTCGTGGGCACCGGTACGGCGACCGCCTACTGGAACGCACGCGGCTGATACACGAGGCGGGGGAACGTCCCTGTGGGATGCACGCCGGAAGGCGAGCCTCTACAGGGACGTTCCCCTCGCAGTGCCCGCACGCGTCGGGCCACCAGAGGAAAGGTTGTCAGCGGTGCGCAAAGTTGCCTGGACGCGCGTGATGAGCCTGGCGATCGTTATCGTCATCGGCGTACTCACGAGCGTTCTCTTCGTCGTGAACCAGGGCAGCGCCCCTGCGCGAGCAGGTAGCGGACGGCTACCCGGGGGGTTCGACGAGGCTGTCCCTCTTCGATGTCTCCGAGGATCGCGCCGACGATGTGCTGACGATACTCGGAGACTTCAGCCGCAGCACGGCCAGCGCCGTCGTCCGCGTGGACGACCAGCTCTCCGGGCCGGACGGCACCATCACCGGCATGCGCATCGGGGTTCTGAGCACGTCCCCCGCGGCGCCGACGCTCGATCTGACATTTCTGGGCACCACACTGATCTCACACGCGCAGATCACCGATCTGCTCGCGGCCCAGCCCGCGGCATCCATCGGCTTGGATGCCAACAGCGCCGACGTCATCGCCGACGTGCCATCCCTCCGATTCGCGCCGCGAGTGAGCATGGTCCAGCTGACCCACCTCGTCGAGACGTCCAAGACGATCAACGGGACCTACCGCATCGCCGGCGCCGACGCAGAGCAGGTGGGCGAGCTCGCCACGACGCTCGAGTCGCGCACAGGCGTCTCCGCGGAACGTCTGCTCGCACCGCTGCGCGGGCAATCCAGCGACAGCGGCTTGATCGCCGGGCTGCTCCTTGGTGTGCTCGCGGCGGCGACGGTGCTGCTGCTGCTGCTCCTCGTCTTCGAGGCGGTCCGCGCCTTCCGGGTGCTCGGTGTGCATCTGTTGCTCGGACGATCCCGGTGGGACGTAGCCTTCGCGCAGTACCGGTCGGTGATCATCGCGGCCCTTGCGACGGGGGCGCTCTCCGTGGGTCTCGTGCTCCTCATGGCACCCGGTTACGCCCCCACCCCGACACTTCTGGGCGCCGCGGCGGGTGCCGCGGCAGTCGGGGCGCTCCCCTGCCTCGGCTGTGTCGCCGTCGGCGCGTTCCTTCTGATCTCGGTCAAACCGGTCGACGCGATCCTCGGTCGTTTCTCGAAGCGCGTGCTCGTCAGCGCGCTCGCGGGCTTCTACATCCTGGCGATCGGGGCTCTCACCGCGACACTGGTCTATCTCGACGGGCCCCTGAAGGAGGCCGGCACGTTGGCAGATGTCAGCCAGTCCTGGTCGGCGGTGGGTGAGGAGCGAATTCTGTATCGAACGGCCGCCGGCGAGGATCAGGCGAGCTTCACCGGCCAGTCGAGCGAGTACCAGCAGGACTTCTACGACTGGTACCGCGCCATCGCCGGCGAGTCGGGCGTGCAACTCATCAACACCCAGTACTTCGATCAGAGCGTGCTGGACGGCTGGTCGGGGGTCTTCTCCTCCGTTCCGCATCAGCCCTTCTGGTACGTCGCCGCCTCACCTTCCGCCCTGACAGCAGAAGGCTTCCCGCTGAGCGACGACGTCGTGGCGCGCGCCGAGGCCGGGGAGCGGGTGTTCCTGCTTCCCGACACCTGGGACGACGCCACCCGCACCGCTATGCAGGGCTGGCTGACGCAGAAGAGCGAGATCTCGTACGAGCCGGCGATCCGGACCGAGTACTTCGACGCCCGCGCGGTGGGTTTCGAAGACTACGCGCCGGGCACGCCCCTGTTCTCCTGGAGCACCGAGCCCGAGGGGCGTGACGGCATCGTCGAGGCCGCCATCCTCGTGACCACACCCGAGAACATGGTCCCCTTCGAGAGCGAGAGTCTGGCAGCCGTCGGGCTGCAGAACAGCTACGTCAAGCTGAGTCCCGATGCCGCCGCACGCTACGCGACGCCGTCGTTCTTCGCGACGTTCCATCTCGCCGACAACGACGTGACGTTCCTTCCCGTCAGCGAGTTCGTCGCCGGACTGACGAAGTCGATACAGTCCGTCCTGCAGCTCTTCGGCGCGGTCATCCTCCTGCTCGGGGTGTTCAGTCTGCTCATGCTCGCCGCGCTCACGAAGCTGTATGCGACGACTCATCGCGAAGCCGTCGCCGTCAAGTCGATGCTGGGGTACCGCCCACTGCGGATCTTCATGACCGCTTTCGCGCTCGTCGGTATCGTCGGGGCCGTCGCGATCGCCGCCGCCGTGGTGTCGTCGTCGACGACCGCGATCCTCGGCAACGTGCTCATCTTCGCCGCCCAGCTCATGCTCTTCTTCGTGCTCGCTCGGGCGTACGCGCGCTTGCGTCTGAGCAGCGTTCTCACCGAATAGAAACGGACCACCATGAACGCTCTCCTCGAAATCTCGGGACTCACCAAGCAGTACGGGTCACGTGTCGTTCTGGATGCCGTCGACCTGCGGGTCCACGAGGGCGAGTCCCTCGCCATTGTGGGGCGCTCGGGCACAGGCAAATCCACGCTGCTGAACATCATCGGCCTTCTCGACCGGCAGACCGGCGGCGAAGTGCGCTTCCGCGGCGCGCCGCTCGCGCGGATCAACAGCCGCGCCGCGACCCTGATGCGCCGCGACCACATCAACTACCTCTTCCAGTCTTTCGCGCTGATCAGCTCGGCGACCGCTCTGGAGAACGTCCTGCTGGGATTGCACAGCGTGCGGCTCAGCCGGCGCGCGAAAACAGAGCGGGCGATGAACCTCCTTCGGCGGCTCGGGCTCGCACACGTCGCCCACGACAAGGTGGCGACGCTGTCGGGCGGCGAGCGTCAGCGCGTCGCGCTGGTGCGGTGCTTTCTCAAGCCCGGGGAGCTGGTGCTGGCCGACGAGCCCACCGGCGCCCTCGACGACGCCTTGGCCGAGACAGCCGTGACCGAGATGCTGCAGCTGCAGAGGGATTTCGGCAAGACGCTCATCGTCGTCACGCACGACCACCGCGTGGCCGAACGATGCGACCGGATCCTCGCGCTCGACAGCGCGCCCCGGGCAGCCGTGAGCGATCATGCCATGGGGGTGCGACGCTGAACACGTCCGCGGGTTCGCGCCTCACCCCCCGCGTTCGTCGACCGACGCCGCTCGCATCGGCAGCAGCGCCTGCGTGACGGTGCGCTCGAGGATCTGCGCGGCGTCGGTCCAGGCATCCCGGAACGCGATCAGGTCCTTCGCTCCGAGCCCCGCAGCCACGACCACCCACGTCATGTCGGCGACGTCGAGGTCCCGACGCAGGAGTCCGCGCTGCTGAGCCTCGTGCAGAGCGCCACCGATGAACCCCTCCCAGGTGCGGAACGGGTCGATCCGCCTCTCCGGAAGTGCTTTCGCCCATCGACCGGCGATCACGACGCCGGCGCGAACGGTCGGGTCGGTCGCCAGATTCTCGCCGACCGCGCGGAACGCCCCCACCACCCGGGCGAGAGGATCAGCCGATTCACCGTCGATACGGTCTTTGACGCCGCGCATGCTCGCACTCTCCGCGTCGAGGATGTGGGTGACGAGCGCGCGCATCTCGGAAGACGAGACCGGGCGCCCGAGGATCGCCTCCAGTCCCCGAGGGGAGAGATCGCCGAGGTCTGGCGCCAGGAAGTACTGCACCACCGCCGACATCTGTGCAGGGGTGATCATGAGGCCTCCCGGTACGCGAGGGAGGCAAGAGCGACGACGCCCTCGGACGAGGTCGATCGCACCTCGACCGTCTGCAGCGAGGGGTCGTGCCGGAGCGCGACGCGACGATCTGTCACGCGCGTGTCGGTGGTGACGACATCGGTACTCGGTCGCCTCCGCTGCGACAGGTCGATCGACATTCGTCGCATCCAGAGATTTCCCGTCTCGCGACGACCGCGGCCGGTCGCGGCACGCAGCGCCACCTGGGTCAACTGCCCCATGATCGCGACGTAGGTGATCGCGGTGAGCCCCGGCCACAGGGCGCCGTCGATGCCCGACGCCCGCATCGACGCACGCCCGAAGTCCGGTGCATGCGTGCCGAGAACGGCATCCGATGTCACACTCGTCAACCGCGTGTGCACCTCGATGTCCCGGTACGCGCTGCCGTAGACCGTCGGCGTGTCGTCATCGACGACGCGCGCTACCGTCGGTGTGAGACGCAACTGCGTGCGGAACGATCCCGTCCGCGCGCGGATGACGCGTCCCGATCCGTCCGGCGTCGCGTGCACGCTCACCGGCACGTGATCCAGTTCGAGCCACGGCGCGGAACCCGCGGCGATGGTCACGCTCTGAAGCGTCTCGGGCGCGGCCCCCCTCTCGCGTGCGCGGTCGACGAGCAGGAGGGGCAGGACCATCGCGTCGATCGAGGTGAGATGCGGCACCGGACCCCCTCCGCTCGCCTCCGGATGGGGCTCGACCCGCGCGGAGACGTCACCGCCGGCGCCCGTGGATGACACGTCATAACGTGTTCGTCGATACCCGTGACCGAAGTAGCGGTGCTCCGCCGGCCCCAGAAAGTCCTCGAAGCCGCCTGCGGTCAGCGGGACGGGATGAACGTCTGGCCACGAGGGAGCTATCACATTACGGAGTATGCTGTATCTCAAGCGGGAAGACCATACCGACGGACGGCGCCGCAGCCCCTGGCTGAAAGAATCACAGCATGAGCGAGCGACGCATCGGCAGACCCTTCGACCCTGAGATCCAGCGGGCTCTTCTCACCGAGGCCGAGAGGATCATGGTCACGTCCGGCTACGCCCAACTGAGCGTCGATGGGCTGGTCCGTGCGATCGGGTCCACGAGACCGACGTTCTACCGCCGCTATCCCAACGTGGCGCATCTCGCCTTCGACGTCATCGCGTCGAAGTTCGGCATGGGCGACCCTCCGACGACCGGATCGCTCCTCGACGATCTCGAAGCGCTCCAGCGCAACGAGGTGCAGATGCTCGCATCCGATTTGTTCCGCAAGAACCTGCCCGGACTCCTCGAGTCCATCCGCACCGACGAGACCATCCGCGAGTTGTGGGGGGAGTCCTTCGTCATCCGGCGTCGTCAAAACCTCAACATCGTCATCACCGCCGCCCGGGAGCGTGGTGAGCCGATCCGCACCGACTGGGATCTCGATCTGATCGCCGACCTCCTCGTGGGGCCGATCCTGGCACGCGCGCTGCTGCCGGGGACCGGGGCGCTGGATGAGGCGTTCGCCCTCCACACGGCCCACGCCGCTTTCGACGCACTGACCTCCCGTCCCTGAGTGCCTCACCCGCCCGCGCACGGTGATGTCGGCGCGCGAAAGTAGGCTGGATGCCATGCGTCTGGCCACCTGGAACGTCAACTCCATCCGTGCTCGCGTGACCCGCACCGTCGAGTTCTGTGTGCGTGAGCACATCGACGTCCTGGCGATGCAGGAGATCAAATGCAAGACCGAGCAGTTCCCTTACGCCGCCTTCGAGGAGGCGGGGTACCACGTCGTCGCGCACGGGCTGAACCAGTGGAACGGCGTCGCGATCGCCAGCCGTGAGCCCCTCGAAGACGTCGAGATCGGCTTCCCCGGCATGCCCGGCTTCGAGAAGGGCAAAGAGGGTCCCGACCTGCCGCAAGAGGCTCGCGCCATCGGCGCGACCGTCGACGGCGTGCGCGTGTGGAGCCTCTACGTGCCGAACGGTCGCGGGCTCGACGACCCGCACTACGCCTACAAGCTCGACTGGCTCGAGAAGCTGCGGCACTACACGGCCGACACCCTGGCGAAGGATCCCGACCTGCCCCTGGCACTGACGGGCGACTTCAACATCGCCCCCACCGACGACGACAACGGCGACCCCACCGTCGTCGAGGGGGCGACCACTCACGTCTCACCGCCCGAACGAGCCGCATTCGCCGCGTTCGAGGCGGCCGGTCTCACCGACGTCGTGCGTCCCCTCATTCCGACGGGCTACACCTACTGGGATTACAAGCAGCTGCGCTTCCCCCGCAACGAGGGTCTGCGCATCGACTTCATCCTGGGTTCGCGAGCTTTCGCCGACGCCGTTCAGGGCGCCGAGATCCACCGGAACGAGCGCAAGGGCGAGATCCCCAGCGACCACGTCCCCGTCGTCGCCGACCTCGACCTGTCGGGCGCGGATGACGACGACGACCTCCCGATGATCTTCGGCTGAGCGCCGGGCGGGTGGCATCCGGGGCCCGGTGATCCGCCGACGGGCGGCGTCGGCTGGCGAATCCCCCGCGCTGCCCGAGCCCGTTCACCAGAACAGGGGATGCCATCACACCAGGCTCCGAAAGCTCAGAACCGCCCTGTGTGCGTGGCATCCCCTGTTCTCATCGCACCGTGTAGCGGGGACGGAGCGCACCCCGACCCCGCCGTGCGGGAGCGTCAGACCGCGGGGACCTCGGCGGGCGCGGTGCGCTGGATGAGCGTCACGAGCGCCTCGATGATCGAGCGGAGGAACGCGGCGGTGCCCTCGTCGGTCACGGTGCCGTCCTCTTCGAACAGGCCGGGGGTCGACTGGATGTAGCCCTCGGGCTGACCGAGGACGAGGGCGTTGTAGTGCAGAAGGACCGCGCGCAGGTGCTGCTGACCGGCGGCGGTGGCGATGCCGCCCTGCGAGGTGCCGATGACGGCGGTGGGCTTGTCGTTGAACGACGCCTCGCCGTAGGGGCGCGCCGACCAGTCGAGTGCGTTCTTGAGGACGCCGGGGATCGAGCGGCTGTACTCGGGGGTCACGATGAAGACGCCGTCGGCATCCTCGATCGCCTTCTTGAAGTCGGTGGCGACCTCCGGGAAGTTCCCGTCGTAATCGGGCGAGTAGAAGGGAAGGTCCTTGATCGGGATCTCCTTGAGGGTCACGCCCTCGGGCGCGACCTTCTCGAGCGCCTTCGCCAGACGGCGGTTGATCGAGGTGCTGGAGATGCTGCCGACGATGTAGCCGATCGTGTAGTCGGTCACGGTGGTCCTCTCTGGGATGACGGGGGCGCTGCGCGCCCAGTTCATTCACGTGCAAGCATCGTCCACGCGGGGGTATTCCCCGGGGGCGGTTGACTCCCTCCCGCGGGGGATGCATGCGGGCCGGCACGGTCGTAGCGTGGGGGGATGCCACGACTCACCCGCGCGCAACAGCGCGACGATATCGTGCTCGCGGCGGTTCTGCTGCTGGGCGGCCTGCTGAGCGCGGTGCTGTCGTCGGTCGCGGGCCTGTACGGCGACGAGCAGGCCTCCCTCGCCCTCGCGGTGGGGTACGTCATCGTCCTCGCCGTGCCGATCGCGTTCCGCCGCCGGTGGCCCTCGATCACCGCCGTCATCGTGTCGTTCGCGTACTTCGTCGCCGTGACGGTGCGCATCCCTGAGATCTACGCGGGCAACATCGCGATGTTCATCGCGCTGTACACGGTCGGGGCGTGGGAGACGAACCGTCGGCGCGCGACCATCGTGCGCGTCGCGATCATCGTGGGGATGTTCGCGTGGCTGTTCGTCGTGATGTTCCAGGAGGCCACGCAGCCCATCGACCCGAACGTCGAGGGCGCGTTCTCGCGGACCGGGGCGTTCTCGCCCTTCGTCGCCTCCCAGCTGTTGATGATCGGCGTGAATGCGCTGTTCTTCGGCGGTGCCTACTACTTCGGCAATCGCTCGTTCCAGCAGATGCGCCAGCGCGCCGCCCTCGAGGAGCGCACGGCCGAGCTCGAGGCTGAACGCGAGATCACCGCCGCCCAGGCGGTCGCCCTCGATCGTGTCCGCATCGCCCGCGAACTGCACGACGTCGTGGCCCATCACGTCTCACTCATGGGAGTGCAGGCGGGCGTCGCACGCTCCCTGCTCGCACGCGACCCCGAGAAGTCGCGCGAGGTGCTGGCCGGCGTCGAGGCCTCGGCCCGCACGTCCCTGAAGGAGCTGCGGCACCTGCTCGAGACGCTGCGCACGCCGGGAAGCGAAGCGGCGGGCAGCGACACCGGCCCGACCACGCACGGTCTCACCACGATCGCCGCCCTCGCCGACGAGGCATCCGCTGCGGGGCTCCCCACGACCTTCGCCGTGATCGGCGCGCCCGCGCACGATCCCCCGCCCCTCGTGCAGGTCAACCTGTACCGCATCGCCCAGGAGGCGCTGACGAACGCGCGCCGGCACGCCGGACCCGACGCCACGGCCGACGTGCGCGTTCGTTTCGATCGGGATGCCATCGAACTCGAGGTCGCGAACACCGGCCGCGCGGGCTCGACGACGGCCGGACTCGGACAGCTGGGGATGCGGGAGCGCGCGGCCGTGTCCGGCGGCACGATCGAGATCGGCCCGCGCTCGCGCGGGGGCTGGCTCGTGCGCGTACGCGTCCCCGTCGCCACCGAGGAGGTCGCGCGTGTCTGAGCTGCGCGTGCTCCTCGTCGACGACCACGCCATGATGCGTGCCGGCTTCCGCACGATCCTCTCGCTCGAGGACGACATCACGGTCGTCGGCGAAGCGTCATCGGGTGTGGAGGCGCTGGCCGCGGCGAGCGCCCTGCGCCCCGACGTGATCTGCATGGACGTGCAGATGCCCGACATGGACGGCCTCGAGGCGACGCGGCGGCTGACCGCCGACCCCGCCTCTGATGCGGCGGTCCTGATCGTCACCACCTTCGACCGCGACGACTACCTCTTCGCCGCCCTCGCCGCGGGAGCGAGCGGTTTCCTGCTGAAGAACGCCGGCCCGGAAGAGCTCGTCTCCGCCGTGCGGATCGTGGGCGGCGGCGATGCGCTGCTCGCCCCCGAGGTCACCCGCCGAGTCATCGAGCGCTTCGCGACCGGGACGCCCGAGCCCGCGGCATCCGTCCCCCCGCCGCTCGCGCTGGTCGAGCCGCTCACCGAACGCGAGTCGGAGGTGCTCACGCTGGTCGCGGAGGCTCTGAGCAACGCCGAGATCGCCGCGCGGCTGTTCATCGGCGAGGCGACGGTCAAGACGCACGTGTCGAACGTGCTGCAGAAGCTCGGCGCGCGCGACCGTGTGCAGGCCGTCGTGCTCGCGCACCGGCACGGGCTGGCCTGACAACCCACGTCTCCTGTGGAACGGGCCCGGCCGGGCGCCCTCTGACCCGTCTGGGAGAGGAGCGCAGGAGTCCTGCGGGCCGCGGCGACCGCTCCGCTGCCCTGCGGGAGCCGACGGTGCGGGTCGGTGCGTTCTCGCCTCGCCGGCGCGCACAGCTCCGGCAGGTCGCAGCCCCGGCCCGGCCGGCACGGGCAGACGCCCCGATCTGCCGGAGCTGTGCGCACCGACTCCCCCGCACAGCGGAGGCGACGACCCTCCCGGGGGCGGAGGTGCGCCCACGGCCCGATCCCTAGCGTGGGAGACATCGACAGGAAGGGGTGCACCGTGCTCGAGTTGACCGGCATCACCAAGAAGTACGGCGGGCGCCGCGTGCTCGACGACGTGAGCTTCACGGTCGCCCCCGGGCGGCTGACGGGCTTCGTCGGCGGCAACGGCGCCGGCAAGACCACGACCATGCGCATCGCGCTGGGGGTGCTCGGCCGCGACGCCGGCACGGTCGCCATCGACGGCGTCCCCCTCACGACGCAGGACCGGCGCCGCTTCGGCTACATGCCCGAAGAGCGCGGGCTGTACCCGAAGATGAAGGTCGCCGAGCACATCGCCTACCTCGCGCGACTCCACGGCTTCGGCAAGGCCGAGGCTACTGAGAAGGCGACAGCACTGCTCGAGCGGCTCGGCCTCGGCGAGCGCCTCGGCGACCTCGTCGAGACGCTCTCGCTCGGCAACCAGCAGCGCGCGCAGATCGCCGCGGCGCTGGTGCACGATCCCGACGTGCTGATCCTCGACGAGCCGTTCTCAGGGCTGGACCCGCTCGCGGTCGACGTGGTCGCGGGCGTGCTGCAGGAGAAGGCGGCGACCGGTGCCGCGGTGCTCTTCTCGTCGCACCAGCTCGATGTCGTCGAGCGCCTGTGCGACGACCTGGTGATCATCGCCGGCGGCACCATCCGAGCGGCCGGGAGCCGTGAAGAACTGCGCGCTCAGCACGCGACGCACCGCTACGAGCTCGTCTCGAGCGGCGACGCCGGATGGGTGCGCGACGAACCCGATGTGACCGTGCTCGACTTCGACGGCGGCTACGCCCTCTTCGACGCGGCCGACGACAGGGTCGCCCAGCGCGTGCTGCGCACGGCGGTCGCCCGAGGCGACGTCGCCAGCTTCGCGCCCCAGCGGCCATCCCTCGCCGACATCTTCAAGGAGGTCATCCGATGAGCACCTTCTCCCCGTCTCCCGCGCGAGGCGGCGCCCGCCGCTCGCCCAGCGATCTGCAGAGCATCTGGCTCGTAGCAGAGCGCGAGATCGGCTCGAAGCTGCGCAGCAAGGCCTTCGTGATCTCCACCGCGATCCTCATCGTGGCCGCACTCGCGTCGGTGTTGTGGGGCGGGTTCGCCGCGAACGATTCCCGGGGAAGCAGCATCCCGGTCGCCGTCACCTCTCAGACCGAGAGCGCGGTGTCGGGGCTCGAGGGGGTCGAGGTGACGGTCGCCGACTCCGACCAGGCCGCGCAGGCTCTCGTCGACGACGACGCGGTGGATGCCGCCCTGGTCTCCGGATCGTCGGATGCCGCGTTCGACTACACCGTCGTGGTGAAGGACAGCGTGCCCTCGACGTTGCTGCAGATGCTGAGTGAGACACCCCCCGTGCAGATGCTCGATCCGGGCGCGGGAGCGGCCGACGCCCTGCGCTACTTCATCGCGCTCGGATTCGGCGTGGTCTTCCTCATCGCCGCATCCACCTTCGGCGGGACGATCGCGCAGAGCGTGGTGGAGGAGAAGCAGACGCGCGTGGTCGAGATCCTGATCTCAGCGATCCCCGTGCGAACTCTCCTGGCGGGCAAGGTGCTCGGCAACACGGTGCTCGCGATGGCGCAGATCGTGCTGCTCGCCGCTGTCGCGGTGATCGGATTGGCGGTGACGGATCAGGCCGGGGTGCTCGATGCGCTCGGGGCTCCCATCGCCTGGTTCGCCATCTTCTTCCTCTTCGGTTTCGTGCTGCTGGCATCGCTGTTCGCCGCGGCGGCCGCGATGGTGTCGCGTCAGGAGGACATCGGGGCGACGACCACCCCCATCACGATGCTGATCATGGCGCCGTACTTCCTCGTGATCTTCTTCAACGACAACCCCGTGGTGCTGACCGTGATGTCGTACGTGCCGTTCTCGGCGCCGGTCGGGATGCCGCTGCGCATGTACCTCGGCGACGCGCAGTGGTGGGAGCCGGTGCTGTCGCTGCTGATTCTCATCGCCTCCTGCGTCGCCGCCATCGGCGTCGGCTCGCGCATCTACCGCAACTCGCTGCTGCGGATGGGCGCCCGCGTCAAACTCGCGGAAGCGCTGAAAGGCTGACCGGTTCGTGCCCGGTCGTGTCGGGGGATGGATGCCAGGGCTTCGGCGTCCATCCCCCTCTCACCGTCACGGTCGACCGGTGTCTTGCGCGGCGGTGGCATCGAGCGCGTCGGCCGCGCCCACGAGGGCGAGGTGCGACAGCGCCTGCGGCGTATTGCCCGCCTGCCGCTTCGTCGTGGGGTCGTACTCCTCCGACAGCAGGCCGAGGTCGTTGGCGACCGCGGTGAGACGGTGCATGAGCGCGACCGCCTCGTCGCGTCGGCCGGAGTGGGCATACTGCCCGACGAGCCAGAACGAGCACGCGAGGAAGGGATGCTCGTCGCCACTGAGGCCGTCGACGCCGGTCGTGCGGTAGCGCAGCAGCCACCCGTCGGGCATGAGCGTCTGCTCCATGCGCGCGACCGTGGCGAGCATGCGGGGGTCGTCGTAGGCGCAGAAGCCCACCTGGGGCAGCACGAGCAGCGACGCGTCGACCTCGTCGGTGTCGAAGTGCTGCGTGAACCACCCGCCCTCGTGCACGCCGTGCGCGTCGATGTCGGCGCGCACCTTGTCGCGCAGGGCACGCCACGTGTCGACCTCGCCGTCGTGCCCGCCCTCCTCGACCGCCCGGATGCCACGATCGAACGCCGCCCACACCATCGCGCGCGAGTGGGTGAAGAAATGCGGCTCTCCGCGCATCTCCCAGATGCCGAGGTCGGGCTTGTCGACCTCGCTCGCCAGTTGGTTCAGCAGCGCGCGCTGCAGGGACCACGAGAAGGTCGTCTCTTTCACTCCGGCGGTGCGGGCGGCCTCGAGCGCCACCATCACCTCGCCGATCACGTCGGCCTGGTACTGGTCGACCGCACCGTTGCCGATGCGCACGGGAGCGGCTCCGCCGTACCCGGGCAGGCTCGCGATCTCGCGCTCGGGCAGGTCGCGCTCGCCGGCGATGCCGTACATGATCTGCACGTCGGCCGGGTCGCCGGCGATCGCCCGCAGCAGCCAGGTGCGCCAGTGCTGCGCGGCATCCAGGTACCCGTGGTCGATGTAGGCGCTGAGGGTGAGGGCGGCGTCGCGCAGCCAGACGTAGCGGTAGTCCCAGTTGCGCGAGCCGCCGAACGCCTCGGGGAGCGACGTCGTCGCCGCCGCGACGATGCCGCCCGTCTCGGCGTGCGTGAGCGCGCGCAGCACCATGAGCGAGCGCGTCACGAGCGCCGCGTGCGTACCCGCGGACTGGACGCGATCGGCCCAGGCCGCCCACCACTCGCGCGCGCGCTCGAGCGCGGCCTCGACGTCGAACGCGGCGGGCGGGTCCTGCCACGACGGACCCCACGACAGCACGGAGTCGACGCCGTGGCCGGCGGACGTCGTCCAGATCGCACGGTGAGCGGTGTCGACGGCGATGAGCCGCGGTCCCCGCAGCACGACCGCGTCGGGACCGGCGACCGCGAGGATCGCGTGCTCCCCGCCATATCCGATCTGCTGCACCCACGGCACCGCGCGCGCGTAATCGAAGCGCAGGCGCACCTCGCTGACGAAGTCGACCTCTCCGGACACCCCGACGACGCGGCGGACGACGGCTTCGACGCCCTCGTCGATCGGCATGGCGTCGTAGACGTCGGCGACGCCGGTGCTCGTCTCCCAGCGGGTGACGAGCACGAACGTGTCGCCGTCGTACCGGCGGGTCGCCCGGGCGGCGGAATCGGCCGGGCGCAGCGACCATGCGCCGTGCGACTCGTCGCCGAGCAGCGCGCCGAACATCGAGCCGCTGTCGTAGCGCGGCAGGCACAGCCAGTCGATGCTCCCCGCGGAAGAGACGAGGGCAGCAGAGCGGCAGTTGCTGAGGACCGCGTAGTCCTCGATCGGAGTCGTCACCCTGGGATTGTGGCAGCAAAGGCCGACGTCGCGCCTATGCACTCGCTATGGGGCATCCCTTCGTCATCCGCAAGGGTGCGGCGAGGTCGGTGGGTGTCGCTACGCTGAGCGGCATGGCGGCGGACACGACCCTGATCATCCTGGGCGCCTCGGGCGACCTCACCTCTCGACTGCTCCTCCCGGCCCTCGGCCAGTTGCTGGCGCGCGAGCCGCGGCGGTCGATCCGCCTGCACGGCGCGGGCATGGAGGACTGGACGGACGAGCACTGGCGCGAGGTCGTGCACACGGCGTTCCAGTCGATGGATGCCGAGTCCGCCTTCGACGCGGTCTCGGCGACGACCTACTCCCAGGCCGACATCACCAAGGCAGCCGATCTGCAAACACTCCTCGACGATGCCGAGGGACGCCCCGCGCTGTACTTCGCCGTTCCCCCGGCGGTCACCGAGAAGGCCTGCGTCGCCCTCTCCGACGTGAAGATCCCCGCCGGCACCATCCTCGCGCTCGAGAAGCCCTTCGGCACCGACGAGGCCAGCGCGCACAAACTCAACCAGCAGCTGGCCACCCTCGTCCCCGAGGAGCAGGTCTTCCGTATCGACCACTTCCTCGGCCGCTCCACCGTGCTGAACCTGCTCGGCGTGCGCTTCGCCAACCGCCTCATCGAGAGCGTGTGGTCGGCCGACGACATCGCCACCATCACCGTGGACTTCCCCGAGAAGCTGGGCCTGGAGGGCCGCGCGGGGTACTACGACACCGCCGGCGCCCTGGTCGACATGATCCAGAGCCACCTGTTGCAGGTGATGGCGTTCGTCACGATGGAGCCGCCGTCCAGCCTCGATCAGCTCGACCTGCGCGACGCCACCTCGGCCGTGCTGCGCGCCACCCACGTGCTCGACGACGACCCGGTGAACAACTCCCGTCGCGCCCGCTACACCGCCGGCGACGTCGGCGAGCGCCACTTCGTGTCGTACGTCGACGAGCCCGGCGTCGACCCCTCGCGCGACACCGAGACGCTCGCCGAGATGACGGTGGAGGTGCGCACCGCACGCTGGCAGGGCGTTCCCATCACCCTGCGCTCCGGCAAGGCTCTGGATGCCGGAGACCCGGCCGTCACGGTCACCTTCAAGCCCGTGCGACACCTGCCCGGCGGCTTCGTGGGCGAGAGCGACCCGTCCAAGCTCGTCTTCTCGCTCGGCCCCGACACGATGAGCCTCGAGCTCAACGTCAACGGCGCCGACGATCCCCTCGAGCTCGAGCGGGTGACGCTGGCGGCCGACCTGGGCGCGGGCGCTCTGAAGGCCTACGGCGAAGTACTGTCGGGCATCCTCGACGGTGACGCGATGCTGGCCGTCCGCGGCGACGCGGCGGAGCAGTGCTGGCGGATCGTGCAGCCGGTGATCGACGCGTGGCGCCAGAACAAGGTGCCGCTCGACGAGTACCCCGCCGGCAGCACGGGACCGGCGTCCTGGAACGTGTGAGCTCGCGCGGCACCGCGGGCTCGGCATCCTGAATCTCGTGGCGTGCGTGCGGGTGTCACGCGCCCCGGGCGCTGCGCGGGCGACGCTCGGCGAAGGAAATCCTCTGTCACACGGGAACAGACGGCGCAGCCGTGGCGTTCACTGGTTCGGGTCAACGGCGTCCCGAATCAGTCCCCGTTCTCAGGAGTACCCATGTCTGTCGTTATCGACCGCACCGCACGCACCGACGCGCCCATCCTCGACGTGCTCGCCGAGCGCTGGAGCACCCGCGTCTTCGACCCCGAGACCCCCATCGACGAAGCGGCCCTGCGCTCGGCCCTCGAGGCAGCCCGCTGGGCACCCTCGGGCATGAACTACCAGCCGTGGCGATTCATCGTCGCCCGCCGCGGTACCGAGACGTTCGACCGCGTCGTCTCGTCGCTCATGGGCTTCAACCAGGCCTGGGCTCCGAACGCCGGTGCGCTGGTCGTCGTGCTCGCCGAGAGCGAGACCGAAGACGGCGAGGCCCGCACCTGGGCGCTGTACGACACCGGCCAGGCCGCCGCGCACTTCACCGTGCAGGCGCACGCCGGCGGACTCGCGACGCACCAGATGGGCGGCTTCGTCGCCGACGACCTGCGCGCCGCCTTCGACATCGAGCCCCGCTTCGTGCCCGTGACGGTCATCGCCGTCGGCACGCTCGGCGACGTCGAGGCCGCCGAAGAGGGCCTGCGTCAGCGCGAGCTCGCGCCGCGCGAGCGCCGCACGGTCGCGGAGTCGCTGCTCGTCGACGAGTAAGCCGCGGCATCCCCCGAGAGACGCCGTCTGGATGCCAACACGCGCAGGCCGCGGCGCTGCGTTGTCGCCGCTGCGCTGCCGCGTTGCCGCGTTGCCGCGTTGCGGCGCTGCCGCCGCCGTGACGCCGCGTTGCCGCGTTGCGGCTTCGCCGCGTCGCCGCCGTGACGCATAAACGCGATCGGCGCGCATAAACGCGAGGACACCGCGTTTATGCGTGTGAACAGCGTTTATGCGTCACAGCGGGCCGCCGGCGGGCGACACCGGCCCGCGTGCCGCGGCATTGCGGGACCGCCGGACCACCGGACCCGGGCGCCACCGCAGCGCGGGGCCACCGAGGGGCGGGGCCGCCGGATCCGGTGGCGCCACCGGACCCGGGGCCCACCGGACCCGGGGCCCACCGAACCCGGGGCCCACCGAACCGCGGGGCAACCGCAGCGCGGCCGGGCCGCCGGGCTCCGCACCGCCAAGCCGCCACATAAACACGATCCGCGCGCATAAACGCGAGGACACCGCGTTTATGCGCGTGAACGGCGTTTATGCGCGACGGCCGCCCCGGCCCACCGCCCCGGCCCACCGCCCTCCCGCCACACACACGAAAGGGGGGATGCCGCGCGCACCGCGTGGCATCCCCCCTTCTGGTTCCGCTTACTCGACGATCTCGGCCTCGATCACATCGTCGTCGGACTCCTCAGCGGCCGGTCCCGTGCTCACGAGCATGAGCGAGTCGCCGTCGCTCGCCACGTCGACCCGCACGACGTCACCGTCGCGCACCGTTCCGGCGAGGATCGCCATCGCGAGACGGTCCTGGATCTCGGACTGGATCAGGCGACGCAGCGGCCGGGCGCCGTACACCGGGTCGTAGCCGCGCTCGGCGAGCCACGAGCGGGCGTCGGGGGTGACCGCGAGGGTCAGCCGGCGCTCGCGGAGCCGCTTGTGCAGAGCGTCGACAGCGAGCTCGACGATCTGGGCGAGGTCGTCCTGGCTGAGGGCCTGGAAGATCACGATGTCGTCGAGACGGTTCACGAACTCGGGCTTGAAGGCCTGCCGCACGAGCGCCTGCACCTGCTCGCGCTTGGCATCCATCGACAGGGTGGGATCGATGAGGATCGGCGAGCCGAGGTTGGACGTCAGGATCAGGATGACGTTGGTGAAGTCGACCGTCCGGCCCTGGCCGTCGGTCAGGCGACCGTCGTCCATGACCTGCAGCAGCACGTCGAACACCTCGGGGTGCGCCTTCTCGACCTCGTCGAGCAGGACGACGCTGTAGGGGCGCCGGCGCACGGCCTCGGTGAGCTGGCCGCCCGCCTCGTACCCGACGTACCCCGGAGGGGCACCGACCAGGCGCGAGACGGAGTGCTTCTCGCCGTACTCCGACATGTCGATGCGCACCATGGCGTGCTCGTCGTCGAAGAGGAAGTCCGCGAGCGACTTCGCCAGCTCCGTCTTACCCACGCCGGTCGGACCGAGGAAGAGGAACGAACCGACCGGGCGGTGCGGGTCGCTGATGCCCGCGCGCGAGCGGCGGACGGCATCCGACACCGCCTTCACGGCATCTTTCTGTCCGATCAGGCGCTTGCCGAGCTCGCGTTCGAGGTGCAGCAGCTTCTCGGTCTCGCCCTGCAGCAGGCGCCCCACCGGGATGCCGGTCCACGCGGCGATCACCGCGGCGATGTCCTCGTCGGTCACCTGGTCGTTCACCATGCGATCACCCGCGGGCTCCTCGCGCTCGGCGACCATCAGCTCGCGCTCGAGGGCCGGGATCTCGGCGTAGAGCAGACGCGAGGCGCGCTCGAGGTTGCCCTCGCGCTGCGCGCGTTCGGCGTCGACGCGAGCGGCATCCAACCGGGTCTTGAGCTCGCCGACGCGGTTGAGCGACGCGCGCTCCTGCTCCCACCGGGCCTGCAGCTCGTCGAGCTTGGCCTGTTCGGCGGCGAGCGTCTCGCGCAGGGTCGCGAGCCGCTCCTTGGACGCGGCGTCCTTCTCCTTCTTCAGCGCGAGCTCTTCGAGCTTGAGTCGGTCGACGTGCCGCCGCAGCTCGTCGATCTCGAGCGGGGCGGAGTCGATCTCCATGCGCAGGCGCGACGCGGCCTCGTCGATCAGGTCGATGGCCTTGTCGGGCAGCTGGCGCGACGGGATGTACCGGTTCGACAGGGATGCCGCAGCCACCAGCGCCGCGTCGGCGATGGCGACCTTGTGGTGCGCCTCGTACCGCTCCTTCAGGCCGCGCAGGATCGCCACGGTGTCCTCGACCGTGGGCTCTCCGACGTAGACCTGCTGGAAGCGGCGCTCGAGAGCGGCATCCTTCTCGATGAACTCGCGGTACTCGTCCAGTGTGGTCGCGCCGATCAGACGCAACTCGCCGCGGGCGAGCATGGGCTTGAGCATGTTGGAGGCCGCGACCGAGCCCTCGCCGCCGCCCGCGCCCATGAGCACGTGCAGCTCGTCGATGAACGTGATGATGCGCCCGTCGGACTCGGTGATCTCTTTGAGGACGCTCTTGAGGCGCTCCTCGAACTGTCCGCGATACATGGCCCCGGCGACCAGCGCCGAGATGTCGAGCGACACGAGTTCTTTGTTCTTGAGGCTCTCGGCGACGTCGCCCGCGACGATGCGCTGGGCGAGGCCCTCGACGACGGCGGTCTTACCGACGCCGGGCTCGCCGATGAGCACGGGGTTGTTCTTGGTGCGCCGGGTGAGCACCTGGCTGACGCGGCGGATCTCGCCGTCGCGCCCGATCACGGGGTCGAGCTTGCCCTGGCGGGCCCGGTCGGTGAGGTTGATGCCGAACTGCTCGAGGGCGCTCCGCGCGTCCTCCTGTCCCGGCTGTTGCGTGGCGTTCATGGTGTCTCCTGGAAGTCTGCTCGCCGCTTCAAAACTTGAGCGGCGTTGACTCAAGTTTAGCAGGCGGGCTCCACCGCGGCAATGGGGAAGCGCACCGTTCGGCGATGCCCCGGCAGACGGTCCCACCGCCCACATCACACGCACCCCATGACATGGCACCCTCTGCGCGGAGACAACGCGCTACCCCGACACGCACGTGCGATGTCGGCGCCGCGGCCCGTATGCGGCGCCGGGTAGGCGGGACGGTGACGCTCAGGCGGGAACCGGTTCGGACGCGAGCGGCAGGGCGAGCGGTGCCGATTCGCTCGAACCCGCGCACGAGAACCGGGCGCGGTACGCGGTCGGGGTCAGCCCCATCGTGCGGGCGAAGTTCTGGCGCAGGACCGCCGCCGATCCGAAGCCGCACTCCGACGCGATGCGGTCGAGACCCAGGTCGGTCTCCTCCAGCAGGCGCTGGGCGTGCAGCAGGCGCTGGCGCGCGAGCCAGGCCGCGGGCGTCGCACCCAGGTCGGCCTTGAAGCGTCGGGCGAAGGTGCGCGGTGACATGTGGGCGCGTGCGGCGAGGCGTTCGACCGAGAGCTCGGCATCCAGGTTCTGCAGCATCCACTCCGTCACCGGGGCGAGCGACAGCGAGGAGTCGATCGGGAGAGGCGAGGCGATGAACTGCGCCTGCCCCCCGTCGCGCTGCGGGGAGACGACCATGCGCCGAGCGATGCGGTTGGTCAGCTCGGAGCCGAGCTCTTGGCGCAGCAGGTGCAGCGACGCGTCGAGCCCCGCGGCCGTGCCGGCGCTCGTGATGATGTTGTCGGACTGCACGTACAGCACATCGGGATCGACATCGATGCGCGGATACATGCGGCTCATGGTGTCGGCGTAGCGCCAGTGCGTGGTCGCACGCTTGCCGTCGAGAACCCCCGCCGCCGCGATGACGAACGCTCCACTGCACACGCTCAGCAACCACGCACCGCGGACGTGGGCGGCACGCACCGTGTCGATCACGCGGGGGTCGATGGCATCCCACGTCGTCCGCGGCACGGGAGCGAGGATGAGGATGTCGACGTCTTCGGCGGCGTCGAGACCGAGCTCGACATTGACCGAGAACCCGATGTTCGACGGCACGACCCCGGGGTCGGGCGACACGATGCGGAAGTCGAAATTGGGGATGCCGTCGTCGCTGCGATCGAGGCCGAACGCCTCGCACGCGAGACCGAACTCGAAGGGCGCGAACCCGGGCTGGATGACAACGGCGACCGAGCGCATGCGAACCTCCGGTGTGGCAGAAATCTGACGATTACCGACCATCATGCCACTCGTGACACTTTTCCTCTACTCGTAGCGTATCTGCCATGGCATATCTCATCGCTCTCGGCATCCTCTCGCTCGCGGGAATCGTCGCCACCGTGTGGCTCGTGCGCACCGACGGCTACGGCAGCATCCCCACCGATCCCTCGCGGGTCGCATCCGCGGCCGACCGTCCCAGCCGGTCGCACAGAGCGGCGCCCGGCGCGGCACCCGCCCTCGAAGCGGCACGGCCGACCCTGCACACCGCAGCTCCCGCCGCAGCACCGGTCACCGCCCCGCTGCGGATCATCGCGGCGGACTGACCGGATCGCCGGGCCCGACGCCTCAGCGCCCCGCCGTGACCGCCCGCTGGTACACCGCGACCATCGCGGCCGTCCGCGACGACTGGCGGAAGCGCTCCGCGACGGTGGGGTCGGGTACGACCGGCGAGCCGCTGGCGATATCGGTGGCCGCGCGGCGCAGCGCTGCGGCGAGGGCGGCGACCGTGGCATCTTCGACCACCCACGTGCCCGCACCCAGCTCGGCGGCGATGTCGGGATCGCTGA
Source organism: Microbacterium trichothecenolyticum (assembly GCF_030818955.1). Classification (NCBI taxonomy): domain Bacteria; kingdom Bacillati; phylum Actinomycetota; class Actinomycetes; order Micrococcales; family Microbacteriaceae; genus Microbacterium; species Microbacterium trichothecenolyticum. Next base: position 2,883,097 of record NZ_JAUTBF010000001.1, on the reverse strand, counting down.
CCACCGCGGGAGTACCCAGGGACGCAGCCTCGAAGACCGTCATCCCTTGGGTCTCGAACCCGATCGAGGTCTGGACAACGGCGTCGGCGTCGGCGATGCGCCGCAGGGTCTCGGCGTACGGCAACCGACCGGAGAAGACGACGGATGCCGCGGGCGCGCGGCGCTCGATCAGCCTCCGCGCCTCGCGCAGCTGACCGCCGCCGCCGATGATCTCGATCTCGGCGTCGATGCCCGCGTCCGCGACGGCCTCCAGGAACGGCAGCAGCCGCTTCTCGGGGCTCATGCGCCCGAGCCAGACGAACCGCGGACGGCCCGGCCGACGCACCGCAGGCCCCGCGGCGAGCGCGGCGTCGAGCACGTCGTCGTCGATGCCGTTCCAGATCACGTCGACGGCGTCGGCGACACCATGCCGCTCGAGTCGGCGAGCGAAGTGGCCGGAGGGGGCGGTGACGGCGCGCGACAGCGCGGCGAGGCGGCGGAGGTAGGCCCAGCCGTCGCCGCTCGACGCGGAGCACTGCTGCCTGGCCGCCTCCCGGGGCAGCGTCCGCCGCGCCCAGGCGTTCAGCACCCGCAGGACGAGACCGGGAAACGGCGCCGTCGCTTCGATGCCGACGTCGACGCGGTTGTGCATCGTGTGCACCACGGGCAGGCCGTGACGCACGGCATAGCGGTGTCCGATGAACGCGCCCCAGAAATCGGCCTGTACGTGCACGACGTCGACGGGCAGGCGCGCTCCCATCTCGGCATCGAGAAACCGGTCGGTGCGGGCGCCCGGCCAGGTGAGCGCATACTCGCGATCGGGCGTGATCGCGATCGACGGCAAGTCGAGGTACGCCGTGTCGTCGGGCGCGGGGCGGTGCATGCGGGGCGCCACGACCGTGACGATGTGGCCCGCTCGCTCGAGGAAGCGCTTCTGCAGCCGCATCGACACCTGCGCCCCACCCAGTGACTCGAGGTGCTGGTCGGCGAACATCGCGACGTGCACGCGGTTACTCCGGGAGGGGGCGACCGCGGTACAGAGCCTCGAACGTGTCGAGCGTGCGGGTGATGTCGTGCACGGCCACGGCGTCGAGCGACGCCTGCTGCATGCGGAGCCGCTCGTCGGCGGACGCGGTGAGCACGTCGGTCAGGCGCGCCGCGGCCTCGTCGGCGTCACCGGGGGTGAAGAGGTAACCGTTCTCTCCGTCGTGCACGAGGTGCGGGAGGGCGACGGCGTTGGCGGCGACGATGGGCAGACCGGATGCCATGGCCTCCATCGTGGCGATCGACTGCAACTCGGCGATCGAGGCGATCACGAACACGCTCGCGCGGGAGTACAGCGCGCGCAGGTCGTCCTCGGACGCGTGGCCGTGGAACGTGACGCGCTCCGCGACACCGAGCTGCTGCGCCAGCGCCTCGAGCTTCGCGCGCTGGTCGCCACCGCCGACGATGTCGAAGCTGACCTCGAGCGCCGGGTCGAGCTTGGCGAGGGCGGCGAGCACCACGTCGATGTGCTTCTCGGTCGTCAGACGCCCGACGAAGAGCAGGCGGTTGGCGTCGCGCGGCGTGAGATCGGGCGAGTAGTTCGACCGGTCGATCCCGCAGGAGATGGGGATGACGCCGCTGATGTCGATCGTCGACTCGAGGAAGTCGGCTGCCCTTCGCGTGGGGGTGGTGACGGCGCGCGTCATCGCGAAGGTGCGCGCGGCGTCGGCCCAGGCGAGCTTGACCAAGACGCGGTCGAGGGCGTCGGGCAACGTGGTGAAGTCGAGGATGTTCTCGGCCATCACGTGATTGGTGGCCACGACCGGGATGCCGCGCTTGCGCGCCTCGCGTGCGAGACCGCGGCCGATGACGATGTGGGACTGGATGTGCACCACGTCGGGCTTGACGTCGTCGAGCACGCGGCGGGCGTAGTGCTTCGACCTCCACGGCAGGACGAAGGTGAGCCAGTCGTGGGGAAGGAAACGGTAGGCGGGGAGGCGATGCATCGTCATCGGCTCCCCCTCGATGACCTCGGTTCCGGTGCCGGCGTTGCCGCGGCCGGCGCTGGGCGCGGAGACGTGCACGTCGTGACCGCGAGCGACGAGTCCGGCCGCGAGCCGCTCCGCGAAACGGGCTGCGCCGTTCACGTGCGGGGCGAAGGTGTCGGCGCCGATGAGGATGGTCAGCGGACGGTCGGGCGGGACGTCGGCTCCGGGAACCGGCTCGGGGACGGCATCCGCGTCGGACGAGTCGGCGGGCGTGGGATGGTCGGCGGGCGTCGCAGAAGTGGTCACGGGTGGTGAGGCCTATCTATGCGGCGGATCGGGTCGCACGGAAGGTGCATGCGCCCGACCACTGTACCGGAGGGGCGTTTTTCGCCCCGGGAGCCCTGCCCGTGCGCCGCCGCACCGCCGGGTCATGCGGCCGGCGGGCCGTGCGGCCGGTGGGCCATGCGGCCGGTGGGCCATGCGGCCGGTGGGCCATGCGGTCGGCGGGCCGTGCGGCCTCCGCGCCCTGCCGCCGGGTCGCCTCGCCTGCCGCGCGGTGTCAGCGCTGCTCGCCGGGCCGGGGGTCGGGTGAGGGTGCCCCGTGGGCGGGGTGGGGCGGGCCGTCGACGCCGGCCGGCGCCGTCACCTCGGGTGCCGCGGCAGCCAGAGCCGTGACCACCACGGCGTCGTCGACGGCGGGCGCCGGCCGCTGGGTCGTCGGCCCGCCGGTCGAGGCGGCGTCGACGCCGGCGTCGTCGAGGTCGGCGGCGGCCTGTTCGAACTGCGAACGATAGAGGCGGTGGTACGCACCCTCGGCGGCGATCAACTCGTCGTGCGTGCCCTGCTCGACGATGTCGCCGTGTTCCATGACGAGGATCAGATCGGCGTCGCGAATCGTGGACAGGCGGTGGGCGATCACGAACGACGTGCGTCCTTCGCGCAGCGCCGCCATCGCCTGCTGCAGCAACAGCTCGGTGCGGGTGTCGACCGACGACGTGGCCTCGTCGAGGATGAGCACCGACGGGCGGGCGACGAATGCCCGCGCGATCGTGATGAGCTGCTTCTCGCCGGCTGAGACGTTCGCGGCGTCTTCGTCGAGCACCGTCTCGTAGCCCTCGGGCAACGAATGCACGAACTGGTCGACGCGGGTGGCCACGGCGGCCTCGACGATCTCGTCGTCGGTGGCACTCTCGCGCCCGTAGCGGATGTTGTCGCGGATCGTGCCGGCGAACAACCACGGGTCTTGCAGCACCATGCCGGTACGCGAGCGCACATCGTCACGACGCATGTCGGCGATGTTCTGCCCATCGAGCAGGATGCGGCCGCCGTCGGGTTCGTAGAACCGCATGATGAGGTTGACCAGCGTGGTCTTGCCCGCTCCCGTCGGGCCGACGATCGCGACCGTCTGCCCCGGCTCGACGCGGAATGACAGGCCGCGGATGAGCGGGTGCTCGGGCGTGTACGAGAAGCGCACATGCTCGAACTCGATGACGCCGCGACCGTCGGCGGGGAGCGGGGCGTCGGGGGCGTCGGGCTCCTGCTCATCGGCGTCGAGCAGCGCGAACACGCGCTCGGCCGAGGCGGTGCCCGACTGCACGACAGCGGCCATGCCGCCCAGCTGTGACAGGGGCTGCGTGAACTGTTGCGCGTACTGGATGAAGGCTTGCACGTCGCCCAGGCGGAGGTGCCCGCCCGCGACCATGAGACCGCCCAGCACCGCGATACCGACGTAGGTGAGGTTCCCGATGAACATCATGCCGGGCATGATCATGCCCGAGAGGAACTGGGCCCGGAAGCTCGCCTGGAAGAGTTCTTCGTTCTCGACCTCGAACTGCTCGCGGGCGTCTTTCTCGCGGCCGTAGACCTTGACCAGCGCGTGGCCCGAGAACGACTCCTCGACACGCGCGTTGAGACGCCCGACCTTCTTCCACTGCTCGCCGAACGCCCTCTGCGACTGGGGCCCGATGACCCCGAAGATCACCGCCATGAGCGGGATCGACACGAGCGCGACCAACGCCAGCTGCCACGAGATGGTGAACATCATGATGAGCACGCCCACGACCGTGAGCACCGAGGTCAGCGCGCTCGAGAGCGACTGCTGCATGGTCTGCGTGATGTTGTCGATGTCGTTGGTGACGCGTGAGATGAGCTCGCCGCGCTGCACCTTGTCGAAGTACGACAGCGGCAGGCGGTTGATCTTCGCCTCGACGTCTTCGCGCAGACGCCACATTGTGCGCACCATGATCACGTTGATGACGTAGCCCTGGATCCATGACAGCAGCGACGATCCGACGTAGATCGCCAGCACGGTCACGATGATCACGCGGAGGGCGTCGAAGTCGACGCCCGCGCCCACCTGGAAGCCGTTCATCGCCGCGACGACGTTGGCCATGTCGCCCTGCCCGCCCGCGCGCAGCGCCTGGACCACCTCGGCCTGAGAGGTGCCGGCGGGGAACTGGGCGGCGAGTCCGCGTGAGACCAGCCCCTCGAACACGATGTTCGTCGCATCGCCGAGCACGCGCGGGGCGAGAACGGTCAGGACCACGCCGAGGGCGCCGAGGACGGAGACGAAAGCGAACGCCGCCGTGTGCGGTCGCAGCAGGCCGATCAGCCGGCGAAAACTCGGACCGAAAGCGGCGGCCTTGCCGGGCGCCACACTGTCCCAGTCCCCCGAGTTCAGCCGCGCCTGCTCGGCGAGTTCGAGCTCGGCGCGCTCTTCTTCGGTGAGGGCATCGGGGGTGCTCATGCCTGCACCCCGAGCTGCGAGGCGACGATCTCGCGGTAGGTGTCGCTGGTCTCGAGCAGTTCGTCGTGGGTGCCGAGACCGGCCATGCGTCCGTCTTCGAGCACCACGATGCGGTCGGCGTCGGTGATGGTGGACACCCGTTGCGCGACGACGATCTTGGTCACGTGGGGCAGCTCGCGCCACAACGCCTGACGAAGGCGGGCGTCGGTGGTGAGGTCGAGCGCCGAGAACGAGTCGTCGAACACCAGCACCGCCGGCCGGTGCACGATGGCGCGGGCGATCGCCAGGCGCTGGCGCTGCCCGCCCGAGACGTTCGTGCCGCCTTGCGCGATGCGCGCGCCCAGACCGCCCTCCATCTCTTCGACGAAGTCACGGCCCTGTGCGATCTCGAGCGCACGCCAGAGTTCGTCGTCGGTGGCGTCTTCGCGTCCGAAACGCAGGTTGGAAGCCACGGTGCCGCTGAAGAGGAAGGGGCGTTGCGGGACGAGTCCGATGCTCGTCCACAGCACATCGAGATCGGCCTCGCGTACGTCGACGCCGCCGATGCGCACCGCGCCGCCGGTGGCGTCGAACAGCCGGGGGATGAGCGAGACGAGCGTGGTCTTGCCGGCGCCGGTCGATCCGACAATGGCGACGGTCTCGCCGGGCCGGGCGGCGAAGCTGATCCCCGAGACCACGGGTGCTTCGGCGCCGGGGTACGCGAACGCGACATCGTCGAACTCGACAGCGCCGGGAGTGGGGAACGTGCTGACGGGGTGCGCCGGGCGCGCGAGAGCCGAGTGACTGTCGAGCACTTCGCCGATGCGTTCGGCCGAGACGGCTGCGCGCGGGATCATCACGGTCATGAAGCTGGCCATGAGCACGCCCATGAGGATCTGGGCGACGTACTGCATGAACGCGAAGAGCGTGCCGATCTGCACGTCGCCGGAGTCGACCTGGATACCGCCGAACCAGATCACCCCGACCACGGTGACGTTCAGCACGAGCATGGCCAGGGGGAACAAGAGCACGAAGAGGGAGCCGACCTTGCGCCCCACGACCATGATGTCGGTGTTGGCATCGCGGAAGCGCTCTTCTTCGATGCGCTCGCGCACGAAAGCGCGCACGACGCGCACCCCCGTGAGCTGCTCGCGCATCACGCGGTTCACGCCGTCGAGCTTGGACTGGTAGCTGCGGAACAGCGGCACCATGCGGGCGATGACGAGGGCCACGACGACCAACAGCGCGGGAACGGCGACACCGAGCAGCCAGCTCAGCCCGACGTCTTGCTGCAGCGCCATGACGATGCCGCCGATCGCCAGAAGCGGCGCGCTCACGAGCATGGTGGCGCCCATCATGGCCAGCATCTGCACCTGCTGCACGTCGTTGGTGTTGCGGGTGATGAGCGAGCCGGCACCGAACTGCGACAGCTCACGCTCGGAGAAGCCGCTGACCTTCTCGAAGACGTCGCGGCGGATGTCGCGGCCTGCCGCCATGGCTGCCCGGGCGGCGAAGTATGTCGCGATCACCGACGCGATGATCTGCCCGAGCGAGATCACCAGCATGAGCGAGCCCTGCGACCAGATGTACCCGGTGTCTCCGCGCGCGACGCCCTGGTCGATGATGTCGGCGTTGAGGCGTGGCAGGTAAAGGGATGCCATCGCCGCGGCGAACTGGAATATCAGCAGCGCCACGAGGAGCCAGCGATACCGCGACAGATATCTGATGAGGAGCTTCGCCAGCACGGGGACCTCCGGGGGTGTCGGTCGCGGTCTCCGTGACCGCGCAGTACAGCCTGACACCAAGCTCCGACACCGGCGAGCCGTCCCGCGCAATCGCGGTGACCGGACCGCCGTCACCGCAGCGCGGGATGTCAGACCACGCGGCGCCCGCCCTTCCACACGCCCGCCGTCAGCGGCATCCCGGGACGGTACGCCACGTGCGTCGCCGAGGGGGCGTCGAGCAGGTGCAGGTCGGCGCGGTGACCGACGGCGATCGAGCCGATCGCCCCCTCGCCCGTCGCGCGCCCGAGCGCGATCGCCCCGCCGCGGGTGGCCGCGCGCACCGCCTCGGCCACGCTCAGCCCCATCTGCAGCACGGCGGTGGCGACGCAGAACGGCATCGAGCTCGTGTACGAGGTGCCGGGGTTGCAGTTCGAGGCGATCGCGACCTCGACACCCGCGTCGAGCAGGCGCCGAGCGGGCGCGAGCGGCGCCCGAGTGGACAGGTCGCACGCGGGAAGAACCGTCGCGACGGTGGAGCCGCCCGCGAGCGCGTCGAGATCGGCATCCGAGACGAAGTTGCAGTGGTCGACGCTCGCCGCGCCCACCTCGACGGCGAGGCGGATGCCCTCGCCGTGGCCGAGCTGGTTGCCGTGCACGCGCAGCCCGAGCCCGGCCGCGCGGGAGGCGAGCAGCACCTCGCGCGACTGCTCGGGGGTGAACGCCCCGCGCTCGCAGAACACGTCGGCCCACGACACGAACGGGCGCACGGCGTCGAGCATGGGCCCGCACACCTCGCGCACGTAGTCGTCGGGGTCGACGCCGGCCGGCACGAGGTGGGCACCGAGGAAGGTCGCGTCATCGGCGCCGTCGGCGGCGATCCGGGCGCCGCGCTGCTCGCTCGGGGTGTCGAGGCCGTAACCGGTCTTCGTCTCGATCCAGGTCGTGCCCTGCGCGCGGGCCTCGCGCACGCGGGCGGCGACGAGCGCGGCGAGACGCTCGTCGGAGGCCGCACGGGTGGCATCCCGCGTCACCGCGATCCCGCCCGCGGCGTAGCTCTGCCCCGCCATGCGCGCCTCGAACTCGGCCGTGCGGTCGCCGTCGAAGACGAGGTGGGTGTGCGAGTCGACCCAGCCGGGCAGCAGCGCCCGGCCGGCGGCATCCACCCGCTCGTCAGCGGCGGGAGCGTCGGATGCCGCGCCGATCCAGGCGATGCGGTCGCCGTCGATCACGACGGCCGCGTCGCGCAGCACGCGCTGTTCGTCGTCGACGGTCATCAGCTCGCCGATACGGGTGATGAGGGTCGTGCTCACGCGAGCACCGCCTTTCCGAGCAGATCGCCGACGGGTCCGAGATCGGTGTGCGCGCCGCCGGTCGCGCGCTCGCGCCCCCCGATGATCACACGCGCGACGTCATGCGCGGTGGCGGTGAGCACGAGCTGGCCCGGGTCGCTGCCCGCGGTGCGGGCGCTGTTCTCGTCGACGACGAGGAAGTCGCAGGGCTCCCCCACCGCGATCCGCCCGACCGCACGCCCCACGGCCGACGCGCCGCCCCGGGTGAGCGCGGCGACGAGCTCGGCGGGCGAGAACCGCCCGCGACGCCCGGACGCCAGGCGCTCCCCGTGCTCAAGCGCGCGGGCCTCGAGCAGCGGGTCGACCACGGCGTGCTGATCGGTGCCGAGCGCGATCCGGGCTCCCGCGTCGGCCAGGCGGCGGGCGGGGCCGACGCCGTCGCCGAGGTCGGCCTCGGTGGTGGGACACATCACGATCGTCGCTGCCGCGGCCCCGAGTGCCGCGATGTCGTCGTCGGTGAGGTGGGTGGCGTGGACGGCCGAGAGCCGCTCCGAGACGAGCCCACTGCGCGCGAGGAGCGCGGTGGGCGTCAGCCCCGTTGCCTCGAGGCACGCGGCGTTCTCGGCGGGCTGCTCCGACAGATGCACGTGCAGCGGGATCGCCGGATCCAGCTCGGCGCCGATGCGTTCGAGGGCGTCCACGGGCACCGCGCGCACCGAGTGCACGGCCCCGCCGACCACGACCTCGGGGTGCTCGTCGGCGAAGACCTCGCGCAGCGCCGAGAGGCGAGCGAGCCAAGCTCCGGCATCCGCGTCGCCGAAGCGCCGCTGCGCGGGTTCGAGGGGCTGCCCGAAACCGCTGGAGAGGTAGCAGGTGTCGAGCAGGGTGAGCCGGATGCCGGCGGCCCGCGCCGCGCGCGCGAGCGCGCGCTCCATCGCGTGCGGCGGGTCGTAGGACTGGGCGTCGGGCGCGTGGTGGACGTAGTGGAACTCCGCGACCGCGGTCCACCCGGCGGCGACCATCTCGGCGTACACCGCCGTGGCGACGCGTTCGTACGACGCGGGGTCGAGGCGACCGGCCTCGCGGTACATCAGCTCGCGCCAGGTCCAGAAGCTGCCGCCGTCGCCGTGGGTGCGGCCGCGCAGCAGCCGGTGGAAAGCGTGCGAGTGGGCGTTGACCGCGCCCGGCAGCACGAGACCGTCGAGGCGGTGGTCGGTGGCATCCGGGATCGTTTCCGTCTCGACCGAGGCGATGAGACCCCCGGATGCCGTGACCCGCACGCCGTTCGCCACGGCGTCGCCGATCCACGCCCGCGGCGCCCAGAAGCGCGTCACGACAGCAGGTCCTGCAGGACGTCGGCGAGGGCGGCGGCCGAGGCGTCCGCATCGGCGTCGACGACGTGCTCCTCCGGCGAGTGCGAGATGCCCGAGGGGTTGCGGACGAACAGCATGCCGGTCGGGACGACGCTCGCGAGGATGCCCGCGTCGTGGCCGGCGCCGGTGCGCAGGTACGGGGCGTCGGCGAGGGCGGAGCCGATGCGCCGCGCGAGGGCGGGGTCGAAGCCGACGGTCGGGCTCCACGACTCCTCGACGAGCACGGCCTCGCAGCCCTGCGCTGCGGCGATGCCGCCGCACATGCGGTCGATGTCGGCGATCAGGCGCCGGGTGACGTCGTCGTCGGGATGACGCGCGTCGATCCAGAAGTCCACCGACGACGCGATGACGTTGGTGCCGCCGGGCACCGGCTCGAAGCGTCCGACGGTGGCGCGGGCGTCGTCGACGGCGCCGGCCAGCTCGGCGATGCGGCCCACCATGGCGGCGGCGGCGACCAGGGGGTCGCGGCGGTCGGCCATGAGCGTCGTGCCGGCGTGGTTGCCCTCGCCGCGCACCGTCACCTTGAAGCGGCCGTGGCCGAGGATCGACTCCGCGACGGCGAACGGGCGGTCGAGATCGATGAGGCCGCGCCCCTGCTCGACGTGCAGCTCCACGAAGACGCCGATGCGCGCGAGCGTCTCGGGGTCGGGGCCGATGCCGGCCGGGTCGATCCCGCCCGCGGCGAAGACGTCGGCGAGCGTGTCGCCCTCGCGGTCGGTGAGCCGACGCGCGGCGTCGGGCGAGAGCGCGCCCGTGAGCAGGCGCGAACCGAGGCACGCGACGCCGAAGCGCGAGCCCTCCTCCTCGGGGAACACCGCGATCGCGAGAGGCTTCGCGGGTGCGAACCCGCGCTCGCGCAACACGTCGACCGCGGCGAGCGCGGCCGCAACGCCGAGCGGCCCGTCGAACGCTCCGCCGCCGGGCACCGAGTCGAGGTGGCTGCCGGTGACCACGGCATCCGGTCCGGGCGTTCCCCACCAGGCCCACAGGATGCCGTTGGGGTCGATCTCGACGTCGAGTCCGCGCGCCTCGGCCTCGCCGACGAACCACGCGCGCAGGTCGCGCTCGGCGGTCGAGAAGACCGGGCGGGCGTAGCCGCCGCTGCGGGGCTCTCGACCGATGCCGGAGATCGCGCCGAGCAGGGAGGTGACGGCGGTCATGTCAGCGTCCTTCGAAGGTGGGGGTCTCGCGGGCGCGGAAGGCGCGCATGCCCTCGGCGCGATCGTGGCTCGCGGCGATCAGCGCCGAGAGGGCGCGCTCGTGCGCGACGGCCGCGCCGAGCGGCATCTCGAAACCGGCGAGCACCGCGCTCTTGATCATCGCGGCGGCCACGGGAGCGCCCTGGGCGATCTCGGCGGCGGCGGCGTGCGCGGTCTCCTCGACCTCGGCCGAGGCGACGACCCGGCTCGCGATGCCGAGCCGGGCGGCTTCGGCGCCGTCGATACGGCGGGCGGTGAGCAGCAGGTCGAGGGCGACCGCCTTGCCGACCGCGCGCAGCAGCCGCTGCGTGCCGCCCGCGCCGGGAAGGATGCCGAGGCGCACCTCGGGAAAGCCCAGCACCGCGTCGTCAGCGATCACGACGACGTCGCACGCGAGGGCGAGCTCGAGCCCGCCGCCGAGGGCGTACCCGCGCACGGCGGCGACGAGGGGCGTGCGGATCGCGGCGACGGCGTCCCAGTGCTCGCTGAACCCGCTGCGGTACAGCTCCACGGCCCCGGCCGAGCCGAGGTCGCCGAGGTCGGCTCCGGCGGCGAAGGCGCGCTCGTCGCCCGCGATCACGATCGCGCGCACGGAGGCGTCGTCGTCGAGGCGGCGGAGGGCGGCGACCAGGGCACCGAGTGTCTCGGCATCGAGCGCGTTGCGCTTGTGAGCGCGGTCGATCGTGAGCGTCGCGACGGTGCCGTCGATGCGCTCGCGCACGCCGCTCATCGCTTCTGCTCCGTGACGAGGCGCACGAGATCGTCGCGGTCGGCGCGGGCCCGGTCGGCGTCGGCCGGCGACCAGGGGTAAAAGCCCCGACCGCTCTTCGCGCCGAGATGGCCCCCGGCCACGAGATCGGCGACGGTGCGGGGCACCCCGCCCCGCGGCATCCAGGTCGGACATCACGATGGCGGAGACCTTCTTGACCACGTCGAGGCCGGCGAGGTCCATCAGGCCGAGCGGACCCAGCGACGACCAGCGCGGGGCCAGGGTCGTGGACACGGCGCGGTCGACGTCGGCGACGGTGGCGATCCCGCCCTCGACGAGCGCGATGGCCTCGCGCAGGAGCGCGTACTGCAGGCGGTTGACGACGAAGCCCGGCACGTCGCGGTCGACGACGATGCTCTCGCGGCCGATCTCGGCGCAGAGCCGCTGCGCGGTCGCGACCGCGGCGTCGGAGGTGCGCTCGCCCCGCACGATCTCGATGAGCGGCATGACCGTGGGCGGGTTGAACCAGTGCAGACCGATGAGCCGCGTCGGGTCGGCGAGCGCCTCGGCGATCTCGGTGATGCGCACGCTGGAGGTGTTGGTGGTCAGCACCGCGTCGTCCGCCACGAGCGGCTCGATCCGCGCGAAGATCTCGCGCTTGAGGGCGAGGTCTTCGGCCACGCTCTCGATGACGAGCGCCGCGCCGCGCGCCGCCTCATCGAGGTCGGTGGTGGTCGTGAGGCGCTCGCCCGCGTCGGCGTCGTGCGCCACGACCAGCTCACGCGCCGCTTCGAGGGTCGAGGCCGTGCGCGAGTACAGCCGCACGTCGTGACCGTGCGCGGCGAGCACGGCGGCGATTCCGGCGCCCATCGTGCCGGCGCCGAGGACGGCGACCGGACCGCGGCTCACGCGACCACCCCCGCCGCGCGCAGACGCGCGATCTCGTCGTCGTCGAGTCCGAGGTCGTCGGTGAGGACGTCGTCGGTGTGCTGGCCGAGGGTCGGCGCGGGCGCCTGGGCGGCGGCATCCGTCCCGCTGAAGCGCACCGGCTGCGGCACGAGCGGCACCGAACCGGCGACGGGGTGCTCGACGGTGCGCACGAGGCCGCGGGCGCGGGCGTGACCGCTGTCGGCGAGCTGGGCGACGTCCCAGATGGGGGCCGCGGGAACGCCCGCCGTCTCGAGGTCGGCGACCGCCTGCTCCACCGTGCGGGTCGTGGTCCACGCCTCGATCTGGGCGCGCAGGTCATCCTGGTGAGCCAAGCGAGCGGGGTCGGTCGCGAAGCGCGGGTCGTCGAGCAGGTCGGCGCGACCGAGGGCGGTGGCCAGGCGCACGAAGAGCGCATCGTTCGCGACGGCGATGACGAGGTGCCCGTCGCCGCAGGCGTAGGCGTCCATCGGGGCGCTGATCGGGTGGGCGTTTCCGAGACGCGTGGGAGCCGGGGCCCCCGCGAGCACCTGCGACAGCGCCACCATCTGCAGCGAGAACATCGCGTCGAGCATCGCCACGTCGACGTGCTGGCCGACGCCGGTCTGCGCGCGCTGCAGCAGGGCGGCGAGCGCGCCGAACGCGCCGTACATCCCGGCGACCACGTCGCCCACGGCGTCGCCGACACGCGTCGGCGGGCCGTCGGCCCACCCGGTGGCCGACATGATGCCGCCCATCGCCTGCACGACGTGGTCGTAGGCGGGGCGGTGCGACAGCGGGCCCGTCTGCCCGAAGCCCGAGATGCTGACGTAGACCAGCCGCGGATTGATCTCGCGGACGCTCTGCCAGTCGATGCCGAGACGGGCGGTGACGCCGGGGCGGAAGTTCTCGACCAGCACATCGGCGTCGGCGATCAGGCGGTGCAGCAGCGCACGCCCCTCGTCGGACTTCAGGTCGAGGGCCATCGAGCGCTTGCCGCGGTTCACCAGCATGAAGTAGCTGCTCTCGCCGCCGATGTGCGGGGTGAAGTGGCGGGAGTCATCGCCGCGGCCGGGCACCTCGATCTTCGTGACGGTCGCGCCGAGGTCGGCGAGCATCGACGCGCAGAGGGGACCCGCGAGGACGCGGGAGAGGTCGAGAACGCGGACGCCGTCGAGCGGGCGGGGGGCGCCTGTCGGGGGCGGGGTGTCAGTCGACACGGGGGGCTCCTTCGTGGGCGGTGGTGACGTCAGCGACGACCCGGCTCAACGTGCCGTCGGCGACGAGGGTCGTCACCGCATCGATGTCGGGGGCCATGATCCGATCGGTGTCGCGCGGAGCGACGCGTTCGCGGATCGCGGCGTGGGCGCGACCGGTTCCCGCGCCCGCCGCGAGCGGCGCGTGGAACTCCAGCGCTTCGGCAGCGCACAGCAGCTCGATCGCGACGATGCGTTCGGCATTCACGACGGCCTGTCGCGCCTGGATCGCCGCGGTCGTGCCCATGCTGACGTGGTCCTCCTGCCCGGCGCACGTCGGCACGGTGTGCACCGACGCCGGGGCGGCGAGCGCGCGATTCTCGCCGGCGAGCGCGGCCGAGACGTACGGCGGGATCATGAAGCCCGACATGCCGGGGGCACCGGATGCCAGGAACGCGGGCAGTCCGCTGAGGGCGGCGTGCGTGAGGCGGTCGGCGCGGGCCTGCGACATCGTGCTGACCTCGGCGACGGCGATCGCGAGGGTGTCCAGCGCCAGCGCGACCGGGGCGCGCCGTGGCCGTTGCCGCCGGGAAGGGCGATGAGCTCGTCGTCCTCGACGATGAACACCGGGTTGTCGGTGACGGCGTCGATCTCGGTCTGCACCACCGACTCGACGTAGGCGAGCGCGTCGCGCACCGAGCCGTGCACCTGCGGGATGCAGCGCAGGCTCAGCGCGTCCTGAAGACGGTGGTCGCGGTGCGCGGCGAGGATCTCGCTGTGCTCGAGCAGGGCGTTCAGGCGCCGCGCGGTCTCGATCTGCCCGGGGTGCGGGCGCAGGGCCTGCAGGCGCGGGTCGTAGCCGCGAGTGTTGCCGCGCAGGGCCTCGAGCGACATGGCACCCGCGAGGTCGGCCACGTCGACCAAGGCGCGGGCACCGGCCACGGCGAGGGCGCCGATGCCGGTGATCTCGTACGTGCCACTGATCATCGCGTGCCCCTCGCGGGACGCTGGGACGAGCGGTGCGATGCCGGCGCGCTCGAGGGCCGCGGCGGCGGGCAGCCGCTCCCCCGCGAACCACGCCTCGCCCTCGCCGAAGGCGACGAGTCCGATGTGTGCGGTGGCCGTGAGATAGCCGACCGACCCCTGCGAGGGCGCCACGGGCGTCACCCCGCGATTCAGCATCTCGACGAGGGTCGTCACGAGCACGGGACGGATGCCGCTGTGCCCGCGCGAGAGCGCCCGCACGATGGCCGCGACGATGGCGCGCGTCGCCGGCTCGTCGTGCGGGGTGCCGACACCGCTCGCGTGGCTGCGCAGCATCCCGAGCTGCACCTCCGCGACGTCGGGCTGGACGCCCGCGACCTTGTACAGGTCGCCGACGCCCGTGGTGAGGCCGTAGATCTGCTGCCCCGAGGCGGCGAGACCGGCCAGGAGGAGGTTCGTCCGCTCCACCGCGGCGAGCGCTTCGGGTGCGACTCGCAGGGGTGCGCCGTGGGCGACGGCGACGAGTTCGTCGATGCGGGTCGACCCGAGGCCGAAGACCACCTCCTCCTGGCTCATCTCAGGCCTCGACCTTCTCGGCGTCCAGCATCGGCACGCGCACACCGCGCTCGCGGGCGACCTCGACGGCGCGGTCGTATCCGGCATCCACGTGACGGATGACGCCCATGCCGGGGTCGTTCGTGAGCAGGCGCTGGAGCTTCTCGGCGGCGAGCGGCGTACCGTCGGCGACCGAGACCTGCCCGGCGTGGATGGAGCGACCGATGCCGACGCCGCCGCCGTGGTGCAGCGAGACCCAGGTCGCACCCGAGGCGGTGTTGATCAGTGCATTGAGGATGGGCCAGTCGGCGATGGCATCCGATCCGTCCGCCATGGCCTCGGTCTCGCGGTACGGCGAGGCCACGGAGCCCGAGTCGAGGTGATCGCGGCCGATCACGATGGGAGCGGAGATCTTGCCCTCGGCGACGAGCTCGTTGAAACGGACCGCGGCCTTGGCCCGATCGCCGTAGCCGAGCCAGCAGATGCGGGCGGGCAGGCCCTCGAACTCGACGTGCTCTTGCGCGGCGGTGATCCAGCGCTTGAGACCCTCGTTCTCGGGGAAGAGCTCGAGGATCGCCTGGTCGGTCACGGCGATGTCGGCCGGGTCGCCCGACAGCGCGACCCAGCGGAACGGGCCGAGGCCCTCGCAGAAGAGCGGCCGGATGTAGGCCGGCACGAAGCCGGGGAAGGCGAACGCGTCGGCGTAGCCGCCCTGGCGTGCCTCGTCGCGGATCGAGTTGCCGTAGTCGAAGACCTCGGCACCTCGCTTCTGGAACTCCACCATCGCCTCGACGTGGCGGGCCATCGACTCGCGCGAGCGCACGGTGAAGCCCTCGGGGTCGCGGGCCGACTCGGTGCGCCAGTCCTCGAACGCGATGCCCGCGGGCAGGTACGCGAGCGGGTCGTGCGCCGAGGTCTGGTCGGTGACGATGTCGACGGGCACCTCGCGGCGCAGCAGTTCGGGCAGCACCTCGGCGCTGTTGCCGACGAGACCGACCGACAGGGCGCGCCCCTCGGCCTTAGCTGCGAGCACGCGCTCGAGGGCGTCGTCGAGGTCGGTGGTGACCTCGTCGAGGTAACGCTTGCCCTGGCGGCGGCGCAGGCGCGTCTCATCGACGTCGACGATGAGTACGACGCCGCCGTTCAGGGTGACCGACAGCGGCTGGGCTCCGCCCATACCGCCGCAGCCGCCGGTGACGGTGAGGGTTCCGGCGAGGGTGCCGCCGAAGCGCTTGCGGGCGACAGCCGCGAACGTCTCATAGGTGCCCTGCAGGATGCCCTGCGTGCCGATGTAGATCCACGATCCGGCCGTCATCTGGCCGTACATCATGAGCCCCTCGGCCTCGAGGCGGCGGAACTCGGGCCACGTGGCCCAGTCGCCGACGAGGTTGGAGTTGGCCAGAAGCACGCGCGGTGCCCACACGTTCGTGCGGAACACCCCCACGGGCTTGCCCGACTGCACCAGCAGCGTCTCATCGTCGTCGAGGTCGGCGAGGGTCGCGACGATCGCGTCGTAACTCGCCCAGTTGCGGGCGGCCTTTCCCGTGCCGCCGTAGACGATGAGGTCTTCGGGCCGTTCCGCGACCTCGGGGTCGAGGTTGTTCATGAGCATCCGCAGCGGGGCCTCGGTCTGCCAGCTCTTGGCTGTCAGCGTCGTCCCTCGCGGCGCGCGCACCGCGCGGCTTCCGGTCATTTCGGTGTCTCTTTCTGTGTGGAACGAAGGGGGCTCAGCCGAGGTCGTGGGCCGAGATCCACGCGGCCGCGACGTCGTCGAGGCTCTGCTGGTCGTCGAGCTTCGCGTTCATCTCGATCAGGTCGGCCGTCGTGAGCGCGGCCGAGACCTTGTCGAGCACCTCGGCGACCTTCTCGGTCTTCTTGTCGGCGGCCAGGATCGGCACGATGTTCTGCGCCGGGAAGAGGTTGAGGTTGTCTTCGAGCGCGACGAAGTCCTTCATCGCGGGCGACGTGGAGTACATGTCGGCGGCCTGGATCTGGCCGTTCGCCAGGGCCGCGATGGTGAGCGGGCCGCCCACGTCGAGCGCCTTGAACTCCTTGAACGTCAGGCCGTAGACCTCCTGCAGACCCTGGACGCCCTCGTGACGGGTCGGCCACTCCGGCGGGCCGCCGAGGACCATCTCGGCCGCGTAGGGCTTGAGGTCTTCGATCGTCTTCAGGTTGTACTTCGCGGCAGTGTCCTTGCTGACCGCGAGCACGTCGGAGTCCTGTGCCTCCGACGGCGTCAGCATGGTGATGCCCTCGGGCAGCGCCTTCTCGAGCGCCGCGGCGACATCGGTCGAGCTCGAGACGCCCGCGTCGCCCTTCGTGAGGTAGCTCAGGGTCGCACCCGTGTACTCGGGGAGCATGTTGATCGAGCCGTCGAGCAGCGCGGGCATGTACACCTCGCGGCTGCCGATGTTCAGGCGCGTGGTCGCCTCGACGCCGGCGGCGGTGAGCGCCTGCGCGTAGATGGTGGCGAGCAGCTGGCTCTCGGGGAAGTCGGCCGAGCCGATGACGATGCTGTCGGCGGGGGCGGATTCGCCACCGCCGGCTGCGAGCGGGTCACCGCCCGAGGAGCAGGCGGAGAGGGTGAGGGCGGCGACGGTCGCGAGGGCGGCCGCCGCGGCGAGGCGGGTGCGGATCATGAGGGGTCCTTTCGGCATGCAGAGCACGAAGTGGGGCAGAGGTGGTGCGGGTCGGGTGGTGCTGTCGGACGGGAACGAGATCAGGAGGCCGGCACGGCCGCGCGGCGGACCCGCAACGGGATGCGCGAGGTACGGCGGTCGAGGCCGGGAGAGACGAAGACGCGGGAGGCGAGCGCGAGGAGCAGGTCGACGACGAGCGCGAGGATGGCCACGAGCAGCGCGCCGACGAGCATCTTGTCGTAGTCGTTCTGCGCGCGGCCGTCGATGATGAGGCGCCCGAGACCCCCGAGCGAGACGTACGCGGCGATCGTCGCCGTCGAGATGACCTGCAGGGTCGCGCCGCGGAAGCCCGAGATGATCAGCGGCAGCGCGCACGGTACCTGCACCGAGAACAGCACCTTCAGCGGCCGGTAGCCCATGCCGACCGCGGCGTCGACGGCGGCGGCATCCACCGCACGGATCCCGGCGTACGTGTTCGTCATGATGGGCGGGATCGCCAGCAGCACGAGCACGATGATGCTCGGGATCACGAAGGCCAGGTCGGAGGCGATGAGCGGTGCCACGATCATGACGAGCAGCACGATCAGTCCGAGGGTCGGCAACGCGCGCAGGGCGTTCGCGAATCCCGCGATCACGACGACGCCACGACCGGTGTGACCGACGTACAGGCCGGCCGGAACCCCGATCACCCCCGCGATGAGCAGGGCGACGGCGGTGTAGACGAGGTGCTGACCGACGAGGACCGGGATGCCGCCGGAGCCGGCCCAGTTGTTCGGGTCGAGCAGGTAGGCGATCACGCGTGCGCTCCTCTCGGGGTCCACGGGGTCATGAGACGCGCCAGCAGCAGCACGAGGGCGTCGAGCACGAGGGCGAGCACGAGGCACAGGACGATGCCGACGATGATCGGGGTCAGGAAGCGCAGCTGCGCCCCCTGGGTGAACAGCAGCCCCAGTTGCGGGGTGCCGATGAGGGCGGCGATCGAGACGACGCTGACGTTGGAGACCACCGCGACGCGCAGCCCCGCGGCGATGACGGGGACGGCCACCGGCAGCTCGACGGACAGCAGGCGGTGCAGCGGCCGGTAGCCCATGGCATCCGCCGCCTGCAGGGTCTCGGGGGCGACGGAGTCGAGGCCGTCCGAGACCGTGCGCACGAGCAGGGCCAGGGTGTAGACGGTCAGGGCGACGATGACGTTCAGGGGGTCGAGGATGCGGGTTCCCAGCACCGAGGGCAGCAGCACGAACAGCGCGAGCGAGGGCACCGTGTACAGCAGCCCGGTGATGCTCAGCAGGCCGGTCTTGAACACGCCGCTGCGCTGCGCGGCCCAGCCGAGCGGCAGGGCGAGGAGCAGTCCCACCACGACAGGGATGACCGACAGCGCGATGTGCGAGCCGAGCAGGCCGAGGATCGTGTCGCTCTCGCGCAGCACCCACTCGAGGTTCATGCCGCCGCTCCCGCGTCGAGCTCGGGGATCGCGGCGACGACGGCTGCGGCCGTGACGGACCCCGCCACCGCGCCGTCGTCGTCGACGATCACGCCGCGACGACTCGGGGCGCTCAGCGCCGCATCGAGCACCTGCCGCAGGGTGCCGCCGCGGGGGGCGACGGTTCCGGCGAGGTTGAGATCGGATGCCACGACAGCCGCGCCGACATGCCGGGTCTCGACCCATCCGAGCGGGCGGCGCTCGGCATCCACGACGAGAAGCCAGTCATCGTCGGTGACGGCACGAGCCTCCGCCGCCGACGCACCGAGGGTGACGACGGGCTCAGCGGTGAGCGGGAGGTCGGAGACCGAGCGGAAGCCGAGCGAGCGGTAGCCGCGGTCGCGACCGACGAAGTCGGCGACGAAGGCATCGGCGGGGCTCGTCAGCAGTTCCTCGGGCGTGGCGAGCTGGGCGAGACGACCGCCCGTACGCATGACCGCGACGTAGTCGCCGAGTTTCAGCGCCTCGTCGATGTCGTGGGTGACCATGACGATGGTCTTGCCCTCTTCGCGCTGGATACGCAGGAACTCCTCCTGCAGCTGCGCGCGCACGACGGGGTCGACGGCGCTGAAGGGCTCGTCCATGAGCATGAACGCCGGATCGGCGGCAAGCGCCCGGGCGACCCCCACGCGCTGCTGCTGGCCGCCCGACAGCTGCCAGGGATACCGAGAGGCGAACGAGGTCGGTAGCCCGACCCGCTCCATCAGCTCGAGCGCCCGGCTGCGGGCGACCTTGGCCGAGACACCCGCCAGGCGAGCGGTGCTCGCGACGTTGTCGACGATCGTGCGATGCGGGAACAGACCCGCGTGCTGGATGACGTAGCCGATGCGTCGACGGACGGCGGCGACGTCCATGCGCGCCGTCGACTCGCCGTCGAGCAGGATGTCGCCCGAGGTCGGCCGGATGAGGCGGTTGACCATGCGCAACGACGTGGTCTTGCCGCATCCCGAGGGACCCACGAGGATCGTGAGCTTGCCGGTGGGGGCGACCAGGTTCAGGTCGTCGACCGCGACGGCGTCGCCGTAGCGCTTGGTGACGTTCTGGAAGGTGATCATCGCGAGCGCTCCTCGGTGGCGGCGGGCAGTTCGGGGTGCGCCAGGATCGAGCGGCTCTCGGCGACGAGCAGGCGCCCGATCGACGCGTTCTTCACGTCGGTCGTGCGGTAGCTCGGCACGACGACCGAGAGGGATGCCACGACCCGCCCGCCCACGACGATCGGGGCGGCGATGGCGGTGACGTCGTCTTCGACGCCCTGCATGACGACGACGTAACCGGCCTCGCCGGTGCCACCCTCGAGGACTGCACCGGCCGCCGATCCGTGCAGGGGGATGCTGCGTCCGACCCAGCTCGCGTGGCGGATCGAGTGGGTGCCCTCGACGATCGCGATGTACAGCGCGGTGGCCCCGGCGCCGCGCACCGCGAGGTAGCAGGATTCGCCCGTCTCGGCGACGACGCGGGCGAGCGCCGGCTCGGCGAGGGAGACGAGGGAGTCGTTCGACAGGGCGAGGGCGCCGAGCTGCACGATGCGGGCGCCGGCGGCGTAGCGACCGTCGGCCACACGGCGGACGAACTCCTGCGCCTCGAGTGTGCGCAGCAGGCGCAGCGCCGTGCTCGCCGACAGGTCGGCCGCGCGGGCCGCGTCGGCCAGGGTGATCGGTCCGGAATCGCAGACGGCGCCCAGCAGTGACAGCGCCCGGTCCACGGTGCGGGTGGGTGTTTCGGCCATGCGTCCTCCCTTCGTTGCGAGTGACGTTATGCGGCCGCTGTTACGCGGCCCGGCGAGCCATGTTTCCAGTGAGTAAAACGTGATTGCCACAGAATGGCAACACTTGAAGGGGTACGGTGCCGGTATGGCCACCGTGATCCGCCGTTTCGCCGACACGACCGCAACGCCGTGGCGCAACGGGGCTCGGGCAGACGTGGGCGCTGACCGGCGACGAACCCGACGCCTGGAAACTGAGCGTCGCGCGGCTGACAGCGCCCGCTCCGTTCTCGCTCTTCCCGGGCGTGCACCGCACGCTCGTGCCCTGGGGCGGTGACATCCGGCTCGAGATCGACGGGCGCACGCACGACGTACGACACGGCGACGCCGTGCGCTTCTCCGGGCAAGCGCAGACGCACCTCGTCGCGCTCGACCGCCCCTGCCACGCCGTGAACCTCCTGGCATCCGGGAGCGAGCCGACCCTCGTCACGGTCGCCGCCGGCGCCCGGTTCGACGACGCCGCGATCGCGCTCGTCACCGAGGCGAGCGACGTCGCCGCGCGCTTCGACGTGATCCGGCTCGACCCGCGAGAACCGCTGCCCTCGATCGGCGTGGTCGTGCGCTTCGACGGGGACTGACCCGTTCGCGTCGATCCTTCTAGGCTGGACTCATGTCCCGACTGCAGGCCGACGCTCCCGCCGACCGCTGGGTAGCCGTCACGGGCTCCCTCGGATTCCGTGGCCGCCGCCACCGCAAAGCGGCCATCGGCATGCTGCTGAATCAGGCGAACTCCGCGGCGGGTTCGACACCGCGGCCGGGCGGCGGCGCCTTCGCCTGGATCCTGAGCCAGGCGGCGCCCTTGCTCATGCGCCGCGCGGCGGGCCGCGTGCTCGTCTGGGTATGGAAGAGCGACCCCGAGCTGCTCGTCGTCATGGCGCAGCTGCAGGAGGCGACCCCGCAACTGCGGACGGCCCGGGCGATGATGCCGATGGAGTACGACGACACCGAGTCGTTCCGCAGCCCCTACCTCGGGATGGGCGAGAAGCTCGCGATGCCGCTGCCGACCAGTCCCCAGACGCCGCCGTTCGCGACCTACACGTGGGACACGGGCACGCACTTCGTGACGGTCACGGCGGTCTGCTCCGACCGCGAGCGCTTCGGCACGATCATCGGCGCCGTCGACGACGTCGCGCGCACGATCCGCATCGTCGACGACCTGAAGCTCGGCGAGTCGCCGAGCGTGCTCCGGCTCGATCCGGCCTGAGTCAGCCTGCGTCGAGGCGCCGTCGGCCATGCGGCGCCGGCGCCACCGACGCGCCCGGACGCACCTCGCAGTCGATCAGCCGGTGCACGCGTCCGGGCTCGGCTCCCGCCATACGGGCGATCAACACCTCGGTGGCCAAGCGCCCCATCTCTCGCGATGGCGTCTCGAACGTCGTGACCGGGGGATCTACGAGCGAGGTGACTGCCGACTCGACCGCGATGCCCACCACCGACATATCGCGGGGGATGACCAATCCGCGGGCACGAAGCTCGTGCACGATGGCGAATGATGCGGTGGCGTGCATGACGACGAGTGCGGTGGTCTCGGGCGCCGTGGCCGCGAGCTGAGCGACGATACCCGCGCCGGGCGTCCCGGACGGCGCATCGGGATCGAGGACCCGGGGCACGGTGAACACCTCGCCATGGAGGTCGCGGCGCGACATCTCTGCTCGGAAGATGTCGGCGACGCGCAACGGCGGCGCATAGGAGGCCAGGGCGGTGGCCGAGAAGTCCTCGACGACCAGGCCGATGCACCGATGCCCCTCGCCCGCGAGCAGATCGATGGCGTGGGCGACGGTGCTCTCGAAGTCGATGTCGACGAAATCCATCCCCTCGAGCTCTCCCGTGCGCCCGATCAGGACGAACGGCGAGTTCGCCTCTTGCAAGGCGCGCACACGGGCGTCGTCGTATCGCACCTCGAGCAGCAGGACTCCTCCGGCCGCCCCCGTCGTGGTGAGGGAGGTGATCTCGCGCGCCTCATCGTCGGAGTGCACGGGCCACAGCACGAGGTTGTAGCCGGCGGCGGCCGCCGCCCCCGCGGCCGCTTCGACGAAACCGTAGTGGTTGCGGTCGATGATCGGGTGGATCATCGCGATCACGTGCGAACGACGCGAGGCCAGCGCGCGGGCCAGCGCGTTGCGCCGATAACCGAGTTCATCGATGGCGCGTTGGATGCGCTCGCGCGTCTCGGCCGTGACGGGTTTCGTGTCGTTGACGACGAAGGACACCGTCGAGATCGACACGCCCGCGCGGTCAGCGACCTGCTGCATGGTGACCATGCCGGTGTCCTCTCGAATGCGTGAACCCCACACTAGCCCTCGGCAACTTTTGGTCAAGCGCTTGACTACGCCCATGACGCGCAGCAGACTGTCTGCCAGCGCTCGGTGGACGCGGCCGCCTCGGTCTCGCCCGGGCCTCTCTTCGCGGGAGAGGTCAAGCGCTTGACCGGCACCCGCCGACCCACCCGTAGCAAAGGAGCTCACTCGTGAAGAAGACCCCTCTCGCCGTCGCCCTCGTCGGCGCCGGCGCACTCGCCGCAACCCTTGCGGGATGCTCCGGCGGAAGCGGATCCGCCGCCGGCGGCGCTGACGCGAAGAACCTCACGATCGAGGACTACTACCAGGACAACTACGACCCGATCTACCAGGAGTGCGCCGAGAAGGTGGGCGCCACCGTCACCATCAACCACGTCGCCGGCGCCGGCCTCATCGCCAAGGTTCTGCAGCAGGCCTCCTCGAAGACGCTTCCCGACGTGCTGATGCTCGACAACCCCGATGTCCAGCAGATCGCGAAGTCGGGCGCCATCTCGCCGCTGAAGAACTACGGCATCGACGGCGGCGACGCGGTGCAGGGCGTCATCGACGCGGGCACCTACGACGGCGAACTGTATGGCCTGGTGCCCGTCACGAATTCCATCGCGCTCTACTACAACACCGACATGCTCACCGCCGCGGGCATCGAGCCCCCGAAGACCTGGGACGAACTGCGCGCCGCCGCGAAGACGCTCACCGACTCGGCATCCGGTCGTTACGGGTTCGCCATGAGCAACATCAACACCTACGAGGGCACCTGGCAGTTCCTGCCCTTCTTCTGGTCGAACGGGGGCGACGAGAAGGACATCGCGACCCCCGAGGCGGCGCAGGCCCTGCAGTTCATCGTCGACCTGCAGAACGACGGATCGATGTCGCAGAGCTCGGTGTCGTGGGCGCAAGCCGATGTGAAGGACCAGTTCGTGGCGGGCAAGGCAGCGATGATGGTCAACGGGCCGTGGCAGCTGCCGGCGCTGAACGAGGCCACCGAGAAGAGCGGACTGCACTTCGACAGCGTTCCCATCCCCACGCGCACGTCGTCGCAGACCACCATCGCCCCGCTGGGCGGCGAAGCATTCACCGTGCCGAACACCGGCGACAAAGACAAGATGGCGCTCTCCGGTGCGTTCGTGAAGTGCCTGGGCGAGCCCGACATGCAGAAGACGATCGCCAAGGTCACCGGAAACGTCCCCACCGACAAGAAGGCCGGCGCCGAGTGGGCCGCCGCGAACCCGCAGGTCGCATCGTTCGTGACGACCGTGCAGACCGCCCGCGCTCGCACCGGCGAGCTGGGCGACGCCTGGCCGAAGGCGGCGACGGCCATCTACACCGCCGTTCAGAACGCCCTCACCGGCAAGGCCTCGCCCGCCGACGCCCTGTCGCAGGCGCAGGCCGAGAACAAGTAGGAGCCGTGGTCGGCGCGGCCCCGCGCCGCGTCGACCACCGCCCCACGAAAGGAGGTCACCGATGACCGTTCCCGCCCGGCTTCCCGCCGGCCCGATCCCGTCGCTGCGCCGCAACCGCCGCCTGGCGACCTCGCTGTCGGCCTGGCTGTTCGTCCTTCCGGCCGTCGTGTTCGTCGGCGTGTTCTTCGGCTACCCGATCGTGAAGAACATCGTGATGTCGTTCCAGGACTACACGACCGCGACCTTCTTCACCGGGGAGGCCCCCTGGACGGGCCTGACCAACTACATCGAAGTCTTCAGCAGCTCGCTATTCGGCACGACACTGCTGAACACGGCCCTGTTCACCGTCGGCTCGATCTCGGTGCAGTTCGTCATCGGTCTGGCCCTCGCCCTTTTCTTCAAACGGAACTTCCCGCTCTCGGGCTTCCTCCGCTCGCTTCTGCTGCTGCCGTGGCTGCTGCCGCTCATCGCTTCGAGCGCCGTGTGGAAGTGGATCCTCGACCAGGACAGCGGGGCGCTGAACCAATTCCTCGGTCTCTTCGGCATCGCCCCGGTGCCGTGGCTGGTCAGCCCGAGCCTGGCTCTGGTCGCGGTCATCGGCGTGAACATCTGGCTCGGCATCCCGTTCAACACCACGATCCTCTACAGCGGCCTGCAGGCCGTGCCCGACGAACTGTACGAGGCGGCCTCGCTCGACGGCGCCACCGGGTGGCGAGCGTTCTGGTACATCACCTGGCCCAGCATCCGCTCCGTCGTGAGCGTCGTGATCGTGCTGGGCGTTGTCTACACGCTGAAAGTGGTCGACATCATCCTCGGCCTCACCGGCGGCGGGCCCGCCAACTCGACACAGACCCTGGCGACCTGGGCGTACGAGAAGTCCTTCGTGCAGTTCTCGTTCGGCGGCGGCGCCGCGGTGAGCAACATCCTCATCGCCGTCTCGCTCGTCTTCGCTGTGGTCTACCTCTCCCTCAACCGGAAGCCGGTGGACGAATGACCACGCGCACCATCCTCCTCGCCGACCGGCCCGCCCGGTCCCCCCGCCGCAGCTGGCCGTTGACGGCGCTGGGCGTGCTGTTCCTCGCCGTGATGATCTTCCCGGTCTACTGGATGGTCAACAGCAGCCTGCAAGCCACCTCGGGGGCGGCGTCCACGACCTGGCTCCCCATCGACATCTCGTTCGCGGGATACGAGACCGCGTGGGCCGATCAGGCTCCCAACTTCGTCACGAGCCTGATCGTGGCCCTGGGAACCGTCGTACTCACGCTCGTGATCGCCACCCCCGCGGCCTACGGTCTGGCCCGCTTCACGCTCCCCGGCATGACCCCGTTCATCTTCGTGCTGTTGATCACGCAGATGATCCCGACGATCGTCATCGCCAATGCGCTCTACACGCTGTTCAACGACATCGGTCTGCTCAACAGCCACCTGGGCCTGATCCTGGCCGACAGCGCGGCGCAGGTCCCGTTCGCGGTGCTGCTCATCCGGGCGTTCATGACCTCGATCCCCCACAGCCTGGTCGAGGCCGCCTATGTCGACGGTGCCACCCACCTGCGCGCGTTCGTGTCGATCGTGGTGCCGATCAGTCGCAACGCCCTCGTCACGGCGGGGCTCTTCACCTTCCTCGGCGCGTGGGGCGACTTCCTCTTCGCCCTCACGCTCACCAGCACGCCGACCGTGCGCCCCATCACGCTCGGCATCTACAACTACCTCAGCGCGAACGTGCAGCAGTGGGGGCCCGTCATGGCCACGGCCGTGCTGGCCTCGCTCCCGGCCGCCGTGCTGCTCATCCTCGCCCAGCGCTACATCGCGGCGGGCGCCCTCGGCGGCGCGATCAAGTAATCCCCGCGGTCGCATCGCTGCGGCCGTCGGACCCACCCCACGAAAGGAGACCCGCATGTCCCCCACCCCCGACCGTCCCCTCCGCGTCGTCGTCTGGAGCGAGAACCGCCACGAGCAGGTCGACGCCCGCGTCGCCGAGATCTACCCCGACGGCCTGCACGGCGCCATCCGCTCCGGCATCGAAGACAACCTCGGCGAGCGCGTGGAGGTGACCACCGCTCTGCTCGACGATCCCGAGCACGGGCTGAGCGAAGAGCTGCTGGCGCAGACCGACGTGCTGACGTGGTGGGGCCACGCCGCGCACGCCGAGGTGTCCGACGAGATCGTCGAGCGCGTGCACCGACACGTCCTCGACGGGATGGGCCTGGTGGTGCTGCACTCGGGGCATTGGTCGAAGATCTTCGTCAAGCTCATGGGCACCTCGTGCACCCTGCGCTGGCGCAGCGAGCACGATCGCGAGCTCGTGTGGACCGTCGACCCCACCCACCCCATCGCCCAGGGTGTGCCGCACCCGATCGAGATCCCCGAGCAAGAGATGTACGGCGAGCGCTTCGACGTCCCCGCTCCCGACGAGATCATCTTCCTCAGCACCTTCAGCGGCGGCGAGGTGTTCCGCAGCGGCATCACCTACCGTCGCGGCAACGGCAAGATCTTCTACTTCAGCCCCGGCGACCAGGACTACCCCGTCTATCACCACCGCGACGTGCGGCGCGTCATCGCCAACGGCGTCGAGTGGGCGGCATCCGTCCGTCCCTCGCGCGAGACCCCGGTGCTGCTGCGTTACGACACCGGCGACTTCTTCACCGGTCATGGTTACCAGGGCGCCATGCACAACAAGGACGACGAGGAATGAGCGGGTTCCGCACCCTGACGACCGATCGCACGGTGCGCCTCGTGCAGGTGGGGGCGGGAGCGATGGGGCGGGCCTGGCTCGAGGCCATCGCCGAGCACGCGGGTGCCGAACTGGTGGGGCTCGTCGACATCGATCTGGCCCACGCCGAACGCGTGGCTGCCGACGTCGGCGGCGACGTCGTGGTCGGCACAGATGTCGTCGAGGTCGCGACCCGCGCGGGCGCCGACGCGGTGATCGACGTCACGGTTCCGCAAGCGCATCACGCCGTGAACACCGCGGCACTGCTCGCGGGCTTCCCGGTGCTCTGCGAGAAGCCCATCGCCCCCAGCGTGGCCGAGACCCTCTCGCTCGTGGCGGCGGCGGAGCTCTCGGGCGAGTTGCTGATGACGAGCCAGTCGCGGCGGTACTATCCCGAGCTCGCGGCCTTCCGCACGGCGATCGACGGCATCGGAGGCGCCGGGCTGCTGAGCGTGGAGTTCTTCAAAGCGCCGCGTTTCGGCGGATTCCGGGATGCCATGGCCCACCCGCTTCTGATCGACATGGCCATCCACGCCTTCGACGTGGCGCGCTACCTCATCGACTCCGAGCCGGTGCGCGTGGACTGCCGCAGCTGGAACCCCGCGTGGAGCTGGTATGCGGGAGACGCGGCGGCCAGCGCGACGTTCGAGTTCGCCGGCGGCGAGCGATTCGTCTACACCGGCAGTTGGTGCAGCCCCGGGCTCGAGACGTCATGGAACGGCAGCTGGCGGGCCAGCGGCCCCGGCGGGACCGCCCTGTGGGACGGCGACAACGCGCCGACCACCGCAGACGGCGAGGCCGTGGCCCTCGACGCCGACGGTCCCCGCGAGATCCGCGGAGCGCTGGCGGAGTTCCTCGAGGTGCTGCGCACCGGACGCGTACCCTCGGGCGAGGTGCACGCGAACGTGCGGAGCCTGGCGATGGTCGAAGCCGCCGTGCGTTCCGCCGAGGAACGCGTGGAGGTCGGACTCGACCGCGTGCTCGACGATGCCTACGCGCGCGCTCTCGCCGACGAGACGCGCGAGGACGTGCGGGCACGCCTGCAGTCCTGGGGATCCGCCGCCGCCCTCGGGGGCCGCGCATGACGAATCCCGGCCCCGTCGCACCCCGGCGCACGCGCCTGCGCCCGCTCGGTCCCGACGAGGTGCGCCTGGGCGATGGCACATGGGGAGCATGGCAGCGCCGAACGGGAGCGGTGACGCTGAGGCACGGCATCCGGATGCTCGAGCGCGAGGGGGCGCTCGACAACCTCCGTCGCCTCGTGGGTCGCTCCGCGGCGCCATTTCGGGGGATGGTCTTCCAAGACAGCGACGTGCACAAGATGCTCGAAGCGGTCGCGTGGGAGCTGGGCCGGGTCGACGACCCGGTGCTGCGCGCCTTCTTCGACGAGACCGTCTCGCTGCTGGAAGGCGTGCAGCGCGACGACGGGTACCTGAACTCGGCGTTCCAGCGCGACGACGCCCCGGCACCGACGTGGACCGACTTCGCCCACGGCCACGAGCTGTACTGCGCGGGCCATCTGATCCAGGCCGGCGTCGCCGCCCGGCGCGCGATGGGCGACGACCGACTCCTCGCCGTGGCGGTGCGTCTGGCCGACCACATCGCTGAGCGCTTCGGCGGCGCGGACTCGTCCGCGTACCCCGGGCATCCTGAGATCGAGTACGCCCTCGTCGAGTTGTACCGCCTCACCGGCGATCGACGTCACCTCGACACCGCGCGCGCGTTCATCGACCGCCGCGGGGCCGGATGGCTCGGTCCGGGAATGTTCGGCGCCGCCTACCTGCAAGACGACGCGCCCGTGCGTGAGACGACGACACTGCGCGGGCACGCGGTGCGCGCGCTGTACCTGAACGCCGGGGCGACCGACGTCGCGATCGAGACCGGCGACGACGAGCTGCTCGCGGTCATGCGCGCGCAGTGGGACGACCTCGTCGCGCGCCGGATGTACCTGACCGGCGGCACCGGCTCGCGCCACCGCGACGAGGCGTTCGGCGATGCGTACGAGCTGCCGCCCGACCGTTCGTACTCCGAGACCTGCGCGGGGATCGCGCTGATGCATTGGGGATGGCGGATGCTGCTCGCCACCGGCGACTCGCGCTACCTCGAACCGGTCGAGACGGCGCTGTACAACGTCGTCGCCGCCGGGATCGGCGACGACGGCGCGAGCTTCTTCTACAGCAACCCCCTGCAGCTGCGCGGCGATCACGTCGCCGGCCAGGAAGAAGCCACCGCACGACGCCTGCCGTGGTACGCGTGCGCGTGCTGCCCACCGAACCTCATGCGCACCTTCGCCTCGATCGAGGCGCTCGTCGCCGTGGCCGCCCCGGGCGAACTGCGCATCGCGAACTACACCCGCGCGCACATCGACACCGACGCCCCCGAGGCCCGTGTCGTGCTCGACATCGACACCGCCTACCCGCGGGACTCCCGAGTGCGCATCGTCGTGCACGAGATGCCGAGCGGCGTCGCCCTGCTGCTGCGGATGCCGCAGTGGTGCCGCCGCGCCGACCTGCGCGTCGACGGCGTCGTTCGCGCCTTCGACGCCCGCGACGGATGGGTGCGGATCGCGGGAGACGTGGCATCCGGAACCGTGATCGAGCTCTCGCTCGAGATGCCCGTCGACGTCGTCGCCGCGCATCCGCGGGCCGACGCCATGCGGGGCACCGTGGCCGTGCGGCGCGGACCGGTCGTGTACTGCCTCGAACAGCGTGACAACACCGCCGATATCGAAAGCTGCCTGATCGATCCCGCCG
This sequence comes from Microbacterium trichothecenolyticum, assembly GCF_030818955.1. Classification (NCBI taxonomy): domain Bacteria; kingdom Bacillati; phylum Actinomycetota; class Actinomycetes; order Micrococcales; family Microbacteriaceae; genus Microbacterium; species Microbacterium trichothecenolyticum. The sequence continues at coordinate 2,853,438 of NZ_JAUTBF010000001.1, read as the reverse complement.
TCGTCATCCGCCCTGGCGCCGCCGACGGAACCGCGCTCGGTCCCTTGTTGCACGCGAACGGGGCCTCACGGGATCGGGATGCGGCAGAGCCGCTCTACGCGACCTGGCCCCGATCCGCGCGCCCTCTCGAAGCCGAAGAACTGATCCTGCGCCCGTACGCGTCGTGGGGCAATGCCGCCCCGGGCGCGATGCGGGTGTGGATTCCTCTCACGGCCGCGGACGACCGTGCCGCACCCCTCGACGAAGGAGACCGACGATGACCTCCCCCACCCTGAACATCGCCATGATCGGCCACGGCTTCATGGGCGCCGCGCATTCCCAGGCCTACCGGGTCGCCCCGAGGTTCTTCGACCTGCCCGTCACTCCGCGTATGGCGCTGCTCGTGGGCCGCCGCGCAGATGCGGCCGCCGCCGCGGCCGAGCGCTGGGGGTGGGACGAGTCGGGAAACGAATGGCGCGCGGCCATCGAACGCGACGACATCGACCTGATCGACATCGGCACCCCGGGCGACTCGCACGCCGAGATCGCGATCGCCGCCCTCGAGGCCGGCAAACACGTGCTGTGCGAGAAGCCCCTCGCCAACACCCTGGCCGAGGCCGAGGCGATGGCCGTGGCGGCCGAACGGGCCCGTGCCCGTGGCATCCGGTCGATGGTGGGGTTCACCTACCGCCGTGTTCCCGCGATCGCCTTCGCGCGTCGACTGGTCGCCCAGGGGGCTCTCGGGCAGATCCGCGAGGTGCGCGGGCAGTACCTGCAGGACTGGCTGAGCGACCCGGGAAGCCCCATGACCTGGCGGCTGGACCGCGCGTCGGCGGGATCGGGAGCACTCGGCGACATCGGCGCGCACGTGATCGACCTCGCCTCGTACGTCACCGGTCTGTCGGTGCGGCGGGTGTCGGGCACCGTTGAGACGTTCGTCAGCGAGCGACCTCTCGCCGGCGGCCGCGGACTCGGGGCGTCGGCCGGCGCCGACGAAGGCGGTACGGGCCGGGTGACGGTCGACGACGCCGCCTGGTTCACAACCCGCTACGACAGCGGCGCGATCGGGGCTTTCGAAGCCAGCCGCTTCGCCACCGGACGCAAGAACGCGCTGCGCCTGGAGATCTCGGGCGATCGGGGAGCCCTGGCATTCGACTTCGAACGGCAGAACGAACTCGAGGTCTACGACGCCACCCAGGCCGCCGATCGGCAGGGTTTCCGCCGCATCCTCACGACGGAACCCGAGCACCCGTACGCCGGTGCCTGGTGGCCCACCGGTCACGGTCTCGGCTACGAGCACGCCTTCACGCATCAGATCGTCGACCTCGTCTCCGACATCGCCGAAGAGCGCGACCCGTCGCCGTCGTTCGCCGAAGGGCTCTCCGTGCAACGGGTGCTCGACGCGGTCGAGGTCAGCGCGGCGGCGGAGTCGCGATGGGTCGACGTCGCGGGAGCCTGAGCCGGCGCTTCGCGATGCGCCTGAGCCGTCGCCTCGCGCGGCTCGCCGCGTCACGAGAACAGGCTGTGTGCGCAGAACAGGCCGATTCGAGCAGAGTCGGCCTGTTCTCGTCGCGCGGCCTGTTCTCGTCGCGCGGCGCAGATGCCGGGCGAGAGCCGGACGTCAGTCGCCGTGCACGTCGCGCGGACGCCACAGCACGATGTCGGTGGCGCGGCGCACGCGCGCGCCGTGGCGGAGCGTCACCACCGAACCCGTCGCCCCGGCCGCGAACACGCGCGCTCCCGGGCGCGACTGACGTTCGGCGACGAGCTGGCGCTCGAGGTCGTTCACCCGCCGCGCCAGGTCGTGCACCTGCTGTTCGAGGGTGAGCAACCTCGCGATCGCCGGCAGACTCATACCCTCGCCCGACAGGCGGGCGACCTCCCGCAGCTGCTGCACATGGCGGCTCGAGTAGCGCCTCGACCCGCCCTGGGTGCGTGCGGGCACGACGAGTCCGAGCCGGTCGTACTGCCGCAGCGTCTGCGGGTGCATGTTCGACAGCTCGGCCCGCGGCGGCGATGGCGAAGATCGGTGCGTCTTCGTCGAGTTCTCTTCCGGACACGTCCGCTCCTCTCCGTCGTGTCGATCGGGGTCCCGGCATCCTGATTCCGGATGCCGAGACCCCGGCCTCGTGTGGTGTTACCGCGCCTTGGCCATCAGGTCGGCGCGGGGGTTCTCTTTGGGTTCGAGCTCGTGGAAGCGCTCGAGGGCCTCGCGGGCGGCGTCGTCGAGGTGCGCCGGCACCGCGACCTGGACTTCGGCGAGCAGGTCGCCGGAGCCCTTGGACGACTGGATGCCGCGCCCCTTGACACGCAGGACCCGTCCCGACGGGGTGCCGGGAGCGACACGCAGTCGCACCGGGTCGCCGCCGAGCGTGGGCACCTCGATGGTCGCGCCGAGGGCGGCCTCGGTGAAGGTGACGGGGACCGTCACGCGCAGGTTGAGACCGTCACGCGTGAACACGGGGTGCGGGCGGACCGCGACGGTCACGACGATGTCGCCGTTCTCACCGCCGTCGGGCGAGGGCCGCCCGCGACCGCGCAGACGGATCTTCTGCCCGTCGGAGACGCCCGCCGGGATCTTCACCTTGAACGGCACGCCGTCTTCGCCCTGCAAGGTGATGGTCTCGCCCTTGGCCGCGGTGACGAAGTCGATCGTCGTCCGGGCGGTGACGTCGGCACCCCGCTGGGGGCCGCCGAAGCCGCGGAACCCGCCCGTGGTCTGACCGAACCGGCCGGATCCGAAGCCCCCGCCGCCCTGCTGGTCGAACATCGAGAAGATATCCTCGAAGCCGCCCTGGGGCTGACCGCGCCCCTGCCCGAATCGGCTGAAGACATCGTCGAACCCGCCACCGGCACCGGCCCCCGGAGCCGAGAAGCGCGCCCCCGAGCCCATGGCCCGGATCTGGTCGTACTCCTCGCGCTGCTCGGGGTCGTTGAGCACCGAGTAGGCCTCGCTGATCTCCTTGAACGTGGCCTCCGCCTTGGCGTCGCCCGGGTTCGAGTCGGGGTGGTACTGACGCGCGAGCTTGCGGTACGTCTTCTTCAGATCGGCCGCACTGACGCTCTTGTCGACACCGAGGACCTTGTAGAAGTCCTTGTCGAACCAGTCCTGACTCGCCATGTGTCCTCCTATTCGGCCGGCACGGCGACGACGACCTTCGCGGGTCGCAGCTCGACCGAGCCGAGGCGGTAGCCGACCTCGACGACCTCGAGGATCGTCGTCTCGGTCACGCCCGGAGTCGGGGCCTGGAAGATCGCCTCGTGCTGCTGCGGGTCGAACACGTCGCCGACGGCGCCGTACGACACCACGCCGAGGCGCTCCGCCACGGCGCGCACCTTGTCGCCGATCGCGGCGAGGGGGCTGCCCTCGACGAGGTCGCCGTGCTTGGCGGCGCGGTCGAGGTCGTCCATGACGGGCAGCAGGCCCTTCACGGCCTCGCCCTTCGCCCGCTCGATCTCGCGCTCGCGCTGCTCCTCGGTGCGCCGACGGTAGTTGGCGTACTCGGCCTGCAGGCGCTTGAGGTCGATCAGCAGGGACGCTTCCTTGTCGGAGCCGGCCCCTTCGGCCGCGGCCTCGGGGGTCTGATCGGCGCCCAGGATGTCATCGATGGTGAACTCCTCGGCATCCGGCTGCCCGCCCGACGGCACGGGGCCGGAGGTGTTCTCCTCCGGCCCCGTCTCGTCAGGACCGGCGCCCGAGCCCGTGGGCTGTTCGTCGTCCTTGTCAACCATGTTCTTCGCTTACTTCTTGTTCTCGTCGGTGTCGTCGTCGACGACCTCGGCGTCGATGACGTCTTCCTCGGGGTTCGGCGTCTCGCCGTTGCCGGGCTGGCCCACGTTGGGGTCGGCGGGCTCACCGGCGGCCTGCGACGAGGCGTAGATGGCCTCACCGAGCTTGCCCTGGCTGGCGTTCAGCTTGTCGTACGCGGTCTTGACCGCGTCGTCGTCGTCTCCGGCGAGAGCCGTCTTGAGCGCGTCGACATCGGCCTGCACGTCGTTCTTGACCTCGGCGGGAAGCTTGTCTTCGTTCTCTTTGATCAGCTTCTCGATCGAGTACGACAGGGTCTCGGCCTGGTTGCGGGTCTCGGCGGACTCGCGGCGCTTCTTGTCTTCCGCGGCGTTCTCCTCGGCCTCGCGCACCATGCGCTCGATGTCCTCCTTGGGCAGCGACGAGCCGCCCGTGATGGTCATCGACTGCTCCTTGCCGGTGCCCTTGTCCTTCGCCGAGACGTGCACGATGCCGTTCGCGTCGATGTCGAAGGTGACCTCCACCTGCGGGATGCCACGGGGAGCCGGGGCGATGCCGGTGAGCTCGAAGGTACCGAGCGGCTTGTTGTCGCGGGTGAACTCGCGCTCGCCCTGGAAGACCTGGATCGCGACCGACGGCTGGTTGTCGTCGGCGGTGGTGAAGGTCTCGCTGCGCTTGGTGGGGATGGCGGTGTTGCGCTCGATGAGCTTGGTCATGATGCCGCCCTTGGTCTCGATACCGAGGCTCAGGGGGGTGACGTCGATGAGCAGCACGTCCTTGCGCTCGCCCTTGAGGACACCGGCCTGCAGGGCTGCGCCCACCGCCACGACCTCGTCGGGGTTCACACCCTTGTTGGCATCCTTGCCCGTCTCCTTCTTGACGAGCTCGGCGACCGCCGGCATGCGGGTCGAACCACCGACGAGCACGACGTGGGCAATGTCGCCGACCTTGACGCCGGCCTCGCGGATGACGTCGGAGAAGGGCTTGCGGGTGCGGTCGAGGAGGTCCTTGGTGAGGTCCTCGAACTTGGCACGCGTGATCGTCTCGCTCAGCGACACGGGGCCGGAGTCGGTCAGCGACAGGTACGGCAGGTTGATGGAGGTCGAGGTCGAGCTCGACAGCTCCTTCTTGGCCTGCTCAGCCGCTTCCTTCAGACGCTGCAGGGCGATCTTGTCACCCGAGACGTCGACACCGGTGGTGTCCTTGAACTGCTTGATCAGGTAGTCGACGAGACGCTGGTCCCAGTCGTCGCCGCCCAGGCGGTTGTCGCCGGCGGTGGCGCGCACCTGGATGGTCGAGAAGTCGTCGTCCTTGCCCACCTCGAGCAGCGAGACGTCGAAGGTTCCGCCACCGAGGTCGAACACGAGGATGAGCTCGTCTTCCTTGCCCTTGTCGAGGCCGTACGCGAGGGCCGCGGCGGTGGGCTCGTTGATGATGCGCAGGACGTTCAGGCCCGCGATCTCACCGGCCTCCTTGGTGGCCTGACGCTCGGCGTCGTTGAAGTAGGCGGGGACGGTGATGACGGCATCCGTCACGCTGTCGCCCAGGTACTCCTCGGCGTCGCGCTTGAGCTTCTGCAGGATGCGGGCCGAGATCTCCTGGGGCGTCCACTTCTTGCCGTCGACGTCGAAGGTCCAGGTCGTGCCCATGTGGCGCTTGACGCTGGAGATGGTGCGGTCGACGTTGGTGACGGCCTGGCGCTTGGCGGTCTCGCCGACGAGCACCTCGCCGTCCTTCGTGAACGCGACGACCGAGGGGGGTCGTGCGGAAACCCTCGGCGTTGGCGATGACCTTGGGCTCGCCGCCCTCGAGGACGCTCACGACGGAGTTGGTCGTACCGAGGTCGATTCCCACTGCACGTGGCATTTGTGTCTCCTTGATTGTGAGCCGGCCGACGCCGGGCTCGGGGTTTCTCTGAAGTCTTCTCGCGGGGTTGAGCCGCGATGACTCAAGGCTATCGCAGGCGTTCCGAGGCGTCAAGCAGACTTGATATGAATCAACTCAACTTCCGGGGTCGCGCGCCGGCTCGACGCTGTGGCATCCCGGCGTGCCCCGCGCCGTGGCATCCCCGCCTCGGCATCCGCCCGAGCTTGGAGCGCGAGATGGCGTGCGGGGCGCGGTCTCTCCCGTCCCGGGCGGAACACCGCGCTGCGAACCCATGTCCTCCTCGCGCACACGACGACGCACCACCACCGCCGACCGCATGGAGGCGGGGAAGGATGGCTACGCCGAGGACCTCGCGGCTCCCCGGCGTCCGGGCCGTACGCACCGGCGCGGCGCGGGGCGCCCCGGACGGTCCACCCCTCAGCCCGCCCGGCGGGCGAGGTGCTCCGCGAGCGAGAACGACGGGGGCAGGTCGGCGCTGCGCCCGTCGACGACGAGATCGCGCACCAGTCGGCCGAAGACGGGGGCGAACTTGAACCCGTGCCCCGACAGGCCCGTGACCGTGACCACCCGCCCGTCGGCGCTGCGGTCGATGATCGGGACCCGGTCCGCCGTGTAGGCGTCGTGATGCGAGCTGAACCGGACGGGCTCGGGATTCATGTCGGGGAAGAACTCCCGGATCCGCAGCCCGAGCAGCCGCAGCTGCCGCGACGACAGGGTGGTCGGCAGGTCGGCGACCCGCCGCCCCTGCGCCATTCCGTCGTGCCCGGGACTGACCTTCACGCTGTAGCCGTCGAGCGTCGGCGCCCCGAAGACGTGCGCCGCGCCGATGTCGCGCATGAAGACGGGGAAGCGTTCCGGCTCGTAGGCGCGGATGTCCCGCGGCATGAACCACGTCAGGGCCAGCTGGCGCACGCTCACCAGCTCCGCCAGCGCGGGAACGAGCTCGGAGGCCCATGAGCCGGCCGCGATCACGACGACGCCGGCGGAGATCGCTCCCTGGGCCGTGCGGACGACGACTCCCCCGCGCTGCACCTCGATATCGAGCACCGGGCAGTGGTACAGCATGTCGACGCCCGCCCGCTCCGCGAGGTCGAGCGCTCCGAGGACGGACGCCTCCGGACGCAGACCGCCTCCCTGCGTGTCGAGGATCCCGATGTCGCTCTCGCGCGGGGCGTGCGGCGGGAAGGCCTCGCGAAGATCGTGCTGGTCGAGGACGCGGTGCGGGAGGTCGTGGCTCGCGATCGTCGCGAGGGTGGCCTGCATCTCCGGCTGATCCGGCGCGCCGATGCTGAGCGCCCCCACCGGGAGGAAGAGGGATCGGTCGGCCTCGTCCTGCAGCTCGTGCCAGAGCCGGCGGGCCTCGCGGAGGAGGGGCACGTAGACGTCCCCCTCCTTGTACGCGACGCGGAACAGCCGGGACTCGCCCGCGAACGAGCCGCGCCCGTGCGCGCGACCGTACTGCTCGATCCCGACTATGCGCGTCCCCGTCTCCCGGCTGAGGTGCCACAGGGCCATCGCGCCGACGGTCCCCGCGCCGACGACGACCACGTCGGCGGTCCGGATGAGGTCGGCGGTCACGCGAGCACCGGGACGTCCCACAGGTTGAGGGGGGTGCCGATCCCCCGGTCCCGCGCGTTCGCGAGCACCTGCGTCGCCCACGCCACGTCTTCCACGGGCATGCCCCCGATCGAGAAGAGCACGATCTCCTCGTCGCTGCGGCGTCCGCCCTGGCCCGACGCGAGGATCTTCCCGATGTCCTCCATCTCCTCGGGTGCCATGCGGCCCTCGTGGATCAGATCGGTGAAGTGGCATCCGACGATCGGGATGGACGCATACGTGGGATAGGGGAACTCGTCGGCCCACGCCTCGTACAGCCCCGTGTTGTCGACCACCGTGCGGACGTCGGGAGCGAGCAGCGCCTCGTCCAGCCTCACCGAGGACGGCATGGCGAGATACGCACCGGGGGCGACCCACTCCCGCCGCAGCTCCGGGTAGTTCTCGGGGGTGCCGCCGCTGGTCGTGCAGTAGGTGACGATGTCGGCGTCGCGGACGGCGTCCTCGTTGGTCGCCACGATCTCCACCCGCAGACCGGGGAACTCGCGCTCCGCCCACTCCCGGAACGCCTGCTCGCCGCGGGCCCCGCGGCCCTTGACCTTGACGAGCTCGATGCCGGGGCGCGCCACGATGAAGGACTGCAGGGCGGTGCGGGCCATCACCCCGGGGCCGACGATGCCGACGACGCGGGAGTCCTCGCGGGCGAACTGTCGCGCACCGACACCGGGGATCGCGCCCGTCCGCATCGCGCTGAGCAGGTTCGCCGACATGAGCGCCACGGGGGCGCCGGTCTCGACGTCGTTCAGCACGAAGAGGTGGATGGAGCGCGGCAGGCCCGCCTTCTTGTTCTCGACGTTGGACCCGTACCACTTCACCCCCGCGGCGTGGAAGTCGCCGCCGAGGTAGGCCGGCATCGCCATGAACCGCCGGTCCTCGGCGTTGCGCGGCATCCGGGGGAACAGCGGGGCGTCGGGGAACGTGACCATCGCACCGTGGGAGTCGGCGTTCTTGCCGGCCATCCGGTAGTCGCCGGCGCCGAGCACGCGGAACATCCGTTCCATCGTGTCGACGCACGCGGCCATGTCGGTCACCCCGGCCGCGACCATGTCGGGCTCGGACAGGTAGAGGAAGTCGATCCGCGTGCTCAGGTCGGTGGAGGTGTCTGTCGCGTCGACGGAGGTGTTCATGAGGGCGTTCCGTTCTCGGTCGGGGAGGGGGTCACAGCGCCGGGCGTGCGGCGGACCAGGGGCGGACGGACTCGAAGGCGGCGGCGGCCGCGAGGGCGTCGCCGTCGGCCCGATGCCGCGCCGCGATCTGCAGGCCCACGGGACGGCCGTCCTGTGTGAAGCCCGCCGGGACGGTGATGGCGGGCGAGGTGAGCATGTTGTACGGGTAGGTGAGCAGCCACCCCAGCAGCTGGCTCCGCAGGGGCGCGTCCTGGAGCCACGACGGCGCGAACTGCGAGAGCGGGAACGCCGCCGACGCCAGCGTGGGAGAGACGAGCAGGTCGTACTCGCGCATGAACTCCGTGAAGGTGGCGTACATCTTCGAGCGGAACACCTGTGCGCGACTGATCTCGACGGCCGTCAGCGCCGCGCCCTGTTCGTGGATCTCGATCAGGCGGTCATCGACCTGCCCGCTCATGGCACGCCAGTCCGGGAACACGTCGTAGTCGGAGGCGAAGCCGGGCACCCAGATGCCCTCCCACATCGCCTGCTCCGGCTGTCCCCAGTCCGGAGTCGCCTCGGTGACGGTCGCGCCGAGCTCCTCGAACGCGGCGACCGCCTCGCGGCAGATGCGCGCCACCTCCGGGTCGACGTACCCGACGTGGAGGTCGGGCGAGTATGCGACCCGCCACCCGGCGACAGACGTCGCGGCATCCGCACGGGGAGTGGGTTCCGCCGGCAGGCTCAGAGGGTCGGACGGGTCGAAGCCCGCCATGACGTCGTACATGAGCGCGGCGTCGGCGACGGTGCGCGTGAGGGGTCCGTGGAACACCCACGTCTCGTAGCTCGCGGGGAGCAGCGAGTGCGGAATCCGCCCGAGCGAGGGCTTCAGCCCGACGACGCCGCACATGGCCGCGGGGATCCGGACCGATCCCGCTCCGTCGGCGCCCTCCGCGAGGGGGACCATGCCGGCGGCGACGGCGGCGGCCGACCCTCCGGACGAGCCTCCCGCCGTGTGCCCGCTCTTCCACGGGTTGTGCGTGGGACCGTACAGGTGCCCGTCCGTGCCGCCGTAGTATCCCGCCTCGGGCGCGTTGGTGAGTCCGGTGAAGAGGCCGCCGGCGTCCTTGAGCCGCGTGACCACCACGGCGTCGCGCTCGGCGATCTCGTGGGCGAAGGGCTTCATGGCGTGCGTGGCGGGAAGGCCCGCCACCGAGGTGAGCGACTTGATGGCGAACGGCACTCCGTGCAGCGGTCCGAGCGGGGCGCCGGAGGCCTGCTTCGCGTCCAGGTCCGCGGCGTCGCGCAGCACCTGCGCACGGTCGAAGAAGACATAGGCGTTCAGGGCCGGATTGATCTGCTCGATGCGCGCGCAGGCGGCTTCGGCGACCTCGACCGCGGTCAGCTCGCCGTCGGCGATCCGCGCCGCGATCTGCGTGGCGGAAAGCCACGCGTACTCGTCCGCGGTCAATCGTGGCCGCCCGGCGGAGGCGTGAGCGGTGCCGCCGTCGGCCGGTGCGGTGGTTGTCGAGTCTGTCGATGTCATGGGAATCCCTTCGTGACGGGTGGAGAGGGAAGGAGCCCGACGATGTCGTGATCGTCAGGAGACGGACGCGGTCGGCACGACGACGGGGGTCCCGACGAGCCACCCGCCGTCGACGGCGAGGACCTCGCCGCAGATGTGGTCGGCGAGCGGTGACGCGAGGAAGAGCACGGAGTCCGCGATCTGCTCCGGCGTCGCCCAGCGCCCGTTCGGTGTCTGCCCCTCCAGCGCCGCGCGGATGTCGGGTCCGTAGATCGAGGTCATGTCGGTCTCGACGAACCCCGGAGCGACGCCGTTGACGTTGATGCCCTGAGCGGCGTAATCGATACCCGCCTGACGGGTGAAGTTCACGATCGCGGCCTTGCTCGCGCAGTAGGCGGCGAAGCCCGGGTTCGCCCGCAGCCCGCTGATGGAGGAGATGTTCACGATCTTCCCGCCGCGGTCCGCGGCCAGCATCGTGCGGATCACCGCTCGTGTGCAGAAGAAGGTGCCGTCGACGTTCACCGCGAACTGGTGACGCCAGACCTCGTCGGTCGTCTCGGTCGTGGTGCCGGAGTGCAGCACACCGGCGTTGTTCACGAGGATGTCGATCGGACGTTCGGCGGCGAGGGCCCCGATCACGGCGTCGACCTGGGCCGAGTCCGCGACGTCGAGCTCTCGGGACTCCGCGCGCCCGCCTCGGGCGCGGATCGCCGCCGAGCACGAGCGGTCCTCGGGCAGCGACCAGTCGGAACGGTCGAGGATCACGACCGAGGCGCCGGCCTCCGCGAGGCGCATCGAGACGGCCCGCCCGATCCCGCGGGATCCTCCGGTCACGAGCGCGGTCTTCCCGGACAGATCGATCATCGTCCTGCCTCCGTCGCCGAGTCTGCGGCGCCGTCGGCGACCGCCGTGGCGGCCCCGATCCGGGGCCGCCACGACTGGATGTCAATCGGCATCCTCGGTCCTTTCCACCAGCGCGTCGGAGGGAGCCGCCGATACCGGCTCGACGTCGTCGGGCGCGACGAGCGCGCTCTCGCCGCGCTCTGCGACGCGGAACATCGCCTCCACGCGCAGTCGCTCCTCGTCGGTGCGTCCGGTGATCGCCGAGACCACCAGGAAGACGACCGCGTTCACGACGAGCCCGACGATGCCGCTGGTGAGGCTGCCGAGCGCGGGGATGTCGTCCGGGTAGACGCCGGTCAGCACGGCGGCGATGACGAACCCGGAGACCATGCCCCAGATCGCGCCGTGCCGGTTGCCGCCCCGCCAGAAGATCCCGAAGAACAGCGGCACCGCCAGCTGGATGATGCCCTGGTACGAGATCTGCGCCAGCAACTGCAGGCGGTCGAAGTCGAACGTGGCGAAGGCGAGCACGCCGGCCAGCAGCATGTAGACCACCATGCTCACCTTGGAGATGAGGGTGAGCTGCTTGTCGGAGAGCGGGCGCTTGCGGATGGTGGCCACGATGTCGTTCGCCACCTGCAGGCCCGCGACCTGGACGCTGGCATCGGTGTGGCCCATCTGTGCGGCGAACACCACGACGACCGCCAGACCCAGGAGCCACGTTCCACCGAACTGCTCCATGAGGGTGAACCACGCCTCCTGCGGGGCCGCGGCCACCTCGGGGATGTTGACCGCGGCGATTCCGACGAGCATCAGCACCGTGTAAAAGGTCGCCGACACGAGGATCGTGGCGAGCGTGCCCTTCTTCACTGTCCGGACGCTGCTGGCGGTGTAGATGCGCTGGAAGCTGGTCGGCCAGCAGAGCGAGCCGATGACGCCGGTGAAGATGAGGGCCGCGATGTAGAACGGCCCGTAGGTGTCGCCGTCACCGGGCAGCGTGAGGAACTTCTCCCCCACCTGTCCGAGGTCGGACCAGCTGATCGGGCTGTTGAAGGCACCCGTGAGCATGATCGCGCAGACGATGCCCGAGACGATGTAGGCCACGAAGCCCTGGAACATGTCCGTCATGATGAGGCCGCGCATGCCCATCTGGACCGTCCAGATCTGACGGATCAGGATGACGACCAGTCCGACCATCAGCGACGCGATCACCGACCACGTGCCGGCGCTCGCGATCTCGAACAGGGTGCCGAGCGCCTGCATGCCCAGGACCACCCACGGGAAGAGCGAGACGACGCCGATGATGCTGGCGACGACGCGCACGGCGTTCGAGCCGAAGCGGACGCGCAGGAGGTCGGGCTGCGTGCGCAGGTCGTAGGCCTTGCCCCACCGCCAGGCACGCGTCGCCATGAGGTACATGAAGGCGACGCCGAGGGTGGAGTAGGCCAGGGCGTACAGCCCGAAGACGCCGGCACCGGCGGCCAGTCCGAAGAACGCGATGAACGTCGAGCCGGGCCACCACGAGTTGATGTACGACATGGCGACGAACCAGGTGCCGTAGCTGCGACCGCCGACCGAGTACTCGTCGAAGGTGGGTGCGGTCTTCTGCTTCGTGATGTAGAGGATGGCGATGACCACGCCGTAGAAGGCGAGGAGCATTCCGAGCATGATGGCCATCAGTCGTCCCCCTCGCCCCGGATGTGCTCGACGACGTACAACGCGGACAGCGCAAGACCGACGAGGGCAGCGTTGACGATCCAGTAGAAGATCGCCCACGGGATGCCGAAGAACACGGGGGCGGTGGAGCCGCTGGCGGCGAGGTAGAGCGGCGGGAAGAGCGCCATGAGCAGCGCGAATCCGTAGACGACGCCGAATGCCGTGTTGATCACGCGGCGGTCGAGATTTCTGACGAGATTGACCATGTTCGCGCCTCCTTTCTGGGAGTGAGAAATGGGAGGTTCGGGAGCGCGAACTCAGTTTGAAATCGGACCATTACTGGTCGCCTTTTCAGCCGTAACGACGCTGTTACATGTGCGAAGGGTCCCATCCGACCTGGTGCGCGGTCACCGACAGGACGGTCCGATCCGCCCGGAAAAGGTCGATCGAGCGCTCGAACGGTCGACCGTTCTGGTCCTCCGCGAATCGCACGACCTTCAGCAGCGGCGCCCCGACGTCGATTCCGAGAGAAGCCGCGGTCCGGGGACTGGCCGTCGTCACGTGGATGTGCTCGTGCGCGTGCGTCGGGCGCACGCCGTACTTCTCTTCCAACAGCTCGTACATCGACCCCGAGAGCCGGCTCTCGAGCAGGCCCGGGAACCGCGCGGCCGGCACGCGGAACGACTCGAGCGACAGCGTGTCGCCGTCGGCGAACCGCAACCGCAGCACCGCCGCGACGAGGTCGCCCGCAGTGATGTCGAAGTACGCACGCTCCACATCGGAGGGGTGCTCGAAGCTCGCGGAGATGACGCGGGTGCCCGACTCGAACCCTTGCGCGCGAAGCATCTGGGGAAGGCCGACCACGGTCTCGAGCGGACGCTCGACGAGCCGGGTCGCTCCGTCGGCCGCGTCGTCCTCCATGGTGGCATCCGGCGTCGACTCCACCATCCGCAGGAACGCTCCCCCGGACCGCCCGCGCACGCGCCGGATGCGGCCTTCGCCTTCGAGCCTCTCCAGCGCGCGACGGACGGAGGACCGCGAGGTGTTGAGACGCTCGGCGAGCTGTCGCTCCGGAGGGAGTTTCGCGAAGCCGCGCGCTTCGAGATCGTCCGCCAGCCGACAAATGGTCGCAAAGGTTCTCTCAGCGGTCACGTCGCATCACGCCATCCCTGCTCTCACCGAGGGGCGGAATGCGCCCGGATCCGCGTCATTCTCGGCCTCTCACGCCCCATAGATTCCCACTCGAACGGCGGCGGCCCCGGGAACGTAATGCCGGATTTACATTGGTCAGGTCGACCAGAAATGGTCGCAGCGGACGCTGGTGCCATGGCTTCCTCGTCCTCCTTCCCTCATCTCGGTCGGCCCATCTCGGAGTTGACCGCGGCGTTCGCCGCCGGCGACCTCACCCCGGTCGATGCGCTCGAGGCCACCTGGGAGCACCGGGCTGCGGTCGACCCCCTCATCAACGCGGTGCCGTACGTCGATGTGGACGGTGCGCGCGCCGCTGCCGAGCAGTCGGCGCGACGCTGGGCCGCGGGCGAGCCGCGCGGGGCGCTGGACGGCGTGCCGGTGACGGTGAAGGACAGCATCAACGCGATCGGCCTTCCGTGGCGTCATGGCACGAAGCCGAACGAGCACCTGCCCGTGGCCACCGTGGACGCACCGCCCGCGCAACGGCTGCGGGAAGCGGGAGCCGTCATCGTCGGAAAGACTTCCATGCCCGACTTCGGCATGCTCGCCTCGGGGGTGTCCTCCCTCTACGGGATCGTGCGCAACCCGTGGGACCTCGCCGCGAGTCCGGGCGGGTCCAGTTCCGGGGCGGGTGCTTCCCTCGCGGCGGGACTCACCTGGGCGGCGATCGGAACGGACATCGCCGGCTCGGTGCGTCTGCCGGCCGCGCACTGCGGCATCGTGGCGCTCAAGCCCACGCAGGGCCGGGTTCCGCACCTTGCACCCAGCACCGTGCGATCGGCGGGACCGATGGCGCGCTCCGTCGCCGACGTGGTGGAGGTCTTCCACGTCGTCGCCGGTTTCGACCCGCGTGACACCCTCGCACTCGCTCCGGATGCCGGGGGCCGGGCCGACGCCTTCACCGACGATCAGGTGTCCACTCTGCGCGTCGGCCTGCTCACCGAGATGGGATACGGCATCCCGGCCGACGACCCGACGCTGCGCACCGTGCACGCCGCCGCCCGCGCGCTCGAGGACGCCGGGGCAGAGATCGTACCGATGCGCTCTCCCCTGGCCCCCGACGCGTACGACGCGCTCGACGCGCTCTATCTCGTCCGTGCGCTGACGGAATGGGAGGGACACACGGACGAGGGCCGTGAGTCGGTGCTCGCCCCGCTCGTCCGTTGGGCCGTCGGCGCCCGCCGGCTGAGCGCGACCGACTACGAGCGGGCGCTCCTGCGCGTCGCCGCCGACCAGCAGCGCTTCGCCGCGGCGCAGAGCGACGTCGACGTCGTCCTCTCCCCCGTCCTCCCGACCGCCGCGTTCCCTGCGGAGGCCGTGGGCATGATCCCCGAGCGCCCCCTGGAGCACTGCAGCTTCACCGCGTGGTTCAACCAGACGGGGCAGCCGGCCCTCTCCCTCCCCTTCGGGGAGGACGGCGGGCACCCCGTGGCGGTGCAGTTGGCGGGGCCGCGATTCCGCGACTCCGTCGTGCTGGCCCTCGCGGGGTGGCTCGAACGTTCGCGCGGACGAGTGCCGGATTGGCCGCTCGAGCCGCGTCCGGTGCCGGGTCACGTGTGGGAGGTGCAGGGATGAGCGCGGCACCGGTGATGCCCCTGATGCTGCAGGATGCCGCCGCGGCCACCGTCACGATGGCGAGCCCCAGCTGGTGGGGCGCCGACTCGACCCGATGCCGCGGCCTCCTCCTGGGCCGGGCGAGCCTGGTGAAGACCTACGCCCCGCATGCGCGCATCTACCTGGATCTCGCCCGGACGATCGCGGCGGCCGAGGCGGCGGGCGACGCCGGCATCGCCCCGGCGGTCCTCGCGGTGTCGCCCACCGGCGATGCGATCGCCTTCGCCGATCTCACCGACAGCCACGCGACGGCGACGCTGGGCGACGTCGCGGACGACGACGACGCCGCGGCCCTCCTCGCCCTGCGTGCACGGGTGGGCGCGGTGGAACCGTCGTCCGCACGGGCGGCGAGCGTCTTCGACGACATCCGGGCGCTGCGCACGACGCTGCGTCGCTACGAGGTCGCCCTCCCGGCGGAGGCGGTCCTGCTGTTCCGGGTGCTCGACGAGGCCGAGTCGCGCATCGACGCGGTGGGAGTGGACGTGGAGTTCCGGCACGGCGACGGCAATGTGTCGAACGTGCTCCGGCATCGCACGGACGGATCGCTCCTGCTCGTCGACTGGGACTGGGCGGGTCACATGGACCCGTACCAAGACCTGGGCTCCGCGATCGTCGAGCTCGCCGACGACGAGGACCACGCTCGACGGCTGTTCGAGATCGCCCACGGGCGGCACGATCGCGCGCTGTTCGCACGCAGCATCCTGTACGGGTACGCCGACCTCGTCCGTCAAGCACTCGTCGGTGCGCTGGCGAACCGGCTCGACCCGGGGACGTTCGAGTATTCGAAGTACAGCGACTGGCAATTCCTGCGGGCCCGCAGCGCCCTCCAGACCACACGCACCGATGAGTTGCTGAGGAGAGTCTCCGCATGACGCACACGGACACGGCCACCGCCTCGGTGGGCACGGAACGCGGTGCCGCACGCACGACCGGCGAGCAGGCGGTCGAGCGCGCGCTCGACGCCGTCCCGCAGTGGCGGGGGCGTCGAGCCTGGTACACGCCCGTCTACGGCGGGCTGCAGAACGAGAACTGGCGCGTCGACGTCGACGGCGAGGACGCGAGCTTCTTCCTCAAGGTCCCCGGGGCGGGTTCCGAGACGTTCATCGACCGGGGCAACTCGCACGTGGCGGCCGAGCGGGCCGGAGCGCTGGGCATCAGCCCCCGGATCGTGCACTTCGACCCCTCCACGGGCGTCGAGATCATCGAGTTCCTCGACGGATACCGCGCGTGTACCAACGGCGACATGAAGCGCCCCGAGATCGCGAGCGAGATCATCGGCCTCTACCGTGCGTTCGGCAGCGCGGAGGCTCTGCCGTCGACGAAGACGATCATCGACATGATCGAGGAGCATCGCGCGCAGGCGGCCGACCTCGGCGTTCGGCTGCCGTCCTTCTGGCCCGCGCTCCTGCGCGAGTACCGCGCCGCGCGGTCGGCGTTGACGGCCGGCGGGCTCGACATCGTGCCATGCCACAACGACCCGATGCCCGGCAACTTCCTGATCGCCGAGGGGCGGCCCATGCGGCTGGTGGACTTCGAGTTCTCGTCGAACAACGAGCGCGCCTACGAGCTCGCCGTGATGGCGACGGAGTTCTTCTACGACGACCGCCGGTTCACCGAGTGCGTGGAGGAGTTCTACGGCGCTGCGGAGTGGTCGACCCTGGCCCGCGTGCAGGTCTGCAGCTTCCTCGCCGACGTGAAGTGGGGACTGTGGGGCTGCGTGAACGCGCAGCTGAACGACGGATGGGATTACGACTACCACAAGTACGGCGTGTGGAAGCTCCGGCGGGCGCAGACCAAGATGACCGACCCGCGCTGGGGCGGTTGGCTCGGCGCCCTCTAGACCACCCGCCGAGAACGCAGAAAGGCTCCGATGAACACCACCTCCTCCATCCTCGACGGAAACAGCTTCCGCGCCGATGCGATCGACCGCCTCGACCCGCTCGACCGGGCGCTCGTCGAGCGGCGCGCCCACGTGCTCGGCCCCAGCTACCGGCTCTTCTACCGCGAGCCGCTGCACCTCGTGCGTGCACAGGGCACGCGCGTCTACGACGCGCACGGGCGCGAGTATCTCGACGCGTACAACAACGTCGCGAGCGTGGGCCACGGCAACCCCGCCGTCGTCGCGGCCGTGCAGAAGCAGATGACGGCCTTGTCGACGCACTCCCGCTACCTGCAGGACGGCGTCGTCGACTACGCCGAACGGCTGCTCTCGACCCTGCCCGCCGCGCTGGACCGGGTGATGTTCACCAACTCCGGCTCCGAGGCGAACGACCTGGCTCTGCGCGTGGCCCGGTACACCACCGGCGGCACCGGCGTGGTCGTCACCTCCGAGGCCTACCACGGTACGACGTCGATCGTTTCGGACGTATCGCCGTCCGCAGCAGCCGGCCCACTGCGCGACGACGTCATTGCGATCGCGCCGCCGGATCCGTACCGTCACGACGACGACGGCACCGTCGCCGAGGCATTCGCCGCGCGCGTCGCGGCGGCCTTCGATCGGCTGGCCGAACGCGGTCACCGCGCCGCCGCGCTGCTGATCGACTCGATCTTCTCCTCCGACGGTGTGTTCCCCGCGACGGACACCCTCGAGCCGGCGTTCGCCGCGGCCCGCGCGGCAGGCGCCGTCGTCATCGCCGACGAGGTGCAGCCCGGGTTCGCCCGGGTCGGTGAGGCATTCTGGGGTTTCGCCCGGCACGGGGTGGTCCCCGACATCGTGACGATGGGAAAGCCCATGGGCAACGGCATCCCCGTCGCCGCGATGGTCGCCTCGTCGCAAACGCTCGATCCGTTCGGTGCTGCGGTGCCGTACTTCAACACGTTCGGCGGATCGAGCGTTCCGATCGCCGCGGCTCGCGCCGTCCTCGACGAGATCGTCGGCCGGCGTCTGGACGCCAATGCCGAGCGCATCGGAGAGATGCTCCGGGATGGGATCACCGACATGGCCGAGCGGTTCGACCGCATCGGCGATGTCCGCAGCGCCGGGGTGTACTTCGGCGTGGAGCTCGTCGAAGACCGTCAGAGGCGCGTGCCGGCATCGGGGTTCGCGCAGGACGTCATCAACTTCGCGCGGGACGAGGGTCTGCTCATCTCGGTGTGCGGGCCGACCAGCAGCACCCTGAAGATCCGGCCGATGCTCACCTACACCCTCGACGATGCGACCCTGCTCCTCGAACGCCTCGACCGGGCGCTGACCCGTTCGGCCCGGGCCTCGTGACCGCGGCCCTGGCCGCGGTGCTGTGGGACATGGACGGCACCATCGTCGACACCGAGGACTTCTTCACGGATGCCGCGAGAGACATCGTCCTGCAGTGCGGAGCGGCGTGGACGCACGACATCGAAGAGGCGCTCGTGGGCTGCACCATGGAGGCTCTGGCGTCGACCCTCATCGCCGCGGGGGTGGGCCTCGACCCGCGGCTCATCATCGATCGCGTCGTCGGCCGGGTGGGCGAGCAGCTCGACACCGCGATCCCCTGGAAGCCCGGCGCCCCCGAGCTCCTGCGGGAGCTGAGGGACGCCGGCGTCTCCACCGCGCTGGTCACGATGTCGCCCCGCGTGCTCGTGCAACAGGTCGTCGCCGCCATCCCGTTCGAGGCCTTCGACGTCATCGTCACGACCGACGACGTGCCGAACGGCAAGCCGGCGCCCGACGCGTACCTGCTCGCGGCATCCCTTCTCGACGTCGACATCGAGGAGTGCGTCGCCATCGAGGACTCGGGTCCGGGAGTCGCGTCGGCCGTGGCCGCCGGTGCCGCCGTGATCGCGGTGCCGCTCCCGGAGACCCGTCTCCCGGAAGCGGAATACGTGCGCTGGGACACCCTCGTCGGGCGCTCCGCGCACGATGTCGCCCTCGTCCACGCCCGCGCCCAGTCTCGCCCGTCCCCGGCAGAGTCGCGGAGAGGTCGACGTCGAGAACGGCATCCGTCCGTGGGTTTGGGGCGCGAAACGACGGTTCGGGTGCGGGATACCCCGCCCCGGAAGGAACAATCCGCCCCAAACCCGTAGCCCGCGCGCGAACGCCGGCGACACGCCAGCAGCCGCAACGGGCGTCGCCGCGTACTCAGTCGCGGTCGCGATCCCGGC
This sequence comes from Microbacterium trichothecenolyticum, assembly GCF_030818955.1. Lineage (NCBI taxonomy): Bacteria > Bacillati > Actinomycetota > Actinomycetes > Micrococcales > Microbacteriaceae > Microbacterium > Microbacterium trichothecenolyticum. The sequence goes on along the minus strand of NZ_JAUTBF010000001.1, from coordinate 2,834,195 downwards.
GCTGGGGACGGTCGCTGCGCTTCGCCGAGCGGCCGCCCTGGTCGAGGCGCAGGTCGATGAGCTGGCCCGAGATGCGGGTGTCGGCGAGGCGGTCGATGGTGTCGCGGGACAGATCGGCGGGAAGCTCCACGAGCGAGAAGTCCTGGCGGATCTGGATCGCCCCGAAGTCGTTGCGGCGCAGGCCCCCCTCGTTCGCGAGCGCGCCCACGATCTGGCGCGGCTCGACGCGCTGACGACGGCCCACCGCGATGCGGTACGTCGCGAAACGCCCACCGCTGCTGCGACGGTCTCCGCGGTCCCCGCCCTCGCGCGGCTCGCGCGCGGGGCGGTCGCGGTCGAAGCGCTGCGGCGCGATCGTCTCCTCCTCGAGCAGCAGCGGCGTGTCGCCCTGGGCGACCACGGCGAGGGCTGCGGCGACGTCGGCCTCGGGCACGTCGTGGTGCGCCACGTAGTGCGCGACGACGTCGCGGAACGTCGCGATCGCGGCGGTGTCTTCCAGCGCGGTGGTGATGGCGTCGTCGAAGCGGGTCAGACGCGTGGCGTTGACGTCGTCGACGCTCGGCAGCGACATCTCGGTGAGCGGCTGGCGCGTGGCCTTCTCGATCGCGGTGAGCATGCGGCGCTCACGCGGCGTGACGAAGCTGATCGCATCGCCCGTGCGGCCGGCGCGGCCCGTGCGGCCGATGCGGTGCACGTACGACTCGGTGTCGATCGGCAGGTCGTAGTTGACGACATGGCTGATGCGCTCGACGTCGAGACCGCGCGCGGCGACGTCGGTGGCGACGAGGATGTCGAGCTTGCCCGACTTCAGCTGGTTGACGGTGCGCTCACGCTGCACCTGCGCGATGTCGCCGTTGATGGCGGCGGCGGTGTAGCCGCGGGCTCGCAGCTTCTCGGCAACCGTCTCGGTCTCGTTCTTGGTGCGCGTGAAGACGATCATGCCCTCGAAGTTCTCGACCTCGAGGATGCGGGTGAGCGCATCGATCTTCTGCTGGTACGACACCACGAGGTAGCGCTGCGTGATGTTCGCCGAGGTCGTGGTCTTGGTCTTGACCGTGATCTCTTCGGGGTCGTTGAGGTACTGCGCCGAGATGCGGCGGATCTGCGCCGGCATGGTCGCCGAGAACAGCGCGACCTGCTTGGTCGAGGGGGTGTCGGCGAGGATCGTCTCGACGTCTTCGGCGAAGCCCATCTTGAGCATCTCGTCGGCCTCGTCGAGCACGAGGAACTTCAGCTCGCTCAGGTCGAGCGTGCCCTTGTCGAGGTGGTCCATGATGCGACCGGGCGTGCCGACGATCACGTCGACGCCGCGGCGCAGGGCCGACAGCTGCTGACCGTAGCCCTGCCCGCCGTACACGGGCAGCACCGAGACGCCCTTGATGTGGGCGGCGTACTTCTCGAACGCCTCGCACACCTGCAGCGCGAGCTCGCGCGTGGGGGCGAGCACGAGGGCCTGGGGGTTCTTGTGGCCGGTCTCCATCTGCGACAGCACCGGCAGCGCGAACGCCGCCGTCTTGCCGGTTCCGGTCTGGGCGAGACCGACGACGTCGCGTCCCTGCAGAAGCACCGGGATGGTGGCGGCCTGAATGGCCGACGGGGTCTCGTAGCCGACGTCTTTGAGGGCCTTGAGCACGTTGGCATCCAGACCCAGGTCGGCGAACGTGAGCTTCTCGGGAGCGATCTCGGCCTCAGCGGAGTCGACGGGGGTTTCGGATGCCATGACTCCACGGTAGTCCGCCGCGGCCAGACACGCGGGCCCGGGGATAATCTGAACGCGCGCGCCGAGGACGACGCCGCGACATCCCGGGACAACCGGGCGTTCATCGAAGGGCCCTAGTGTGACCGACGTGCCTTCCCCCGGGCTCGCACTGCCCCCCGCCGCCGGCCGCCGCCCCGTGCTCGCCTGGGCCCTGTGGGACTGGGGGTCGGCGGCCTTCAACGCCGTCGTGACGACCTTCGTGTTCAGCACCTATCTGGCGAGCGAGCTGTTCGTCGATCCCGCGGTGATCGCGGCCGCGAACGGCAACGACGACGACCCGGCGCTCGTGCGCGCCCTCGCCGAGAATGCAAGCCTCGTCGGCGTCGCCCTGATGATCGCCGGGGTCGTCGTGGCGCTCGTCGCCCCGGTGCTGGGGCAGCGCTCCGACGGCACAGGGCGGCGCAAGCTGTGGCTCGGGGTCAACACGGGCCTGATCGTGCTGACGATGGCGGCCATGGTGTTCGTCGAGGGAACGCCTGGCTACCTCGTTCTCGGCGCGACCCTGCTCGCCGTCGGCAACGTCTTCTTCGAGTTCGCCAGCGTCAACTATTACGCGATGCTCAACCAGGTCTCCACCCGCGAGAACGTCGGCCGGGTCTCGGGGTTCGGCTGGGGCATGGGGTATGTCGGCGGCATCGTGCTGCTGATCCTGCTGCTGGTGCTGTTCATCCAGGACTTCGGCGATCCGGATGCCGGCGGACTCCTCGCCGCGCCGGAGGAGGGCGGGCTGAACATCCGCCTCGCCGTGCTGGCGTCGGCGGTGTGGTTCGCCGTGTTCGCGATCCCGGTGCTGCTGCGCGTTCCCGAGATCCCGCCGCAGCGCCGAGAAGTTCGGGTCGGCTTCTTCCGTTCGTACGCGGTGCTCTGGGGAACGCTGCGGGCGCTGTGGCGCGACAGCCGGCACGTGCTGCTGTTCCTGGTGTCCAGTGCGGTGTTCCGCGACGGGCTCGCCGGCGTGTTCACTTTCGGCGCGATCATCGCGCACCAGGTGTTCGGGTTCACCTCGACCGAGGTGCTGTACTTCGCGGTCGCGGCGAACGTCGTCGCGGGCATCAGCACGGTCTTCGCCGGGCGCCTCGACGACCGCTTCGGCCCGAAGCGGGTGATCCTGGTGTCACTCGGCGGGCTGATCGTGCTCGGCGGCGCGATCCTGTTCATCGGCACGTCGGTGCCCGCGTTCTGGGTCGCCGGCCTCGGCCTCGGCTTGTTCGTCGGCCCCGTGCAGTCAGCCAGCCGGTCGTTCCTCGCACGGGTGGCCCCGGAAGGCCGAGAGGGTGAGATCTTCGGCCTGTATGCGACGACCGGACGCGCGGTGTCGTTCCTCGCGCCGGGCCTGTTCGCCCTGTTCGTCGGAATCACCGGCGACACCCGCCTGGGCATCGTCGGCATCGTGCTGATCCTCGCCGCGGGTCTCGCGCTGATGATCCCGGTCACGTCCAAGCCCGCCACCATCCGCTGAGGCTTCGCCCCGCGCGGCCCGGCCGACGCGGGGCACGGGGCTCGGATGCCGTCGCGATCAGTCGCGCGGCCAGGCGTCGGCGAATTTCGCCAGCAGGCGCGCGAACTCGACCCGCTCGTCGTCGGTGAAGGACTCCAGCGCGGAGCGCACGGCATCCCGTCGACGACCGCGGAAGCCCGTGATCATGTCTTCGCCGGCCGCGGTCAGTCGCACACGGGTGCGGCGGGCGTCGTCGGGGTCGGGCTCGCGAGCGACCAGCCCCGTCTGCGTGGCCTGCTGCACCAGGCGGGAGGCACGCGGCTGATCGACGCCCACGGCATCGGCGATCTCGCTCACCGACAGCGATCCGGCCGCGGCGACCAGGGCGTCGAGCAGACGCAGGCGCGCCGGTCCGCCGAAACGCCCGGGGGCGGGGTCGGCCCACGGCGGCGCACCTCGTCCCCACGGTCCGCCGTGCCCGTGCGTGTGGTGGCGATGCTCGTCGTGGCCGAACGGCGGCCGAGGACGGCGGCCACGCAACCGTGACAGGGCGGCGGCGATCTCGTCGGCGGGGTCGGAGGCCATGCCGAGATTTTACATGTCTCTTGACAAGCATCCGGAATGCATGTCACAGTACATTTGTTGTTATATGACATGCAAAGGCGGATCGTCCGCCCCGAAAGGACACCCCATGACGACCTCCACACCACTCGATGCCCGCAGCCTCGCCCACCGCCTCACCACCGTCGGCCACGCACTGCACCACCGCCTCTTCACACAGCTGCGCGAGAGCGTGCATTCCCCCAAGACCGTGCTGATGCTGAGCGTCATCGACGGACGCATCGACGCCCCCTGGGCGCGCGAGCGTCTCTCGCGTGGCGGCAAGCGCCTCACCGAACTGGCCGAGCGCGGCATGATCGCCCGCACCGACGACATCTGGACCCTGACCGATCGGGGCCGCGCCATCCTCGACGCGGTGGATGCCGACCGCTCGGCACTCCTGTCCGAGATCCCCGCCGACGACCTCTCACGGCTGAGTGCAGCCCTCGACGCCCTCGCCGATACGCTGGGCATCGACGAATCGGCGCCCCTTCCGCGGCGCGGCTTCCGCCGCGCTCCGGGGCACGGCCACGGGCGGGACGCCCGAGCGCGCTTCGACGAACGCGGCGGTCGATGCCGCGGCGCCGAGACCGATCACCGCCGGGCACACCGTGCCGCGCAGCGCGCCTACGAACGCGGCTTCGACGCCGGGTTCAGCCGGGGCCGCGAGTCGTCGGCATCCGCATGACCACCGGCACCCACGAAGCGGCGAGGACTCCCCCGGGAGCCTCGCCGCTTCGTCGCACGGTCAACGCCCCGCGGAGCCCGCCTCGGTGGTACCGACGTCGGTGCGGTGGAAGTTCAACGCGGAGCGCGACGCGGTCGGACCGCGCTGCCCCTGGTAGCGGTTGCCGTAAGGGCCCGAGCCGTAGGGATTCTCGGCGGGCGAGGTCAGGCGGAAGTAGCAGACCTGCCCGATCTTCATGCCCGGCCAGAGCTTGATCGGCAAGGTGGCGACGTTCGAGAGCTCGAGGGTGACATGCCCCGAGAAGCCCGGGTCGATGAAGCCGGCGGTCGAGTGCGTCAGCAGCCCGAGACGCCCGAGCGACGACTTACCCTCGAGGCGCGCCGCGACGTCATCGGGGAGCGTCACGCGCTCGAAGGTGGAGCCGAGGGCGAATTCACCCGGGTGCAGGATGAACGGCTCGTCGGGCTCGACCTCGATGAGGCGGGTGAGCTCGGGCTGATCCTCGGCCGGGTCGATGAAGGGGTACTTGTGGTTGTCGAACAGCCGGAAGTACCGGTCCAGTCGCACATCGACGCTGGAAGGCTGCACCATGGCGGGGTCGAAGGGGTCGAGGCCCAGACGCTGGGCCTCGAGTTCGGCTCGGATGTCGTGATCGGAGAGCAGCACGGCCCCAGCCTAGAGGCGAAGGTACCGACGCGCGGACCCGTGTCGACGGGTGACGACGGCGCACGGTCGCGAGTTGGCACGGAGGACATCGGATGCCGGGGGTTCGACGCGGCGGAGGGAAAGCCCGGGCGAGCGGACGAGCGGACGCTGTTATGCTGGCCGGGTCGCCGCATGGCGCACGGGGCTGTAGTTCAATGGCAGAACTTCTGCTTCCCAAGCAGACAGCGCGGGTTCGATTCCCGTCAGCCCCTCCACAGGTCCGGTTCACCGCGTCAGCGGTGGAGCGGACCTGTCGCGTGGGTGCCGGAGAAGCCGACCCGGAGGGCCGGGGTGGGAGATCACGGCGAGGCGGCATCCGAGCGTCCGGGCGGCGCCCGCGAAACTGCGGTGCCGCCCGGACTGTCCGGGGCTCGCACGCCCGAGGCGGTGAACCGGCCGCCCACGGGAGTGGAGCACTCACGCTACGTCGATGCGCGGCGTCGCGAATGGGCTTGACGAGCTCCGCCGCGTCATGCGGAGCCGCGCGAAGCGGCGACCTTCCGTGGCGAGCACGTCGCAGGAGCGTCGCGCGCCCAGCGGAGATGGTCACGCTCACACTCTGCGTGACGACGGGTCACCGCAGGAACGCGCGGATCTGCGCGGCGTCGTCGGTTCCGGATGCCTCGACGATCCGGCCCCGCTCGAGCCGGTACATCGCGAACGAGGCGATGCTCACGCGGGTGCGCGTGGGCGCCAGGTGGGCGAACGGGCCGGTGTGGGTGCCGCCAGCGCGCAGGTGCACGGCGAGGCGATCGTCTTCGACGAGCACCTGGATGCGCTTCCACTGCCAGTCGGGGAAACCGTGCAGCAGGTCGGCGTAGTCGTCGATCCACGCATCGGCTCCGGCGGGAAGGTGCGCCCGCCGCACGGCCGGGTCGAGCATTCCGCGGAGATCGTCGAGATCGTGACGATTGAGGGTGTCGAGGAAGTCGGCGAACCACTCACGCGTCTCCCAAGCCTGCACTCCCCCATTATCGACGCGTCATCGAGGGCCGGATCGGACGGCGAGAGGACCCCGCGCCGCCGCCCGTGGACGCCGCGCCCTTTCGCGAGCGCGCGATGATGGCATCCTTCCCGCACTCGTGACCCGAGCACGAGCGGACGCGCGGGCTCAGTCCGCGTCGGACTGTGCCGGCGGCGCGGCCGCCGCCCCCTCGGGACGGGCACCCGCAGCACGAGCCCCCTCGACGCGGGAGAACGCGTCGAGAAGCTCGCCGATGTGGTGACCCCGGTCGAGGGGATGCCGGAGGGGCCGGTCGGGATTGAGACGGTAGGTGTTTCGCCGGCCGACGCGCTCCCGGGTGAGGTACCCCTCCTCTTCGAGCTCACCGACGATGCGCTGCGCTGCGCGTTCGGTCACCCCCACGAGCGTCGCGACGTCGCGCAACAAGATCTCGGGGTTGGCCGCCACGCACAGCAGGACGTGCGCGTGGTTGGTCAAGAACGTCCAGCCGGCCATGTCCTCAGGCTAGCGCGTCGGGCATGCTTCGGGCGCGACCTATTTACTGATTTACATTACGTGCTATCGTTTTCGCGTTTTGAAAGACACTTGATGCGAGGAGAACCTCATGGTCGAGAGCACGATGCTCGCGGTCGCCGTCGCGGCCCCGTGGGTCGCTGCGGTGATCGCCGTTCCCCGTGCGGCGACCGCGGCCACCGCCGCACGCGCTGCCGCGGCGATCACCGCCGCCGGAGCGCTGGCCGCGATCGGCGGCGCGACCCTGCGCGCCGCCGGCGGCGCGCCCGCCGAGGAGACGGCATGGGCGGGCGATGCATTGGCAGTCGTGATGCTGATCCTGGTGTCGGGCCTCAGCGCGGTGATCCAGGTGTACGCGCTGCGATACCTGCGCGGCGACGACCGGCAGCGGTGGTTCGTGATCTGGGCGAACGCGCTGACAGGCAGCTCGGCGGTGATGGTGAGCGCGGGCTCCGTGCTCGTGTTCACCGCCGGGTGGATCGCCGCCGGCATCTGCCTCGTGTCCCTGCTCGGCACGTACGGCACGCTCCCCCAGGCACGTCAGGGGATGCGGCGTACAGCGCTCAACCTGCTCATCGCCGACACTCCGCTGGTGCTCGCGGCACTCGTGTTGACGGTCGCCGCCGGCGGCGACGTGAGCTTCGCGCGGCTGACGAGCGTGCTGCCGTCCGAGAGCGCCGGGATCGTGGCGCTGCTCCTGGTCGTGTCGGCCCTGGGGCGGTCGGCGCAAGTGCCGTTTCACCGCTGGCTGCCCGCCACCCTGTCGGCACCCACCCCCGTTTCCGCCCTGCTGCACGCGGGGGTGGTGAACGCCGGCGCGATCCTGCTCATCCGGTTCTCGCCGCTGATCGCACCGATGGCGGCCGCCATGCTGCTGATCTTCGCCGCGGGAGCGGTGACACTCGTCTACGCGACGGCGGTGCGCCTGGTGAAACCCGACGTCAAGGGACGGCTGGTGTTCTCGACGGCGGGACAGATGGGCTTCATGATGATGGCCGTCGGCATGGGTGCCTTCGCCGGCGCCGTGTTCCACCTCATCGCACATGCCCTGTACAAGTCGGCGATGTTCCTCTCGGCCGGTAGCGGAGTCGCGGTGCGGGCGGAGCACCGCTCCTGGCCCACACCGCCCCCGGCCCGCCCGGCAAGAACGGTCACGGCCATCGCCCTCGCCGTCGCACTGGCCGTCGCGGTGCTCGCGGGCGGTCAAGCGCTCCTGGCGGCCCGGATCGCCCCCGCGAACCTGGCCCTGCTCTGCTTCGTCGCCTGCACCGCGATCGTCGCCGTCACCGCGGGCCTGCGCCGCAGCATGACGCCGGGCACCGTGATCGGCGCGGCAGCGGGGCTCATCGGAGGCGGGCTGCTCTACCTGTGCTTCCTCGAGTCCTTCCACCACCTGATCGCCCCGGCGTCCGGCGCCCGACCGGCGTCTCCCTGGCTGCTGCTCCTGCCGGGCCTGCTGCTGCTTGCGCTCGAGCTCGTCACGCGCTCGGGCCGCATCGGCGGTGCCCTGCACCGCGCTCTGTACGCCCGCGCCGTGGCCGCATCGTCCGTCCGCCCCGCACCCCGCACCGCCCTCACCCCCTCACACCGGATCGGAGTCGCGCCGTGAACCTGCACGTCCAGACCCATGTCGCCCAGGCGGCCCGAGAGGTCATCGCCGCATGGCCGCTGGAGTCGTTCATCGCCGTCAACCCGCTCGCGGCCCACGAGAGCACGCGCTTCGCCGACATCAGCGAGCCGGGCATCGCCCTCACGATGACACCGGCCCACTACCGGGCGGCATTCGCCGAGGGGCGCATCACCCGCGCCGATCTGACCGCCGCCGTGCTCGAGCGCATCGGAGAGGCGTCAGGGTTCGGTCCCGTCGACGTGGGCGGCGGGCCCCGCTCGGCGGTCGAGATCCTCGTCGACGACATGCTCGCCGCCGAGCACCCGGAGCAGGCCCCCGCCGCTGTGCCGGCTCCCGACCCGCTCGAGCGCACCGTGGCGACGTGGGTGGCCGCCTTCGTCGACCCCGACCCCCAGTGGCCGATGCCGAACCGGGAGCGCGGGCTCTACGCCGCGTGGCGCGGCCTCGCGCGCCACGACCCGCACCTGCCCCGGGCCGCCCGCCGGCGTCTCGCGCTCCTGCCCGACCGGCCCCTACCCGCCCTGGCCGCCTGCCTGAACGCTCTGAACGTGGCTGACGCCGACGCCGTCAGCGTGCTGCAGCGCGAGTTGCGGGCGCTTCCCGGTTGGACGAGCTATCTGAAGTGGCGTGGGGAACACACGGGCGATGTCGATCTGACCGAGTACCTCGCCCTCCGGCTCACCCTCCGCGTCATCCTGGATCTCGCACCGGGCGCCCCGAGCCCGCTCCCCGAGGCGAACGAGCAGGCCGCCGACCCGCGGAACGACCCGGGCGCCGGCCTGTGGGAGCGGGCCGAGCTGCTCGCGAACCGCTACGCAGCCGACGGTGCGCAGCGCACCGACGTGGCGGCGCTCGCACGCGTGCTCGCGCTGCACCCGCTCGCCGACCACGTCTTCACGTGGCAGAACGCTTTCGAGGGCCAGTACCGCACCCGGCTGCTCGGCGGGATCTCGCACGCCTCGGCCCTCTCCTCTGGCGCCGACGTGCAGGTGGTGATGTGCATCGACCCGCGTTCCGAGGGCGTGCGCCGGCATCTCGAGGCCGACCCCGGCATCGAGACGCTCGGGTTCGCCGGGTTCTTCGGGGTGCCGATCCGATTCCGGGCGTACGAGGGGCGCGGGTCCGTGGACTCCCTCCCCGCGCTGCTACGCCCACGGCACGCCGTGACCGAGACACCCGCCGTGCCGGCTCGGGCCCGCGCACGCATCCGAGGACTGCGCATGCTCGATGCCGCGGCGCACGCGCTGCACACCACCGAGAACGCCGCCGCCACACCATTCGCCCTGGCCGAGACCACCGGCTGGCTCTATGGAGCCTCGTCGCTCTCGCGCACGCTCGCTCCCACGCTGCACCGCACCGTGACCGAGCGGTGGCGCCGCCTGGTCGCGCCGCCGTCGCCCACCGAGGTGACGATCGCCGACGCCTTCACTCTCGACGAACGGGCGGCCCCTCGCCGAGGCGGGTCTGCGGATGATGGGCCTCGACCGATTCGCTCCGCTGGTCGTGCTGAGCGGACACGGCTCGACCAGCACCAACAACCTCTACCAGTCGGCCCTCGACTGCGGAGCCTGCGGCGGCAACCCGGGCGCCGTGAACGCCCGCGCGGCGGCGGCGATCTTCAACGACCCTGCCGTGCGCGAACGGCTCGCTGGGCGCGGCCTGCCGATCCCCGCCGACACGGTCTTCGTCGCGGCGCTGCACGACACCGTCGCCGACACGCTCACGGTGCTCGACGTGCACCTCGTGCCCGCGTCGCACGGTCCCGCGGTGCAAGCGTTCACCGCGCGCACGCGCGAGGCGGCGGACCGACTGGTGCGCGAACGCGCCGCGGATCTACCCGGTGCACGCTCCTCGCAGTCGCTTCGCCGGCTGCGCTCGCGTGCCCACGACTGGGCCGAGGTCTACCCCGAGCTGGGGCTCGCGGGAAACGCCGCGATGATCGTGGGCCCGCGCGAGATGACGCGGGGCGTGGATCTGCGGCGACGCGTGTTCCTGCACTCGTACCGGGCGGAGATCGATCCGACGGGCGACGCGCTGCAGTCGATCCTGACCGCGCCGCTCGTCGTCGCGCAGTGGATCAACCACCAGTACTACTTCTCGGCGCTGAACCCCGACACCCTCGGCGCCGGCACGAAGACGATCCACAACGCCATCGGCGGGATCGGCGTGCTCTCCGGTCACAGCGGCGACCTGCGCCGCGGACTGCCCTGGCAGTCCGTCGGCGTCGGCGACGCGCTGCTGCACGAGCCGCTGCGGCTGAGCGTCGTCGTTCAGGCTCCGCTCGAGCGCATCGGCCGGATCGTGTCCGACAACCAGGTGCTGCGCGACCTGTTCGACAACGACTGGATCACCCTGACCGCGCGCGACGACGCGCATTCCCCGTGGTTGCGACACACCCCCCGCGGCTGGTCGCGGGTCACCACCCCCACCCTCGAGACGGAGAAGCCCTCATGCACGGAATGACCCCCATGACCAAGGTCGAGATCATCGTTCCCGCCCGCAACGCCCCCGCGATGCGCGAACTGATCACCGCCGCCGGAGCGACGGGATACACCTCGGTGTCCGGGGTGTCGGGCATCGGCCACGGCGGTCAGCACTGCGGCACGCTGCTGTTCAACGACTTCGACACGCTCACGATGCTCATCACCGTGCTGCCCGAGGGCCGCGCGGGCGAGTTGATCTCCGCCGTGCGTGAACTGCTGAACTCCTGCAGCGGGGTGATGTTCGTCACAGACACCTTCGTCAGCCGGCCGGACTACTTCCAGTGACGACGGACCCGCCCCGGTCTCGCGAGGCCGTCGTCGCGTTCGGCGACGTCCTCGCCACCGTGCGGGTGTCGGTGCTGCCCGACTTCCCGCGCACCGCCCGGCCCCACGCGCCACGCCCGGCCCCACGTGCCACGCCCGGCCCCGCGCGCCACGCCCGGCCCCGCGCCGGGCCCGCGCGCCGGCCCACCGCAACAGGGCATCGCGCCGAAACAGGCCGCGCGAACCACCCCACGACCTGTTCCCGCGCGATCCCCTGTTCTCAGCGCGACAGCCGGGCATCGCGCCGAAGCCGTCAGTCGTTCGCGTCGGACGTCGGCGGGAAGGGGCTCGGCACCACCGGCACGGTCCCGGTGTAGCCCTCACGTTCGGCGGCGAGCGCGGCGATTCGCGTCCGGCACGCGTACCACCCGATCACGATGGCGACGACCGCGACCACCGTCACCGCGAGCGTGGCGGGCGAGTCGACGAAGACGAGCACGAGCACACCGGCGAGGAACGCCAGCGTGACGTATCCCGTGTAGGGCGCCCCGAACAGGCGGAAGGAGGGCCGCTGGAGCACCCCGCGATCGGCCAGCTGCTTCAGGCGCATCTGGCAGATGATGATCGTCGCCCAGGTCACGAGGATGCCGATCGAGGCGACGCTCAGCACGGTTTCGAACGCGTCCTCGGGCACGAAGAAGGTTCAGCACCACTCCGAACAGCGCGACCACGGCGGTGATGGCGATGCCGCCGTAGGGGACGCCCGCCTTGTTCATGCGGGCCGCGAACTGCGGGGCGGAGCCCGCGATCGCCATCGAGCGCAGGATACGACCGGTCGAGTACAGCCCCGCGTTCAGCGACGACAGCGCCGCGGTCAGGACGACCATGTTCATGATCACGTCGACGCCGGGCACCCCGATCGAGGCGAAGAACGTCACGAACGGGCTCTCGTTCTTCGAGTAGGCCGTGTACGGCAGGAGCAGCGACAGCAGCAGGACCGATCCGACGTAGAACACGGCCACGCGCAGCACGACGGAGTTGATGGCGCGCGGCATGACCTTCTCGGGGTTCTTCGTCTCGCCGGCCGCGGTGCCGATCAACTCGATCGAGGCGTACGCGAACACCACGCCCTGCATGAGCAGGATCGCCGGGAGGATGCCATTCGGCAGGAACCCGCCGTTGTCGGCGATGAGCGAGAACCCGACGGGGGCACCGGTGGGGGTGCCGAACACGACGAAGTAGATGCCCACGAGCAGGAACGCCACCAGCGCGGTCACCTTGATGAGGGCGAACCAGAATTCCAGCTCGCCGAACACCTTCACCGACACGAGGTTCACGGCCAGCACGGTGACGAGCGCGAGGAGGGCCCACGTCCACTGCGGCACCGCCCCGATCCACGGCACGTACTTGCCGAAGAAGTTCATGTACACCGCAGCGGCGGTGATGTCGACGATCGTCGTCATCGCCCAGTTGATCCAGTAGAACCAGCCGGAGACGAACGCGGCCTTCTCGCCGAAGAACTCGCGGGCGTACGACACGAAGGACCCCGACGTCGGTCGGTGCAGCACGAGTTCGCCGAGAGCTCGGAGGATGATGAACGCGAACACGCCGCACACCGCGTACGAGATGACGATCGCGGGGCCGGCCTCGGCGAGGCGTCCGCCTGCCCCGAGGAAGAGGCCGGTGCCGATCGCCCCGCCGATGGCGATCATCTGCACCTGACGCGAGGTCAGTCCCTTGTGGTACCCGCTGTCCTCGAGCTGCACGGTCGAGGTGTGCAGGGTTTCTGCGGCGTCATGCGAGCCCGGAGTGTCGTTCACGGTCCCATTCAGTCGATTCCCGCAGCTGCTGTCCAGCAAACGCGCCGTATTGCCCGGCATCCCGCGCCCGATGACGGGTGCGGGATGCCGTTCACAACCAGTGCTTGTGCTTGAACGCGAGCCACAGACCGATCGAGGTCGCCGCCATCAGGCCGAGCGCCATGGGGTAGCCGAAGGTCCAGTTCAACTCGGGCATGTCCCGGAAGTTCATGCCGTAGATCCCCCCGACCAGCGAGGGTGCGAAGAGGATGGCCGCCCATCCGGAGATCTTCTTGACCTGATCGTTCTGCTCCAGCGAGGTCTCGGTCTGGCGCTGGGTCACGAGGGTCGCGTTCACCGTGAGGGCGTTGTCGAGGATGGCGCGCAACGCCGTGAGCTTCTCGCTCTGGCGCAGCGCGTGGTCGAGGACGTCGCGCAGCGACCGCTGCAGTTCGATGTCGACGCCGTACTTGTCGGCCCCGCGCAGCAGGGCGGCGACCATGTCGCGCAGCGGTTCGACCGCCCGTTGGAAGTGGATGACCTCCCGGGCGAGTTCATAGATGCGCTGCGTGAGGTCTGCGCCGCGCGTGCTGAAGAGCTGGTCCTCGATCTCGTCGACGTCGTTCTGCAGGCCCCGCGCGACCGGGTCGTACTGATCGACGACCTCGTCGAGGATCGCGTACAGCACAGCCTCCGGCCCGCGCGCGAGCAGATCGGGCTGCTTCTCGAGGCGCCGGCGCACGCGCGAGAGATCGGGGACCTCGGCGTGACGCACGGTCACGACGTAGTCGGTGCCGATGAAGACATGCAGCTCACCGAACTCCACCGTCTCGGTCGCATCGATGTAGCGGGCCGGACGCAGCACGGCGAAGAGGTTGTCGCCGTAACGCTCGAGCTTGGCGCGCTGGTGTCCGGCGAGGGCGTCTTCCACGGCAAGCGGGTGCAGCGAGAACTCGGTCGCGACGCGCTCGAGTTCCTCGGGCGACGGCCGCAGCAAACCGATCCACGCCATCCCGCCGTGGGCCTCCATGTACTCGAAGGTCTGGTCGAGGCTCGAAGGGTTCTCGATGCGGTGACCGTCGACGTACACGGCGCTGTCGATGATGGGCATGCTTCCGTTCTACCCCCGTCGGGTGTCCGTCGGGTGACGTCGGCGATGCCCGCCGATCACCTACTGCGTTGGCTGCGGAGCGCCTGAGCCACTCCGACCACGATGAAGAGGACACCCAGCGCGGCCGAGAACGCGTTGTTGGCGACGCTCGCGCCGTTCACGATGTCGACGACCGCGAGGACGATATTGAAAACGCCTGCCGCGACGAACACCAGGGCGACGATGAGGAAGAACTTCGCATGCTTCACACGTGAAAGATAGCGTGCGAAAGGTGACCGGCGCAGCCAGTTACTTCTTCGGGTCGTTCCCCCAGTTCATGAGCGAGTATCGCCAGTCGGTATCGGTGACATCACCCTTCGGGCGCTGCGCACTGTGCCGCTTGACGTAGCCGACGACTTTGCGCATGTGCTTCAAGTCGTCATCGGTCAGATCGGCCTTCTTCTTCTCGAGGATGCGCACGATGTGACGCCCGCTCTCGTGTCCGGTCGACTCCCCGCCGTCCCTCTTCTGCCCGACCGCCTTCGACTCGTCGGTGTCGAGCCATTTCTTCAGCTCGCTCGCGGTCATGTTGACCGCCTCGTCGAAGTCCTCGCGGGTCTGGTCGTCGTCGCTCATGAGGTCATCCTCGCGATCGGTGACGGCGCGAGAGGCCCCCTTGCGCCGCCCGGCCGGCACGTGGCACCGATCAGCCGACGGGTTCACTGAGCGGTTCGTCGGCATCCGGTCCGGGGTTGCGTGCCCCCGACGCACGCCGCGACGCGGCGAGCACCGACCCGATGCTCGCCGCGATGACCAGGGCGATACCGACGATCTCGAGCCACGACAGGTGCTGGCCGAGCAGCGCGAACCCGGCGAGCGACGCGGTCGCCGGCCCCAGACTCATCAGAATCGCGAACGCCGAGGCCGGCAGCCGCCGCAATGAGACCAGCTCGAGCGCATAGGGGATGGTCGACGACAGCAGCGCCACCGCGGCCCCCAGCGCGAGCACATCGGGACGTATCAAGGCGGGTCCTGCCTGCCACACGCCGAGAGGCAGCGCGATGACGGCTCCCACCGCCATGGCCAGGGCGAGGCCGTCGAGCCGCGGGAACTGCCGTCCCACGCGGGCCGACGCGAGGATGTAGAACGCCCAGCTCACCGCCGCCCCCAGGGCGAACACGACGCCGAGGGCGTCGAGGCGGTCCCATCCGCCGGCTCCCAGCGCCACGACGCCGGCGAGGGCGAGGCCGGCCCAGAGCCAGCGCGCGATGCCTGCCGAGGTGAGGATCGACAGTGTCAACGGGCCGAGCACCTCGATCGTGACGGTGACGCCGAGCGGCAAGCGCTCCAGCGCCAGGTAGAACAGGGCGTTCATGGATGCCAGCACGACACCGAATCCGACGACCGAGCGCCACGCGACGCCGGTATGCTCGCGCAGCCGCGGACGCGCGATGACGAGGAGCACGATCGCCGAGAACGCCAACCGCAGCATGACGATGCCGAGAGGCCCGGTCTGCGGGAACAGCATCACCGCGAACGACGCACCGATCTCTTGACAGGCCAGGCCCACCAGAACGAGCGACGCGGCCGAGCCCTGGCCGCCGCGAGCGGTCATCGTCCGGTCACGAGGCGGGCTGCGCGCAGATGGCGTTGCCCACGATGCCGTCGCGCATCTGCTGCGCGGTCCACGGCAGGCCGGCCTCGGGCAGGGTCTGCCCCTGCGCCGCGGGGGCCTTCGACGCGATCGCCGCCAGCTCCCAAGCGAGCCATGCGGACGTCATCTTGTTGCCGCCGGAGTTGTTCAGCACGACGGCGACCGACATCCCCGTCTTCGGATCGGCGAAAGCCGCGACCATGTACCCGGGGGTCCAGCCGTACTGACCGATGAGCGAACCCGCCTGATAGGTCCCTCCCGCGGCGGTGAACCAGGTGGGCTGATCGCCGCCGACCGGCACGGGAGCCGCGAACCGATCGTCGTCGGCCGGCAGCAGCGCACCGGAGGCGAGTGCCTGGGCATAGCGCCCGAGGTCATCGATGTCGGTCACCGCGCCCGACGCGGCCCCGCCGTAGCTCGATGACATCTCCGTGAAGTTCGCCGGATCGGTGCAGTTCCACGCGCCGTCTGCGTTCGGTTGCGACCAGTAGCCCTGCAAAGAGGCGTCGGCCGGGTCGGCGGCCGCGGCAGCGGGCAACGACGTCGCGTCGAGGCCGAGTGGTCCGGCGACGCGCTCCGCGATCAGGTCGCTGAGTGTCTCGCCCGTGGCGTGTTCGACCGCGAGGCCGACCAGCACGTAGTTGGTGGCGGAATCGGCGAAAGCTGCACCCGGCGCGTTCAACCGCGGACCGGCGATGCCGTAAGCGATCAGCTCGCGAGGGTTCCAGACGCGGTCGGGGTTGTTCAGGACCGCGCCCTCGAGGGTCGAGGTGTACGAGAAGAGCCCCGAGGTCCCGTCGCAGAGCTGGCGCAGCGTGATGTCTTCGTACCCGGGGAGGTTGCTGACCCACTTCGTGACGGGATCGCTGAGGGCGACGGTGCCGTCGGCGGCGAGCTCGTACAGCACGTCGCACGTCATGGCGCCCGTCACGTCGGCCGCGCGGAACCCGAGGTCGGCGGTCACTGCGGCCCCGCCGGGTCCCTGCGTGCCGATGCCGGCCACCCACGTGCCGCTCCACGGCGCCCACACCCCGACGATGGCGCCGGTCGAACCCGTCGCCGCCATCGCGGTGGTGACGGCGTCCTGCAGTTCCGCGACGGTCTCGTCGGGCAGGGGCGCGTCGACCTGCGACGGGATGTCGAGAGCCACGGGGCCCTGGGGTGTGCAGCCGCTCAGAACGATGACGAGCGCGCTCGCTCCCGCGATCGCGATGGCCGCGGAACGACGCCATCCCCGCATGTAGTTACCCCCAGCAATCCGCGCGCGGCGAAGCGCCCGCTCCAAGAATTCAAACACACGGCACCTGAGCGAACGGAGGCCTTGCGCTCCGCGACCGTCACGTCTGCATCACGACCGTCACGGTCGGGTCGAGCTCGCGGCGAACTCGCGCGAAATTGGGGGTTAGGCAATCCTAACTCTGTGCGTATGATGTCCGCATGAGCGTCGTCGTCCCGTTCTCCGCCGCCCTGCGGGAGCGCGCCAGCAGCGCCCACTCCACCGACGAGTGCGACGGGTTCATGACCGATCTGCTGACCGGTGCCGGCACGCGCGACGATTACATCGCGCTCATCGCCCAGCAGTGGTTCATCTACGCCGCCCTCGAAGAGGCCGGCATCCGCATGCGCCGCGACCCCGTGGCATCCGTGTTCCTGAGCGACAAGCTCACGCGGCTTCCCGCCCTCGAGGCCGACCTCGCCTTCCTGCTCGGTCCCAACTGGCGCGATGCCATCACGCCGCTGCCGACGACCCAGGCCTACGTCTCGCGCATCCGCCGGGTGGCGGCGACCTGGCCCGGCGGCTTCGTCGCCCACCACTACACGCGCTTTCTCGGCGACCTGTCGGGGGGCCCGTTCATCGGGCGACTCATGCAGCGACGCTTCGGATTCGAGACGAACGGCATCGGCTTCTACCTGTTCGGCGACATCGCCGACCCGAAAGCGTTCAAGAGCGTCTACCGCGAACAGCTCGACACCGCCCCATGGGACGACGACGAGAAGGAGCGCGTGATCGCCGAGGTGCTCGTGGCCTACCGCTTCAACACCGAGCTCTTCGCCGATCTCGCCCGCGCGAAGGCTGCTCAGGTCGCCTGAGCAGCCGCCTGCTGCCGGCCGAGCCAGGCCTGCTTCATGAAGCGGCGCACGTCTTCGTCGACCCGGATGTCACTGGGGCGGAGCGGACGCGAGAGATACAGCCCGTCGAGCGAGGTGAGGCGGCTGAGGGCGACGTAGGTCTGGCCCGGTGCGAAGGCCCCCGCCCCGAGGTCGACCACCGCGCGATCGTACGTCTTGCCCTGCGACTTGTGGATCGTCACGGCCCACGCCAGCCGCAGGGGGAACTGCGTGAACTCCGCGACGATCTCGCGCGAGAGACTCTTGGTGCCCGGATCGTAGGCGTAGCGGTACCTCTCCCACACGGCGGGCTCGACGTCGTGCGCGACGCCGTCGACCTCGACGCGCACGCTGTCGCCGGCGATGCGCGTGACCGTGCCGATGGTGCCGTTGACCCAGCGGGGCGCCTCGCCGAACTGCGCTCCGTCGTTGCGCAGGAACATCACCTGCGCCCCCACCTTCAGCGTGAGCTCCATCTCGGCGGGATAGTTGGCCTCGCCGCGACCGAAGTCTCCGGAGATCTCGGCGGCGGCCGTCTGCGTGCGCCCGACGAGCTCGTCGAGATGGCGACGGTTGATGGTGTTCACCCGATCGTTGCGGGTCGCGAGCGTGATGATCGGATGCTCGCCGTCGGCCGGGTGCGGGGGCGTGCGGGCTCCGGCGGTGTTCAGGATGCCGGCCATCTCGGCCGTGACGCGCCCGTACCGCACCGCGTTCAGCAGCGTCTTGAATCCGGGGTCGGACTGCCGGTGGATCTCGACGAGCTCGTTGACATGCAACTCGGCACCGTGTCGGCCGATGTCGATGAGCCCGTCGCTGGCGGACTCCCCCGACCACACCTTCGCGTCGAAGAACCAGAACGAGCGGTAATGGTCGGCGATGTAGCGCGCCTCGTCACCGCGCGGCGGGACGGGTGCCAGCTGATAGGGGTCGCCGAACATGACGATCTGCGTGCCGCCGAACGGTTCGGAGCGGCGGCCGCGGGCCTGACGGAGCGATCGGTCGATGGCATCCATCAGGTCGGCGTTGACCATCGAGATCTCGTCGATCACGAGCGTGTCGATCGCGTTGAGGATCTTCCGGGTGGCGTCGTTCTGGTCGATGTCGCCGTTCGCGATCAGGCCGATCGGCAGCCGGAACAGCGAGTGGATCGTCTGGCCCTCGACGTTCAGCGCCGCCACCCCGGTCGGCGCGCACACGGCGATCTGCTTCTTCGTGTTCCAGGCCAGGTGCTGCAGCAGCGTCGACTTGCCCGTGCCGGCGCGGCCGGTGACGAAGACGTGCTCGCGGGTGTCCTCGATCAGCCGGAACAGCGCCTGCTGTTCGGCGGAGAGGGGCGGCGTGGTCACCGGCCCATGCTAGTTCGCGCGCGTCCCGTCGGGCGGCGCGCTGTGGACGGCGCCGTGCGCCGGCTCGGTGTGGAGGAGCAGCCAGCGCGCCTCGCCCGACAGCACGTCGTCGACGTGCCGGCGAAATCGCGGGCACTGCGTGATGTCGTGCGCCCGGCAGCGCAGCGCGTGCTCGGTCATCGCGCGCGCCTGGGCGATGTCGGCGGCACGCCGGTCGAGCTCGGCGACGTGCTCCTCGAGCACGCGGTGGCGGTCGGGGGCGCCCTCGTCCAGCAGCACGCGGATCTGTTCCAGTGACAGTCCGGCGGCCTTGTTGCGCAGGATCACCGCGATACGCACGCTGTCGTCGTCGTGGAAGCGGCGCCGGCCCGCGGCATCCCGGTCCGGACGCAGCAGGCCCTCGTCCTCCCAGTACCGCAGCACGTGGGTGTCGAGCCCGAACCGCGCCGCGGCCTCGCCGATGCTCTCCCCGTTCGACGTCATGCGCCGGCCTCCCCGGTCGTAGGCGGCCCGACGGCCGAACCGCCTGAGTCTGCATCGGGCCTCTTGACTTCATGTCGACATGAAGTCACACGATGGATCCGAACGCAACCGGAAGGAGCTCGTCGTGTACGACGCGATCATCGTCGGAGGGGGCCCCGCCGGCCTCCAGGCCGCCCTCACACTGGGGCGCATGCACCGGCACACCCTGCTGCTGGACTCGGGCGCCTACCGCAACGGCACCGTGCGGCACGCCCACAATCTGCTGACCAACGACGGTCGCGACCCCGCCGAGATCCGCCGACGGGGTCGTGCCGAGATCGGCACCTACGAGACCGTCGAGATCCGGGATGCCGCCGCCGAGGCGGTCGTCCGCCGCGACGATGTGCTGTCGGTGGTCGTCGACGACGAGCACCTGCCGACTCGCGCGGTGATCCTCGCGACGGGGGTCATCGACGACCTGCCGCCCATCCCGGGCCTCACCGAGAACTGGGGCGATCGCGTCGCCAACTGCCCCTTCTGCCACGGTCACGAGTTCGCGGACCGTGCGGTCGCGGTGGTCAACGCCACACCGCACGCGGCCGTCCTCTCCCGGATGCTCGAACCGGTGGCATCCGAGGTGCACGTCGTCGACCCGGCGCGCGTGCAGCGCGTCGACCGCACGCCCGACGGACTGCGGCTCACCCTGACCGAGGGCGGGCCGCTCGAGGTCGCGGGCGCCTTCATCGCACCGACCTGGCATGCGAGCGCCCCGTTCGCCGAGCAGCTCGACCTTGCCCGTGGCGAGAGCGGTGCCGTCCGCACCGACGCGTTCGGACGCACCAGCGCACCCGGCGTCTATGCGGTCGGCGACCACGCCCACCCCGAGCACCTGCCCGGGCCAATGTTCTCGCTCGCTGCGGCGATCGCCGCCGGCCAGCTCGCCGCGGTGGCGATCGTTCAGGCGCTCGTCGCCGAGTGAGACGCGACGGCACGCGGCGTCTGTGCAGGCTCCTTTCCTAGACTGGAGGGGTGGACAACGCTGGCGGGGGCCCCGCGACGCCCAGGGGCGTCACCGGTGCGCGCTCTCGCGGGCGGCTCGAGATTCCCGCGGTCATCCTCATAGGCGTGCTGCTGCTGGCCGCGATCGGTGCCGGGGCGGCATCGCTGTACCGGGAGTTCTACAGTCCCCGCGCCTTCGTGATGCACTACCTCGAGCTGTTGCACGATCGCCGCGCGGCCGGAAGCGCTCGCGGTTCCCGGCGTGGCCATCGACTCCGCCGACCTCCAGGCCGCGGGACTCCCGACGACCGCCTCCGAGGCCCTGCTGCGATCCGACGCTCTCGCCCCACTGCAAGACCTCGAGATCGTCGACGAGTCGGTCGACGGCGATGTCACACGTCTCACCGTCTCGTTCACGGCCGGCGGCTACGCGGGCACGACCACGCTGTCGGTGCAGCGCGACGGGTGGGCCGGCCTGCTGCCCCGCTGGCGCTTCGCCCGCAGCCCGCTCGCCGTCATGGACCTGTCGGTGCGGGGCTCAATGCGCTTCTCGGTCAACGGGTTCGAAGTCGACAAGCGCCAGGTGTCGGTCGACCGCGCCGACGCCGACCCCTCCGCCGCGCTCCCCCTGCTGGTGTTCTCGCCCGGCATGTACTCGGTCGCCGTGAACACCGCGATCTCGGCGACCCCGGGGGTCGCGGTGCTCGCCGATGCGCCGCTCGCCGGTGTCCCGGTCAACGTTCAGGCCGAGCCGACCGAGGACTTCATCTCGGTGGTGCAGCAGCGCGTGAACGACTTCCTGTCGGCGTGTGCGGAGCAGAAGGTGCTCCAGCCGACCGGATGCCCCTTCGGCTTCACCGTACGCAACCGCATCGACGGCGAACCCGATTGGTCGATCGTGGAGCAGCCGGTCGTCACCGTCGTGCCCGACGGCACCGGCTGGCGTATCCCCTCGGCGAAGGCCGTCGCACACATCCGCGTCGACATCCGCTCGATCTTCGACGGCAGCGTTCGCACCGTCGACGAAGACGTCGCCTTCCGCGTCGACGGTGAGATCACGGTCCAGCCCGACGGCACGGCCTCGATCCTCGTCGGCGGCGAGACCGACTGAAGGCGCTCAGCCCCGACCGCGCGCGGCGAGGCGGGCGTCGCGGGCAGCCAGACGGGCCAGTTCCTCGTTGTACGCGTCGAGCTCGAGGTCACCGACGCGGTCCACGTGTCGATCGCGACGCTTCTGCTGCCGCTCGTCGCTCCGGCTCCACTGGATCGCCACGGTGATCGCCAGGATGAGTGTGGGAATCTCCCCCACCGACCACGCCACGCCCCCGCCGACGTACTGGTCCTGCAGGGGCGTGGCCCCCCAGGTGCGCCCCATGGCCCCGAACCACTCGGCGACCATCAGGCCGGAGTTCATCATGATCGCGATGCCGAAGAAAGCGTGCATCGCCATGATCGCGATGAGCACGAGCAGGCGCATCGGGTAGGGCAACCGATATGGAACGGGATCGATGCCGACCAGGCTCAACACGAAGAGATACCCCGTGATGAGGAAGTGGGCGACCATCCAGATGTGACCGACGTGGTCGTACAGCGACCAGCGGAACAGGTCGGTGTAGTAGAACGCCCACAGCGATCCGATGAACAGCCCGGCCGCGACGTAGGGGTTGGTGAGAACCTTCGCGATCGGATTGTGCACGGCCCAGAGGATCCACTCGCGTCCCCCGCGCGTGCCGTCCTCGCGCTTGCGGATGGCGCGCGCCGCGAGCGTCACCGGCGCGCCGGTGACCAGCAGCAACGGGATGGCCATCGACAGCAGCATGTGCCCGATCATGTGCATGCTGAAGAGGTAGTCCTGGTAGACGTTGATCGGCCCCGAGGTGACCCAGAACACCCCCAGCAGTCCCAGGGTCCACAGCACCGTGCGGTGGATCGGCCACGCGTCGCCGCGGCGCCGGAGGCGCCAGACGCCGGCGAGATAGAAGAAGAGCGCGAACGCGACGATGAGCGTCCACAAGAGGTCGACGTCCCAGGCGGTGAACCATCGGCCGACGGTCAGCTCGGGCGGCAGCGGCGCACCGGTGAGAACCTCGGCCGGCGTCAAACCGACGAGGGGCGCCTCGACCGGTGGCGGCGTGCGGGCGAGCGCGGCGGCGGCCCCGCTCGCCACCCCCATGAAGACCAGCTCGAGCGTGATGACGCCCCAGAACCGTCGCGAGCCGGGTTCGTCGGACATCCGCGAGATGAGTCGCCGCCGGTACCAGGCGCCCAGGACGCCCATGGCGACCAAGGCCGCCGCCTTGACCAGCACGAGGGTGCCATAGGCGGACCAGAGGTTCTGCAGGCCGAGCAGACCGATCGATGCGCGCACCGTTCCCGATACCGCCACCACGATGAAGGCCACGAGCGCGATCGACGAGTACCGCAGCAGCACCGTCTGCAGCTGAGCGCGCGACATCGCCGGTCGCAGGACGACCAGCAGGACGAGACCTCCGAGCCACACCGCGGCCGCGATGATGTGCAGCACGAGCGAGGTCACCGCTGCGTTGTGGCTGGCTTCGTCGCCGGCGTGACCCTGCGTGCCCATCGGGATGAGCGCCGCGAGGGCGAGGATCGCCACGATCAGGGTCGGGATCCACGAACGCACCGCGAACGTGAGTACGGTGAGCACGGCACCGGCGATCGTGGTGATGAGCCAGGCCGGGCCCACGGAGCTCTCGACGAGGAAGCGTCCGAGCTGCTGACCGAACACGGCGTCGAGCGTGGGCTTGGCGTTGAGGACGTTGAGGAACGTCATGTACCCGGTCGTCGCGGCCGAGAGGGTGAAGACCGCCGCACCGATGGAGGCGGTGTCGAGCGCGATCTCGAACGGGCGCTCGCCGGCGGGAAGGGCGAACAGTGCGAGCACGAGGGAGCCGACCATCGTCGCCGCCGAGAGGTTGACGATCAGCGTCGCGATCGGCAGGCCCCAGCGCACGACGGGGCCGGGGTCGGCGAGCTGCACCTCGGCGGCGCCGCCGCCGTACGCGAGGCCCACGACGACGGCGATCAGCGAGACCGCGACCAGGATGACGGGTCCCGCGACGCGGAGCAGTCGGGGATTCACCCATCCAGACTACGTCGCGTCAGGACGGCGAAGGGGGGATGCCGATGGCATCCCCCCTTCGATCATTCGAGGTCGTCTTACTTGACGGCGGCCTTCAGCTTCGAGCCCGCGGTGACCTTGACGCGCTTGCCGGCGGGGATGGAGATCTCCTCGCCGGTCTGGGGGTTACGGCCCGTGCGAGCCGACGTGGCGACCTGCTCGAAGGCGATCCAACCGGGGATCGAAACCTTGCTGCCCTTGGCGACCGCCTCGGAGACGGTGGAGAAGAGGGAGTCGAGCACGCCCGACACGGCGGACTGGCTCTGGCCGGTCGCGCTGGCGATGCTCGCGACGAGCTCGGTCTTGGTGATGGACTTGTCGGCCATGTGGTGTGTCCTCCAGGCGGCGGCGAGCGCCGCCTCTCGTTACTCGGACGAGGAGGATTCCTCCTCGGTGGTCGGGAGACCGCCTCGACAGTATCAACCGCACCGCGGAATTACGCGGATTTTGACGGATTTCACTCCTTTCCACCCGGCGTGTCGCGGCGAACGGACGATTCGCGGGGCGGAAGGGGCGAACGCCACGGTGGTGCAGCTCGCGCCGCGCCGAGCGCGTGGAAGGAGGCTCGGGTGCCGAGAGACGCAGGATGGGGTGAATCGCCACGGGGTTGCGGGTGACACTGACTGTGAACCACCTGCGCGCTTTCCCCGCTCCGGCGTTCACCCGTCTTTATGTAGGACGGCGAGAAGTACGATGCACGAAGAAGTGGCGAGATCGTGGCCTCGAAGGGAACGTCTCACGATGAGCCTGGGAGGGGGTACGAATGCCGACGTCGCAATCGTCCGTCGAAGCACGGTCGCTCCTCCGCGCCGCATCCATCGTGACGGCGACGCGGCTGGTGCCGGGCCACGGCAACCCCGATCGACGGCATCTCGTGCTGCTCGCCGAGACGGAGCCGTTCGATCCCCCGCGCGCCTGGACCGACGAGAGTGCGCGAGCCCTGGCCGCCCTCTTCGCCGCCCGCGCGCGACGCGACGCGCTCGGTCTCGGTTCCGCTCTGATCTCGCGCTACTTCGATGCCGCGCGACTCACCCGCCCGGCGACCATCTCGATGGCGACGCGCTCGCTCCTGTACTCCAGCGTCGGCGAGTACGCGTGCGCCCTCGGATGGCCGCAGGTCGGGGCACGCTTCGGCGACGAGGCCCTCTTGTTCGCCGACTCTGACGAGTTGCGGTTCTACGCGCTGGCCGTCGGAGCCATGGGTCACGCCTTGAACGGCGAGTACGAGTCGGCCGCGGCCGGCATGGCGAGCGCTTCGGAACTCTCACACGCCTACGACTGGCGAGACGCCATCGGCCCGTCCTACCTGCTGCTCCTGGCCGACTCGCTCGTGTCGTCGGCGCGCATGGATCACGATCGCCTGACGCGCGTCGCCGAAGAGCTCGCCGCTCTCGACCCCGACGACCCCTACCTCGACTACTCGGCACGCGCGATCGCGGTCATGTGTCAGCTGATCCGCGGCGAGTACGCCGATGGCATCGCCGGGAGCTGGCAGCTGCTGCACGGGAGCCAACGTCACACCAGTCAGCGGATGATTCGCGACTTCCTCGCGTGCATCCGATCCGACATGCTGATCGCTCAGGGGCAGTACACCGAAGCGCTGCTCAGCCTGACCACGTCGCAGAACCCCGAAGGACACGGGATCTGTTTCTCGATGCAACGCTCGGCGAGCCTGCTGCTGCTCGGTCGAGAACGCGACCTCCTCGCCGAGACGGAGGGGTGCGTGGCCTCCGAGGCCGATCACTGCCTCCGCACGTTGACGCCCGTGCTGCTGCAGCGGGCCATTGCCTTCGATCGTCTCGGCTACGAGCGCCGCGCTCATCAGAGCATGGAATCGGCGCTGCTGCTGATCGCTCGCACGGGCAACTCGATGACGCCGTTCATCATGCTCCCGCCGCAGGAGTGCGCGAACCTGGTCGAGAAGGCCGTCAGGGCGCACCCCGAACTCACCACGACCGCCAATTTCATCTACGCCGCCCTCGACAGGGTGGGCGCTCCGGTGGCGCTCACCCCCACGGCCGTCGAACTGCCCGGCTTCACCCCGACCGAACGCGCACTGGCAGATGCGCTCCTGAGCCCGCTGAGCCTGGCCGACATCGCGCGCGAGCGGGGAGTGTCGCCGAACACGATCAAGAGCCAGGTGCGCTCCATCTACCTCAAGCTCGGCGTCAGCGGACGTTCCGAAGCCGTCGAGGCCCTGCGCCCCCTGCTGGAGTGACGAAGCGGGGCGAGAACGCCGAAGGGCGGGAGCTCCTCACGGAACCCCCGCCCTTCGTACGGGTGTCTGGTGCTTACCAGGACGACTTGGTCACACCGGGCAGCTCGCCACGGTGGGCCATGTCACGGAAGCGGACGCGCGAGACGCCGAACTTCGTGAGGACGCCACGGGGACGGCCGTCGATGACGTCGCGGCTGCGCACGCGCGCGGGAGAGGCGTTGCGGGGGAGCTTCTGCAGACCCACGCGGGCGGCCTCGCGGGCCTCGTCAGTCGCGTTGGGGTCGACCAGGGTCTTCTTCAGCTCGGCGCGCTTCGCGGCGTAGCGCTCGACGACGACCTTGCGCTGCTCGTTGCGCGCGATCTTGCTCTTCTTGGCCATGTGCTTAGCGCTCCTCTCGGAAGTCGACGTGCTTGCGGACCACAGGGTCGTACTTCTTGAGCACGATGCGGTCGGGGTTGTTGCGGCGGTTCTTGCGCGTCACGTAGGTGTACCCCGTGCCGGCGGTCGAGCGCAGCTTGATGATCGGACGAACGTCCTGAGCCTTCTTCGCCATTACAGCTTCACGCCCTTCGCCTGCAGGTCACGGACGACGGACTCGATGCCGCGAGCGTCGATGACCTTGATGCCCTTCGCCGAGACGTTGAGCTTGATGTTGCGACCCAGCGACGGAACGAAGTAGGTCTTCTTCTGCACGTTCGGGTCGAAGCGGCGCTTCGTCCGGCGGTGCGAGTGCGAGATGTTGTGACCGAAGCCGGGAACCGCTCCAGTCACCTGGCACACTGCTGCCATGGTGATGTCTCCTTCTGTACCGTGACACCGGACGGTGCCACCCAAGATCCCTTGTCTGCACACCCCCCGCCCGAACGCAGCGCGAAGCCGGTGCCAGAAGGAGGGGTACGAGCTGAGCGCTGGAGTGCGCGCAGTCAAGGAGTCAGTCTAGCACGGACGGCGTGTCGCCTTGACGAGCGGCCGCCTCCGCGGCTCCGCGCCCCCAGCGGAACGCCGACACCGTGGTATCCCCCTCGATCCAGAAGCGCCACGGGAAAGCGTCCGTTCCCGCCAGCCCCGCGACGCCGACCCGCGGCCCGGAGGCGATGCGGGCGGGAGGTTCCGTCGGTAGCAGCAGGTGCGCTCGCGCACCGGCGCGCTCCGCGCCGGTCACCGCATCGATGCCGTCGTGCACGGGATGCCGCAGACCCACGGCGTCGCCGAGCCGACCCGGCCCTCGCGCCAGGTCGCGGGGCGATCGCACGGCCCCGCGGCGCTCGAGCCGACGCCGCTCGGCGACATCGGCGCCCTCCACGACCTCGCCCGCACGCAGCAGCACACCGCCGGCCACGCCGTCGGGCCCGCACACGACGTTGACGCACGAGTGGATGCCGTGGCTCAGGTACACGTAGAGGTGTCCGGGTTCGCCCCACATGGTGGCGTTGCGCGCGGTCGGTCCCATGCGGGCGTGCGAGCCCGGGTCGGGCAGGGCTCCCGTGCCCCGCCCGTGGTACGCCTCGACCTCGGTGAGCCGCACGACCACGCGCTCGCCCTGCACCACCGTCTCGAGCAGCGCGCCCAGCAGCGACGGCGCGACCTCGACGGGCAGCGCCGACAGGTCGTCCCGCGTCGCGGATCGGGTCATTGCGGCGGGACCTGGCACCACGACAGGTCGAAGCCCTGCAGCGCGGCCAGTTCCTGCCCCGTGTCGACCTCGATCAGATGGGTGAGCAGCCGCTCGGGCAGCGGCAGCTGGTACCGGTCGAACGGGTTGTCGACGGCGCGGGGCGCCACGAGGACCGCGGCGTAGCGGCCGCTCGGCGAGACGCAGGTCTGCAGCACCGTGTCGGATCCCGGCACGCTGAGGATCGGTCGCACGGCACCCGACGTGTCGACGTGGGCGACCGTGGTGGAGCGTGAGACGCCGTCGGCGCTGATGTCGGCGAACGAGCGAATGGTGCCCGCACCCGTGCCCGGGACCGGGGTCGCCCGCCCGGGCAGGCCCGGTGGATCGACCGGCTGCACGAGCGACTGCTCCGACCCGTCCGTGAGATTGATCTCCCGGATGCCGTCGGCCCGCTCCACGATCGCCACCGACGATCCGCGGGCGATGCCGTCGATCGACACCGCATTGCCCAACGGCGCGGCATTGCCACCCTGCGCGTCGGTGAGCAGGAGCCGCGAGTCGAAGGTGAGCACGAGCATGCTGTCGGTGTCGGGAACGAACCGCCAGTCGGCGATACGGACGTCGCCGCCGTTCAGACCCACCTCGACGGGGGCCGAGTCGTCGGCGGCCGAGGCGGTGAAGAGTCGGCTCTCGCGTCCTCCGGCGGCGCTGAGGTCGGCGTCCGAGAAGGTGAAGCCGATGCGTTCGCCGCGGTCGGCCGACTGGAGATTCGTCACGAACCCGGGACCGGGGAGGGGGATGTCGTGCGGGTTCTTGCCGTCGGGGTCGGTCACGATGACGCGCGCCGTATCGCCGTCGCGCACCGAGATGACGAGGTGGTTCGCCGTCGCGCGGAAGTCTTCGATGTGCTCGTGCACGAAGACGGGCAGCCCCGCCTGGCCCTGCAGATCGGTGCGGAAGATCGTGTCGCCCTCGGGCGTGCCCCGCTGCATCAGGTAGGCCTGCAACGGCGGCGTCCGGAAGGTCTCGGTGAGCGTCGCGGCGG
This sequence comes from Microbacterium trichothecenolyticum, assembly GCF_030818955.1. NCBI lineage: Bacteria > Bacillati > Actinomycetota > Actinomycetes > Micrococcales > Microbacteriaceae > Microbacterium > Microbacterium trichothecenolyticum. Next base: position 2,805,668 of record NZ_JAUTBF010000001.1, on the reverse strand, counting down.
GCCCCGCCCCGAGGCCGCTGACACCGTCGATCGTGATGCGGTAATCGGTGTCGTCGCGAAGCGGCAGGGTGAAACGCACGCCGACGCTGCGACCGGAGGTGTCGACGGTGAACGGCGTCGCGGGGTCGACAGACACCTGCGACGGGTCGACCGTCTGCAGCGACTGCGTCGTGGTCAGAATGACCCGCGAGCCGGATGCCGCGACGGCCGCCTGCGGGTCGACCTGCACGTCGGTGACGCGGGGCCCCTGCGCAACCGCGACGACACCGCCGACGCCGCCCACGAGCACCAGCGCGAGCAGCACGGCCCCGAACGCCAGCAGGAAGCCGCGCCCACGTCGACGGCGGGCGCGGACGCGGCGGGTCTCCCCGCCGCCGCGCCGGGTCTCAGTACTCATAGGGGTCCGCCGGCTCGTCGATCGCCGCGACCTGGTCGGCGTGCACCTCGAGCTTGCCGTCGCCACTGGAGCGCACCGTGCCCGTGACCGTGACCCATTGCCCCGTGGCCGGCGCGGTGCCGGGCGCGGCGATCGGCAGGCGGGCCGTCTGCGCGTCGATGACGCAGTGCGTGATCACCAGGCGCGTGAGGTCGAAGCTCGCCCCGTCGGCGCCCGCGGTGATGAAACCGGTGAGCGTGACCGGCTTGCCGTCGAACGTCTCAGGGTTGGTGGCGTGGGCGAACACCGCCGACCAGTCGCCGACGCCGAATTTCGAGGTATCGCCCGAGGCGGCCAGGGTGACGACATCGGACCCCGCGAACAGCGGCGGCGCCCCCACGTCGCGCGAGACGGCGAGCTCGGTCGAGAGCGAGGCCGCGGGGGTGAGCAGCACCGCGATCACCGTGCCCGAGGCGAGCAGGCCACCCGTGAAGGCGGCGATTCCCGCGGGCGTCAGACGCGGGCGCGCGGCGAGGTGGTCGTGCGCGGCGTGGTCGTGGTCGTCGGCGGGGTCGGAGTGCGCATGGTCGGCGTGCGCGAAGGCCTCGCGGCGGGCCGAGGCGGCCGCGGGGGCATGGCCGTGCTCGTGGTCGTGGCCATGATCGGCCTCGGCCCCCAGCGGCAGGGCGAACGAGGCGATGGCGCCGATCAGGGCGACGAACGACATCCCCACGGCGAACCACGCCGAGTCGGGGTTGATGTACAGCGCCATGCGACCGGTGACCCACAGCGTGATCGTCGTGATCGACAGACACGCGGTGAGGCCGACACCGAGCCAACGCGTGGCGAGGGCGCCCGATCTAGACAAGGAGGTTCACCACCGTTCCGAGCGCGAAGGCGAACAGCACGACGACCACCGTCATGCCGACGAGGACGCGGGTGCTGAAGGTCGTGCGCAGCAACGCGATCATCTTGAGGTCGACGATCGGACCCACGACGAGGAAGGCGACGATCGATCCAGGTGTGAAGGTCGAGGCGAATGACAGCGCGAAGAAGGCGTCGACGTTCGAACACAGCGACACCACGACGGCCAGCAGCATCATCGCCGCGACCGAGAGGGCCGGGTCGGAGCCGATGGCCAGCAGGGCGCTTCGCGGGATCAGCACCTGAACCGCCCCCGCCAGCAGCGAGCCGATGACGAGCGCGGGCATGACCGAGCGCAGCTCGACGATGAACTGTGCGAGCGAGCGGCGCCCGCGGTCGCCGCGCTCCTGCACGACGATCTCGCACGTCTCGAGGAAGCGCTCGGTCAGGAGCTTGTCGGGATCAGGATGCCGGCTGTAGAGCCACCCGATGAGGTTGGCGACGAGGTACCCGCCGATGAGACGGGCGACCAGGATGCCGTCGCTGAAGCCGAACGCGGCGTGCGTGGAGATGATGACGATCGGGTTGACGATCGGCGCCGCCACGAGGAACGTCAGAGTGTCGGAGACTCCGAAGCCGCGCATGAGCAGACCCCGCGCGAAGGGGACGTTGCCGCACTCGCAGACCGGGATGAACATGCCCAGCAGCGACAGCACCGCCCGGCGCGCCCAGGGAGCCCGCGGCATCCACCGTTCGATGGCGCCCGGCGGCACCCACACCTGCACGATGATCGACAGCAGCACGCCGAGGACGACGAAGGGCAGTGACTCGATGAGCACGCTGAGAGCGAGCGTCAGCCCGTCTTGCGCCCGCGTGGGCAAGGGGGCGGCGAAGAACGTGGGTGCGTACGCGTCGATGAGGAACAGCACCGTCACCACCACGGCACCCAGGCCGAGCGCGACGAGGGTGCGAGGTGCGCCGGTGCGCGAGGGCGTCGACGACGCCGCGATGCGACTACTCGTCGCCACGCTCACGGGCGCGCGCGCGAGCACAATCGGTGCAGATACCGAAGATGTCGACCACATGCTCGGCTTCGGAGAAACCGTGCTGGGCGGCCGTGCGCTGCGCCCATTCCTCGACGTCGGTGGCGGCGATCTCGACGGCCACTCCGCAGGAACGGCAGATCAGATGGTGGTGGTGCCCTCGCGTCTCGCAGGCGCGGAAGAGATTCTCACCGTCGGGGCTCTGCAGCGAGTCGGCGTCGCCCTTGGCGGCCAGGCCCGCGAGCGTGCGATACACGGTCGCCAGGCCGATTCCGGTGTTCTCGTCGCGCAGCGTGGCGTGCAGCGCCTGCGCACTGACGAAGCCGCCCGCACCGGACAGGGCTTCGCGCACGCGTTCTCGCTGCCACGTGTTGCGCTGGACCATGCCCGAGATTCTACCGACGGGATCGGTGAATCGGCTGGGCGTGCTACAACGCGCGGGTCGTGCGGTCGCGCCGGGCTCCGATGAGGCGGCACGCGAGGTAGATCGCGAACGAGATCGTGGTGATGTAGGGGCTCACCGGCAGCGTTCCGGCGACAGACAGCAGCACGCCGCCGACAGCAGAGACGAAGCCGAACGTCGCCGCCAGCAGCGGCACGGACAGGGGCCCGGATGCCACGCGCATCGCGGCCGCCGCCGGTGTCACGAGCAACGCCATGACCAGCAGCGCCCCGATGATGTGCACCGCCACCGCCACGATGAGTCCGAGCAGCAGCATGAACGCCAGTGACACCGCGGTCGTGGGCACCCCTCGCGCGGCCGCCGACTGCGGGTCGAGCGAGTCGAAACGCAGCGGACGCCAGATCAGCAGCAGGGCGACGAGCACGGCGACGCCGATCACGACCAGCCAGCCCAGCTGCTCGCTCTGCACCGACACGATCTGGCCGGTCAACAGGCTGAAACGGGTGACGCTACGGCCGTTGTACAGCGACAGGCACAGGATGCCGACGCCCAGGCCGAACGGCATGAGCACCCCGATGATCGAGTTGCGGTCGCGGGCGCGCGCACCGAGCAGGCCGATGAGGGCTGCGGCGATGAGCGAGCCCACGATCGAGCCCGTCACCACGTCGACGCCGATCAGCAGCGCGACCGCGGCACCGGCGAACGACAGCTCGCTGATGCCGTGCACCGCGAAGGCCATGTCGCGCTGCATCACGAACACGCCGATCAGGCCGCCCACCAGACCCAGGACGGCACCGGCGTAGACCGAGTTCTGCACGAGCTCGAGGATGGCGCCGTACTGGCTCACGCCCCCGAAGAGGGCGTCGCCGACATCGGACCAGTTCATGCGTCGTCCTCGTCGTGATGGTGGTGGTGCGACTCGTCGGCGTCGGGAGCGCCCACGACGATCAGCTGACCGCCGGCCCGCACGACGTACACGGGTGCGCCGTACAGAGCAGTGAGCGTCTCGGTGGTGAGTACCTCGTCGGGTCGCCCGAGCGTGAACCGCCCGTGCGCGATGTAGAGGATGCGGTCCACGCGCGAGAGCACGGGGTTGATGTCGTGGGTGACCAGCAGCACGGCGGCGTTGCGCTCGCGACGATGACGGTCGATGAGACGGACCACCGCCTGCTGGTTCGCCAGGTCGAGGCTCGTGAGGGGCTCGTCGCACAGGAGCAGGGCCGGGTCGTCGGCGAGGGCCTGCCCCACGCGCAGGCGCTGCTGCTCACCACCGGACAGCAGCCCGACGGGACGGTCGCCGAAGTCGGAGGCACCGACGGCCGCGAGCAGCTCATCGATGCGCGCGCGATCTTTCTTGCGCGACAGCGGCAGGCCGAGGCGGTGACCGTCGACGCCGAGGCCGACGATGTCGCGGCCGCGCAGCGGGGTTTCGCGCGGCAGCGGGCGCTGCTGGGGGATGTAGCCGATGTGGCGGTTGCCCGCCCGGCGCACGGGGGAACCGAGCGCCTCGACCGACCCCGCGCTGAGCCGCTCGAGGCCGAGGATCGCGCGCAGCAGGGTGGTTTTGCCCGATCCGCTGGGACCGAGCACCGCGACGAGCTCGCCGGGCTCGACCTCGAGGTCGAGCCCGGCCCACAGCTCCCGGCCGCCCCGTTCGAGGGCGGCGCCGCGGATGCGCAGCGGTGCAGCGGTGCTCACGCCGCCAGAGCGCTGGACAGTGCCGCGATGTTGCTCTGCATCCACGAAAGGTAAGTCTGGCCGTCGGGGAGCGTTTCGGTGAACTCGATCACCGGGATGTTCTTGGCCTTGGCCTCGTTCTCGATCTGGGTGACCTCGGCGCCACCGGTCTGCGGGTTGACGATCACGACCTTGATCTCGCCCGAGTCGAGCAGCTGGAGCGACTCGAGCAGGGTCGCGGGCGGCACGTCCTGTCCCTCTTCGACCGACTCGCTGAACTCGTTCGGGGTCGCGTTGGCGAGGCCGGCCGCGGCGGTGAGGTACAGCGGCACCGGCTCGGTCACGAAGATCTTCGCGCCGGCATCCTTCGCCTTGATCTGCTCGAGGGAGTCCTCGAGACCGCCGATCTGCTTGGTGAAGGCGTCGGCGTTCGCCTCGAAGTCGGAGGCGTGGTCGGGCGCCAGCTCACCGAGCTCCTTCGCGATGGCCGCGGTGAGGTCTTCGATCGTGTGCGGGTCGTACCAGACGTGCTCGTTGAAGCCTTCGATGTGGTCGTGCCCGTCGTCGGCGTGGTCGTGGTCGTCGGCGCTCTCGCTGGGCGCGGGGCTGGCCGTGGCGTCGTGCGATGCGGCGCCGGGGTAGTCGTGGTTGTACTCGGCGGCGACGATGACCGGCGCGCTCGTGCCGCTGGCCTGCACGAGGCCCTCCATGAAGGCGTCGTAGCCGGCACCGTTCTCGATGACCAGGCCCGCGTTCTTCAGGGTGAGCTGATCCTGCGCGCTGGCCTCGTACTCGTGGGGGTCCTGCGTGGGCGAGGTGATGATCGAGGTCACGTCGACGAAGTCGCCACCGATGGCCTCGGCGATCGAGCCGTACACATCGGTGGAGGCCACCACATTGACCTTGCTGGTGGGGGAGGCCGAGCCGCTCGCGGCGGGGCTGCCGCCGGCGCAACCGGCGAGAGCGAGGACGGAGGCGGCTCCGAGGACGACGGGGGCGAGAAGGCGTCGGGTCATGATGCCACGGTACCGCCCGTGATAATCGTTCTCAAAATCACGGAAGACCGCACACGACCGTCCCGGGGACTCGCGAGATGCGCGGGCGACACGCACTGCCACATCGTCCATGAATGGCACGCAAGCTGGGCATATTGGCATCCACTCCGCCTCCCACGACGTCTTTTACTGGGACGCATGACCGACAACGACCTCCCCGTCATCGCGCACTGGTTCGACGGCGCCGCCGCCGGCTCGTCCGGGGGGCGGACCGCCCCCGTATACAACCCGGCCACCGGAGTCGTGCAGGCGCACGTGGCGCTGGCCGACGAGGCCGACGTCGCAGCGGCCATCGCCTCGGCCGAGCGCGGATTCCAGGCGTGGAGCGGGTACTCGATCGCGAAGCGGCAGAGCGTGCTGTTCGCGTTTCGCGAGCTGCTGAACGCCCGCAAGACGGAGCTGGCCGCGATCCTCACCGCCGAGCACGGCAAAGTGCTCTCGGACGCGATGGGCGAGATCGCCCGCGGCCAGGAGGTCGTCGAACTCGCCACCGGCTTCCCGCACCTCATCAAGGGGGCGTACAGCGAGAACGCCTCGACCGGCGTCGACGTGTATTCGCTCAAGCAGCCGCTCGGAATCGTCGGAGTCATCAGCCCCTTCAACTTTCCCGCGATGGTGCCGATGTGGTTCTTCCCCATCGCCCTCGCCGCGGGCAACGCCGTGATCCTCAAACCCAGCGAGAAAGACCCCTCCGCTTCGCTCTGGCTGGCGCAGCTGTGGAAGGAGGCCGGTCTCCCCGCGGGCGCCTTCACCGTGCTGCAGGGCGACAAGGTCGCCGTCGACGGCCTGCTGCACGCCCCCGAGGTGCAGTCGATCTCGTTCGTCGGTTCCACACCGATCGCCCAGTACATCTACGAGACTGCGGCGGGGAACGGCAAGCGCGTGCAGGCCCTCGGCGGAGCGAAGAACCACATGCTGGTCCTCCCCGACGCCGACCTCGACCTCGTGGCCGACTCGGCGGTCAACGCCGGGTTCGGAGCCGCCGGCGAGCGGTGCATGGCCGTCTCGGTCGTGCTGGCCGTCGAGCCCGTCGCCGACGACCTCGTCGAGAAGATCACCGAGCGCATCGCGAAGCTGCGGATCGGCAACGGCGCCGCGGCCGAGGAGCCCGACATGGGCCCGCTGATCAGCGAGATGCACCGCGACAAGGTGGCCTCCTACGTCGACATCGCCGAGGCCGACGGTGCGCGGGTCGTCGTCGACGGGCGCGGCTTGCGCATCGAGGGCCACGAAGACGGCTTCTTCTTCGGCCCCACCCTGCTCGATGCCGTCCCCACGTCATCTCGCGCGTACACCGACGAGATCTTCGGCCCCGTGCTCTCGGTCGTGCGCGTGGCCTCCTACGACGAGGGCCTCGCGCTCATCAACAGCGGCGAGTTCGGCAACGGCACCGCCATTTTCACCAACGACGGCGGCGCTGCCCGCCGCTTCCAGAGCGAGGTGCAGGTCGGCATGATCGGCATCAACGTCCCTATCCCCGTGCCGGTGGCGTATCACTCGTTCGGCGGCTGGAAGAAGAGCCTGTTCGGCGACGCCAAGGCGTACGGCGTGCACGGCTTCGACTTCTTCACCCGCGAGAAGGCGGTCACCAGCCGCTGGCTGGACCCCGCCACCCACGGCGGCATCAACCTGGGCTTCCCGCAGAACAGCTGACGCCGACAGGGCCGCGACCCCTCAGTCGCGGCCCTGGTCCTTCGCGGCGTCGTCGCGCAGTTCGAGCGCCGCCCACAGCTCCGCGCGACCGGCGAACGTCGACAGGTCGAGCTCGAGCACGCGTTCGAGCTGCGCGATCCGTGCCTTCAGCGTATGACGATGGATGCCGAGCGCCCGGGCGGCGGGATCCCAGGCGCCGTTCGCCTCGATCCACGCACGCGCCGACTCGCGCAGACGCCGGCGGTCGACGCTCGGCAGGGCCGCCAGCGGCTGGAGGAGAGTCTGCGCGAGCAGATCGCCTCCGCCCTCGCGAAGGACTCCGACGAGCCCACGACCGGGCATGTCGTCGTACGCGCTCACGCGCCCGGCCGTCGCGGAACGTGCCGCGTGCGCCGCCTGCCGGACAACGGTCGCGAACGGCTCCCCGGGGGGATACGGTGCCGTGCCGACGCGTAGCCGATGCCGTTCGACGAGCATCGACAGCGCGTCGCGCACGTCATCGGCGAAGATCACGACCACGTCGTCGCCGTGCGGAGCGTAGAAGAGATGCTGCGGGGCGACCGCTGCGAGGTCGAGTTCGTCGAGCAGCCCGCCGACCGCGGCCCCGCCGGGCATCACCGCGACGTGGACCGCACCGGTCGGCAGACCTCCCCACGCCGTTTCGGCGACGCGCTCGGCCGTCGACCGCTGCGCGCCCAGCAGCAGTTCGACGGTGGCCGAACGCACCCCGCGCAACGATGCCTGCAGCTGCCGCTGCTGCTCGAGCGCCACGCTCGCCAGAGCGACCACGGTGGCGACCAGGTCTTTTCCCGCGGGATCGAGAGGTTCGCGGGCGCCCACCGCAAGCACACCGCGCAGTCGCGAGCTCTGCCCGATCGTCTGCAGCAGCGCCCCGTCGGGCGGAGGCACGAGCAGGCTCGCGGGCGTGCGCCGTTCGAGCAGCATCCGCACCTCGCGCCCGACCTCGACCGCGAGCTGCCGAGGCACCGGACGCAGCCCACGCAGCGGGACGGGCGCTCCCGCCGCGTCGTACAGCTCGACCCACGTGTCGAGCAGCCGCGAGAGCGTGCGCAGGATCTCGCGCAGGCCGTCGTCGCGAACGGCCGCGCGCGCGACGGACCGCTGCGCGTCGAGCAGCCACGAGAACCGGGCCGCACGGTCGGCGGCGATGAGATCGGCCACGAAACGGATGATCCCGATGAACGGCACGGGTCCGGCGACCTGGATGAGCGGCACACCCTCCCGTGCGCAGGCTTCGACCACGGGCCGGGGGATCGCCGGATGGATGACGTCGACGGCGAAGCCGAGGCCGGCGGCCCCGAGGTCACGCAGGCGTCGGCAGTACGCGGCCACCTCGTCGGCATCCGGGGTCGACGAGAACTGCGCGCCGTTGGTGAGCAGCAGATTGCCGCGCTCGAGCCACGGCGTGGGATCGAGCATGTCGGAACTGTGCACCCACGAGATCGGGTGGTCGAGGATCTCGTCGTCGAGCGGGGTCACCGGACGCAGGTCGAACGCACCGGACTCGAGGAGGACACGGAGGGATGCCGGCATGAGTGGCCAATCTGTCGAGCGTGGGACGAGGTTACCGACAGATCCGTGATCCCACGCGCGAGCACCGCGCCGCACACTGGGGACATGCCGACGCCTTTGGACACTCCCCGTAACGCCGAGATCAGCGCACGCGACCACCGCAGCGTCTTCCACTCGTGGTCGGCGCAGCGCACCCTCGCCCCCCTCCCCCTCGCGGGCGGCCTCGGGGTCGAGGTGTGGGATGCCGACGGGCGGCGCTACCTCGACTTCTCGAGCATGCTGGTCAACGTCAACATCGGTCATCAGCACCCCAAGGTCGTGGCGGCGATCCAGGAGCAGGCGGCGCAGCTGACGACGGTCGCCCCCGCCCACGCGAACGAGACCCGGGCGCACGCCGCCGAGTTGATCCTGCAGCGGGCTCCCGAAGGCTTCTCGAAGGTGTTCTTCACCAACGGCGGGGCGGATGCCAACGAGAACGCGATCCGCATGGCCCGCCTGGCCACCGGGCGCGACAAGGTGGTCTCGCACTACCGGTCGTACCACGGCAACACGGGCGCAGCCATCGTCGCCACCGGCGATTGGCGACGGATGCCGAACGAGTACTCCCGCGGTCACGTGCACGTCTTCGGCCCGTACCTGTACCGCTCCGAGTTCTGGGCCGAGACGCCCGAGCAGGAGTGCGAGCGAGCGCTCCGCCACCTCGAGCGCACCGTGCAGGCCGAGGGTCCCGACACCATCGCCGCGTTCCTCTTCGAGACGATCCCGGGCACCGCGGGCGTGCTCGTGCCCCCGCCGGGCTACCTGGCCGGTGTGCGCGAGATCGCCGACCGCTATGGCATCCTGCTCATCCTCGACGAGGTCATGGCGGGCTTCGCGCGCACCGGTGAGTGGTTCGCGTTCGACGGGTTCGGTGTGCGCCCCGACCTCATCACCTTCGCCAAGGGCGTGAACTCCGGCTATGTGCCCGTCGGCGGCGTCATCATCTCGGATGCCGTCGCCTCGGTGTTCGACGACCGTGTCTTCCCGGGTGGCCTGACGTACTCGGGGCACCCGCTGGCCGCGGCATCCATCGTCGCCGCTCAGCAGGCCATGGCCGACGAGGGCGTGATCGAGAACGCCCGCCGCATCGGCGACGACGTCATCGGGCCGCGCCTGCACGCCCTGGCAGAGGAGTCACCGCTCGTCGGCGAGGTGCGCGGACGCGGGGTGTTCTGGGCCGTCGAGCTCGTCGCCGACCCCGCGACCCGCGAGCCGGTGGCCGCGGCGCGGATCGGCGCGATCAAGGCCGGGATGCTCGAGCGGGGCGTGCTCGGCTTCTTCGCCGACAACCGCGTGCACGTCGTGCCCCCCGCCGTCATCGGCGACGCCGACGCCCACCGCGGCCTCGACGTGCTGGCCGACGTGCTGCGCGCTGAGGCCGGCCGCGGCTGACACGGCGCCTCCACGTTGCGGCGTGCCGCGGCTGGGCACCGCGGGCGCCCCACGCGAACGTTGAGTGTCCAGGACACGCCGCACGCGCACGGCGATGAACGGCGTGTTCTGGACACTCAACGGGCTGTTGGGAGGGGTCAGCGGCGCAGGATGCGGTGGGCCAGCGCGTTGCCGAGCAGCTGACGCGGCCTGCACGATCACGACGATGATCGCCACCGTCACCCACGTGGCCTGCTGGTTGAACTGCTGGTAGCCGTAGATGATCGCGAAGTTTCCGAGTCCGCCGCCGCCGATGTACCCCGCCATGGCCGACATGTCGACGACCGCGATGAACATGAACGTGTAGCCGAGGATCAACGGCGCGAGCGCCTCGGGGATGACGACGCCGAACAGCACGCCGATGCGGCGGGCCCCCACGGCCCGGGCGGCCTCGACGGTGCCGGGATCGACGGCGACGAGGTTCTGCTCGACGACGCGGGCGATCACGACCGTGGCCATGATCGTGATCGGGACGATCGCGGCATCCGTTCCCAGGGTCGTTCCCGTCACCGCGCGCGTGACCGGGGCCACGGCGGTGAGGAAGATGATGAACGGGATCGGGCGGATGACGTTGATCACGAGGTTCGCGACGGCGAAGACCACGCGGTTCTCGAACAGGTTGCCGGGCCGGGTGGCGTAGAGCAGTGCGCCGATGACGAGGCCAGCGACACCCGAGATGAGCAGCGACACGGCCACCATGTAGACCGTCTCGCCGATGGACTGCAGCAGCACGGGGGTGAGGGTGTCCCACTTGTTCATGCGCGGGCCTCCTCGGCGTTCGGCAGCACGACGTCGGTGTGGGCGCGCAGCTCGGCCACGATGGCGTCGAGGTCGTCGGCGTGTACGCGGTAGGTGAGAGTGCCGAGCTGCTTGCCGAGCACGTCGGTGACGCCGCCGTAGACGACGGAGTGCCGCGCGCCGTGGCGGTGGAACACCTCGGACACGTCTTCGCTGGTGAACTCGTTGACCTCGACGCTCACGAGGTCGCCGCCGCCCGCGGCGAGCGCCGACAGCGCCTCGCCCGACGGCACGCCCTGGGTCACGGCCGCGACGAAACGCTTGGTCAGCTCGGCGCGCGGGTGCGCGAAGACGCGATACGTGTCGCCGCTGTCGACGACGCGGCCGCCCTCCATGACGATGACCTGGTCGCACAGCTCGTGCACGATCGAGATCTGGTGCGTGATCACGACGATCGTGATGCCGAGGCGCCGGTTGATCTCGCGCAGCAGGTCGAGCACCTCGGCCGTGGTCTGCGGGTCGAGGGCGCTCGTCGCCTCGTCGGCGAGCAGGATGCGCGGGTCGGTCGCGATCGCGCGGGCGATGCCGACGCGCTGCTTCTGGCCGCCCGACAGGCGCCGCGGGTACTGCTTCGCCTTGTCGCCGATGCCGACGAAGTCGAGCAGCTCGGCGACGCGCTTGTCGCGGTCGGTCTTCTTCCAGCCCGCCACCTTGAGCGGGTAGGCGACGTTGGCCGCGACCGTGCGCGAGGTGAAGAGGTTGAACTGCTGGAAGATCATGCCGACCCGCCGTCGCAGATCGCGCAGCTTCGCCTCTGACGCCGCGCCCACGTCGACGCCGAGCACCTCGACGGTGCCCGACGTCGGCTGCTCGAGGCCGTTCAGCAGGCGCACGAGCGTCGATTTGCCGGCGCCGGAGTACCCGATGACCCCGACGATCGACCCCTCCTCCACGGTCAGCGACACGTCGTCGACCGCGGTGGTGGTGGTGCGGCGATCGGCGCGGAAGCTCTTGGTGACCCCCCGCAGCTCGATGACCGCGGTCATCCCTTCTGGGCCTTGAGGGCGTCTTCGAGACTCGTCAGCTCGTCCTGCAGCTGGGCGGCGGTCCACTCGGTCTTGAACTGCAGGTTGCCCTGGTTCAGTTCGGTGACCGCGGCCTCGACCTCGGGCGAGTGGTACGCCGCGACGAGCTTCTCCCAGCGGGGGTCGTCCTTCTTGTCATCGCGCGTGACGAAGGCGTTGATGTAGGGCGCGAGCTGCGGGTTGTTCAGGTCTTCCTTGAAGATGATGAGCTCGTCACCGAGCCCGCCCTTCTGCGCCTGCGTGTTGTTGACGATCGCGGCCTGCGCGCTGCCGTCCTTGAGGGCGGTGACGGTCTGGTTGCTGTCGACGGGCAGCAGCTCGATCTTGCTCGTCTCGATGTCGGCCGGGGTCGACAGGGCGTTGCCGCCGTCCTTGAGCGTCAGGAGCCCTGCGGTCTGCAGGTTGAGCAGGCCGCGCGCGAGGTTGGTGGGGTTGTTGGGGATCGCGATCTTCGCGCCCTCGGGCAGGTCCTTCACGTCGGTGTACTGCTCCGAGTACAGCGCGAGCGGGTACACCGCGGTCGCACCGACGGGCACGAGCGTGCCGTTGTTCTCGACGTTGAACTGCGACAGGTAGATGAGGTGCTGGAAGAGGTTCACGTCGAGCTCGCCGTCCTGCACGCCCTGGTTGAGCTGCACGCCGTCGTTGATCGTGCGCACCTCGAGGTCGATGCCTTCGCCCGCGAGCTTCTGCTTCAGCACCGTCCAGTGCGCTTCGTTGCCGTCGTCGGCGCCGATGACGATGCGGGACGAAGCGTCTCCCGCGTTGGATCCACCGGCGCAACCGGTGAGGGTGAAGAGAAGGGCAGCTGCGGATGCACTGAGGATCGTGGCCAGGCGTGCGGTGGTGCGTGAAGTCATAGCTCCACACGATCACGGGCATGGCGGATGCCAAAGTCGAACCGTTACGGCTGGTAACGGGTCGTCACGCAGAGTAATCGACTGGACAAACCACCCGTTGCGACATAGACGCCAGGTGTGTCACCTCTATCACGGTGGTACACTCGAGCGATGCCGACCACCAAGAAGCGCACGCAGGTGACGCACACCCTCGAGGTCGAGGAGGCGTTACAGGTCGCACACAAGGTCTGGCCGAACGAGAAGCCGGCCGTGCTTCTTGCCCGCCTCGCAGCTGAGGGCGCGAAGAGCTTGAAAGCGTCGGATGACATCGCCTCTGCGGCCCGCCGACGAGAAGTGGACGCGGCCGTCGACGAGTTCGCCGGGATCTACCCTCCGGGCTACCTCGACGACCTCCGCGACGAATGGCCCGAGTGATCTGCCTCGACGCCGGTGTGGTGATCGCCCTCTTCACCCCTGACGACGCACACCATGCAGCAGCGAAGAACCTCCTGGCCGTCGAGCCGGGGCCGTTCCTCATGCACCCTCTCACCGCAGCCGAGACCCTCGTCGGCGCCGCGAAGTCAGGTCGAGATGCCGCCATGTGGGCGCGACTGCAAGCACTCGGAGTGGAGCTCGCGGCGATCGGCCCGGCGGAACCTCTGCTGCTTGCGCGACTCCGCGCCGATCACGGGCTCAAAATGCCCGACACCTGCGCCCTCGCCGCGGCCGTGCACCGCGGCGTTCCCCTCGCGACCTTCGACCAACGGCTGGGAAACGTCGCCGACAGCCTCGCCCTCCGGTATGACATTCCCGAGGTCGACTGAGGCTGGGCTGACCACTCAGTCGAGCAGCAGCGCCGGCTCCTCCAGAACGGATGCCACGTCGGCGATGAACCGCGAGATGCCGTCGCCGTCGACCACGCGGTGATCGAACGACCCCGACACCGTGGTCACCCAGCGGGGGCGCACCTCGCCGTCGACCACCCACGGCTTCTGGCGGATCGCGCCGAGCGCGATGATGCCGGCCTCACCGGGGTTGATGATCGGGGTTCCGGCATCCACTCCGAACACGCCGATGTTCGTGATCGTGAACGTGCCGCCGGTCTGGTCTGCGGGGCTCGTCTTGCCCTCGCGCGCGGTGAGCGTGAGGCTCTCGAGCGCCTTCGCGAGCTCGCGCGTGTTCATGCTCTGCGCGTCTTTGATGTTGGGTACGAGCAGGCCGCGCGGGGTGGCGGCAGCGATGCCGAGGTTCACGTAGTGGCGCACCGAGATCTGCGCGCCGTCTTCGGTGTCGACCCAGGCGGCGTTGATCATCGGCGTGCGGCGGAGCGCCCAGATGACGGCGCGCGCCATGATCAGCAGCGGCGAGATCTTCACGTCGGCGAAGTCGGGCGAGGCCTTGAGGCGCTTGACGAGCTCCATCGTGCGCGAGGCGTCGACGTCGACCCACACCGACACGTGCGGGGCCGAGTAGGCGCTCGAGGTCATGGCGTTGGCGGTCGCCTTGCGGACGCCGCGGACGGGGATGGACTCCTCGCGGGCATCGGCGGCCGGCGCGGCGGAAGCGGGCGCAGGCACCGGGATCGTCTCCTCGCGCACGGCACCCCACTCGGGCGTCTCGATGTTGCGGAACACGCTGGCCTGTTCGGCGTGCTTCACGACGTCGGCACGCGTCACCTCGCCGGCGGGCCCGCTCGGGGTCACGGCCGACAGGTCGACGCCCAGGTCGCGCGCGAGCTTGCGGATCGGAGGCTTCGCCACCACGCCAACGGATGCCTTGACGGGACGCTCAGCGGGCTTGCGACGCCGCGACGACACCGCGCCGCCCGTGCCGTAGCCGACGAGCACGGCCCCGCCGGGGTCGCTGGGCTCGGGAACCGTGGCGAGTTCCGCGGGCGCCGGGGCCGCGGCATCCGAAGATCCGATCGTGATGATCGGCGCGCCGACCTCGACGGTCGACCCCTCGGATGCCAACAGCTCGCCGACCGTTCCGGCGTAGGGCGAGGGCAGCTCGACGAGCGACTTGGCCGTCTCGATCTCGACGATCACGTCGTTGACGGCGACGCTGTCACCCGGCGCGACGCGCCACTGCACGATCTCGGCCTCGGTGAGGCCTTCCCCGACGTCGGGGAGCACGAAGGTCTGGTCGGTCACGGTGTGTCCTTTGCTCGCGACCAGCATCTCACCGACGCCGCTCGCGGTCACGAAAGCAGGTCAGTAGGCGAGAGACCGGTCGACGGCCTCGAGGATGCGGTCGGCGTCGGGCAGGTAGGTGCCCTCGAGCTTCGCGGGCGGGAAGGGCACGTCGAAGCCCGACACGCGCAGCACGGGCGCCTCGAGCGCGAAGAACGCCTTCTCCATGACGGTCGCGGCGATCTCGGAGCCGAGCGAGGTGAAGCCCGGCGCCTCCTGCGCGTAGACCATGCGGCCGGTGCGGCGCACCGAATCGAGCAGGGGGCCGTAGTCGACCGGCGACAGCGAGCGCAGGTCGATGACCTCGCAGCTCGTGCCCTCGCTCTCGGCGAGCGCGGCGGCCTGCAGCAGGGTCGTCACCATGGCACCGTGGCCGACGAGGGTCACGTCGGTGCCGCGGCGGATGACACGGCTCGCGTGCAGCGGCAGCGCGGGGGCCTCGAGGTCGACCTCGCCCTTCTGCCAGTACTTCGCCTTCGGCTCGAGGAAGACCACCGGGTCGGGGGAGTCGATCGCCTGCTGGATCATCCAGTACGCGTCGTTGGCGTTCGAGGGGCTGACGACCCGGAGCCCTGCGGTGTGCGTGAAGTACGCCTCGGGGCTCTCCTGGTGGTGCTCGACCGCGCCGATGTGCCCGCCGTAGGGGATGCGGATGACGACGGGCATGCGCACCGCGCCCTCGTGACGGTTCGTGATCTTCGCCAGCTGCGAGGTGATCTGATCGAACGCAGGGAAGACGAAGCCGTCGAACTGGATCTCGAGCACGGGGCGGAACCCGCCCATCGCCAGGCCGATCGCGGTGCCGACGATGCCCGATTCCGCGAGCGGCGAGTCGATCACGCGGCGCGGCCCGAAGTCCTTCTGCAGTCCCTCGGTCACGCGGAACACGCCGCCGAGCGGGCCGATGTCCTCGCCCATGAGCAGAACGCGGTCGTTCGTCTCGAGCGCACGGCGCAGGCCCGCGTTCAGCGCCCGGCTGATCGGGAGGTTCTCACTCACTCGGCGCCCCCTTCCATCGACGCCTCGTAGTCGTCGAGCCAGCGCTGCTCCTCCTGGATCAGCGCATGCGCCTCGGAGTACACGCTCTCGAACATGTGCGCGCGCGGGATCGAGCCCAGCTCGTTCGTGCGCACGCGCACGTCGTCGGCGAGCGCGGCGCCCTCGGCATCCGCGTCGTCGAAGAACTGCCGCGAGGCGCCGCGGGCCTCGAGGAACGCGCGCATGCGGGCGATCGGGTCGCGCCCGGCCCACGCCTTCTCCTCGTCGGAGGTGCGGTACTTGGTGGGGTCGTCGCTCGTGGTGTGCGCCCCCATGCGGTAGGTCATCGCCTCGATCGCGCGGGGGCCGCCACCGGCACGGGCCTCGTCGAGGGCGAGCTTCGACACGGCGTAGCTGGCGAGAACGTCATTGCCGTCGACCTGGGTGCTCGGGATGCCATAGCCCTCACCCCGCTTGTACAGCGGCGAGCGCGATTGCGTGGCGACGGGGACGGAGATGGCCCACTGGTTGTTCTGCAGGAAGAACACCTCGGGGGTCTGGAAGCTCGCGGCGAAGACCATGGCCTCGTGCACGTCGCCCTGGCTGGACGCACCGTCGCCGTAGTAGACGATGACGGCCTCGTCGCGCTCGGGGTCGCCCGTGCCGCACTTGCCGTCGAAGACGAGTCCCATGCCGAGGCCCGTGGCGTGCAGCGTCTGCGCGCCGAGCACGAGCGTGTAGATGTGCGTGTTGCCGTTCTTCGGGTCGGTCGGGTCCCACCCGCCGTGCGTGAGCCCGCGCATGAGGCGGATGATGTCGAGCGGATCCACGCCGCGGATGCGGGTGACCACGTGCTCGCGGTACGAGGGGAAGATGTGGTCCTGCGCGCGGGCCGCGCGGGCCGAGCCGACCTGGGCCGCCTCCTGGCCGAACGACGGCGGCCACAGGGCCAGCTGGCCCTGGCGCTGGAGGTTGGTTGCCTGCACGTCGAACGCGCGGATCGAGACCATGTCGCGGTAGAACGTCTCGAGCTCGGCGTCGGTGAGGGCGTCGATGAGCGGCAGGTAGCGCTCGGCGGCGGGCGTGGGGGCCAGCGTGCCGTCGGCTGCCAGAACGCGCACGAGAGCGGGGTCGTCGAGCGGGGTCATGAACCCACGCTAACGCGCAGCCCATGCGCCGGACCGCATGAGGTGCACAACGGATGCCGCGATTCGGCGTCGATGTTCAACAACCCCGCCGCGTGGCGTGCTCTCGCGCACGCGCCGCGCCGCGTGAAGTTGACTTCGGGGAAATGTACGCGAGGAAGCGTCCCGCGCGTACATAACGCCGAAGTCAACGGAGAGGAAGTCAACGGAGAGGAAGCAGCGAAGAGGGGAACGCGGCGTCAGCGCGGGGCGACCGCCCGGGCCACCTCGACGACGCGGTCGAGCGACTCCTCTTCGCCGATCGAGATCCGGATGCCGTCACCCGCGAATGGGCGGACGATGAGTCCCGCCTCCTCGAATGCCGCGGCGATCTCGAGCGTGCGCTCCCCGGCGGCGAGCCAGACGAAGTTGCCCTGCGCGTCGGGAACGTCCCACCCGACCTCACGCAGGCGCTCGACGAGGCGATCACGCCGCGCGGCGATCACCGAGACGCGGTGCAGCAGTTCGCTCTCGGCATCCAGGCTCGCCAGCGCCGCGGCCTCCGCCGCCGCCGTGACCGAGAGCGGAATGGCGGTGCTGCGGGCGGCATCCAGCACGTGAGTGTGACCCACCGCGTAGCCGACGCGAAGACCCGCGAGACCGTACGCCTTCGAGAACGTGCGGAGCACCACGACGTTGGGGCGCTCGAGCACCGCGCGCACGCGGCCGCCCTCGACCGCAGCCGGGTCGGTGACGAACTCGGCGTATGCCTCGTCGAGCACGATCAACACGTCGCTCGGTACCGCATCGACGAGCGCGACGAACTCGTCGTATCCCACCGTGGGGCCGGTCGGGTTGTTGGGGCTGCACACGATGACGACCCGGGTGCGGTCGGTGACCGCGGCGGCCATCGCGGGAAGGTCGTGACGGGCATCGGCCGTCAGCGGCACCTGCACGCTCGTCGCACCGGTCACGGCGACGAGCGAGGGGTACGCCTCGAACGATCGCCACGCGTACACGACCTCGTCGCCGGGTCCCGACGTCGCGAGCAGCAGCTGGGCCAGCACCGAGACGCTCCCCGCGCCGATGTGGACCTCCTCGGGTGAGAGGCCGTAGCGCGCGCCGAGGCGTTCTCGCAGCCGTGCGGCCGTGGCATCCGGGTAGCGGTTGAAGGCGCCGGCGGCGGCGACGGCCTCGATGACACCGGGGAGCGGTTCGTTGGGGTTTTCGTTGCTCGACAGCTTGAAGGCGTCGGCGCTGGCCTGCCGACCCTGGCGATACGCCGGCAGCGCGGCGATCTCGGGGCGGATACGGGGCAGGGTCGGCTCTTCACTCACCCCGCGAGCCTAACCGCGCGGGGCCCGTCGATGTCAGAGCCGATTCGCGGTGCGAGCCCCACGGCCACCGGCTGCGTGCCAGGGTGGACGCATGCGCTTCGTCGTCCGCGTCGCCGTCAACGCCTTCGCCATCTGGATCGTCACGCTGCTGCCGGCTCTGCAGGTGCGACTCATCCCCTTCGCCCCCGGCGAGGGGCTGCAAGTGCTGCTGACCCTGCTGCTGGTGGGTCTGATCTTCGCGCTCGTCAACGCCATCGTCGGCACCGTGGTGAAGATCGTCGCGATCCCCCTCTACATCCTCACCCTCGGGCTCATTTCCCTCATCATCAACGGGTTCCTGCTGTGGCTCACCGCCGCCGTCACGCAGAACGGGGACTGGGGTCTGCGCACGGGGGAGTTCTGGCTGACCGTGGTCGCGGCCCTGCTCATCGGCGTCATCAACGCCGTGCTGGGGGGACTGCTCCGCCGGCGCCGGGAAGAACGCGCACACCGCTGATGCGCGGCAGGCGCTTCCCCGCCATGATGGGGGGATGACCGCGAGTGCCGACGCTCCCTTCCGCGTCGTCTTCGTCTGCAGCGGCAACATCTGCCGGTCGCCGATGGCCGATGTGGTCTTCCGCCGTCTCGCCGATGACGCGGGTCTCGGAGCGCACGTGGCGTCGAGCTCGGCCGGCACGGGCGACTGGCACGTCGGCGAGCGGGCCGACCACCGCACCCTCGCCGCCCTCGAGCGCCTCGGATACGACGGCGCCGCGCACCGCGCCCGGCAGTTCTCCGTCGTCGACTTCGCCCGCAACGACCTCGTCGTCGCGCTGGACCGCAGTCACGAGCGCGTGCTGCGCGGGTGGGCGCGCAGCGACGACGACGCCGACAAGATCGCCCTGCTGCAGTCGTTCCTTCCGGATGCCGAGACCCTCGACGTTCCCGACCCGTACTACGCCGGCCCCCCGATGTTCGACGAGGTGCTCGGTATGATCGAACGCGCCAGCCGCGCTCTGTTCCGGCAGCTCGAGCCCGCCATCCGCTCCGCGGGCTGACCTTTTCGCGCGACCCCCGGGAGACCCGTGTCCTCTCTGCCTCCGCAGCCCCTCAGCCCGCTCGACGGTCGCTACTTCGCGACCGTCGCCGAGATCGGCGACTACCTGTCGGAGGCGGGCCTGAACCGCGCTCGCGTCGAGGTCGAGGTCGAGTGGCTGCTCGCACTGACCGACCGCTCGCTGTTCGGCACGTCGCCGGTGTCCGACGCCGACCGCGCGAAGCTGCGCGCACTGTACAAGGACTTCGGCGCCGACGAGATCGCGTGGCTCGCCGCCAAAGAGGCCGTCACACGTCACGACGTCAAGGCCGTCGAGTACCTCGTGCGCGACCGTCTCGACGCCCTGGGCCTCACCGCCCTCGCCGAGCTGACGCACTTCGCGTGCACGAGCGAAGACATCAACTCCACCGCCTACGCCCTCACCGTCAAGCGCGCGGTCGAGCGCGTATGGCTGCCGAAGCTCCGTGCGGTGACGGCCGCCCTGGCCGAGCTCGCCGTGCAGCACCGCGACGCCGCGATGCTCTCGCGCACCCACGGCCAGCCCGCCACCCCCACGACGATGGGCAAGGAGATCGGTGTCTTCGCGTGGCGCCTCGAGCGCGTCATCCGTCAACTGGATGCCGGGGAGTACCTCGCGAAGTTCTCGGGCGCGACCGGCACCTGGTCGGCGCACGTCGCCGCCGAGCCCGACGTCGACTGGCCGTCGCTGACGCGGGAGTTCATCGAGTCGCTGGGCCTGGGCTTCAACGCGGTCACGACCCAGATCGAGTCGCACGACTGGCAGGTGGAGCTGTACGACCGCGCGCGCCACGCGGGCGGCATCCTGCACAACCTCGCCACCGACATCTGGACCTACATCTCGCTCGGGTACTTCACGCAGATCCCCGTCGCCGGCGCCACCGGCTCGTCGACCATGCCGCACAAGATCAACCCGATCCGTTTCGAGAACGCCGAGGCGAACCTCGAGATCGCGGGCGGGCTGTTCAGCACCCTGGCATCCACCCTCGTCACCAGCCGCCTGCAGCGCGACCTCACCGACTCCACGACGCAGCGCAACATCGGCGTCGCCTTCGGCCACTCGCTGCTCGCGCTCGACAACCTGCAGCGGGGCCTGACCGAGATCTCCCTGGCCGAAGACGTGCTGCTGGCCGACCTCGACGTGAACTGGGAGGTGCTCGCCGAGGCCATCCAGACCGTGGTGCGCGCCGAGATCGCCGCCGGCCGCTCGCAGATCACCGACCCCTACGCCCTGCTGAAGGACCTCACGCGGGGCCGCCGCGTCGGTGCCCCCGAGTTGGCGGAGTTCGTGCGCGGCCTCGACATCGGGGATGCCGCAAAGGAACGCCTGCTCGCTCTGACGCCCGCGGCCTACGCCGGGCTCGCGTCGCGGGTGGTCGACTCGCTGTAGGCGTGGGGTGGCGCGGTGCCACCCCCTGTCGAGTGTCCAAGACACGCCGCTGGGGCCTGTGCGCCAGCGGCGTGTCTTGGACACTCGACCTCCCGGCGCGTCGCCCGGCGCGCACCCCCGACGCTTCAGCACCTTGCGCCCCTGTTGAGTGTCCAGGACACGCCGCGTGAGCCCGCGCGCCAGCGGCGTGTCTTGGACACTCAACAGCCAGGATGGGGCGGCCGACTTCTAGCGGGAGGCGGGCGGCGGGCAGGTCGTCGCCGCAGACGAGAATGGATGCCATGCGCGCAATGATCATGGACGCCCTGGCCGAGTCGCCCGAGGTGCGTGACGTCGAGGCGCCGCGTGCTCCCGCCGACGGCGTGGTCGTCGAGGTGTTCGCCACCGGCCTGTGCAAGAGCGACTGGCACGCGTGGGTGGGCCACGACGACATCGCCCTCCCCCACGTTCCCGGACACGAGTTGGCGGGCGTGATCGTCGAGGTGGGCACGGCCGTGCAGCGCTGGGCGGTGGGCGAGCGCGTGACCGTGCCCTTCGTCATGGGGTGCGGCGCCTGCGAATGGTGCCTGAGCAGCGACGCACAGGTCTGCCCCGACCAGCAGCAGCCCGGCTTCACGCAGTGGGGCTCGTTCGCCGAGCGGGTGGTGCTGCACGCCGCCGACACGAACGTCGTCCGCATCCCCGAGAGCGTCTCGTTCGAGGCAGCGGCCGCCCTCGGATGCCGCTTCGCCACCGCCTACCGCGCCCTCACCGGCCGTGCCCGCGTGAAAGCTGGCGAGTGGGTCACGGTCGTCGGCGCCGGGGGCGTGGGCCTGAGCGCCGTCATGATCGGCGCGGCCCTCGGCGCGCGCGTCATCGCCGTGGACCGCACCCCCGCCGCCCTCGACATCGCCCGACGTCTCGGCGCCGAGCACACGCTCCTCGCCGACGGCTCCGACATCGCCGCCGCCGTGCACGAGCTCACCGGCGGCGGCAGTCACGTGTCGGTCGACGCGGTGGGCAGCGCGCAGACGGCGCGCGATGGCATCCTGAGCCTTCGACGCCGCGGTCGCCACGTGCAGATCGGCCTGCTTCCCACCCCCGACGGCATGAGCGCCATGCCCATGGCGCGCGTGATCGCCTGGGAGCTCGACCTGCTCGGCAGCCACGGCATGGCCGCGGTGGACTACCCCGAGATGCTGTCGCTCATCGAGAGCGGAGCGCTGCGACCGCAGGACCTCATCGAACGGGTGGTCGGCCTCGGCGAGGCGGCGGCTCTGCTCCCGGGGATGGATGCCGCCTCGCCGGCCGGCATGACGATGATCGACCCGCGGCGGAGCTGAGCGGCAGACCTGAGCGCCAGACCTGCACCTGGCACGCCCGGCCCCTCACGGTCGGCTGACCGGTGACCAGCGGAGGAGATGCAGCGACGGGAGGTGAGAACTCCCGGCACGTCCTTCGCTCACCCCAGATCCTCCCGCCAGCACGCACAGACACCAGCACGCACAGACGCCAGGGCACGAGAACGCGCCGACCCCGGCTCCCGACCCCGGCGTCCCCACGCGTACGCCGGACGGGATGCCGTGGCGTCAGGGCTTCGGCGCGGCGGGGCCGTCGTCGGGGTCGCTGGAACGGTCGGATTCCGCCGTCGTCGACGGATCGCCGGACTCTGCCGCGGCGGCGGGGGCGTCGGCATCCGGAGCATCTTGGGGCAGGAGCAGCGGCCGGTCGACGGTCGCGGTGACCTTCGAGGGGTCGACGACGAGGAGCATCAGGGCGACGCTGACGAGAACGACGATGAACGTCGCTCCCGCCGCCACCGCGGCCACGACGAGCGCACGCTGGATCTCGTCGGCGGGCCGGGTCTGGAAGAACCCCATCGACATGAGCGTGACGAACCCGGCGAACAGCGCGGCGACGAACGCGAGCCCCAGCAGCTGGATCGGCTTCATCAGGTCTTTACGGGTGGTGGGCTTGTCGGTCATGACGCGGCCTCCTCGGAGGGTACGGCCGGAACGGATTCGGGGCGGCGGGGCGAGAAGCCCGCGATCGCGAGGAACACGGCGACGACCGCCGCGTATCCGCCGAACAGTCCCACGGCGATGGTGATCCCGGTGAGCGTGAACGAGCCCGCCCCGGCGATGCTGTAATCGAGCGCGTACTGCTGGATCGGCAGCAGCAGCACGAGACCGAGGACGATGCCGAGGATGCCGACGAGCACCCCGTCGCGCACGCCTTCGGTACGGCCGGCTCGACGATCGCGCAGGGCGCCGATGAGTTCGATCACTCCGGACAGCAGCGCCCACGAGACCACGACGCCGAAGAAGAAGCCGGTCGTGCGCCACGCCGGCACACTGCTCGCAAGCCCCGCCAGCACCGAGACCACGGCCAGCAGAACCGGCGTCGCGCGCTCGGTGCGGGGGAAGACCAGCCACGCCGAGAGCCCGAGCACGAGCCCGGTCGCGAGGGCGAAGCCGCTGAACACGCCGAGTCCGAGAGGCGCGGAGTGATCGGATGAGAACGTCACCATGACGGCGGCGAGCGCCGCGAAGAGAGCGCGCGCGAGCTGCACGTGGCGCAGGTCGAACGACGGCACGGAGGAGCGAGTGGTCACGGAGCGTCCCGGAGAGGCGGAATGGATGTCTCCAGTCTATTCCTCGCCGCCTGTGCGCCTCCGGGGGAAGCTCGATGCCGAATCAGTCGACGAGCTCGCGTTCGCGTCCCTGCTCCGCCAGCGTGCGCTCCACGGCAGCGGCGACGCGTGCGTCCTCGGCCTCCCGGCGGCGACGGCCACGCTCGCGCAGCAGCCGGGGACCGAAGACGGCGGCGGCCACGGCGAGCACCACCAGCAGCAGCAACGGCCACGGAACGGCCCACCCGAGCGCGGAGGCTGCGACGGGGTCGAGCGTCGTGATGGTGCCGGCGGCATCGGTGACGACGGGGGTCGCGGCGACCGAGGCGACGAGCACGCCCATCGCCGCCACCGCCGGCACCCGGACGTCGCGCTGCCAGGACTCGCCCGGCAGCAGCGTGGGAGCCGCCTCGGTCGGGTCGGCGTCGACACGCGCGAGGTCGAACGGCCCGCTCACGGCGTCGGACTCCTCGGCACTGAGTGCGACGTTGCCGGCGTTGTGCAGTCGGTAGTGCACGGTGGCGTCGCCCACGAGGAAGGGGATGACGCCGCCGTCCCAGTCCACGCGCAGGTCGTCGACGGCGAGGGCGGGTGCGAGGTCTCCTCCGACCCGGATAGCGGTGCGGATGCCGAGGCGCCGGTCCACGTTGACGTTGGCGCTGGCATCGGCCACCGTCAGCGAGGTCACGACCCCGCCCGCGTAGTCGCCGGGGGTGGCGTTCTGCGGCACGTCGACGGCGAACGGCACCTCGACGCTCTGGCCCGCGGCGACGCGGACGTGGCGCTGCGGCACGGTGACCCAGGCGCCCACGCCGACCGACTGCTCGCCGGCGACGCGCAGGTCGAGGGCGCCGGTCGAGGTCGTGTAGCCGTCGGATGCGTACACGTCGAGCTCGAGGTTCTCGGTGCCGCGGTTGGCGATGACCAGGGCATCGTCGAGATGCGCCCCCGGGTTGAGCGTGTAGCTGTAGTTCGTCCGCTCGGCGCCGAGGGAGTTCGAGGCGGTGCGCACGGTCCAGGTCACGTCATCGGTCGCGGCCAGGGCGGGGGATGCGCTGACGGCACCCCCGGCGATCAGGGCGGCGGCGAGGGTGACCGCGGCGACCCGCGGGAGAGAGCTCAGTGGAGACATGGGGATCCTTCGGGAGGGGACGCCGGCGGGGAGACACGCTCCCCGCCGGCGCTGTTCGCTGGTCAGCCGGCCAGCGCGGTGAGGGTCAGGGTCGCGCGGTAGCTTCCCTTGTCGGTGGTGTTGGGGATCTTCAGGTCGAGGTCTGCACCGACGACGCCGGCGCTGCGGTCGTGGCCCACGGGAGCCGACCCGAGCAGGCGCGAGACCGACAGGCCGTCGCCGCCGTCATAGCCCGATTTCACCGCGGCGCCCGCGACGGCTCCGGCACCCGGGGTGACGATCTTGGGCGTCCAGCCGAGGAACGAACCGTTGAAGGTCTTGCCGTTGTCGGTGAAGTCACCCACCGACGCCGAGACCGACCACGGCGACATGCTCGTGCGGGTGTCGGTGACGGTGATCGGGTTGATCTGTCCGGTGGCCTCGAAGTACTGCAGATTCTTCTCCTGGGCCGTGCCGAGGTCGACGAGGCCGTTGTGGCCGTTGATCGTCCAGCCGAACTCACCGGGGGCACTGGTGGGCACGTCGACCTGGATGTCCTGGCCGTCGCCGTGGTTGGGGTGGATGGTGACCTCGTCCTGAATGGTGCCCACAGCCTCGGCCGGCTTCGAGCCGTTCTCGGGGCCGCACCACAGCACCTTCTTCAGCTCCACCGCCGCGTTGGGTGCGTCGCAGGTTCCGGAGCGGATGTTCTGCACGACGAGCTGGTCCTTCTTGACCTGGACCTTGACGTACGAGCGCACGTGCTCCTGGTTCTGCACGGAGTTGTACCAGTAGTTCGCCGGGTTCAGCGGGTCGGCACCGTTTCCGGCACCGCTGGTCCCGCTGTCGTCGGGCGAGGTGATGTCGTAGTACTTCGACCCCGACGAAGAGTTCGCGGTGACGTACACGACGCCGCCGGGACCCTCGAAGACCTCGTCCTGACCGGGCTTCTCGTCGGCGTTGGCCTTGGCGCCGTTCTTGATCTCGTAGGAGCGCGAGTAGCTGTGGTCGTGACCCTGCAGGACGAGGTCGACGCCCAGCTTCGAGAAAGCCGTGGGGAAGTCGGTACGGCGGACCTTGTTGTCGGCGTCCTTCGCGTGGTCCGCCGGCGAGTAGATCGCGTGGTGGTACACGAGCACCGTGTACTTGGCATCCGCTCCGTGCTTGTTCACCACGTCGGTGACGTAGGCGATGTGCGCGTCGTCTCCGCCGCCGCCCTGCGAGGTGCTGTAGCTGTTGCTGTTCAGGTCGATGTACAGCACGTCCTTGTAGACGAACCAGTAGTCGCCGCCCGACTCCGTGCCGATGCTGCCCGATCCCTTGCGGTAATAGGCGCCGGAGCGATCGGTGTTGGGCGTGTACAGGTGCTGCTCGTAAGCCTTACCGCCCACGTCGTGGTTGCCGATGGTCGCGACCCACGGGTACTGGCGCAGCTGGTCGGGGGCGAGGAAGGCGTTCCAGTGCGCCTCGGTGTTGGCCGTCTCGACCTGGTCGCCGCCCGACACGAGCAGTTCGGCGTTCGGGTTGGCGCCGACCGCCACGTTCATGGTGTCCTGCCAGCCGGCCTGGTCCTTGGCGAGGTCGCCGGAGGAGCCGATCTGGGGGTCGCCGAAGAAGAGGAAGTCGTAGTCGCCCTCGAACGACTGCGTCTTGAACGCGGAGGTCGACGACCAGTTGCCGTCGGAGCCCACACGGTACGAGTACGCCGTGTTCTCGGCGAGACCCGTGATGGTGGCGTGCCGGTTGAAGCCCCCGCTCGAGGCGATGTTGGCGGTCCCGGATGCCGAGAACGTCGTGGCAGACGAGGGGAACTGCCCGTTCACCAGTGCCGAGGTCGGAGCGACCTGCACCACCTGCGCGGTGTCGGCGGAGGAGTACCAGGTGACGATGCGCTGCGTCTCGTCG
The DNA here is from genome assembly GCF_030818955.1 of Microbacterium trichothecenolyticum. NCBI lineage: Bacteria > Bacillati > Actinomycetota > Actinomycetes > Micrococcales > Microbacteriaceae > Microbacterium > Microbacterium trichothecenolyticum. Next base: position 2,779,230 of record NZ_JAUTBF010000001.1, on the reverse strand, counting down.
GCGCCGACTCCGAGGATGACGCCGGAGAGCGTCGCCGAGGTGTCGGCCATCGCCGCGGGGACCGCCGCCGTGCCCGAGAGCACGAGCGAGGCGCCGATCGCAGCGGTTGCGATCCACGAGACACGGCGGCGCGTGTGCGCCCCGTGCGACGTCGATGCGGTGAGGAACATGGAGGTCCGTTCTCTTCGTGAGGATGTGGTGCGGGCTCGCCGGTCGCGAGCCCCTCCACGTTCCGCCGCGTGGGTGACGTCCACGTGAATGGTTGATTCAGGGCATCTATCGGAAGGGGCAACACCCGTCACTCGATGCCGAGGATGCGCTGGACGAACCACACCAATCCGGCCACGGTGACCACGACCGCGAGCACAGCGCTCACCCACATGCCCGCGCGCGGGGAGCGTCGCCGCAGCAGCACCAGCAGCGGGAAGACGATGAGGATGATGCCGATCTGCACCGCCTCGATACCGAGGTTGAACACCAGCAGCGACCACAGCAGCGTCCACGACCACGGCTCGTCGATGCCCAGCGCCGACGCGAAGCCCAGCCCGTGCACCAGGCCGAAGACGAACACGACACCCACGCGCAGCCAGCCCGCGCGGTCCAGACGCAGGAAGCCGTGCGCGTGCGAGAGGTCCTGATCGACCCGGTCGCCGCGCCAGAGGCGCCAGAGATACCAGGCGCCGACGACGGCGATGGAGAACGCGATGGTCGGCTCGACCAGCTCGGGCGGGGCCGCGACCACCCCGGTGGCGGCGAGGATGAAGGTCACCGAGTGCGCCAGCGTGAACGTCGAGGCGGCGATCACGACCTCCCGCAGCCGACGCGAGCCGATGATCAGCGCGACGAGGAAGAGGATGTGGTCGATGCCGGTGAGAAGGTGCTCGGCGCCGAGACGGAAGAACTCCCAGAAGCGCTCCAGCGTCGTCTGGGCGGTCGTGAACGCCGGGTGCTCGGCATCCAAGACGGTGCTGCCCTCGTGCAGGTCGAGCGCGTAGGTGAGGATCGTCTTCGTGTCGGTGACGAAGCCCTCGCCGTCGGGGAAGAGGGTCGAGGTGATCTCGTGGCCGTCGTCCGAGGGCGGGCAGGCGTAGTCCACGGTGAGCACGGCGTAGGGCACGCCGTCCTGCTGCGTCATCGACACGTCGTCGGCCAGCGAGGGTGAGCACGCCGTCCCCCCGGCGGAGACGCGGAAGCGCTCGCCCACGTACGCGGCGACGGCGTCCCGGTGCTCGACGAGGACGGCAGCCTGCTGGGCGGCGTCGCCGGCCTCGAACGCGGCCATGCCCGCGCGGTACAGGGGGTCGTCGTGCTGAGCGTCGGCGACCGAGACGACGAGCAGATCGTCTTCGAGCTGCAGCTGCGCACGCACGACGCCGGGGCCGCCGCTGTGGATGTCGGCGTAGACGACCGAGAGGATGCCGTGCGCCGACGCGGGAGCGGCGGCCGAGAGCAGGGCCGCGATTCCCGCGGCGAGGAACAGGAGGATGCCGGAGAGCCGGCGCCGAAGAGAAGCAAACATGAACACCTTTCTGCGCAGAGGGTGCTCCGACGTCATGAACGGTTCGCCGCGATGCGGAAAACGGAAACGAAACGTCCGCTCCGCGTTCACCCTGCCTCCCCATAGTGAGGGGGTGAGGCGCGGTGTGCTGTTCGTGGTGTCGGTGGCGATGCTGGGTCTTCTCGTCGGGTGTGCGACCGGCCCCGGGTGGGACGCGCCGCGACCGGCCCCCGCCGCCCTCGGCACACCCGCCCCCGGTTTCGCACCCGCGACGCCGCCTGCTGCTCCCGAGTCGACCCACTCGCCCGCGCCCGGCTCCTGGGCGGGGGTGAGCGCGCCCTCCGGGTATCGCGTGGTGCTGTTGACCGTCGGCGACGACGCCCCCACCCGGACCCTGGTCGACGCGGTCGAGGCGTGGGCCGCCGACACCGGGGCCGACCTCGAGGTCGTGCACGCCGACGACGACATGATCGACGGGGCCGTGCGCGCGATGGAGCTGAACCCCGACCTCATCGTCAGCGCGGGCGACGCCCTCGTGGATCCGCTCGCGACGGTGACGGCCAACCATCTCGACCGCCAGTTCCTCATCGTGGGCGCCGAGCTCGCCGAACCGACCGAGAACGTCACCGCGGTCGACTGGACCGGAGCCGCCTACCGCGGCGAGGGCCTGGGCACACCGGCCGCGTACGACCCCGCCTCGTTCACCCCCGCCCGCGCCGCGTCGGCCGTACGGGCGGGAGTCGCCGCAGTGCTCACGGGGCTGCGCGGCGTCGTGCTCTGGATCGACTGAGGGGGCGTCAGGCCCTCCGGCGCCACGCGCGCAGCGCCGCTCCCCCCGCGAGCGCGGCGAGCGCGAGCGCGCCGCCCCACAGGGCGAGCTCGCCGCCGGTTGCAGGAAGTGTGCCGGGAGCGCGGTCGTCCGCAGCGGCCGGCGCCGGCGTCGCCGACCGCTCCGGCACCTCGACCTGGATGATCATCGATCCGTCGGGCGGTGGGTCGCTCAGGGCCGCCGCCGGCACACAGAGAGCGGATGCCAACAGCACCGAGACCGTGATGGGGATCATGGACCGTACCTCCTGCCGCGATCCTGGCCGCCCGAGGTGAGGAGCGGGCGACGCGCAGATGAGCGGACGGCGAACATCGTCGCACGGCTTCACCGGCCGGGACAGGGGGCGCGCCCGCCGCGGCCGTGCCGGTCGGAGGGCGCTCGCATCTTGTCATCCAGCGAGATCGTCCGCTCGATCGACACGGATACCTCCCCGGGCTGACGACCCGGCCGTCGCCGCTCGCTGGGATGGAGTCATGACATCCTCCCCCGTCCTCACCGCCACCGGTCTCATCAAGCGATACGGCGAGCTCCGCGCCCTCGACGACGTTTCGCTGACCATCCGCACCGGCGAGTCCGTCGCCGTGATGGGGGCCTCGGGCTCGGGCAAGACGACGCTGCTGCACTGCCTCGCGGCCGTGATCGCCCCCGACGCGGGGTCGGTCGTGCTGAGCGCTCCCGGCACCGCCCCGCGCGAGCTGGTCGGCCTCGACGAGGGCGGGCGTGCCCGCGTGCGCCGCGAGTCGCTGGGCTTCGTCTTCCAAGAGCATCTGTTGCTGCCCGAGCTGACCGCCGTCGAGAACGCCGCCCTGCCCCTGCTGCTGACGGGGATGCGGCGACCGGATGCCGAGCGCCACGCCGCCGCCTGGCTCGCCGCCCTCGGACTCGCCGGCGTCGAAGGCCGGCGCATCGGCCAGCTCTCGGGCGGCCAGGCGCAGCGCGTGGCCATCGCCCGGGCCCAGGTCACCGGCGCCCCGGTCGTGTTCGCTGACGAGCCGACCGGCGCGCTCGACTCCGCGACCTCGGCCGAGGTGCTCGCCGCGCTGTTGCACGCGACCACCGGTCAGGGGCGCACGCTGGTGATGGTCACGCACGACGCCGACGTCGCCCGCCGCTGCTCGCGCATCGTGCGGGTGAGTGACGGTCGCATCGTGGGCGATTCGGCGATGGATGCCGCACCGGCTTCCCCTTCGACGGGAGCCTCCCGGTGAGCGCCGTCGTGCCCCTCGCCCGACTGCTCTCGCGCCCTGCCCGCCAGGGGCGCGCGGCGATCGCGCTCCCCGTCGTCGCTTTCGCCGTGACCACGGCCCTGTTGCTGGTGGTCACCGGGGGCGCGCGCATGTTCCTCGTGGATCCGCGCGCGACCGTCGCGGGCGGGCTCTACGGCATCCTGGCCGTTCTCGCCCTGGTGCTGCTGACCGTGCCGCTCGTCACCCTCGGGGCCGCCGCGGCGCGCCTCACGAGTCGCCGCCGCACCGATCGTCTGGCGACTCTTCGCCTGCTCGGCGCGAGCACGCGGGAGCTGTGGACGCTGACCGTGCTCGAGGCGACCGCTGTCGCCGCGGCCGGCGCGGTCGCCGGTATCGCGCTCTTCGGTGCGTTGCTTCCGCTCGTCGGTCTGCTGCCCTTCTTCGGCGGTCCCGTCGGCGTCGGCGCGGTGGCCGTCGACCCGTTGCTGGGCGCCGGCGTGGTGGTCGCCGTCGTGCTGATCGGCGCGGCAAGCTCGGCGGTGGGTCTGCGCCGGGTCGCGGTGACCCCGCTGGGTGTGCGCACGCGCCGCGCCGCGCCGCCGAAGAAGACCGCCGCGATCGTGATCGGCGGCGTGCTGCTCGTCGGTGTCGTGGCGCTGGTGATGAACTTCCAGGTCGTGGGTGAGCTTGTCGGCCCCGCCGTGAGCCTCGCCGTGCTGTTGGCACTGTTCGGCGCCGCGATGGGCCTGCTTAATGTCATCGGCGCCCCGGTCATCGCCGCCCGCGGCCGCGCGATCGCCCGCCGCGCCCGCACCGCCGCCGAACTGGTCGCGGGGCGCGAGCTCGCCGCGCACGCGGGTCCTGCGTGGCGCCGCGTGTCGGGCATGGCGATCGTGTCGTTCATCGCGGTCGTCGCGGGTTCGGGCCTCGCGATCGCCGATGTCGCCTCCGACGAGGCCGGGCCGATGATGGGTGACATCCGCACCGGCGTGCTGGTCACCCTCGGCATCGCCTTCGTTCTCCTCGCCTGCGCCGTAGGCGTCACCCAGGCGGCGTCGGTGCTCGAGGAACGGGAGCTGATCGTGGGCCTCGATCGCCTCGGCATCCCGGACGGCGAACTCCGCCGCGCACGCCGCCTGACGGTCATGGTCCCGCTGCGGTGGGCAGCGGTGGGCGGAGCCGCACTCGGACTGCTGCTGGCGTTCCCCATCGTCGGGATGAGCCTGCTCGTCGCCCCGCTCGCGGTGCTGACGATCGCGGCGACCTTCGCCGGCGGATTCGCGCTGGTCGCCACGGCGCTGGCGTCGACGCGACCGATCGTGACCGGCATCCGCCGCACCGCGTGATCCCCCGTCCCTCTCCCCCGTCCCTCTCCCCCGTTGAGTGTCCAGGACACGCCGCAGCCGCCCCACGCCCAGCGGCGTGTTCTGGACACTCGACAGCGCCGACACCCACACGCCCCCGGGTGCTACCGTGCCGGTGTGACCACGGATGCCATTGCCCCGCGCCGGATCCGCGTCTCGGCCGCGGTCATCACCGACGCCGCCGGACGCCTTCTGCTGGTGCGCAAGGCCGGGACGACTGCGTTCATGCAGCCCGGCGGCAAGCCCGAGCCGGGTGAGACGCCGGGCGAGACTCTTGCCCGCGAGCTCGGGGAGGAACTCGGCCTCGCCCTGGATCCCGCCGACCTCGAGGCGCTCGGCGAGTTCACCGCCACCGCGGCCAACGAGCCGGGCTTCGACGTGGTCGCCGACGTGTTCCGCGTCGACATCGGCGACCAGCAGCCCGTGCCGGATGCTGAGATCGCCGAGCTCCGCTGGGTCACCGCCGCGACGGCATCCGGTCTGGAGATCGCCCCACTCGCGCGCGAGTTCTTCCTGCCCGCCTGATCCGCCCGTTGAGTGTCCAGGACACGCCGTCGGGCCGGGCCCCGATGCGGCGTGTCCTGGACACTCAACGGGTAGCGGGGCGCCGGGTCACCAAGAGCTCTTGCGGTAGTCCTTCAGGAAGATGCCGAAGAGGTCCTCGCCGGCCTCGCCGCGCACGATCGGGTCGTACACGCGCGCCGCGCCGTCGACGAGATCGAGCGGAGCGTGGAAGCCCTCCTCGGCCAGGCGCACCTTGGTGAAGTGGGGTCGCTCGTCGGTGATCCAGCCGGTGTCCACGGCGGTCATGAGGATGCCGTCCGACTCGAACATCTCGCGCGCGCTCGTGCGCGTCAGCATGTTCAGCGCGGCCTTGGCCATGTTCGTGTGCGGGTGGCCGGGACCTTTGTATCCACGGCCGAACACGCCCTCCATCGCCGAGACGTTGACGATGTACTTCCGCTTCGCGGTGGATGCCGCCATCGCCGGGCGCAGGCGGCTGACCAGCAGGAACGGCGCGGTCATGTTCGCCAGCTGCACCTCGAGCATCTCGAGCGGCTCGACCTGGTCGACGTGCTGCGTCCAGCTGTTGATGCGGTCCTCGTCGGGGATGAGGCCGCCGGCGTCGATCGCGGTTCCGGTCATGAGACGCTCGAGCGACGACGAGCCCGCGGCCATCGCCTCGGCGGTCAGCTCCTCGGCCGTGCGCGCCGCCGACGCGAGGATCGGGTGCGCCGACACCGACTGCGCGAGCGCCAGCGGGTGCGCATCGTTCGTGTGGCCGAACGTGACCAGCTCGGGCAGCGGTCCGTCTGGAAGCGGTGCCAACTCGGCATCCACCAGGGGTTTGTACGCCCCCGGCGAGCGCCGCACGGTCTGGGCTGCGTTGTTGATGAGGATGTCGAGCGGACCATCGGATGCCACCGACTCGGCGAGTCCGATCACCTGGGCGGGGTCGCGCAGGTCGATGCCGACGACCTTGAGCCGGTGGAGCCAGTCGGCGCTGTCGGGGAGCGACGAGAATCGGCGGACGGCGTCGCGCGGGAAGCGCGTGGTGATGGTGGTGTGGGCGCCGTCGCGCAGCAGGCGCAGCGCGATGTACATGCCGATCTTGGCGCGACCGCCGGTGAGCAGGGCGCGCTTGCCGGTGAGGTCGGCGCGGGCGTCGCGCTTGGCGTGGCTCATCGCCGCACAGTCGGGGCAGAGCTGGTGATAGAACGCATCGACGAGGGTGTAGTCCTGCTTGCAGATGTAGCAGGCGCGGGCCTTGATCAGCTCTCCGGCGTACGGCGTCTCGACGCGCGTCGCGAGCGGGATGCCGCGCGTCTCGTCGTCGATGCGGTCGGGGGCGCCGGTGGCGGTGGCGGCGACGACGGCGCGATCGGCGTCGGCGATGCGCTGCCGCTTCTCTTTACGCGACTGCCGCTTGACGTCTTTGTAGAGCTTGCCGGTCTGGCGGCGCAGGGCGATGTAGGCGGGGTCATCGTGGTCGAGCGCGGAGGCGGCGTCGATGACGCGCAGCGCGATCTCGAGCTCGGTGGGATCGATGGATGCCACGGCCTTGGCCTCACGATCGGGATTCAGCAGTGTTTCGGGCACGGGGCAGTGTACCGGGGGCTCGCTGAACGACGGGTGGAGCGGGTGTGTCGCAGCTCATCTGCCGCGGGGTCGGCAGCACGAGAACAGGGGATCGCGCAAGAACAGGGCGCCGCGGCGCGGATCGCGCCTGTTCTCGCACGATCCCCTGTTTTGGGGCGGCGGCGTCAGCTCTTCCCGCCGTCGACCCAGCGGGTGTGGGCCTTCAGCGCGTGCAGAACGGCGAAGCGAACCACGACGTAGAGCACGGCCCCGACGACCGCGAGGCTGATGCCCCAGGTGACGAGCAGGATGAGCAGGTGGGTACCGCCGACAGCCGAGAACATCCGGCGAGCCTAACTGCGGGTGCGCTGCCCCACCAGAGCCTCGGCCGAGACGCCGGATGCGCCGACTCCCGCCCCCGCGACGGGGGAGGACCGCACGTCGCCCGCCGCGGGCCGCACGCGCGCTCGCGACCGCTCGTACCGCAGCAGCCACCTCTGGGCCGGGATCTCGACCGCCTTGTGGAGCACCCACGCCAGAGCCAGCGCGATGCCGAACGCGGCGAGCGCGAGCGGCACCGCCCGCGGCCAGGGCAGCTGCGGGTGCCCGTCGGGCCACGACGACGACACCGAGGCGATCACCAGCAGGTGCACGAGGTAGAACGCGAACGACACCCGCCCGAGTTCCTGCCACAGCGGACGCGCGAGGAAGGTCGAGCGCCCGCGCGCGTCGGCGTTCGCGAGCGCGGCGACGAGCAGGGCGAAACCGCCGACGGTCGCCGCGAGGCCCACGTGCACCTCGGTGCCGGGCAGCGTCGGCGCCTCCGACAGCGCGTACCCCGCGACGGCGAGCGGGAGCGCGAAGCGCAGCCTCATCGGCATCCAGGCCCCGCTCTTCATCAACAGCGCGAGCGCCACGCCGAGCACGAACTCGGGCAGCCGCAGCAGCGGCGTCGACGCGGCCGACATCGGCACGGGTGACACGGCGGCGATCTGGGGAGCCAGTGCGGCGAGCGCGAGGGATGCCACGACCACGATCACGAGCGCCCGGTTCGACGCGCGGGCCAGCGGGCGGATGAGGAAGGGGAAGGTCAGGTAGAAGAACGCCTCGCACACGAGGGACCAGCTGGCGGGGTTGCCGGCCTGCCACCAGTCGGGCACCCAGCCGTTGACGAGGAGGACGTTGGCCACCACCGGCGCGGCGCCGTTGCTGCGAATCTCGGGCACCAGCGTCGCCGCGGCAAGAAGGGCGAGGCCGACGCCCACGAGGTGCAACGGATAGATGCGTGCGATGCGGTGCCACCAGAACGACCGGGCCGACTGCTGCGGCTTGAAGCCCCACGCCAAGACGAAGCCCGAGAGGATGAAGAACAGCGTCACCCCGGTCTTGCCCGCTTCGAAGAGGAACCCCCACACGTCGCCGGCCGTCCCGCCGAAGTAGTTCACGGCCATGAGGTGGTGGCCGAAGATCAGCATCGCGGTCGCCCAGCGCAGGCCCGTCAGCGAGGGCAGGGTCCGGACCGTGTCGAGGGGCCCCGGGGTCTTCGCCATGGGCGTCGAGAGGGGGACGGTCATCGTGCTGATGGTCATCGCCTCCCCTGTCATTTCGCGCGCGCCCACCCGCTCGTCGACGACGCCGCCCTGGAGTCGACCTGAGCACGTGGAGTCGCGCAGACCGGAAGAGACGGTACACGGTGAGAGTGAGGGATCGCCTGAAAGGGCCGGAGGGTGACGGCCCGAGGGCGGCGGTGGCAGGTCGCGCCGATCGCCGGCGGCCTCGCCACGTTTTACGGGACGGTAACACTCGCGTCATGACGCGCCGCATCGGACGCGGATACTTTGGTAATCGATTACCCGTCGATGAAAAGGACCCGACCATGAGCACAGCCGCACGCCACATCCGCCGAGTCGTCGCCGCCGCGTGCGGCGTCGCCCTCGCCGTCACCCTCACCGCCTGCGCGGGCGGCTCGGGCGAGGCGTCCGGCGATGGCGGCACCACCGACATCCGGTTCATCCAGGAGTGGCCCGTCGCCGACGGCTTCTGGATTCCCTGGCTGGTCGCAAAGGATCAGGGGTTCTACGAAGAGGCCGGACTCAACGTCGACATCATGACCCCACCCAACACCTCGGCCACGATGCAGTACCTGGGCACACAGCAGGCGGACCTGGCTTTCACCACGAGCGTCGACATCGTCACCGCCCGCTCACAGGGCGTCCCCGTCGTCGGCATCGGCACCTACGGCACGAACAACAACTGGGGCCTCATGACCACCTCGGGCGAGCCGATCAAGCCGGACGAGCTCTCCGGCAAGCTCATCGGCACCTACAACGACGCGTGGTCCAACGCCCAGCTGTCGATCATGCTCGGTTCGGTCGGCAAGACCATCAACGATGTCACCCTCGTCACGGCGGACTCGAGCACGGTCCCGCTTCTCGTCGACGGGAAAGTGGATGCCATCACCGGCATCACCAACGCGGAGGGCAGCGAGCTGCAGTCCCTCGGCAAGGACTACTCGATCAGCTACTCGAAGGACTACGGCGCTCCGGACGCTCCCGTCCTCATGCTCGCGGGCAACTCGCAGTGGCTCGACGAGCACCCTGACGCAGCCTCGGCGTTCATGACCGCGACCATCCGCGGGTTGAACTGGGCGCGACAGAACCCCGACAAGGCCGTGGACATCTTCATGGCGGCGTATCCGGACGCGCAGTCGCTCGACTTCACCACCTTGCAGTGGGAGGCCACGTCCGCCCTCTTCGGCGACGCGGGCGTGGAGGTCACGGCCGACGACCTCAAGCAATCCCCCGAGACGTGGCAGTCGCTCGTCGACGTGGCGGTGACCTACGGGCTCATCGACCAGAGCATCCCCGTTTCCGACCTCTACACGAACTCGGCGCTGGGCGAGTGAGCGGCGGGCGCAGGATCCTGCTCGCGGGCGAGTCGTGGAGCACCACGTCCGTCCACACCAAGGGGTTCGACACGTTCCACACGTCCACCTACGAAGAGGGGGCATGGCCCTTCATCCATGCGCTCGAAGCGGGCGGATGGAGTGTCGAGTTCCAGCCCAACCACGTCGCCGCAGAGAAGTTCCCCTACACGGTGGAAGAGCTCTCCGTCTACGACCTCGTGGTACTCAGCGACATCGGCGCCAACACCCTGCTGCTGACCAACGCCGTGTTCACGGGCGGACGGGCCGCGCCCGCCAACCGCCTCGCATCGCTGGCCGCATGGGTCGCCGGCGGAGGATCCCTGCTGATGGTCGGTGGGTACCTGTCCTTCCAGGGCATCGAGGGCAAGGCGAACTACCGCTCGACCGCGCTCGCTGAGGTGCTGCCGGTCGTCATGGAGATCGGCGACGACCGCGAGGAGACGCCGGAGGCGATCGTCCCGCACGCCGACGGCGGGCACGAGATCACCCGCGGACTCGAGGGCGATTGGCCCGGCATCCTGGGCTTTCAGCGCATGACACCCGCGCCTGGCGCGGAGGTCGTCGCAACGGTCGGCAGCCACCCGCTCGTCGTCGTGGGCCAGCACGGTGCCGGCCGTGTCGCCGCGGTGACCACCGACATGGGTCCGCACTGGCTGACCTCGCCCTTCGTCGAGTGGCCCGGGTACGCCCGCCTGTGGAACCAGCTCGCGCAGTGGCTCACGCGGGCCGGGGCGACGGAGACGGAACGATGACGGATCGGTCTCTCACCGACGAACCACCCGAGGGCCTCGTCCGGGCGCAACGACTCGCGATCCGGATCGCCGAGGAGTTCGCCCGCGACATCGAGCCCGGCGAATCGGAGCGCGCGGTGCGCGACCGCATCGATCGGCGGGTCGTCGAGCTCGGCGGGGCCGGCGTATGGACGCCCACGGTCGTGGGGTTCGGCGTCGGCACGTTGAGCTGCTTTCCCACTGACGTGCCGTCCGAACGGGTGCTGTGGAACATCGACCTCGGCACGATCGACGTGCATCCGGTGACGACCGACGGCTGGTGGGGTGACTGCACGCGCACCCTCATCCGCGGCGAGAACGTGCCCCAGCGGCGCGCCCTCGAGGCCGTCGAGGAGATCCACGCGGGCCTCTTGGCGGCCGCCCGACCCGGAATGCGGGCGTGCGACTGGTTCGCCCACTTCCAGGACGCCCTGTCCGGGACGGGGCTGCTCCTGCTGGACCGGCTGCAGAACATCGGGCACTCGCTCTCGCGCGATTCCTCGTACGACGACGGGTACATCGATGCGTACAACGAGACGGTCATGACCGGCGCGTGGGCGGTGGAACCGTTCATCGGCACCCACCTCTACGGGGTCAAGCGCGAGGACGTCGTGTGGTTCGGTCCCCGCCGCGTGACGGTGATCTCGTGAGCACGCCCAAGGTCGTGCTGAGCGGCGTCGAGCAGCGCTTCGGCAGCACAGAGGCGCTCGCCACCACCGACCTCTCGGTCGCGGCGGGCGAGTTCGTCTCGGTGATCGGGCCGAGCGGGTGCGGCAAGTCGACGCTGTTCAACATCGTGTCCGGCATCCTGCGTCCCACGCGCGGGACCGTCACGATCGACGGCACCGACACCACCGGCCGCCCCGGAACCGTCGGATACATGCTGCAGAAGGACCTGCTCGTGCCCTCGCTCAGCGCGCTCGAGAACATCACCCTCGGCGCCCGCCTGACGGGCCGCGTGACCCGGGAGCAGAAGCAACAGGCCGCCGAGATGGCCACCCACTACGGCCTGGGCGACTTCCTCGATCACTTCCCGCACGCGATGAGCGGCGGGATGCGCCAGCGCGTCGCCCTCATGCGCACCCTCGCGTTCGCGAAGGACGTCATGCTGCTCGACGAGCCCTTCGGCGCCTTGGACAGCCAGACGCGCCTCGACATGCAGCAGTGGCTGCTACGGGTGTGGGGGGAGACCGGCTCGACGGTGCTCTTCGTCACCCACGACATCGACGAGGCGATCTTCCTCGCCGACCGTGTCGTGGTGATGTCGCCGCGGCCGGGTCGCATCAGCGAGATCCTGACGGTCGACCTCCCGCGCCCGCGCGATGTCGACGTGCTGACCAGCGATCGCTTCACCGCGTTGAAGAAGCGCGCGGTCGACCTCATCTACGGCCGCGCGCGCGGCGACCTCGACGAAAGGCGGACCCCCGCATGAGCATCGACGCGCTCTCCCCCTCCCGCCGGCGCTGGGTGACGCTGATCACTCCGATCGTCTCGATCCTGGGGCTGCTCGTGATCTGGGCGCTCGCCGTGCAGCTCTTCGCGATCCCGGCTTACGTCCTGCCATCCCCGTGGGCGGCCTTCGCCGCGATCGTGGAGGATCGGGATGCCATCGGGCGAGGTATCGTCGCGACCGGCCAGGTCTTCGCCCTGGGCTTCGTGATCGGCGCCGCACTCGGGTTCCTGCTGGCGCTGGTGATGTCGGCCTCGCCGCTGCTGTTCCGGCTGCTGTACCCGATCATGATCGTGAGCCAGGCGATCCCCGTCGTCGCCATCGGCGCGGCCTTGGTCATCTGGCTCGGTTTCGGCCTGGCTCCCAAGCTCGTCGTCGTCGCGATGATCGTGTTCTTCCCGGTACTGGTCAACGTGCTCGACGGCCTGCGCTCGGTCGACCCCGACAGCGTGCACCTCGCGCGGGCGATGGGCGCCTCCCGGTGGCGCACTTTCGTCGTCATCGCGCTTCCCGCGACCTACACCCCGCTGTTCTCGGCGTTGAAGATGTCGGCGACCTTCTCGGTGACGGGAGCCATCCTCGCCGAGTCGCTCGCGTCGACGACCGGCGGCCTGGGCGTGTACCTGTCGACGATGCAGGGCCGATTCAATACCGCGGGCGTGTTCGCGGCGATCATCGTCCTGGCATCCATCGGCCTGCTCGCCTTCCTGCTCATCTCGCTGTGGGAGTCGGCCAGCACGCCGTGGCGCCGGGCGAGCATCGTGCCCCGCCGCCGGCGCATGCTGCCGCGGACGCGGTCGTAGGCTAGCTCTATGGCGCGGCGTCCGACGGTACGAGATGTCGCCGACGCCGCCGGGGTCTCGGTCGCCACCGTGTCGAGGGCGCTGTCCGGAGCCCGTGCCGTCAAGCCCGAACATCGCGAGCTGGTCATGCGCACCGCGACCGAGTTGGGGTATCGCCCTCATTCGGTGGCACGGGCGCTGCGACGTGCGCGCACCGGCGTGGTCGGCATGGTCGTGCCGCGCATCGACAACCCGTTCTTCCCACAGGTGGTCAGCGGTGTCGAGCGGGCCCTTCAGGTCCATGACCTCGCCCTCTTCCTCTGCAGCTCCGACGACGACCCCGACACCGAGAGTCGTCGCCTCGACCTGCTCGCCGAGCGCCAGGTCGACGGCATCCTGGTGGTCCCGTGCACGCAGACCGCTTCGGCGCCCGCGCTCGACGCGACACGCGCCTCGATCCCACTCGTCCAGGTCGATCAGCGCGCGACCGGTGTCGCCGCACCGTTCGTCGGCATCGACGACGCCGCCGGCATCGCCGCCGTGATCGGACACCTCATCGCCACGGGCCGTCGACGACTGGCCTTCGTCGGAGCCGATCCCGAGAACTGGTCGGGAGGTCGACGTGTTGCGGGGTTCCGGGAATGGGCCCACGACAACGACCCCCGGGCCGCGGCCCGTGTCGCGCTCGGCGACTTCAGTCGCGAGTCCGGTCGCGCCGCGGCGCACGACCTGCTGAGTCGTGATCCCGAGATCGATGCCCTCGTCTGCGCGAACGACTTGATCGCGTTGGGTGCCCTGGATGCCGCGACCGAGCTGGGCCGGAAAGTCCCCATCGAGCTGGCGATCGCCGGATTCGACGACATCTCGGTGGCGACCGCATGCCGCCCGACGCTGACGACGGTTCGTCAGCCGGTCGCCGACATCGTCGCGACGTCGGTGGCGACGCTACTCGCGCTCATCGACGGGGACGACGCTTCGGCGAAGGAGACGCTCCTGCCGGTCGAGCTCATCGTCCGCGGCAGCGCCTGACGCGGCTCACGCCAGCCGCGCGCCGATGAGCGCGCGATAGATTTCCACTGCCTCCGAGAGCATGCGCACGGAGACCGACTCGTCCGTGGTGTGCGGTTGGTCGGGGTCTCCCGGACCCACGATGTACGACCGGGCGCGCGTGGGGTCGAGCACGGCGGCGTCCGTGAAGTAGCTGACCCCGTCCATCGAGGCACGCGAACCGCGAACGGATGCCACGACCTCGACGATCTTGTCCGTCAGCTCCGCTGTGGGGTCGCTCCACACCGCTGGGATGTCGAGGGTGGGCGTGACGGTTCCGTAGATCTCGAGCAGCGAGGTGACCTCTTCGGCTCCTGCCCCGGGAACCGTTCGCACGTCGACGGTCATCGACGCGGCGTCGGGGACGAGGTTCGTCTGCGTCCCACCCGCGATCGTCCCGATGTTCGTCGTGCGCGAGCCCAGTTGCGGGTGCGGCGGCCGCGGAGGCAGCGCGCCTAGCGCCCGCATCGCGTCGGCCAGTTTCTCGATGGCGTTCTCGCCGAGTTCGGGCCGGGAGCCGTGCGCACCCCGGCCGCTCGCGTCCAGCCGGAGCCAGGTCGCACCCTTGTGCCCGAGCCGCACATCGTTGCCCGTGGACTCCCCGACGATGAGGATGCCGTCGGCGGGGAATCTCCCTGCGGCGGCCACCGCGGCTCCTCCGCCGCATCCGGTCTCCTCGCCCGAGGTGAACACGAGGCGGAAAGGCGCGGCATCCGCAGCAGCCGCGTCGAGGGCTGCAACGGTCATGGCGGCGACCCCACCCTTCATGTCGCTCGCGCCGCGCCCATGCAGCCGGTCGCCGTCGACATCGCCCCCGAGCGGGTGTGCGGCCCAGGCGGCAGCACCCACGGGCACGGTGTCGACGTGACCGCTCAGGACGAGTGGCCCGCCACCACGCCAGCTGGCGACGAGATTCGAGCGACCGGGATGCCACGGGATCAGCGCCACGTCGAAGCCGGCGTCGTCGAGCAGCGGGGCCAGCAGAGCGAGAGCTACGTCCTCGTCGTGACCGGCGGTGTCGAGTCGCACGAGCTGCTGTGTCAGTGCGATGACATCCGGCCGCCGACCCGTCACGGTGCCGGGTGCAGCCGGTAGGCGTCGGGGCGGCGGTCGCGCACCGGGTGGTTGAAAGCGCCCCACGCACGACTGCGGCGCGCCGCCGCCACGTCGACATCTGCGACGAGCAGCGCAGCGCCCGTCGCTGCAGCCGGTCCGGCGAGCGGCCAGCCGGTGTGGCTGACGATGAGGCTCTGGCCGATGAACTCCTGCCCCCGCTCCACCCCGACGCGATCGGCCGCCGCGACGATGACGCCGTTGCTGTGCGCGGCACCCATCGTGAGGATCGTCGCCATACCGGGCTGTCCTTCGGCCTGGCCCGGGATGGGCACCCAGTTGGTGGGCACGCAGACGACGTCGACGCCCTGCAGCGCCAGCGAGCGGTAGCTCTCGGGGAACCAGCCGTCGTAGCAGATCATCATGCCCAGGCGCCCGAACCGGGTGTCGACGACCGCGAACCCGAGGTCGCCGGGCTCGAAGTAGAGCGCCTCCTCGTCCCAGAGGTGCACCTTGCGATAGACCGCATGGGTACCGTCGGGCAGGCACAGGATCGAGGCGTTGAACAGACGCCCTCGATCGTTCTCGGGGAAGCCCGCGACCACGAACACGCCCAGTTCGGCGGCCAGGTTCTTCCATGCGCTCGTCGCCGGGCCGGCGCCGGCGGGTTCGGCGAGCGCGAACGCCTCCTCGCGTGACGACATCATGTACCCCGACGAGACGAGCTCGGGCAGCACCACGAGGTCGGCCCCCTGAGCCGCCGCCTCACGGACGACCGCCTCGGTCATTGTGATGTTCGCGGCGACGTCGCCGAAGACGGGCTCGACCTGACCGACGGCGACGCGCATGGGCTGACCTCCTGGGTAATCGTTTACCAGTGTCCCATGCGCGCGTCCCGATCACCTCTTCAGGGGCCGGGAATTTACGTCTGCGAAACGCGGGACACACGCCTTGATCGACGGCGACGCATGCGCTGGGTTGAAGGTCACACCCCCGGCAACGCCCGCTGCGCCACCAGGCGTCGAGCCTCGACGACCGCCTCGGCGAAGTCGGCATCCGGATCGTCCATGACGATCGCGGTGGCGCGCGCCACGCGGCTCCAGGGTTTCACGCGGTGGGGCGGTGAGGGTCCGGGAGCGGACATCGCCGCGTCCGCCCCTCTCCCTCTCGGAGTCCCGAGCGCGGTCCCTGTCTCGCATGCTCCCGACGGGCTAAGAGCGAGCCGAAGTCCGCAGAGCCGAACGAGCGGTCTCGGGGCCGAAAGCCGCGTCGAGGAAGAGGCGGGCCGCGCCCAGGATGCCGCCGACGCGGGGATGCCGGGGGACGGCGACCTCGAGGTTCTCGGTCGCCATGGGCAGGCAATCGGCCCACAGCTTCGACTTGATCGCCGCGATGAAGACGTCGGATGCGCTCAACGAACCGCCGACCACGAGCCGGTCGGGCGTGAAGAAGTTCACGATCGTGGCCAGCACGCCGCCGGTCATGCTGCCCGCTTCGCGCAGCAGGCCGGTGGCGAGGGCATCCCCGTTGCGGGCGAGATCGATCACCGTCTCGACATCCGAGACGTCGCGTCCGGCCTCCTGGGCCGCGCGGGTGAGGGCCGACCCGCTCGCCACCGCGTCGAGGCAGCCGACGCGGCCGCACGAGCACGGCACGGGGGCCGCACCGGGCACGGTGACGTGGCTGATGTCCCCCGCCGCTCCGCTGCGGCCCGTATACAGCCGGCCGCCGGCGACGACACCCGACCCGATGCCGGATCCGGCCTTGATGAACACCTGGTTGAGGGCCTCGGAGTCACCCCCCACGAGCTCGCCGACCGCCATGCAGTTGGCGTCGTTGCTCGCGAGCGCCGGCACCCCGAGGATGTCGGCGAGCAGGGCCGCGACGTCGACGTCGTGCCAGCCGGGCATGCGCGACGGCGCGACGAGCCGGCCTGTCTCTGCCGACACCGGCCCGGGCAGCGCGATCGCCGCACCCGTCACCGTGGGCGCGCCGTTCGCCGCCGCCAGAGCGGCGAGTTCTTCTGCGACGCGGCGCAGGACGGCATCGGGACCCTCGGCCAGATCGAGGACGAGGTGGCGATGGGCGAGGGAGGTGCCGGCGTAGTCGACGAGCCCGATCGTGCTGCGCTCGACCCCGAGGTCGACGCTGGCCACCGTACCGAGGTCGCCGCGGATGGCGAGACGCCGGGGCCGGCGACCGCCGCGCGAGTCGTCGGTGCCGTTCTCGACGATCACACCGGCGGCGATCAGCGGATCGATGCGCGCGGTCACCGTCGACGGCGACAGACCGGTATGCGCGGCGAGCTCTGCTCGTGATCGAGCGGCGCCCGTGCGCAGCGGCGTCAGCACGGCGAGTGTCTGCGGGCTGAAGGTCGGCAGGGCCGCGCGGGGAGGCTTCACCTCGCCAGCTTAATCCAAACTTGGAGTTTCTGTCTCGAATTGTCTCTGTAACATGGCCTCGTTAGTTTGATTTCACCAAGGACGCGGGAATCACCTCCCACGTCGGCTGTACCGATATCGCGGCGAGTCCGCGGGAAGGATCCACCCCGTGTCGACGCCCGCCCCCCTCGTCACGGTCCGCGAGGTGCAGAAGCACTTCGGCGACCACCACGTGCTCAAAGACATCGATCTCGACGTGGCCCGCGGCGAGGTCGTCGTGATCGTCGGCCCCTCGGGCTCGGGCAAATCGACCCTCTGCCGCTGCCTCAATCGCCTCGAGACCATCACCTCGGGCTCCATCACGATCGACGGCGTACCCCTGCCGAGCGAGGGGCGCGGGCTCGCCGACCTACGCGCCGAGGTGGGCATGGTCTTCCAGTCGTTCAACCTCTTCGCGCACCGCACCGTGCTCGACAACGTGGCCCTCGCCCCGCGCATCGTGTCGAAGGTGCCGCCGAAGAAGGCGCGCGAAGAGGGACTCGCCCTGCTCGACCGCGTCGGCATCGCCGACAAGGCAGACCGCTTCCCCGGCGAGCTCAGCGGCGGTCAGCAGCAGCGCGCGGCGATCGCCCGCGCTCTGGCCATGAAGCCGAAGCTCATGCTCTTCGACGAGCCGACCTCGGCCCTCGACCCCGAGATGGTCAGCGAGGTGCTCGATGTGATCACCTCGCTCGCCGAAGAGGGCATGACGATGGTCGTCGTCACGCACGAGATGGGCTTCGCCCGTCGCGCAGCCGATCGCGTGATCTTCATGGACGACGGCCGCATCGTCGAAGACACCACCCCCGAGCGCTTCTTCACCCACGCCGAGAGCGACCGCGCTCGGATGTTCCTGTCGAAGATCCTCGCCCACTGACATCCTCCCCACCCCCGACGCGGCTCGTTCCGCACGCACTCGCAAACGAAAGGCAGTACCCGTGATCTCCTCTCGCTCGATCCTTCGCCGAGGCCTCGTCCTCTTGGCGTCCGCGGCCACGGTCGCGTCCCTCGCCGCGTGCTCGTCCGGCACCGCGGCCGTCCCGGGTTCCGACCCCAGCGCCTCGGCCAAGGCCAGCAGCCTCGAAGAGGTCTACGCGAACGCGCCCGTCGCCGACGCCGCGGCCCTCATCTCCGACTCGACGATGGCCAAGATCAAGGCGCGCGGCAAGCTCATCGTCGCCGAGGCCCTCGACGCTCCCCTGCTCTCGCAGCAGGACCCCACCAACCCCGAGGACGTCCAGGGCTTCGACGCCGACCTCGCCAAGATGCTGGCCATCTACATCCTCGGCGAGCCCAACGTCGAGATCGTCCCGCCGGCTTCCGAGACCCGCGAGGCCCTCCTCGCCAACGGCACCGTCGACGTCGTGTTCAACACGTACACGATCACCGAGAAGCGCGCCGAGCAGGTCGACTTCGCCGGCCCCTACCTCGAGTCGGGTCTGGCCGTCGCCGTCCGCAGCGACAACACCGACATCAACGGCATCGACGACCTGGGTGGGAAGACCGTCATCGTCGGCGCGAACACCCCCGCCGTCACGGCCGTGCCCGAGAAGCAGCCCACCGCGAACATCGTGAGCTTCGCCACCGACCCGCAGGCCCTCCAGGCTCTGACCCAGGGCCGCGGCGACGCGTACGTGCAGGACTTCACCCTGCTCGCGAGCCACGCCATCGACGACAAGAGCATCAAGGTCGTCGGCCAGCCCTTCACCAGCGAGGCGTACGGCATCGGCCTGAAGAAGGACGACGCGCAGTTCAAGTCGTTCATCAACGAGTGGCTGAAGAAGATCCAGAATGACGGCTCGTGGGCCAAGATCTGGGACGCCACCCTCGGCTCGGCCGTCGAGTCGAGCGCTCCGACTCCCCCCGCGATCGGCAGCGTCCCCGGCTCCTGATCCCCCCGACCGACCGGCGCCCGCTCCGCACATGACGGGCGTCGGTCTGCCTCTTCCCCTCCCGCTCTTCTGAGGACCCCATGGACTTCTTCGCCTCGAGCGCCGGGCCGATCGCGCAAGCGCTCGGCACGACGATCCTGCTGGCCGTCTCGGCCGGTGTCGGATCCATCGTGCTGGGCACCCTCGTCACCGCCGCGCGCATCAGCCCGGTGCCGGTGCTGCGGTGGGCCGCCTTCGCCTACGTGCAGTTCTTCGTCAACGTCCCGCTTCTGGTGCTCCTCGTGCTGGCGGTGTTCGCCCTGCCGGATGCCGGATTCCTGCTGCCGCTGACGCCGACGGCCATCATCGTGCTCACCCTCTACGAAGCGGCCTACGTCGCCGAGGCCGTCCGCAGCGGCGTGAACACCGTGAGCCGCGGCGAGATCGAGGCCAGCCGCGCGCTGGGCTTCTCGCTCGGGCAGACCCTGCGCGTGCTCGTCATCCCCCAGTCGCTGAGGGCCGCGATCCAGCCCATCGGCAACGTCATGATCGCCCTCACCATGAACACCGCCCTGGCCGCGGCGGTGGGCGTCGTCGAGCTGACGAGCGCGGCCAACAAGCTCAACCTCGTCGAGGCTCAGCCCATCCTGATCTTCACCGCGGCGGGGCTCATCTACATGGTGCTCGCGCTGGCGATCGGCCTGACCGCCGGCCGCCTCGAGAAGAAGTTGAGGATCCGCCGATGACCTCCCCCCTTTCGCTCTACGACGAGCCCGGTCCACGCACCCGCCGCCGCATCCTCATCTGGTCGATCGTCAGCGCGGTCGTCATCCTGGGCCTCATCGCCCTCGCCCTCGTGCAGTTCGCGTCGAAGGGCCAGCTCGACAGCGACCGCTGGCTGCCGTTCCTCGACATCGCGATCTGGGAGTACCTCGGCGTCGGCCTGCTCGGCACGCTGCAGGCCGCGGCCCTCACCGCCGTCTTCGGGTTCGTGCTCGGCCTGCTGCTCGCTCTCGGGCGCCTCAGCCGTGTGCGCTGGATCAGCTGGATCTGCACCGCGTACATCGAGATCGCCCGCACCGTCCCGGTGCTGCTGCTGATCTACCTGATGCTCTTCGGCCTCCCCCAGCTCGGACTGAACTTCCCGGTGCTGTGGAAGCTCGTCATCCCGCTCACGATCGCCAACGCCGCGGCCTTCGCCGAGATCATCCGCGCGGGCGTCCTCGCCCTGCCCCGCGGGCAGACCGAAGCCGGTCTCAGCCTCGGCATGACCCGCTGGCAGGTCGACCGCAAGGTGGTCCTGCCCCAGGCGCTGCGCTTCGTCGCCCCCTCGCTCGTGGTGCAGCTGGTGAGCCTGCTCAAGGACACGTCGCTGGGTTACATCGTGGCGTTCACCGAGCTGCTCTACCGCGGGCAGGTGCTGTCGAGCTTCAATGGCCTGCTCATCCAGACCTTCGTGGTCGTGACCGTGATCTTCCTCGCGCTCAACGGCGGCCTCTCGGGTCTCGCCGCCCGCCTGCAGAAGCGACCGGGCCGCCGCAGCCTCGCGACTCCCGCCGAGGTCGCCCCGGCCGGCCTCACCACCCCGAACGCCCCCGTCGACCGCTGACCCGCCTCTTCGCCCCGGCCTCGAAAGAACCACCCATGACGTCCCTTCCCCCCGTCCCCTCCCCCCTGGCCGACCTCGCCGTCGTCATCCGCTCGGGTGTCGTCGAGAGCCGCCACCTCGGGTCGATCGCCGCTCTGGCCGCCGACGGCTCGGTGGCCTGGCAGACCGGGAGCGGCGAGCAGATCCTGCCCCGCTCCACCGTCAAGCCCGTGCAGGCCCTCGCGTGCCTGCTCGCCGGGGCCGACCTCGACGGAGCCGACCTCGCCATCGCCGCGGGCAGCCACACGGGCGAAGACGTGCACGTCGACGTCGTACGCGATCTGCTGACCCGTACGGGTCTCGACGAGAGCGCCCTCGCGTGCCCCGTCGACTGGCCCGAGGACGAGCCCACGCGCGAGCGCCTCATCCGCGACGGCGAGCAGCGCACCCGCGTGCGCATGAACTGCTCCGGAAAGCACGCCGCGATGCTGCTGGCCTGCGCGGTCAACGGGTGGGACACCGCGACCTACCTCGACCCCTCGCACCCCCTGCAGCGACTCGTGCGGTCGACGCTCGAGCGCCTGTCCGGCGAGACGGTCGCGTACGACGCCGTCGACGGGTGCGGAGCTCCGCTCTTCAGCGTCTCCCCCCTCGGCATCGCCCGCATCTTCCGCGCCCTCGTGACGGCCGGCCCCGGGACGCCGGAGCGGAAGGTGGCGGATGCCATGCGCTCCTTCCCCCGTTTCGTCGGCGGCGACCACCATGCCAACACCGACGCCATGCTGCGCGTGCCGGGGCTGCTGTCGAAGGGCGGCGCCGAGGGCGTCATCGGCATGGCCACGGCCGACGGTGCCGCGGTGTCGATGAAGATCCTCGACGGCAACCCCCGCGCGACGACGCTCGTCGCCCTCGCCGTCCTCGAGGCGCTCGGCGCCGACATCTCGAGCGCGGGCGACCTCGTCGAGCTGCCGATCCTCGGCGGCGGGGTCCCCGTCGGCTCGATCGAGGTGGGTCGCGACGTGCGCGCGTGGCTCGACGCCTCGGCAGCGAGCGCCGCACCGTGACGACAGCCGCCGACCCGGCATCCCTCGCCGAGAAGTCCTCCACCGGCGTCCGCGCCCTCGTGGAGATCTGCGTCGACGACCTCGCGGGGGTGCTCGCCGCCGAGCGCGCGGGCGCCGATCGCGTCGAGCTGTGCGCCGATCTGCTCGAGGGCGGCACGACGCCCAGCCGCGGCTTGATCGAAGTGGTCCTCGCGACGGTGCAGCACGTGGGCGTGCAGGTCATGGTCCGCTCGCGCGGCGGCGACTTCGTCTACTCCGACGACGAGTTGCGCGTGATGCAGGCCGACGCACGCGCGATCGCGGCCCTCGCCCGCACCAGTCGGGTGCCCGTGGGCATCGTCTTCGGCGCGCTCACCGCCGACGGGCACGTCGACGAGCGGGCCCTCGACGCGATCCGCGCGGCCGCGGGTGAGGTGCCGGTCACCTTCCACAAGGCCTTCGACGACACCGTCGACCTGTTCGCCGCGTACGACACCCTCGCGCACCACGGCGTCGTCCGCGTCCTCACCTCGGGCGGACGAGCGACGGCCCGCGAGGGCGCCGACGTGCTCGCGGCCCTGCAGGCGCGATCGGAGGGCGCCGGCATGCCGGCCGTGCTCGTCGGCGGCTCGGTCCGGGCCCACAACGTCGCAGCGCTTCTCGAGAGCACGGGGGCCCGCGAGGTGCACCTGCGTGCGCAGCTCGCCTCCGACCGGGGGCACCTCGTCACCGACGAGTCGGTGATCCGCGACACGGTGCTCGCCGTGAGCGAGCGCGCGCCGCACCCGGCCGTGATCGCCGTCGACATCGGCGGCACCTCGGCCAAGGGCGCACTCGTCGACATCGACGGTCACGTGCTGCAGAGCTCGCGCCTCGCGACCGGCGGGTCGGGTGCCGAGACGGTCTCGCGCATCGCGGAACTGCTCACCGACCTCGTCGCGGGGGCCGAGGACCTGGGCCGCTCGGTCGTCGGCGCGGGCGTCGTGAGCCCCGGCCTGATCGACGGCGCCACGGGGACCGTCCGCTACGCTTCGACGCTCGGCTGGACCGACGTGCCCCTCGCGCGGCTGCTCTCCGATGCCACGGGCCTTCCCGTCGCGGTCGACCACGACGTGCGCGCCGCGGGTGCGGCCGAGGGGGCGTACGGTGCCGCCGCCGGTTCGCGCAACGTCGTCTTCGCCGCGATCGGCACCGGCGTCGCGGCATCCCTCACCTCCGACGGACGCGCGATCGAGGGGGCCATCTCGGGTGCCGGCGAGCTCGGACACATCCCGGTCGTCCCCGGTGGCGAGCGCTGCGCGTGCGGTCAGCGCGGCTGCCTCGAGGTGTACTTCTCGGGCGCGGGTCTGGCCCGGCGGTACGCGGCGAGCGCCCCGCCGACCGACGGAGAGACTCCGGATGCCGCGGCGGTCATCGCCCGCGTCGAGACCGACCCCGTCGCCGCCCGCGTCTGGTCGGAAGGCCTCGACGCCCTGGCCACGGGGCTCGCGACCCTCACCCTGCTCGTCGACCCCGAGGTGATCGTGCTCGGCGGCGGCGTCGCGCAGGCCGGAGACGCGTTCCTCGAACCGCTGCGCGAGCGACTGTCCGCGGCTCTCGCCTGGCGCGAGGCCCCGCGCCTGACGACCGCTGCCCTCGGCACGCACGCCGGCCGGATCGGGGCCGCGATGCTGGCCTTCGAGGCGGCGCAGCGGCCCGAGGTCACCCGCTCCTGGACGGCGCCTGTCATCCTGGCGGAGCCGACCACCCTCGAAACGGAGACCCGCATATGACCGAGATCGCGATCGTCGACGACCAGGCGGATGCCGGCCGCATCGCCGCCGACCTGATCGTCGCCGCGCTGGGTCGCCGCACCGACCCGACACTGGGTCTCGCCACCGGATCGACGCCCCTGCCGGTGTGGGCGGCCCTGGCGGAGCGGTCGCTCGACCTTTCGGCCGTGCGCGGTTTCGCCCTCGACGAGTACGTGGGCATGCCCGACGGGCACCCCGAAAGCTATCGCGTGGTGGTCGACCGCGACATCGTCGGCCCCCTCGGACTCGACCCGGCGCGCGTGCGCGTTCCGGGCGACGACGGGGGTCCGCTGGCCGAGGCGGGCGAGCGCTACGAGGCCGCGATCGCCGCGGCCGGCGGTATCGACCTGCAGATCCTGGGCATCGGCCGCACCGGGCACATCGGCTTCAACGAGCCGGGCTCCTCGCTGGCCTCGCGCACGCGTCTCAAGGCGCTGACCCCTGCCACCCGCGCCGACAACGCGCGCTTCTTCGACAGCATCGATGACGTCCCCACGCACTGCCTCACGCAGGGCATCGGCACGATCCTCGACGCGGGAGTGCTCGTGCTTCTCGCGTTCGGCGAGTCGAAGGCCCCCGCGGTCGCCGCGGCGGTCGAGGGTCCGCTGACCTCGTCGTGCCCCGCATCCGCGATACAGCTGCACCGCCGGGCCGTGGTGATCGTCGACGAGGCGGCCGCGTCGCAGCTCGAGCACCGCGACTACTACCGGTTCGCCTGGGACCATCGCGAGATCGCCACGGCATGACCACCGACCTGCTGCTCACCGGTGCCCGGGTGGTCGACGCCCGGCGCGACCTGCCGGAGGCCTGGGTGCGGGTGAGCAACGGCCTGATCGCCGAGGTCGGCACGGGGTCCGCTCCGCGCGCGGCCGAGCGGGTCGACCTGGGCGGGGCGACCGTGACCCCCGGCCTGATCGACCTGCACGTGCACGGGGGTGGCGGGCACGCCTTCGACGACGGAGCGGATGCCATCACCGCCGGCGTCGCCGCGCACCGCCGCCACGGCACGACGGCGACCCTGGTGAGCCTGGTCACGTCTCCGCTCGAGGTGCTGCGGCGGCAGCTCTCTTCCATCGAGGTCGCGCGCCGGTCCACCCCCGGGATTCTGGGCGTGCATCTCGAGGGGCCGTGCCTCTCGCCGGCCCGGCGGGGGGCGCACGACCCCGCAGCGCTGGGTATGCCCGAGGGGCCGTTCGTGGACATGGTGCTTTCCGCGGAGCCCGGCCTCATCCGCCAGATCACCCTCGCGCCCGAGCTTCCCGGAGCGCTCGATGCGATCCCGCTCCTTACCGCGAACGGCATCCGCGTCGCTCTCGGGCACACCGAGGCCGATTACACCCTCACCCGTGAGGCGATCGACCGGGGCGCGACGCTGCTCACGCACGCGCTGAACGCCATGCCCGCCATCGGCCACCGTCAGCCCGGCCCGGTACCCGCCGCACTCGAGGACGAGCGCGTGACGCTCGAGCTGATCCTCGACGGCGTGCACGTGCACCGGTCGGTCGCGCGCATGCTGCTGACCGCGGCGCCGGGCCGGGTGGCCCTGATCACGGATGCCATGGCCGCCGCCGCTCATGTCGACGGCGCCTACCGGCTGGGCGAGCTCGACGTGCGCGTGCGCGACGGGCGGGCGCTGCTCGACGACGGCGTCACGATCGCGGGATCCACGCTGACGCTGGACCGCGCCGTGCGAACGGCCATCGTCGATCTGGGCCTCAGCGCCTCGGATGCCGTGGGGGCGGCGACGGCCGTGCCCGCCGCTGTGCTGGGAGACGTGACCCGCGGGCTCCTCGCGCCCGGGATGCGCGCCGACCTCGTCGCGTGGGACGCCGACTGGCGCGTGCAGCGGGTGTGGCTCAGCGCTTCGTGACTCGCCGCTCGAGCATCTTCTTCGCGACGTCCAGGAAGCTCGGCGCGTGTTTCGCCCACTCCTGGTCGAGCTTTCGTACATCGATCTTGCCGGTGTGCAGCAGCTCGCAGATCTTCATCCAGCTCTCGCCGGTCGCTGCGGTGAGGGCCCCGGCCACCGCGGCGTTCACGACGACTCCGGCGCCGGGGATGAGCTTGAGGAAGCTGGTCGCCAGGGCCCGCCCCGCGACCTGCACGCCGAACTGGGCGAGTGCACCCGCCGAGAGCATCGTCTTGACCTCGAGGTCGTAGATGGCGGCGATCCGCCCCATCATCGTGAGCTGGATCGGCGCAAGAGTGAGAGCATCCGAGACAGGAAGCGGAACGGTCGCCGCTCCCGCGGCGGCTGCGGCCGCCGTCGCGATGATGGGCCGCGCCATCTCGCGTTTCCAGGGGAGGTTGAGGCGCTGCGCGATGCGAAAGGCGTCCTTGTCGCTCTCGGGGGCGAGGCTCAACGTCTCCGTGACAAGGTCACCGAGACCGTGTCCCTTGCCCTTCCCGTGCCTGTCGCGGGTCGACGTGAGGATGACGCGGCGATACGGCACGTGCAGCCGCTGGCCGGTGGCCGTGTCCACCGGGTCGTTCAGCCAGTCGACGAAAGCCTGCACGTCTTTCGCGACGCCGCGTTGCCCGGTGACGGGGTTCTTGATCCAGTCGACCTTGGTGAGCACGAGGATGACGGGGAGCCCCCGCGCGTCCAGCTCGCGGATCATCGCGATGTCGGCGGGGGTGAGGCGGTCGTCGTTGGCCTTCACGCAGTACCAGACCACGGAGATCTGCTGGTCGCCGGACTGCACGGCGATGGCGTCGAGGTGGTTCCGCAGCTGCTGGTCCGGGGGAACGGGTGATCCGATCTCGAAGCCCTCGACGTCCCAGATCCCGAGCGAGTCGTCGCTGTAGAACTGCACGCCGCGCGTGACCGGGAGCCCCCGGCCCACCTTCGCCCAGTCGCGGCCGAACACGGCGTTCACGAGGGAGGACTTCCCCACCCCCGAGCTGCCGACGATGGCCAGGTTGAAGCGGCCGTACCGCGAGCGCGCCTCGGAGGTCGCGTCGACGAACGCCTTCTCGTCGATCGCGGGATTCTTCGCGTCTTTCTTCGCCATCGCGCCCCCTCGGTGGTCAGTGTCCTCGCCAGTGTCGCACTCGCGGTCGCCCCTCGGTTGCCTCTGGACAGTGGCCCGCGCGTGGGTCAGAGCGCCCCGACCTCACGGCGGAACGACACGTGTGTCACGGCTGCCGCCGCTGCGCCGCCCACCCGTCGCCGTCGCGCGTGAAGAAGATGCGGTCGTGCAGCCGGGACGGACGGCCCTGCCAGAACTCGATCTCGCGCGGCTCCACGCGGTATCCGCCCCAGTGGGGCGGTCGCGGCACGGGCTGGCCGCCGGCGAACCGCGCGCCGATCTCGGTCATCTGCTGCTCGAGAAGAGCGCGGGATGCCACCGGCTCCGACTGGCGACTCGCCCAGGCCGACAGCTGGGAACCGCGCGGACGCGAGGCGAAATACGCGTTGTCACGCTCGGGCGGCAGCGGGGTCGCCGTGCCGAGCACGATCACCTGGCGCTGGAGCGCGTACCAGGGGAACAGGATCGACACGGCGGGGTTCGCGGCGAGCGCGCGCCCCTTGCGCGAGAGGCGGTTGGTGAAGAACCACAGCGCGCCGTCGTCGTCGATCCCGCGCAGCAGGACCGTGCGCGAGGTCGGTGAGCCGGTGGCATCCACGGTCGAGACGACCATCGCGTTCGGCTCGGGCAGATCGGCGGCGTCGGCGAGCCACCGCTGGAAGAGCGCGAGCGGAGAGGCCGAGAGGGCGCTGTCGTCGAGCTCGTCGAGGGCGTAGTCGATCCGGTGGGTCAGCGCGGATGCCGACGACGTGGGATCGGCGGGCCGGTTCTCAGGGGCGCGCGCCATCAGCGAGGCAGAGACGGCATCGCGCTCAGAACCCCGCGATCTCGGCGGAGCGCGTGACGAAGTACACCAGAAACGACACCATCACCACGACGCAGACCACGGTGACGCTGAACAGGACGATCCGGGCTGCGCGTTGCTTCGACGACTCGCCGGGACGATCCCAGGGCGCACGCATCACCGGAGCACCGCCGGCCACGCGGGAATCGCCGCGGTGAACGCCCCGATGACGTCATCCCTGGTCTTGTCTGTGGAATTCATGAGATCCGCTCCGCTACTGATGAGGCCGACGAGGGAGATGACGAAGCCTATGACGCCGATGACCCCGACGACGATGGTCTCCCACCCGACGATGATGAGCACGAGAGACACGATGGCGCCGAGCAGGCTGAGCACGAAGTCGCGCAGGCTCCGGTAGTAGTCCTCGATCCCGTCCGCGAGGTCGCGCAGGCTCTGTCCGATGGGCGCCGCGTAGGTGTCGATGTCGCGAACCGCAGCGTCTCGCCCGTCGATCTTGGCGCGGTATGTCTCGCTCGCCACGCCGTCATCGTAGTTCGAGGGCAGAGCCGACGGAATGTTGCCGAGCACCAACCGATCGGCGAGCTCGCGGGCGGGAGCGATGATGGCGCTGTCGATCTTGTCCGCGGCGGCGCGGAGGGTGTCGGGGCTGCCGACGAACTGCACCTCGATGCGCAGCGCCGCCACGGCGGCCTTGCCGTTGGTGACGTACT
Organism: Microbacterium trichothecenolyticum; assembly: GCF_030818955.1. Taxonomy (NCBI): domain Bacteria; kingdom Bacillati; phylum Actinomycetota; class Actinomycetes; order Micrococcales; family Microbacteriaceae; genus Microbacterium; species Microbacterium trichothecenolyticum. The sequence goes on along the minus strand of NZ_JAUTBF010000001.1, from coordinate 2,750,983 downwards.
CGGCCAGAGCCTCTTTGGCCTGGTCGGCGATCGGGTTGACCACAGGCCCGGCGATCGGCCAGGCCGCAAGGTAGATGTTCAGCAGGTGGTCGATGATGACCGGCCCGTTCGTGCTGATCCAGTCGAGATTCTCATCCGCCTGGCGCAAGAAGTCCTCGATGTCGTGCTTGATGTCGTCAACGTAACTCATCCGTCGATCTCCGCCTCCAGTGCCGTGATCTCCGCGGCCGACATTCCGTGTGCTTGTCCGTAGACGATCGCAGCGCGCAGCAGCTTCTCCTCGAAGCGGAGGAACTCCTCGCTCCCACCGTCGAGGTACGCCGAGAGAGACTGCTGCGCCGAGCGGTACGCCTCGGCGATGGCGGCCGCGCCGAACGGCGCGGAGAAATCAGGGGTGGCGATGTCGGGCCACGCTCCCTTCGCCGTGATCAGACGCTCGCTCGCGTCTTCCCAGACACCCTCGGCGTCGCCGGTCAGAACGTCGATGTTGACGACCACATCGCTCATGCGTCGACGACCCCCTCTTCCGTCGCCGCCCGTCGCGCGAGCGCCACGATCGATGCGCTGAGGTCTGCGATGGGGCGGGAGAGGACCGCTCCCTCCACCCCGCGGACCTCGACGGGCCGACCGAGCACGGCGACCAGGGTCAGCGCGCCGTCCACGCTCGTGTACGTCGCCGGCACCGTTGCGACCCCTCGTTCGCGAATGGCCCGAAGCGCCTCGGGGTCACGCACCAGACGGCGCGTGATGGCCGCCGGCACGGGTGCCGCAGCGAACGCCAGGGTCACCTTGTGGAGCAGTTCGGCACCGGTAGACGACGCCCGCGTCTCATCGTTGATCTGAACGGACTCCACGACGCCGTCAGCCCCGAAGAAGAGGCGCACTCCCGGGTCGGGCACCTCGGCGGGCAGCCCGTCGGCGAGAGCCGCGCCCAGTCGCTCTGCGGACTCCCGGAGAGATGAGGCCCCGGCACGGAGCCCGGCGATCCTCGCCTGACGGTCGGTGTTCACGTCCATAGCGCCGCCACCTCCGTCCGGGCAGCCAGGTGGTGGTCGACGCTGGCCCCGGCCAGCCCGCCCGCTCTGTCGAGCAGTGTGTTGAGCCGCCGCATCGACGCCCCCCACTGGAACTGGGCACGCTGGTACGCGTCGAAGGCCTCGCCCGACCATTCGCCGCTGAGCGCATCGAGCCGCTCACCGAGCGAGCCGAGCTCGCGCTCGATCGAGGCGACGGATTCGGCCAGCGACGACTGCAGAGCACGGAGCGACTCCGTGTTCATCGAGTAGCTGCCGGCCGGCGTCGACGATGTTGGCATGCGTTCCCCCCTGCGCTGCTTCGCGAACGGGAGTCAACGCTAGTCAGACAGAGAACGGGATGCCAGGGGTTCCGCGGCGTTCTCATCTGTGTCTCATGTGACGCCGCCCGCGCGCCGGGGCCGCGCGAGGGCCCGGCCGATCGGCCGATAGGATCGCCGCATGGAGGAAGGGGGCACGCGGCAGCAGATCCTGGTGCACGCCGCCCGCCTTTTCGGCCGACACGGCTATCACGGCACCACCACGAGAGAGATCGCGGATGCCGTCGGCATCCGACAGCCGTCGCTGTTCTACCACTTCTCCGCCAAGCACGTCATTTTGTCGGAGCTGGTCGACGCAGACCTCGCGCAGACATTCGGTCGGTTGCAGGAGGCCCGCGCCCTCGACGCCCCGTGGGCCGAGCGGTTCCACTACTTCCTGACGATCAGCTCGCACGATTACCTGACGCTCCCGTACGACGCGCGCGGGTATTACAGCGATGCGATCTTCACGGAACCGGAGTTCGAGCGTCAGCGCGAGGAGATCTCGCGCTTCCACGAAGAAGTGAGAGCCCTCGTCGTGGAGGGCATCCGTGCCGGCGAGTTCATGGACGTGGACGCCGAGTTCGTCCAGCGGGCGATCACCGGCCTGCAGTTCGAGGGCATGCGCGAGCGCGAGACGAACGCGTCGGCGCCGGTCGCCCACCGCCCCCTGCAGGTGTCGGACTTCATCCTCCGCGCGGTCCTCGTCGACCCTTTCCGTCTCGACGCCGTGCGTGCCGCCACCCAGTTCCGCCTCGACGGGGCCGTCTCCTTCTCGCAGTAGCCGTCGCGTCCGCCCGTCTCGCTCGACTCTTCTCGGGCGCGACACCGTCGTGAAATGCGGTCGCAACACGCGCCATCTATCAATTGATAGACGCACTACCTATCAATTGATAGCCTGCTCCTCACGTCGCTCCCGAGGTGACGGAGCATCGAGCATCGACGGAGATTTCATGCACACCACCACTCGCATCGCCGCGGTCGCTGCGGTCGCCGGCATCGCAGCCCTCGGTCTGGCCGCGTGCTCCTCGAGCCCGGCTCCGGCAGCAGACACGGCATCCGCCATCGCCACCGTCGCCCCCACCGCCCTACGGTCGGCGGGCACGCTGTCGGTCTGCACCACGAACCTGGGGTCGCCCCCCAACATCAGCACCGACGAGTCGGGCACCCTCATCGGCAGCGAGATCGACCTGGCCAAGGCGGTCGCGGGTCGCCTCGGTCTCACGCCCGACTTCGTCACCGTGGACTTCGCCGCGCTCATCCCGAGCCTGCAGGCGAAGCAGTGCGACGTCATCATGGCCTCGCTCTACATCAAGCCCGAGCGCAAAGAGGTCGTCGATTTCGTGCCGTACCTCACCTCGGCCACCGGTGTCGCCGTCAAGCAGGGCGCGGATGACGGCATCACGGGTCTGGACGACTCGCTCTGCGGCAAGAAGGTCATGGTGACCGTCGGCACGACGGCGCAGGATCTCGCCGAGAAGCAGTCGACGACGTGCACGTCCGAGGGCAAGAAGGCTCTCGACATCAGCACGAACAACCAGGCGACGGTGGGCTTCCAGCAGCTGGTCAGCGGTCAGCTCGACGCCTACCTCGACGCCGCAGAGCTCATCGGCTACTACCAGAAGCAGGGCACGGCGGGCATCGAGATGGTCGGAGACCCGACGGACGCGATCGAGATCGGTGCGGCCACGCTGAAGGACAACACGGCCCTCCACGACGCCATCCAGACCGCGTTCGACGACCTCGTCTCCACCGGCGACTACACGAAGATCCTCAGCGCGTGGGGACAGGATTCGCTCGCCTACACCGGGGAAAACTGACGATGAATTTCGACTGGGGCTTCTTCTGGAAGAACCTGCTCACCCCGGGCCCGCCGTTCCTGCAGGGTCTCGCGCTGACCGTCCTCATCTCGGTGCTCGCGATGGCCGGGGCGCTCGTCGTCGGACTCGTGATCGCCATGATGCGACGCTCGACGTTCGCGCCGCTGCGCGTCATCGCGAGCCTGTACATCTGGCTGATCCGCGGCACCCCGCTCCTCGTGCAGCTCGTGATCATCTACACCGGCTTCGCCGCGGCGAACGTGTTCCGCTTCCAAGACGTCGACCTCGGCGGCATCCTGGTGAAAGCCGCCATCCAGGCGGCGATCGTCGGGCTGATCATGAACGAGAGCGCCTATATCTCGGAGATCATCCGCGCGGGTCTTGGACTCGGTCCCCATCGGCCAGACCGAGGCGGCGCAGGCTCTCGGGATGTCGGGGATGTCGGCGATGCGCTGGATCATCCTGCCCCAGTCGTTGCGTCTGATGGTCCCGCCGCTGGGCAACTCCTTCAACGGGCTCATGAAGAGCACGTCGATCCTGAGCGTCATCGGCGTCTCCGAGATGTTCCTCGTCACCCAGAGCATCAGCGCCGCGACCTTCCGCACCTTCGAGATCTTCGCCGTGGTGGCGATCTACTACCTCGCGCTCACCACGATCTGGACGGTGATTCAGAGTGCGATCGAGAAGAAGCTGAACGCCCGGGTCGGCATCGTCACCACAGCGTCGCCCTGGCAGCGACTGTTCGGGGGGCGGCGCTCCGCTCCCCTCACCCCCGTCACCGCCCTCTCCGACTCGGGAGTCCTGAAATGACCGACCCCATCGTCCGCGCGAAGAACGTCACCCGCGCCCTCGGCGGACGCCAGGTGCTCGACGACGTCTCGCTCGACGTGCAGCAGGGTGAGGTCGTCGTGCTCGTCGGCCCCTCGGGCGCGGGCAAGACGACGTTCCTGCGCACGATGAACGGCCTCGAGACCATCGATACCGGCGAGCTCACCGTCGCGGGCCAGTCGATGGGCTACCGCATCGCGCCGAACGGTCGACGCGTTCCGGCGCTCCGGTCGATGCTGCGACAGCAACGGCAGGAGATCGGCTTCGTCTTCCAGCACTTCAACCTCTTCCCGCACATGACTGCGCTGGAGAACATCTGGCACGCTCCCGTGCGCGTGCGCGGGGTCGACAAGCGCGAAGCCGTCGCCCAAGCGCAGGCGCTCCTCGAGCGCGTCGGGCTGGGGGACAAGGCCGACGCGCGTCCGAGCAAGCTCTCGGGCGGTCAGCAGCAACGCGTCGCGATCGCGCGAGCGCTCGCGATGAAGCCCCGCCTCATGCTCTTCGACGAGCCGACCAGCGCCCTCGACCCCGAGATGATCGGCGAGGTGCTCGACGTCATGAAGGAGCTCGCCAGCGACCACATGACCATGGTCGTCGTCACACACGAGATGGGCTTCGCCCGCGAGGTCGCCGATCGTGTCGTGGTGATGGATGCCGGGACCATCATCGAGGTCGCCCCGCCCAGCCGGCTGTTCACCGCCCCCGAACACCCCCGCACGCAGGCCTTCCTCTCGAAGATCCTCTGACCCTTCCCCCTCCCCGCACGATCCACTGAGGAACCCCCATGTCTCGCACGCCCCTGACCGGCGCCATCGCCACCCCGCACGCCGACGCCACCCGCTCCGCCGAGCGAGCGTTCGCGCGCGGCGGCAACGCGATCGACGCCGCCCTCGCGGCCGCCGCCACCCTCTGCGTGGTCTACCCGCACAACGTCAGCATCGGCGGCGACCTGATCGCGCTCGTCCGCGATCCCTCGGGGCGCACGCGCTGCGTGAACGCCTCGGGCCCCGCGGCATCCACCGTCGACAGCGACGCGATGCGCGAGGCCCACGGCGAGATGCTCCCGTACCGCGGCATCGACACCGTCACCGTGCCGGGGGCCGTCCGCGGGTGGGAGACGCTGCGCCGGATGGGCGGTCAGCGCGAGTGGGGCGAGATCTTCGACGACGCCATCGTCGCCGCGCGCGAGGGGGTCGCCGTGTCGCGCTCGCTCGCCGCCGCGTTCCGCGAGGAGGAGGGCGCGATCGGGTTCGACGCAGGCTTCCGCGAGACGTTCCTCGCCGACGGCCTCCCGGTCGAGGGTGACGCGCTCGTGCAGCCGGTGCTCGCCCGCACCCTGGAGGCGATTCGCGACGGGGGCGCGGCCGCGCTCTACGACGGCGAGCTGACCGCCGCGTTCGTCGACGGCCTCGGGCGCCTCGGCTCGCGCATCGGGACGGCGGACCTGCTTCTCTTCCACCCCGAGTCGGTCGAGCCGCTGACGACCTCATTCGGGTCGTATCGCGTGCTGACGAGCCCGCCGAACACGCATGGCTTCGTCCTGCTCCGGGTGCTCAGGGAGTTGGAGCACCAGGGGATCACCGACCCCCTGGGCGCGGACTTCGGACGCATGATGGAGCGCTTCCTCGCGGCGAACCTCGTCCGTGACGAGCTCCTCGCCGACCCCCGAGTGACCTCGGGAGACATCGCCGAGCTGCTCGACGGCGACGCCTCGTCGCGCGGCGACGAACCCGTGCTGCCCGGCTTCCGCCGCCCCCGAGGCGACACGGTCGGCATCGCGGTCTCGGACTCGTCGGGATGGTCCATCTCGCTGATCCAGAGCGTGTACCACGCCTTCGGTGCCGCCGTCGTGGAGCCGTCCACCGGCATCCTCCTGCACAACCGCGGTACCGGCTTCTCCTTGGACTCGTCGTCGCCGAACGCCCTCGCCCCGGGCAAGCGTCCCCTCCACACCCTCATGCCGGTGATGGTCACCGACGCATCGGGCCTACGCTTCGTCTCGGCCACGATGGGCGGCCAGGGGCAGCCGCAGATCCACGCCCAGACACTGCTCCGGGCGATGGCGGGGGCGACGGCGCAGGAGGCGGTGTCGGCTCCGCGCGCGATCGTGGGCCCGCAGCGCGACGGCGACAGGCCGTCGGTGATCTACGTCGAGAGAGACCTGCCCGCACCCGCGCGCGAGGCGCTGGCCGAGACGCCGTTGCACGTCATCGAGACTCCGGATGCCGACGAGCTCGTCGGCCACGCCAACCTCGTCGTCGTGGCTCCCGACGGGGGCCTGGATGCCGGGAGCGACCCGCGCTCGGACGGCGCGGCGAGCGTACGGGCGTATGGGGGCTGAGATCCGACCCAGATGTCTGAGTGACCGCTGGGTCAGGACGATTGGAGTAGAAAGGCCGGTGATTGGGCGACATGTCGTAGGACCGGGCGATGACAGGTGCAGCTCGACGCGGAGCGAGCCGTCATAAGAGCACGCGAGGCCGGGTTTGATGTGCGACCGATGGAACCCTGACCCGTCCGTACAGGTCGGTGTGATTCGCGAGCAGGGCGAGCAGCCCTGGGAGCGGGGCGGTATCTCCAGGGAAAGAAGACCGTGGGCACTCGCCCTTACCTAGGCGGTCTTCTCTCCGTCCTCATCAATCCCCACCTCTCGAAGGGAGGTTCTCGTGGAGCTTGCCATCATCATGCTCGCTCTCATCCTGCTCAACACGGTCGCGATCGGCGCAGCTGTTCGTCGATGACCAAGGGGGCGGTGACTTGCTCCCTTCAGACGCAGGATGACCGACGATCTCACCACCTGTGAGAGCATACGATCCATGGCCCCTTTCCCCCGACGACCTGGTCTTCCTGCAGGTTCCGCTGCGGGAGATCGTCACGGAGATCTTGTCGCCCATGGGGCGGTCGATCGCGTCGGCGTAGAGTCTGTTCGTTCCTACTCGGTCGGGGCCCTTTTCCGTCCGAGAGAATGCGAAGCGTTTGCCCGCTCGTGAAGAGTGGCGCTACAACCGACCCCGGACATCGGGCCGCCCGGCGCCGGGGAGAGGGAAGAGGGCGGTAGGCGGTCTGTAGCGGTGTTCACAGCTACACGACGGTCGAACTCGGTCAGCGCCCGGGAGGACGGGACCTCCCCTGCGGACCATCGCACGAGCACATCTTGAGGGACTGCCGCCCTGGTGTCTGCGGCGTCGACTGCGAACAGGGGGCCGCTGACACTCGGGCGAGAAGCCCCGGCCGCTTCGTAGTGAAGTAGTCGAGGGCTCCTGTCGATCGTCAGACGGAAGCGAACTGGATGTCTTTCGGTGCCGGAATGTAGGGCCGCTCATCGTCCAGACGCGCGGGTAGGCGAACGCCATTCGGCTTCATCATTAGGTAGTCGAGGAACGTCTCGACGGTCGCATCAACGCCAGGCCGCTCCCCGTCGGAGGCGAGATCCTCGGCTTCAGCGGCACCGATAGCGCACGAAGAATCGATGAAGGCCAGCATCGTGACTCTGTTCTCGCTGCTCACGAAGACGTTGGCGTACCCACCAACCTTCTCGATCCGCCCGAGGAGCACCGCGAGCAGCTCGTCGCTGAGGGCGGCGACGACAGGGTGGTGTCCGTCGTTGTTGACGACCGGAAGTTCTTCGTCGGCGAGTGCGCCGACGGCAAGGTTGATGTTGATCGAGTTTCGGAACTTGTCGAGTTCGGACGCGATTTCCATGTTCACGACCTCCTATCCCGGATCATAGCCGCAACCGTCATGGCGATGCTGTTAGCAGCGCGGTATGCGATTTCTACGTCGTTCACCGTGTCGAGCCGATGAATGAGCTTGTGCTCATCGGGACTCTCCGGCGGGTGGATGTGACAGCGACCTCCACTGCAGTCTACTCGGGCGACCTGTTCCCATGAGCCGTCTTGACTCCAGTCACCGACCTGAATCAGCAGGACGAAGTCCACCATTCGACCTTCGTGCCGCCACACGCGGATCTCAATCCGAATGTCTCCACTGTCGTCTAGCGACTGATGCCACTCTTTCTCGACACACTCGGTCCGATCTGGGGGTACGTAGTCACCCTTCTCACGCGTGAGCTCTGCGTCAACTGCGCGTTGCGCGTCCTTCAACGCCTTCTTGCGTTGTTTGGATGCGTCCTGCGGCATAACGGTCAGCCTATGAGATTCCCACTAGGTACGGCCGAAATGACGATATGGCCCCGGCGTCCGCCCACCCAAAGGTGAGGGACCCCGGGGGCGAGCGAGGTCAGTAGAGATCGGGTGCCATCCGGCGCAGCAGACGGTCTTGCCGTGCGTTAGCCTCGCGCATGTCGCTGATTGCCTGACGAGTTTCGTCATTGTTCGCCACGATGGGCGTGCCATCCGGAGCCTCTCCACGAGTCTGCGTGTCCAGACGCGCCTGCGCTGAGGTCATCAGCTCGAGGATGGCGTGCAGCTCGTCGAAATCCTCTCGGGTCTTGATCCAAACCCCGATCCGATCTGAGGTTTCGGACACTTCGTAGCCTTCAGGTAGCTCGTCGACAGCGCGGCCTCGTAGCGGGCCATCCAGCAGCATGTAGCGATTCATGCCGCTCATTCTGTCGACCGGGCGGGAAAAGCGAAACGCCCCGGCACCCAACCACCCGTGAAGGTCAGGGACGCCCGGAGGGCGTGGTCTTGCCGCTACCCGGGGGTCTGTACAGCAGCAGCCCGCCGCGGGGATGCTTCCCGCAAAGGCGTCGCAGCTCGGGATTGCGCAGCGGAGCCATGAATGACGCCGTCAACCGCTCCTTGACCTGTTCCATCCCGCCGACGTCGGCGAGAGTCAGAGCCGAGGACTCCGCTTGCACGGCCCGTGCGTCCTGGTCATCCTGTGACCTCCTCACGGCGCGGCCGCTTCGGCCATGCGTACGTCACGGGCGCGCGGCGGCAACCCGTCCGAGACGTCTCGGATCCTCATCGCGTTCGCACCATGAGTGCGGTGAGAAGACGTGCATTCACGGAATGCACACCCCGCGCCCCGAGTTGCACCCGCGTGCCCCTCGTTCCCCACGAAAGGACTCCCATGAGCCTCTTCAGCCCCACCACCGTCGGCGCCGTCGACGTCCGCAACCGCGTCTCGCTCGCCCCGATGACCCGCCTCCGCTCGGGAGCCGACGGCGTCCCCGGCCCGATCGTCGCGCAGTACTACGCGCAGCGCGCGGGCATCGGCCTGCTCGTGACCGAGGGCGTCTACCCCAGCGACGAGTCGAAGGCGTACCCGGGTCAGCCGGGCATCGTCACCGACGCGCAGGCCGCCGGGTGGGCGAAGGTCGCGGATGCCGTGCACGCCGAGGGCGGTGTCGTCTTCATGCAGCTCATGAACGGCGGACGCGTCACCCACCCCGACATCACCGGCACCGACCGCATCGTCGCCCCCTCCGCCATCGCGATCGACGGCGAGACCCGCCTGGCCGACGGCTCGAAGGTGCCCTACGCCACGCCCCACGCCCTCGAGACCGCGGAGCTCGCGACCGTGCGCGACGAGTTCGTCGCCGCCGCCCGCAAGGCAGTGGATGCCGGCATCGACGGCGTCGAGCTGCACAGCGCCAACGGCTACCTGCTGCACGAGTTCCTCTCCCCCGCCTCCAACCAGCGCACCGACGCCTACGGCGGTTCGCCCGAGGCCCGCGCCCGCTTCGTCATCGAGGTCGCGCGAGCCGTGGCCGCCGAGGTCGGCGCGGAGCGCGTCGGCATCCGGATCTCTCCGGCCCACAACATCCAGGACGTGCTCGAGACGGATGACGCCGAGACCCGCGCCACCTACGAAGCGCTCATCGCCGGTCTCGCTCCCCTGGGTCTGGCGTATCTGAGCGTGCTGCACGCCGACCCCGCCGGCGAGCTCATCCAAGACCTCCGCCGCGCGTTCGGCGGCACCTTCATCATCAACTCGGGCTTCTCGAGCGTCACCACGCGCGACGAGGCGGTGTCGGTCGTGGAGGACGACATCGCCGACCTCGTGGCCGTGGGCCGTCCCGCGATCGCCAACCCCGACCTGGTCGAGCGGTGGGAGAAGGGCGCCGACGAGAACACGGTGGACCAGGCCACGGTCTACGGCGGCGGCGAGCGCGGCTACACGGACTACCCGGTGCTGCAGGGCTGAGCGGGGTGCCGGACGCTCTCTGACGCGCGGGGCCGCCGTCGCGCCGCGCCCGAGGGACCGCGCGCCCGGGGGCGACCCCGCTCACGGGCGCTCGCGCGCCGTGAGGGTCACCGCCGTCTGCCGGGCCGCGCCCGGATCGAGCGCGATCTCGCCCAGCTCGTCGGTGGGGTGGTCGTGCCGCTGCGACGCCGGTTCGACGGCGACCGCGTCGACGAGACCGTGCCAGGGGAAGCCGAGCACCGCGCCGCGCTCCTGCCACACGTAGGTGCGGGCGAAGAGCGTGGCATCCCACTCCAGTGCGATTTCGTAGCCCGTCGACGCACTGGTCAGCACGGCGGATCCGGCGGGGTTGTCGAGGTCATCGAACCGACCGGAACCGCGGTCGACGATGGAGACCGGACCTCCGGCCAGCGCCACGCAGGAGTCCGAGAACAGCGTCGCGTCGAATGCCGGGTGCTCGGCCCACCCGAAGCGCACGGCACGCCCCCCGATGTTCGTCACCGTCGTGGTCACGACGACCCGCGAGGCTCCCCCCGTGGCTTCGAGGCGGACGTCTCGCTCGATACGGAGAGGAACCGAGCGCAGCATCACCGACAGCGCACACGCCTCGTCGCCGCGGGAGGCCAGGCTCCACCGCCGCCACGCCGCCTCGCCGTGGAAGGGCTGCTCGACGCCGTCCACCGTCGCCGGTCCCAGCGGTCGCGGAAGCAGCAGGTGCCACCCTCCGGGGTAGCGCCTGTGCCATTCATCGGCGGAACCCGGCATCGTCCACGCGTCGGCGGGGTCGTCGGCCCAGGGCGTGCGCAGCAGGAGTTCGACGGCCCGCGTCCCCCGTCCGACGCGGATGGACGAGATGCGGCCCCCGTCCTCCTCCACCCGCGCCTGAAGCCCACCCGCCCGCAGCACGCGGAACGACGACCGCTCACTCATAGCGGAAGATCGCGGCATCCGGACCCGCCGGCACGTCGATGACGGCACCCTCGCGCCCGAGCGACACCGTCCACGCCGGCCCCGTCGGGAAGATCTGTGTCGGCCGCGTCGCAGCCGGAACCTCGACGCGGCCGGCCTCGCCACGGCTCCACACGGCCAGGTACCGGATGCCGTCGTCGGCGACGAACCCCAGTGCGAGCACGGGGTCGTCCCAGCCGGGCACGCCGAGCGGCCAGAACGGCGTGCTCTCCGCGAAGACGTGGCGCAGCTCCTTGTGCAGGTCGACGGCCTCGCGCACGAGCGCGAACTGCCCCTCGTCGAGCCGGTCGAGGTGGCCCGACAGGTACAGGCGCCCCATGATGCCGTTGACCATCGACAGGCTCAGCTCACCCCGAGACATCCCGGCCGCGGGATAGGCCCAGTTGCCCGCCTGCTCGGGCAGCACGCTCAGCGGCGCGGAGGCCGTCACGGCGGCCGAGCGCGTCGGATCCTGCTGATCGCTGGTGGACTGCAGATGAGCCACCGACAGCAGCGCGTAGTCCATCCGCATCGCGCCCGACGCGCAGTTCTCGAACAACACCTCGGGGTGGCGGCGCTGCGCGTCTCGCAGCCAGGCGCGCAGCGCCCGCCCGTGCTCGAGCAGCCCGAGTCCCGGTGCCCCCGTGCGGTCGGTGCCCGCCCCCGGCTCGATGTTGTAGTCGATCTTGATGAACCCGACGCCGAACGTCGACACGAGGTGGTCGACGGCATCATCCATGTGCGCGCGTGCCGCGGGATGCCGGAGGTCGAGGTGGCGGCGATCGGCCTCCACCACGGGTGCGCCGTGCCGCTGGAACCAGGCGTCGTCAGGCAGAGCGGCCAACGCCTCGGACTCGACACCGACGATCTCGGGCTCGATCCACAGACCGGGCACCATCCCGGCATCCCGGATGCTGCGGATCACGCTCGCGAGACCGCCGGTGAAGCGGGCGGATGCCTCTCGCCACACGCCGATCGCGTCCCAGTACTCCGTGGCATCCGTGAACCATCCGGCGTCGATGCAGAAGTACTCGGCACCCGCCGCGGCAGCGGCGGCGATGAGCGGTTCGAGAGCCTCGGTCGACGGCTGCCCCATCAGCGTGTTCATGAAGTCGTTGTAGACGACGGGGAGCCCGGCGTCGATCGGACGCCGCTCGCGGATCGCGCGCCGGTACCTCGTCAGCGCCGCGATCGCCGCATCGCGGTCGGCTCCCACCGCCAGTCCCGCCGGCGCCGTGACGAACTCGTCGCCGGGGGCGAGCGTGATCGCGAACTGGTGCTCGAGGTCGGTGGGGCCGCAGACGTTCACCACGACGCCGTCCTGCCGCTGCGACAGCTCCCACAGCCACCCGGCGGTCACCTCGACCTGCCACGCGAGCGCGTCGCCCTCGGCATCCACGAGCACCCCCGTCGGAAGCACCGAGCCGGTCGACCAGCCCCCGGTGCTGCTGACGAGGTGCCGGCCGCGGGCGTCCTGCGCGGTCACGTCCAGCGCGAGACCGCGCAGCACCGACGTCAGGGGGCGTTCGCTCCAGTCGCCCTCGCCCAGCCACTCGCTCCGGCCCTCGACGAGGCGGTAGCGGCGCGAGGTCGCGGGTGCCGGGGTCCTCAGCGACAGCGTGGAGACGGCCGTCACCGTGACCGGCTCCTCGCCGGTGTTGCGCAGCCGGTGCGACACGCGCAGCGCGCCGTCGCCGCGGCGGGCGAGCGTGGAGGCGACCTCGAGTCCGGTGACCGGGTCGAGCTGGGTGAGGCGAAGGGTGTCGTCGTCGGCCTCGTGGCCGACGTACCGCAGCCGCGATCCCACGCGGGAGCCGGTGTACCCGGCTGCGGACCGGACGCGCCCCTCGGCGGCGAGGAACACCTCGATCAGCGGGTGCGCGGCGAGCACACTGGCCGCGCCCGGGCGGCGGAGCCCGAGAAGGCGGACGGGACCGGGGCCGAGGGCGACCTCGAGGTGCAGCGAAGGGGTCTTCCAGTGGACGGTCGTGGGAGGCGCGGAGGTGGTGGTCATGTGAGGTCCTGGGGATCGGTGCTCACCACTCGGCGTACGAGCCGTCGGGGAGAGCGAGGAGGGGCGAGTTCTCGAGAGTGGGCTGTCGGGCGGCGGCGCGGATCGCGTCCTCGTCGAGCTCGATCCCGAGGCCGGGGCCGCGCGGGGCGTGAACGTACCCGCTGTCGAAGAGGAAGGGCGTGCCCACGACGAACCGCCACCACGGGTGCGAACCCGGATCGTGCAGCCGCAGGTGGCACTCCTGGATGAGGAAGTTCTGGATCGCGAGGTCGACCTGCAGGCACGCGGCGAACGCCACCGGCCCGGTCGCGCAGTGGGGAGCGAGGTGCACCCCGTGCACGTCGGCGAGAGCGGCGATGCGCATCACCTCGCTGATGCCGTAGGCGTGCGACAGGTCGGGCTGGATGACGGCGATCCCCTGGCCGATGACGTCGCCGACCTCCCACCGGTCGTAGAGCCGCTCGCCCGTCGCGATGGGCAGGGGCGTCGATGCGCAGATGCGCCCGATCTCGCGCTGCAGCTCCGGGGGCTGCGGTTCCTCGACGAACAGCGGGGCGATCCGACTCATGCCCTCCAACAGGATTCGGGATGCCGGAAGCGAGACGCGACCGTGGAAGTCGAACGCGAGGTCGACCCGCGGCCCGACGAGATCGCGCAGCGCCCCCCACCGGTCCAGGAGCTCGTCGTACACCGCGGGGGTGTCGAGATAGCCGAGGGTGAGGTCGGGCGCGGTCTTCAGCGCGGTGTACCCCGCCGCGACGAGGGCACGGGCCTCGGTCGCCATCGCCGCGGCATCCGCACTGGGTACTCCCGTGTACACGCGCACCCGATCGCGGGTCGGCCCGCCCAGCAGTTCGTGGACCGGGACGCCGAGGGCCTTGCCCTTCAGGTCCCAGAGCGCCTGATCGATGCCGGCCACGGCGGAGCCGAGCACGGGACCGCCCCGGTAGAAGCCGCCCTTGCGCAGGCGCTGCCACAACCGCTCGATTGCTCGGGGGTCCTGCCCGACGACGATCTCGCTGAGCTCGGCGATCGCCGTCTCGACGGTGGCGGAGCGGCTCTCGAGCGTGGCCTCGCCCCACCCGACGAGACCGGTGTCGGTGCCGAGGCGCACCAGGCAGAACCGCTGCGAGACGCGGAACGTCTCGACCGTGGTGACGCGCACGCGATCAGCCCTTCAGCGCCCCGGCGTTGCCGGCCGCGCTGAGGAACTGCCGCTGGAACACCAGGAACAGCAGGACCGGCACGATGACCGAGATGAACAGGGCAGCCATGAACAGTCCGTAGTCGACGGTGCTCTCCAGCCGCGGCAGCACGACCGAGATCGGCTGATCCTTCGGGTTCGGCAGCACGAGCATGGGCCACAGGAACTCCTTGTAGGCGCCCACGAGGGTCAACAGGCTCACGACGCCGAGGATGGGCTTCGACATCGGCAGCACCATCGAGAAGAACACCCGGAACGGCCCCGCCCCGTCGATGCGCGCCGCCTCGAAGATCTCGGCGGGGATCGCGGCGAAGAAACGCTGCATGAGCAGCACGTTGATCGCGCTGGCGGCCGAGGGCAGCCACACGGCCCAGAAGGTGTTGATGAGGCTGACGTTGAAGATCGGCACGTTCACGACGGTCAGGTAGAGCGACACGAGCGAGATGACCCCGGGGATGAACAGCGTCGCCAGCACCGCCGCCGACACGATGGGGGCGTACTTCGGCTTCAGCACCGCCAAGCCGTACCCGCCGGTCGTGGCGACCAGGAGCCCGAAGAAGAGGCATCCGGCCATGATCCAGATCGTGTTGAGGAAGTAGGTGCCGAAGTCGACGCGGATCCACACGTCGGCGAAGTTCTCCCAGTGGATGCCGGACGGCCACAGCGAGAACGGCTCGGCGAGCGTCTCCTGCGACGTCGAGGTCGCAGCCTTCAGGAGCCAGAACAGCGGGCCGGCGCAGGTGACCGCGAGGAGCACGACGAGGAGCCCGCCGATCGCGCTCACCGTCACCCGCACGCGCGGGTCGCGGCGGTCGAGCGGCGAGACGATGCTGCGCTCCCCCTCGACGCTCGCCGGGCGACGGCGGGGGCGGCGCGGCTGGACGATCGCGGCGGTGTTGTCGGTGGCGTTCTCGGTGGCGTTCTGGTCGGGGGCGATGCCGATGCTCATGAGGTGCTCCACTTGCGGGTCAGCCAGAGGTACAGGGCCGAGAGCACGCACAGCACGGCGGCCAGCATGAGGCTGAGGGCGGTCGCTCGGCCGTAGTCGCCCGAGATGAACGCGTACCGGTAGATGAGCAGGAGGATCGTGACGGTGCGGTTCTCGGGACCGCCGCCGGTCATGATGTAGGGCTCGGTGAACACCTGGAACGTCCCGATCACCTGCAGCAGCAGGAGCACGAGGATCACCCCGCGCATCTGGGGCAGCGTGATGTGCCAGAACCGGCGGAACACCCCGGCGCCGTCGGTCTCGGCGGCCTCGTAGAGATCGGTCTGGATGCTCATGAGCGTCGCGAGGTAGATGATCGTCGCCGTGCCGAAGGACGCCCAGGTCGCCTGCAGCACGATCGAGGGCATCGCGAGGTTGCCGTCGTTGAGCCAGGCCAGGGGTCCCAGGCCGACCCATCCGAGGAGGGTGTTGAACAGCCCGTCGGGGCCGGGCTGGAAGAACGCCTTCCACAGCAGCACCGCAACGACGGGCGGGAAGATCACCGGCAGGTAGACGAGTCCGGATGCCAGCCCCCGGGTCTTGCGCAGTTCGGCGATGAACACGGCGAGGAGGATCGGCACGGGGAAGCCGATCACCAGGGCCAGGATCGTGAACCAGGTGGTGTTCCACGCGGCCGTACCCAGGAGGGGGTCGGCGAGCACCCGGCCGAAGTTGGCCAGTCCCACCCATTCGCTGGTGAGGAAGTTGGTCTTCTGGATGCTCAGCGGCAGCGAGCGGAGAATCGGCCACCACGAGAAGAACCCGAAGCAGACCAGCATGGGCAGGAAGAACACGAGCGTCGACAGACCGCCGCCGCGTACCCACCCGACGACTTTCCCCCGGGCGCGGGGGCGGACCCGGCCGTCGTGTCGTCGCGAGGTCTCGCTCGTCGACGCCGCCGGCGCCATCTCCTGCCGGGGCGTCGTCTCGGTCGCGCTGCTCATCTCGTTCACCTCCGTTGTGTCGAGTGTCCCGCCGCGCCGGCGCGGAGTGGCCGGCGCGGCGGGATCGAGGGGTCGTGCGGGCTCAGCCGGCGTCGATCGCGGCTTGCGCGCTCTTCTGCGCGTCGCTGAGCAGGGAGTCGATGTCGGCGTCCTCCCGGGTCAGCACCGCCTGCACGACGGTGTCGAGGATGCCGTAGACCTCCTGCGCCTTCGTCGCCGGCTCCGGCACGAGGGTGATGTCATTCACGCTCGTGAGGTACGCCTCGTAGTTCTCGCGCGGGACGTTGATGTAGTCCTTGATCCAGTCGAGGTGCCGGTCCGTGACCTCGGCGTTGAACAGCGGCAGCGCGGGAGCGCCGACGGCGAGTCCGTCCTCCGACGACGCCTTGGCGGTGGCCACGGCGGTGTCCTGGTCGGTGAACCCGCGGAAGTTGACGAACTCGATCCACTCCAGCGCCGCGGCCCGCTGGGCCTCGGTCGCCGTCGGGTTCACGATCGCGGCCGTTCCGCCGCCGAGCGTGCCGAGCCCGTTGGGCTGCTGCGGAAGCGGCCCGACGCCGAACGCGTCCGGGTTCATCCCGAGGTTCACCACGACCGAGGCGTACGCGTCGGCGCCCTGCACGAACATCCCGATGGACCCGGCGGCGAAGGCGTTCATGGCGTCGCCGTAGCCGAGGAGGAAGTTCGATCCGAACGAGTTGTCCTCCCAGCGCAGGTCGCGGTAGAA
This sequence comes from Microbacterium trichothecenolyticum, assembly GCF_030818955.1. Classification (NCBI taxonomy): domain Bacteria; kingdom Bacillati; phylum Actinomycetota; class Actinomycetes; order Micrococcales; family Microbacteriaceae; genus Microbacterium; species Microbacterium trichothecenolyticum. Next base: position 2,734,063 of record NZ_JAUTBF010000001.1, on the reverse strand, counting down.
CTCCAGTGCCTCCTTGGTGCCCTCGTTGTCGACCGTCGCCGTGGTGCCGTCCTCCGACTCGAGGGTGTCGCCGAAGGCGTACGAGGTGGTGGTGAGCACCCAGCCGCCGGTGTTCTCGATCGTCATGCTGGCGAAGCCCTGGGCGTCGGTCTTGTCTTCGATGGCCTTGGCGGCCGCGCGCACCTCGTCCCAGGTCGTGGGGGGACTGTTCGGGTCGAGTCCGGCCTGCGCGAACAGGTCGCGGTTGTACAGCAGGCCCATGCTGTAGGCGTTGATCGGGATGCCGTAGGTGGCACCGTCGGCATCCTGGACGATGTCGAGGATGCTCGGGTTGATCTCGTTGACGATGGAGTCCGCGGGGATGCTCGCCGACAGGTCGGCGACCTGCTGGCGGGCGATGAGTCCCTGCATCTCGGTGAACGGTACGTAGAACACCGTCGGCAGCTGCCCGCCGGCGAGCTGCGCCTGGAAGGTCTGGACGTCGAACTGCGACTCGTCGGCCTCGATGGTGATCTCGGGGTGCAGCTCGCTGAACTCCTGCAGGTTCCGCTCGAAGGCGGCGAGCTCTTCGGGGCGTTCGCTGGTGGGCTTGCCGGCGACCGTGATGGTCACCTCCCCGTCGGCGGAGTCACCGCCGCCTGCGGCGCTGCAACCGGCGAGCAGGACCAGGCCCGCGATCGCGGCGCCGACCGGCAGGGTTCTCCTCAGCTGTGTGGCGTTCATATCTCTTCCTCAGTACTTCCTCGTGCTGGTGGATAGGGGTGGTGGGGCAGGTCAGGGCCGGTAGAGAGAGCGTCAGGGGGCGATGAGGGCTCCATCGATCCCGCGGACGCGGGCGGCCCACGCGTCGTGCGCGGAGACGCCGGCCGGAAAGCGGGCGGCGGCCGCCTCGTCGAGGTCGATGCCCCAGCCGGGGGTGTCGTTCGGCGTCAGCCATCCGTCGACGATCCGCAGCGTGCCCGGGAAGACCTCGTGCACCGCCTCGGGGTAGACGTGGCCCTCCTGGATGCCGAACGCCGGGCTCGTGACATCGAGCGCGACGTTCGCGGCGGCGCCGATCGGCGAGGTGTCGCCGGGGCCGTGCCAGGCGGTGCGTACGCCGACCAGTTCGGCGGCGGCCGCGATCTTCCGAGCAGCGGTGAGCCCGCCGATGTCGGACACGTGGGAGCGGATGTAGTCCACACCTCCCTGCAGGACGAGCCGCGCGGCATCCGTCACCGACGTCGTGAGCTCGCCGACCGCGAGGGGCACCGGCGAGGCCGCTCGCACCTCGGGGAGGCGGTCCCAGTGCTCGGGCGCCACCACGTCCTCCAGGAAGAAGAGGCGGTACGGCTCCAGCGAGCGGGCGAGTGCGACCGCCTGCTTCGGCGTCAGCCGGGAGTGCACGTCGTGGAGCAGCTCGATGTCGCCGCCGAGACGCTCGCGGGCGGCGGCGAACAGCTCGGGTGTGCGCCTCAGGTACTCCCCGACCCGCCAGCCCGACGGGTAGGGGGCACGGGGGTCGGTGACATCCGAGGTCCAGGGCGCGCCGTAGTGGCCGAGTCCCGACTGACCCACCTGCAGGCGGATGTGGCGCAGGCCCTCGTCGCGGAGCTGCTCGGCCTGGTCGAGCGTCTCCTCGATCGTGCGCCCGGCCGCGTGCAGGTACGTGTCCGCGGCGGCGCGTGCCTTTCCGCCGAGCAGTTCGTGGACCGGCATCCCGGCGCGCTTGGCGGCGATGTCCCACAGGGCCTGATCCAGACCCGACAACGCGTTGTTGCCGATGGGCCCTTCGCGCCAGTAGGAGCTGTACCGCACCAGACGGGCCAGGTCTTCGATGTCGCCGGGGTAGCGTCCGACGACCAGTCGCGCGAGGTGTTCCTCGACGTACGTGACGACGGCGCGCCAGCGTTGGGTGAAGGTCGCGCAGCCCAGGCCGTACAGGCCGGCGTCGCTGGTCTCCACCTTGACCACGACGAGCGGGATGCCGCCGGGGGCGGTGACGATGGCGCGCACGGCCGTGATGCGGACGTCTTCCCGCGCGGGCCACGGCTGCGCGAACGCGGGCTCGAGGGCGAGCATGCTCATGCGGTCACCTCCGTCTCCTGGGACGCGGCGGCATAGTCGGGGTCGATCGCGTGGCGCGGTCGCCAGCCGATCAGGCGTTCGGCGGCCGAGACGTCGAGCGGGCTGCGTCGCCCCTCGAACCGCCGGCGGCGGGGGACGCCGGGGGCGTGCGCGTCGAGCAGGTCTTCGGTGGCGTCGGGGAGCAGCGTGTCGGCGGCGGCGAGGAGCAGGGTGTGCGCGCCGGTGAGCGGGGCGGACAGCGACTGCTCGATGGCGTCGACCGCATCGGTGAGCTCGAGGTAGGCCCACCCCTCGCGGGCGAGGCGCGTCTGCTCGGCCGGGTTGTCGCGCAGCGTCCGGGCCCACGCCTGCAGGTCGGGGAGCGAGCGGACGAGCGGGAACCTCAGGGCGACGACATCCATCCCCCAGCGGCTGTGCGCCAGCCGCGCGGCATGCTCGTCCACCCACTTCGACAGCGAGTACGCATCGTCGTGCGCGACCGGCATGAGCTCGTCGAGCGGGTAGTACGCCGGGGAGAGGGCGTGCCGGTTCATCGGGATGCCGAAGGCGTTGATCGAGCTGGCGATCACGGCGCGACGGATGCCACGCTCCCCCGCCGCGGCGAGGAGGGTGAAGGTGGCCGACGTGTTGCCGACGAACACGGCACGCGGCGTGTCGATGTCGGGGTGCGGGATCGCGGCCATGTGCACGACGGCGGTGACGTCGTCGAGGGCTTCGTGGACGCGCTTCTCGTCGGCGACGTCGGCGGTGACGATCCGGTCGGCCGCGATCGGCGCGGACCACGAGCGTGAGAGGGCGGTGACGGCGATCCCCCGCCCCAGGAGTCGATCGACGGTGGCCCGGCCGATGAGACCGTCCGCTCCGGTGACGAGGATCCGCGGCGGCACCGTGCCGTCACGGGTCGAACTCTCTTGCACGTCGGGCTCCCTTGACCTGAATGCGAAACTGCTTTCGCTGAAGAGAACCACACAAGGGCGGGCGATGTCAACCAGGGACCGCGGGCGACGGCCGATACGGCCGACCACCCCGGGTGCACCCGGCCTTCGCGACAGCCGGCCTCAGCTCACGACGACGGGCCGAGCACCAGCGTCGGGGCCTGGAACCGCTCGCCGCTTCGCCGATCCGCCCCGATGACGTCGGCGGCTGCGAGTCGGCCGAGCCGCATCAACTCGAGGTCGATGGTCGTCAACCGGCGCACGTCCTGGTCGTAGACGATGCCCTCCCAGTTGTCGACGCCCACGACCGCGACATCGCCGGGCACGCCGACTCCCCGCGCCTCGCACACGTCGATCGCCCCGAACCCGATGTGGTCGTTGCCACAGAAGGCCGCGTCGAAGTCGATGCGCTCATCGAGCACCGCCTCCATCGCCGCGGCCCCCCACTCGCGACTCCACGCCCCGTACCTCACGGCACCCGCGAGCGGGAGGCCGGCCTCACTCAGCGCGCGTCGCATGCCGTGCTCCCGTCGCTGCACCGCGAGGCTCGTCGCATCCGCGGTCAGGTGGAGGATGCGGGTGCGACCGGTGTCGATCAGGTGGCGCGTCGCGAGGTACCCGGCCTGCTCGTTGTCGGGCAGGTACACCGAGTCTTCGGGGCTGTCCGGCGCCGTGAACACGTAGGTGACGGGCACGTCGAAGTGGTGCGTGAGAGAGGGCGAGACGTGCTCGTGCCCGTCGCCCACCACCAGCAGACCGTCGACCCGACGATCGCGCAGCGTGCGGATGCTGTTGCTCATCTCGCGGTGCGCCTGGATCTCGCCGTCCAGGACCAGCACCGCCTGGCCCCGCTCGCCGAACTCCAGCACGGCCCCCATGACGACCGGTCGCGAGAACGTCGCCGCGGCACGGTGGGTGAGCACGCCGATCGTGCGACTGCGCCCCGACGCGAACGACTGCGCGAGGGCGTTGGGGCGGAAGTCGAGCCGGTCGGCGGCCGCGCGCACGCGCGCCCTCGTCGCCTCGGACACCCGGTCGTTGCCACTGAGCGCCTTGGACGCGGTGGCCAGCGACACCCCGGCCACCGCGGCGACGTCTGCCAGTCGCACATCACGGTTGATCGGCATCCCGCGAGCATAGCGCCGACCGGAGCTCCGCCGACGGTGCGCTGACTTGACACTCCTCCTCCCCGCGCTCACAATGGGGCCACCGTGCGAAAGCGCTTTCTTTGCATGGCCGCTCGATGAGGAGACCCGGATGGCACCCGACGCGACACCCCCGCACGATCGTGCCCCTCTCCGCCGATCCGAGGTCCTGTGCATCGGTGAGGCGATGGTGCTCGGCGCGGTCTCCGACGGAGCGTCTCTCTCCACCGCCGAGAGCGTCCGGCTGCACGTCGCCGGAGCCGAGGCGAACGTCGCGCGGGGGCTCGCCGCCCGCGGCGTCGCCGTCGAGTGGTGGTCCCGCCTCGGCGACGATCCCTTCGGCGAGCGCGTTCTCGCCGATCTCACCCGTCACGGCGTGGATCACCCGGCCGTCGTGCGCGACGAGCGCCGCCCGACCGGCGTGTATTTCAAGGAACGCCGGGGCGACACGACGGTCGTGCGCTACTACCGCGCGGGGTCCGCGGCATCCGTCATGTCGGTCGACGACCTCGACGGGCTGCGCCTCGGCGAGCGCCGGCTGATCCACCTCAGCGGGATCTCGCCCGCCCTCTCCCCGCGGTGCGACGCGCTCGTCGAGCACATCCTCCGCGCTCCACGGACCGCGGCCGTCAGCTTCGACGTCAACCACCGCCCCGCGCTGTGGCCCGACACGGCGACCGCGGCCGAGCGCCTGCGGGTGCTCGCCGACGCCGCCGACGTCGTGTTCGTCGGCCGCGACGAGGCGGAGCGCCTCTGGGGCTGCTCCGACGCACAGGGCGTGCGCGCGGTTCTGCCCTCGCCGCGCACGCTGGTCGTGAAGGACGCCGACGTCGACGCCGTCGCGCTCGTGGTCTCGGCAGACGGGACGGATGCCGTGCACCGCGTGCCCGCACTCGCGGTCGACGTCGTCGAGCCGGTCGGTGCGGGCGACGCGTTCGCGGCGGGATACCTCGCGGGGTGGCTCACGGAAGAACACCCGCGGCTGTCCCTGCGGTCCGGCCACCTCATGGCCGCGCACGCTCTGCGCAGTTCCGCCGACGTCGCGCTCGCCCCCGTAGAGGCGGAGTTCGAGCGCCTGCGCCACCTCGACGACGACGAGTGGAGCGCCCTCCGAGTCGCCGACGAATCCCGCCCCGAGAAAGCGATCGCCCGATGACCCCGTCCTCCCCCTTCCGCGATCACACCGTGATGGCCGTGCTGCGCAATCACTCCGTCGCCGAGACCGTCCGTCTCACCCACGCCGCGCTCGACCTCGGCATCTCTCTCATCGAGGTGCCGATTCAGACCCCGGATGCCGTGCCCGCCCTCGAAGCGGCGATCGCCGCCGCGCGAGAGCGAGGTGTGGGCTGCGGGGCCGGCACCGTGACCACGCGCGAGCAGGTCGACCTGTGCGCGCGGGTGGGAGCGTCGTTCACCGTCGCTCCGGGCCTGGATCGCGGGGTCGTCGAACGCAGCCGCGAGGTCGGCGTTCCCCACCTCCCCGGGGTGGCGACGGCGAGTGAGATCCAGGCGGCGATCGCGGGGGGAAGCGAGTGGGTCAAGGCGTTCCCCGCGACGGTGCTGACCCCGGCGTGGTTCGCGGCGATGACGACCGGCCCCTTCCCGCGCCTGAACGTCGTGGCATCCGGTGGCATCTCCGCGCGCAACGCCGACGCGTTCCTGTCCGCCGGCGCGACAGCGGTCGCCGTCGGGTCGGCCCTGGAAGATCCGAGCCAGTTCGAGAAGCTGTCGCAGCTGGTGGCCTCGCGCGGGTGACGTCGGCGCGTCATCCGCGCGACGGTCTCCGTCGCCCGTCGCGGCGCGATCCTCCCGAGGCCCTCCCCGACGAGCAGCAGGACGGTGGCGAGACCCGTCACGGCCTCGCTCGGCCGGGTCCGCCCTGCCGCTCGTCGAGGAGGGGGCGTCACGGAGTCGGCTCCGGGGTCAGAGGAGCGGGCGCACCGCCGAGCAGCAACGGTTGGTAGAGGGCCGCGTTCTTGGTCTCTGCGACGCCCTTGCCCCACGTGAGCCAGCCGTCGCGGCCCCCTCCGTCGTTGTCGTTGACGACGACCGTGGTGCTGTAGAGCCGCGTCGACGGATCGGCCTCGAGCGTGCTCCACGGCACCGCGAGTTCGTACGTGGTCACGCCCGCGGCGTCATCGCGGACGATCCCCGACTGCACGCCCTCGGGTTCCGAGGCGCGGTCGGTGGGCGCCCACCGATACACGTCGACACCGGCGGAGGTGAGCGCGGCTCCGAGCTCGTGCACCCGCGGCGACTCGCCCGGCGCGCCCGTGGTGAAGCCCCACTGCAGGCCGTCACCCTGCCAGATGTCGCCGCCCGTCGCGGGCTGGGCGTGGGCATCGTCGGTGATCCGCGCCGTGAGGTAGAGGTTCTGCTCGTCGTGGGTGAGCCACAGCGACCCCGAGGCATCCGCCGGTCCCGACCAGCCGGTGATGGGCGGGTCGCCGGCGGCGAGGAAGTCCTGCGCGGGCAGAGCCTGCACGGCCGCGTCCACCACCCCGTCCACCACGATCGCCTGCAGCGGAACCTCCGTCGTCGCGGCGACCGGGACGAGTTTCCCCGAACTCGTCAGCGGGGCGAGGCCGTCTCGGCGCACCGCGGCCGACCAGTCGACGGCCGCGGTGACGTCGACGGCGACGGGGAGCACGAGGCTTTGCCCGGCGGCGACGTTCTGGCCCTCCAGGCCGGTGCCGGTCTGGTCGCCGACGCTCCAGTCGACGCCCGCGACCGTCACGTCGCGGGTGGAGGAGTTGTGCACCGCGAGCGAGAGCTGCTCCTGCCCGTCGGGGGCGATCGCGTGCGTGCCGACCACGCTCAGCGGCGCCGCGGCGGTGCCCGCCTTCGTCACCCGCGCGACCGTGGCACCGGCGACGGCGACCGTCGCGGCGTACGTCCTCGCGCCCTCCTGCGGTTGAGCCGCGAAGCTCACCGGCGCTTCGCCCTCCCCGCCGGCCGCGGCCGTTCCCGAGGTGGTCTGCGACTCGGCCGTCGCCTCGAACGCGAGGGCGGCGCTGCCCGCGGTGTTGTCCGCGATGACGCGGCCCGCGGTCGCGTCTCCCGCGACCTCCGCGTCGACCGCGAGACGGAAGGGCGACCCGGCGGTCACGTCCGTGATGGAGCCCTCGACGTAGACGGGGTCCTCCCCGACCGACACGTACACGCGGCCGGCGGCATCCGGGGTCAGCGTCGTCGTGCCCCCGTAGAGGTCGGTGACCGTCACCTGCCCGGTCGCGGCGAACGTGAGGGCTCCGCCGACCGTCGACCAGGCGGCGTGCAGCTCGGAGCCGCTGCCGGCGTCGAACACGACGTCGTAGAGTCCGGCCCCGAGGTCCTCGGAGCGCAGCACCGGGCGCTCGTGGATCTGACGGGCGAGCACGGCATTGCTGACGTACGCGGGTTTCGGCGTGAACGACCCGCGCGGATCGTTCGTGTTGCGGACGATCCCGAAACGGTGCTCCATCTCGGCGGCATCCAGTCCGTCATCCATGAAGTCGTAGATCGTGTACTGCGCGATGCCGTCTTCGAGGGCGAGCAGTTCGGCGCGTGTGGTGAGTCGGGCCTGCACCAACTCGCTCACGCCCTGGGAGTTGGTGCTGGTGGGCCAGCCGACCTCGGTGAGGTACATCGGCAGGTCGGCACCGAACTCGGTCATCAGGCTGCGGAGCGTGGCGATGTGACCCTCGTAGCGGGTCGAGCCCTCCGGCGCCTGGGGGAACGTGTACGGGTGCGTGGAGAGACCGTCGACGAGGTCGAAGCCCCCTGCCTCCGCGAAGTCGCGCATCCATCCGGCCCAGTCGTTCATGGGTGCCAGTGCCGGACCGATCAGCGTCACGTCGGGGTACTCGGCCCGGACGACGTCGTTCACGACCTTCAGCAGTTCGACGTACTGCTCGGCCGACCCGCCCGCGGCGCCGTCGAGGTCGCGCCAGTTCCACTCGTTCCAGACTTCGTAGATGGTGTCATCCGTGCCGAACTTCTCGACCGACTTCAGGGCGTAGTTGGCGAACGCCAAGCGGTCGGCGGGCGTGCTCGGAGCCTCGTCGGCGAAGTACAGGGGGTTTCCGTACGAGAGCACGTGCAGTTGGTCGACGTCGAGCTGCTCCAGTTCCGCCTGGTAGGCGTTCACCTTCTCCTGCCACACGAACTGACCGGCCGTGGTCTCCTGGCCCGACCAGTAGGCCTCATCGCGCGCCGTCGAGAATCCCGCACGGCTGAGCAGCGGGGCCAGGTCGAGGGGCCAGGTACCGCCGAAGTGCGTGGCCGCGGCCAGGCGGTTGTCGTCCGAGCCGGTGAAGTCGAAGGGTTCGAGGATCGAGAAGTCGGTTCCTCCCTCGTGGACCGTGCCGTCGGCGTCGGTGGCGAGGATCTGCGCCTGGTACCAGCCGGGGGCGGTGGCGTCGACCGGGATCACCCCGTCGAGGTCGGCCACCTGTCCCGAACCGCTGTCGACGACCGTGCCGCTCGCGTCGCGGACCGTCCACGCGAGGTCTTGCGCGCTCGAGACGAACCCGAGCGTGACGGGCTGGCCGACGTCGAAGGCATTGCCGACCGTGGTCGGGACCACCGCGAACGGCGGAACGGGGAGGAGGGCCTGCAGCGCGTCGATGTGGAGAGAACCGGTGGTCGCCCCGTCGAGCGTGCCCCACTTGTCGACCACGAACGCCACTCGCGTGACCGGTCCGCGCCAGACGCCGTCGGCGGGTCCACCCCACGCGACGTAGTTCGCCCCCGAGTCGAACGACTCCAGGACGATGGTCTGCCACCCCGCGGCCGCGGGATCGAGCTCGACCCGCTGCTGATGCACCTGACCGGTGCTGTCGACGAGACGCACCGCCACGCTGTCGATCGTCGTCGAGCGCACCGAGAACCGCAGCGCCGCGAGATCGGTCGCCGGCACATCGGCCGCGATCTCGACCGTGCCGCTCGGAATGCTCATGTCGAGCAGCCCCGACGAGTCACCGGTGACGGATGCCGACGGGTCGATCCGGAAGGTCCCCTGCGCGCCGTCGTTGGTGTAGACCTGCCACTGCGCCGGGTCTTTGAACTCGCTCAGCACCACCGGGATCGGTGAATAGCCGTCTCCCGGCGCGGCGACGGCGGCGGTGACGGCACCCGCACTTAGGAGGGGTGCGACGAGCAGCGCCGCTGCGGCGAGCACCCCCCATCGCGCGCGGCGTCTGGGGCGGACGGCGGTCATCGTTGACGCGTCATTCATCGTTGTCTCCTCTTTGAGCAGCACTGTTGTTAAAGCGCTTTCGCAACGCCCTTACCATGATGCAGGCGCGTCGGTCTGTCAACCTTTGTGAGGAAATATCCCGATCAGGTTGCTCCTGATGGGGAAACTGAAACGATGCGAGACGGTAGGCGGCGGTGACAGCTCTCCGCGCATCTCTGCTTGCGAAATTAATTTCGCAGGCTGCGTGACGCCGCCTCACGCCGGAGTTCGTCGCTCCAGAACGCCAGGGACTCGGCATCCGGCGGCAGGCCCGCCCCATGGGTGAACGCAGCCGTCGAGGGTGAAGTCGATGGCGTAGCGGAGTGGCTGGGTCAGGCCGCTAGCTTCCGCGCCGGGACTCCGCCGCGGAAGAGCCCGCCGCCGCAAACCGCCCCGCCTGCACCGCGAACGCCTCCACCAACTCCGGCGGCTCCACGACCTCCATCGCCACCTCGAACCGCCCGAACGATGCGGCGAGCGCGCCCCACGACCATGAACCGATCTCGAGGGTGCAGCGGTCGTCGTCGAGAGCGGTGACGACACCGTCCCCGGCGAAGGGCAGCACGTCGCGGGCCGGCGCATGCAACAGCACCGTCCCCCGGCAGGGCCACTCGTTCACGTCGGCTCCCTTGGACCGCGCCGAGACGAAGGCATCGACATCGCCACCCGGCACCGTCCGCGGCGTGAACGGCGCCCCCGACGGCATCCGCGGCCGCACCCGATCCGCCGAGTACAGCCGCCAGTCCTCGCGGTCGAGGTCCCACCCCAGCAGATACCACCGGCCCTGCGACGCGACGAGGTGGTGCGGCTCCGCCCGGCGGGGTTGGGCATTCCCCTCGCCCCGCGGCAGGTAGTCGAAGCGCACTGTCACCCGGTCACGCACCGCCTGCGCGAGCGTCAACAGCACGTCGAGCGGAACGACCGGCGCTGGCGCCTCACCCGCCCGCGCCACCGTCGTCACCTCGACCGCGTCGAGCCGGTGCCGCAGCCGTGACGGCAGCACCTGACGCGTCGTCGCAAGCGCGCGCACCGCGGCCTCGCCGATCCCCGCCCCCAGCGCCGGAGCCGCGCCCAGAGCGATCGCGACCGCGAGCGCCTGGTCATCGTCGAAGAGCAGGGGAGGCATCTCGGCCCCCGCGTCGAGGCGGTATCCCCCGTCGGGACCCATCGTCGCGTCGATGCGGTACCCCATCTCGCGCAGGCGATCGATGTCGCGGCGCACCGTGCGATCGCTGACCTCCAAGCGGGATGCCAGCACCGACCCCGGCCAATCGCGCCGAGCCTGCAGCAGCGACAGCAGAGCGAGCAATCGGGATGTCGCGGCCATGGCTCTGACGGTAGTCGCGGTTTAGGACATAAACAGACCTACATGGCTGGAACTGTGATTTCAGAAGCCGAACCCGGCTGAGTCATCGAGGAGCAGACATGTCCGTACAGACCACCACCCACCTGAACTTCCGCGGCGACGCCCGTGAGGCGCTCGCGTTCTACCAGTCCGTCTTCGGCGGACACCTCGTCGTCAACACCTACGCCGACTTCGCGATGCCGGCCGAGATCCCCGGATCCGACAAGGTCGTCTTCGGCCGCGTCGCCGCCGAGAACGGCTTCCGCCTCATGGGCTACGACATCCCCGGCCGCACCGAGGGCGGCATCGCCGGCGGCGGCGCCACCCACCGCGAGAACAACGCGACGGTCACCGACCAGGCGGTGTTCGTGTCGATCAGCTGCCCGACGCTCGAAGAGTTGCGGGGGCTACTGGGATGGGTTGGCGGTGGATTCCGCGATCGTCGAGCCGCTGGCGGCTTCGGCGTGGAGCGCGGGGTTCGGGATGCTGACGGATCGGTTGGGGGTGACGTGGAGCGCATCTGTCAATGCAACATGAGGCGGCCTTGCTGATTCTGGGCGGCGTCTCGAGCGAGCCTTGCAAATGAGGGCAATGTCGTCGAAAGCATGATCTATCGTTGTGAGCCACTGAGCGGAGGACACGTGGTTACAGCGAGCGAGATCGAGCGCCTGCGTCGAGAAGCTGCTCGGCTACAGTCAGACATCGCTGGCAAGTCTGCAACCGTCGCCGCAAAGCGCAAGAAGGCTGCAGCCGCACGGACTGCCGCCTCCCGGAGCAAGTCTCAGACGACCATCTCATCGAAGCTGCGGGAGGCAGAGTCTGCCGACCGGGATGCGATCCTGGCGGAGAAGCAGAGGAGTGACCTCGAGCGCAAGCTGGCGGATAAGCAGCGAGGCATCGCGACAGCTGAGGCAAAGTTCATCAAGACCCAGCAAACTGACCAGAAGCGCGCTTTCGAGGCTCTCCGCCGACAGAACGACGAGGCCGTGCGACAGTTCAAGCTGGATATCCGTACAGTGAGCGACGCGCCGGCCCGCGAACCCGCGGCGAGAAGCTCACCACCTGATGTCGACGTGTTCCTGTCGCATGCGAGTGAGGATAAGGACGACATCGCGCGACCGCTGAAGGAGGCGCTGGAGACTCGGGGGCTGTCTGTGTGGTTCGACGAAATCAACATCAAGATCGGGCAAAGCATCCGCCAGGAGATTGAGTCGGGAATTGGCCGCGCGCGGTTCGGCGTTGTGATTCTCTCGCCCGATTTCTTCAACAAGCATTGGACGCGCGCGGAGCTGGATGCGCTCTTCTCGGCGAAGATGGCAACTGGCGAGAACCTCGTCTTGCCGGTATGGCATCGAGTAACTAAAGAAGAGGTGACGGCTCACTCCCCGCTTCTCGCGGGCGTGCTGGCGGCAAATACAACACTCAACACCGTCGAAGAAATAGCCGACCAGATCGCGGCCGTCGTTGAACCCTAGCTTTACCCGGCTGTCCGGCGGCGACACCCTGGTGAAGACGACTCCTCGACGCTGCATGATTCCTCGACCGCTCACCTCACCGGATTCGCCGCAGCGAACACGTTGCGCGGGTGCCACTCGGCTTTGAGCGCGCGAAGGCGTTCGACCGACGCCCCGAACCCCGGCGTACGGTCCGCTCCCCCGTCGAGGAAGGTCAGCGCGAGACCCTCCCCGGCCCACGGCTCGAGCGCGTCGACAAGACCGGTGGACGCGGCGACCGCCGCCGGACCCGCCTCGGGCACGGGCGGCACCGCGATTCCGTGCACGATGTCCTCGCCCGCGACCGCCGACACCGCTCCGGCATCCGCCGCCGGGCCTGCGGCCGCCCCGCCGAGGTGGCGCAGCTCGGCGATGAAGAGCCCCGGATCCTCGGATGCCGCCACGAACGCAGCGACAGCCCCTTCGGGCAGCGACGCGAGCATCCGGTGGCGGGTGACCGCGGGGGTCGGCTGCGGCGGGTCCATGTGCACGTGCACCAGGGCGGCTGACGGGATGCGGCCGAACGCACTAGGTGTACCGGGTCAGGAGGTTGGTGGCTGGTTCGGGTCTTGTGGATGAGGAGAACCTCCGGCTGAGTGGAGATATCTGACGTCTTCACGAACCGGAGGTTCTCGTGCCCCACCGTAATGCTCGGCTGACTCCTCGGGGCCGGCTGTTGATCGTTGAGCGTGCTGCCGCAGGGTGGAAGCAGGCGCATATCGCGGCCGCGATGGGTGTCTCGCGACGGTGCGTGCAGCGGTGGATCGCTCGACATCGATCCGAGGGCATCGCGGGGTTGAACGACCGGTCGTCTAGGTGTACCCGGTCATGAGGTTGGTGACACCCGGCTGATCGGGGGGGGCGGCCGCCGCAGGCGGTGTGTGCTCGAGCGTAGTTGTAGTGCTCGAGCCAGGGCGCGAGCGCTTCGGCGCGGTGCTGGTTGGAGACGTAGGGGGCCCGGTAGACCCAGTGTTCCTGCATGGTCCGGTTGAATCGTTCGGCTTTGCCGTTTTGCCAGGGGCAGTGCGGCTTGGTGGTGATGTGCCTCGCGTTGAGGAGGGACAGCTGGCCTTGGAACGCGGCCGAGACGGTGTAGTTCTTGGCGTTGTCGGTCATGACCTCACGGATGTGGATCCCGTGACGGGTGAAGAACTCGGTTGCGGCGGCGAGGAACGCTGCGCAGGTGGTGCCCTTCTCGTCCGGCAGGATCTGCGCGAACGCGAGGCGGGAGTGGTCGTCGACGGCGACATGGACGTAGTCAAAGCCGAGCTTGACCTTCCGGTCTCGACCGCTGTGATGATCGATCGTGGCGGGGCCTTGGACGCGCCAGCCGCCGCCTTCGGGGATGCGGCCGAGCTTCTTCACATCGATGTGGATCAGATCCCCTGGGGCGTCACGCTCGTAGCGGACCTGGGTGCGCCGTGACGCGCGCAACGCGATGCCGGTGACCGGATCCAGCTCGTGCAGCGCCGGCAGCCCCGCCTTCGCGATCAGCCGGGAAACGGTGCGCGGACTGGTCCCGCAAGCGCGGGCGGTCTCGTCGCGCCCGAGCCGCTCACGCGAGCGCAGCTCAACGACGGCGGCTGCTGTCGCGGCGGCAGTCGCCGTCGGAGACGACACCGGACGCGAAGACCGATCGGACAGCCCTGCTTCGCCCGCAGCGCGGTAACGGGCCAGCCAGCGATGAGCGCACTGGCGCGAGACGCCCATCTCCTTGGCAACGTGCGAGACGGGACGTCCGCCGAGAACCCGGCGCACGAGAATCAGACGACCCGCGACCGTGAGCCGCGCATTACGGTGGACCAAGAGAAGGCCTCCACTTCGGTGACGTTAGACACCACCAATCGTGGAGGCCTTCTCCCTATCCGAATGTCACCAACGTGCTGACCGGGTACAACTAGGCCGGTGTCGTCGCCGTCACGAACCCCGGAGCTGGTCGAGATCGAGCTGGTCCGGTTACGGCGGGAGCAGCGCTGGGGCCGTGACCAGCTCGCAGCAATGGTCGGGGTGTCGCCCAGGACCGCGTCGAGGATCCTGGCCCGTCGTGGTGAGCCGCATCTGTCCCGGCTCGATCTGATGACCGGCGAGGTGATTCGAGCATCGAAGGCGACCGCGATCCGATATGAACGCGACCGCCCGGGCGAGCTGGTCCACATGGACGTGAAGAAGCTCGGCCGCATCCCCGACGGCGGCGGCCGGCGCTCCCTCGGCCGCGATATCGCCGACCGGCACCGGGATGCGCCGGTCGGGTTCGACTATGTCCACTCGCTCGTCGACGACCACTCCCGGCTCGCCTACTCCGAGATTCTCCCGGACGAGAAAGGGCCGACCTGCGCGGGATTCCTGGAGCGAGCGATCGACTACTTCGCTGATCACGGGATCGCCCGTATCGAGCGATTAATAACCGACAACGCCTGGGCATACCGGTTCTCACTCCGACAGCTCTGCGTCGAACGAGGCATCCGGCAGAAATTCATCCGACCACACTGCCCCTGGCACAACCGCAAAGTCGAACGCTTCAACCGGACCCTGCAGACCGAGTGGGCCTACCGGCAACCCTTCGAGAACAACACCGCCCGAGCCGCAGCACTTGCACCCTTCATCGAGCGGTACAACACTCAACGCATCCACTCAGCCATCGGAGCACCACCCACCAGCCGAACCGCACCAACCTCCTGACCGGGTACAACTAGGGCCCAAGAATGGCAGCGGCTTGACTCCAGCTCGCTGCGGACCCCGGTGCCGAGCACGAGGCCATCACGTCGCGTTCGCGCAACACGCCGTCTTCGCTTCCGCCGTTCTCGGGTCGGAGATACTCGGTAGTGTCCCCTTCAACGATGCTTGAGGCCGGGGGGCTGCAGTGGGAAAGATATACCGACCATTCACGCTGGCGCGCGCAGGGGAACTCGCTGCGCTGGCGAGGGTCAACGGAGCAACGAGGGCAGCTGTGGTGCCAGTGTTCCAAATTGCCCCACGTACGTGGGACTACGAGAACGAGCGGTACAGCAAGACCATTCCGGCACACTTGGCACCTCTCCCGGAGAAACTTGCCGCGGTGTGGGGCGGCGGGTCCGGATACGTGGACGTCTCGATGCTCGACTCGGAACCGATCATCGACGGCCAGCACCCGCTGGCGTGGCTAGCGGCGCAGACGCGCGTCGCGGGTACTCAGCTCGCACCGCTCGTAGAGGTGTCGTCCTCGGCCGCTGCGAAGGCGGCCGCGGCAAGCCTGCACGTTGCGCATGGAACCGGCGTCGGTATCCGACTCCGTCAGCTCGACTGGACCACAATTGACCCTGCCCGACTCACGGCGCTGCTCGGAGACCTGGGTGTAGCCCCCGACGTGGTCGATGTGTTCGTCGACTTCGAAAGCGCAGAAGGGGCCGTGATTGAGGTTGCAGTGATCGCGGAATTGACCTCCTTACGCGCCCTCGGCCCATTCCGATCGATAACAGTCGGCGGCGCGGGCTTTCCGGATGTGAATGGTGTGCCCCGCGGGACAACCGAGTACCCACGTGATGAGTGGCGCATCTACAGCGCCGTCCACGCGAAACTCGCGTCGATGAGCCAGCCGACACCAGACTTTTTCGACAACCTCGTCCTGAAGCCGGACACCATTGAACTCGGCGTAGACCCTCGCTTCATAAGCATCAGTGCGGCTCTCCGCTACACCGTGACTAATGACTTCCTCCTCGCGAAGGGAGAACTGTTCAAGGGGCAGGGTGGGTCGGGCAAAGGTGGGGCGGCGCTCATCCCCGCGCTCGATGAACTCACTCGTCATGCGGAGTACGCAACGCCCGTGCGCAGTCAAGCCGATGCCTGGATCGAAGCCGTCGTGGCCGGCTCTGCCACTCCGGGTAACCCCGGGAAATGGCGTGAGTGGGGCACGGTCAGGCACATTGAAGTGGTGGCGTTTCAGCTCTCCACCCTGATCTAGCCTTCAGGCGCTCGCGCACGATCTGGCGGACCTCCGCGGAATCCAGTGAGTCGCACAGCCGGTCCCAAAGCACGCGGTTCGGCTTGCTGCGCACACCTGCCGCGATGCCCCGCAGTTCCAGTTCGTCTAGTGCTTCACTCCGCCACAGAAGGGTGCACAGCAGCCGCGGCTCCAGGCGAGGGTTCGGCCGTGGCTCGCGGGCTGTCCGTAGGACGACAGGGTCTCCGCCGGCCACGGAAACTGCCTCGATCACGCCCCACCAGCGTGGGAGGAGCTCCCTGGCTTTGGCCGCATGGTTACGTGCCACCACAAGCGTCGCGTAGTCAAGGACAGCCGAATACACCTCGACCTGTCGGGGAAGCCGACGGAGGGTGTCGCTTGCGCTCTTAATCTCGAATCCGGCGAAGGAGCCATTCAACACGGCGGTGTCGACTCGCACTTGGCCAGCAATCGCCAGCTCGTCGACGATGCGGGTCTGGTGGCTCTCGTTGTGGTGCTGCTCGCGCAGCCATCTGTGAAGTGCCAGTCGCACGTCTGCATCGCGCATCAGTCGCCTTCCCCAATCGCCCTGCGGATGATGCTCGCACACATGGTCAGCAACACTACGCATCTCGATTCCTTTCCGCGACGAGGTGTTGCATACGACACAGCGACGAGCGACTCACTACACGCAGCCGTGGCCAGCCACGCACAGCACGCCCGCCTCAGCGCGCCAAGACATGCGACGCGATACGGCGGATCCTCTGCGCCGTCGAGTCGCGGTGGGGGCCTGCTTTCTGGCCAAAAGCTGCCCGGTCGCCACCCGTCGTGTGAGCGACCATCACATCCCCATCCCTGGTAACACGCTCGACGCTCGGATCACCGACGGCCGACCGATCGATGCCTCCTGGATTCTCCCCGCACACCGCATGTCCGGCCTTGGCGCGCGCACGGCGTTCAGCCTGCGGCAGCACAGCAGGCAGTTGAGCCGCCGGTGACTTACTGCGCCAGCTCGCGTCAGCCTTCAATTGCCTAACGCCGGTAGCAGTCTTCAATGCGAGTAGCCCCGGTGCGTTTATCGCTGGAGCCAGACGTTCATGGCCCGCGTCGTGCGCATCCACCACCGGCTGGGTACAGTGGCGAAGCTGATTAACGAAGGAGCTCCACGTGTCACATAGCATCCGCCTGGCCACGGCGGAGGACTTACCTAAGCTCCTCGAGCTTGAGGTGGCTCTTTTTCCTGGCGCTCATCCCGTATTCGCTGCCGACTTCCCGGGTCTTTCCGATGAACGGTGTTTCTGGGCCGGCGGTCATTAGTTGATACGGCCTTCGAAGGCGATCGCGAACGCGTTCAGTGCCGGCTTCCATCTCGTGGCCCAGCGTGCCCTGCCCCGACCTGTCGGGTCAAGCGAGCGGGTCACGAGGTAGAGGCACTTCAGCGCCGCGGCGTCGTTCGGGAAGTGCCCGCGTGCCCGGACCGCACGGCGGTAGCGGGGCGTTGAGCGACTCGATCGCGTTCGTGCTGCAGATCACGCGGCGGATCTCCACGTCCCAGTCCAGGAACGGCACGAACTCGGCCCACGCGTTCTGCCAGAGCTTCGTGATCGCGGGATACTGCTGACCCCACTTCGCGTCGAACTCGCGGAACCGCTCCGCTGCGGCCGCCTCCGTTGGGGCGGTGTAGACGGGGCGGAGGTCCTTGCCCATCTCTTCCCAGTAGTGGCGAGATGCGAACCGGAACGTGTTGCGGATCAGGTGGATGATGCAGGTCTGGACGGTCGCCAGCGGCCACGCGGTGTTGATCGACTCGGGCAGCCCCTTGAGGCCGTCGCAGACGACGATGCAGACATCCTCGGCGCCACGATTCTTGATCTCGGTCATCACGCCGAGCCAGAACTTCGCGCCCTCGCCGCCATCGCCGGCCCAGATCCCGAGGATGTCGCGTTCACCGTTCACTGTCACGCCGACGGCGATGTAGAACGGCTTGTTCCGCACCTGGCCGTCCCGGACCTTCACCACCAGAGCGTCGATGAACACCACCGGGTAGACGCGATCCAGCGGACGGTTCTGCCAATCCGTCATCTCCTCGATCACCTTGTCAGTGATCCTCGAGATCGTGTCCTTCGACACTGACGCCCCGTAGACGTCATCGAAGTGCGCAGCGACCTCTCCGGTCGTGAGCCCGCGAGCGGTGAGCGAGAGCACGATCTCGTCGACACCGGTCAACCGGCGTTGCCGCTTGCGGACGATCTTCGGGTCAAAGGATCCGTCTCGGTCCCGGGGCACATCGATCTCCACCGGGCCGACCTCGGTGAGCACCCTCTTCGACCTCGTCCCGTTTCGGATGTTGCCACCCTCGGCGGGCTGGTGCTTGTCGCGGCCGAGGTGCTCGGTCATCTCCGCATCCAGCGCGGTCTCCAGCACTCGCTTCGTCAACCCGTTCAGCAACCCGTCCGGGCCCAACAAGTCGACACCCTGCTCCTTCGCTTGCCTCAGCAGCTGCTCCGCGAGCTGCTGCTCATCGATGATCTCCCCGGTCACAGGATCGATCATCTCGGTCGTGTCCCTCACGGCCTGTTCCTCTCGGTCAGGCCGACCCAGAAACACCGGAAATCAGACAGTCCCGACTTCCCGCTCACCCAGTTTGAGGTGGCTGCGATGGCTTCGATTCTGGTCGCAATGGAAGACGACGAGGCGGTCGGCTTCGCTTTCGCCCACCCCTTGCCGCTTGAGGGGTTCGGGGGGCCTTCGTGCGAGCGCGATACCTGGAGTACGTCGGAGTGCTTCCCGAGCACAGAGGTCGCGGGATTGCGTCGGACCTGATTGACCACATCGAGGCCGACGCACAATCGAGGCGTGAGCTGGTCTTGACAGCACACATACCAAGGTCGGCGGTATCGCTTTACCGTGGTCGTGGTTGGGCTGTTGAAAGGGAACAGTTCGGCTTCGCTTGGATTGAGAACGGGTCAGCGGGTTTGTTGCTGGCCGACGGGGTCGACCCCGACCCGGCCTATCCGATCGTCGCGCATAAGGTGATAGTTCCCGGCGCGCTGCTAGACCGCTACTGCTTTCCGCGCCGGAGCGGTCGACCTGTCCTCGATGCCACCCTCGAGCTGAGGCGTCGCCTGCAGACAGGAGTCGGGCCGATGGAGCAAGCGTTACCGCCACGGGTAGCACAAGCGGTCGCGGGCTTAGACAGCCCCGAGATTCGCGCGCTGATCCCGCCAGAACGGGGCGCGTTTGGGCAGCGCCTTTGAGTTGAGGCAACAGAGCGGGCGGAGAACCGAGTGGCGAGCAACGGGGGTCTGTAACCGCAGCGCATCGCCCTCACTGCCGACTCGCGATGCGAGTGCACTGTGCAAACACTCGATGTGGGCCGAGTGCAGATGCCATGGAGGAACGGGTTCTCCGCGAGCGCCGATCGGGGAGCTTCGCCCTGCAGGTATCCGGGTGCCGGATTTACGGAGGCCGTCTGAACCTCGGGCAGTCGACTCGCGGGACTTGATTCTCGAACATAGCCGCCTGGATCCAACTACTCGGAGAACCGCGCCCACGTTTCTCCCGGAGCGAAGGTTGCTTATTGCGGGATCGTGTGCGATGAGGTCGGAGGGGCTAAAGTCAGTCAGTCTCCCCGGTAGCGGATGCGACAGCTGGCGTAGTCGCGGACAGTATCGCGCGACCGTTGATTTGTGGTCTTTCTAGCTCAAATTTCTTGCGGGAGGCTGACCTCTCATTGGCGGCTGGTCTTGGGCCGAAGCGTGCTCTTGCTTTGACCACGCAGCTGGCGAGCAGCCCACCCGATCTGCATCGCAGCCGTCAACGGCGCGGCTAGTAACTGGCACCTCGCGGATACTCGGTGAGACGGACAGAACAGGCCGTGCGCCCTGAGAGCTTCCCTAATGAACTAGCGGGTGACACGACGTTCAATGTGATGCGAAATGTACTCGCGTAGCGCCGCGTCACACACGTACACGTACGTGCCACGAATGCCCCTCGTCAGGAGGACCCCGTAGATGTTGCGGATGAATTCCAAGAGGTCGTCGTCGGAGTAGACGATCCCGCGTTGCTTATTGTTCTCTTTGCCCTTGGCGTCCCGATACGAGGCGCGGTCGACGTAGAGCTGTCGGGAGCCGGGGTCGTAGCGTAGGTCGTTGCCAATGATGACGCCCGCGTAGTTAAGGTCGTAGCCCTGGACGGTGTGAATTGACCCAACCTCGTGGACGGATGCTGGACTGTTGATCCAGTCCTTGGCTTGACTGTTCCAGCGAAGGCGCACGCCGTCCAACTCGATATCGAACGCTTCCTTATCGCGGTTGCTCTTCCAGTCCCACGCGTAACCGGCGATCAGCCGGGCGAGGCCATGCTCGTCGTTGCGGTT
Source organism: Microbacterium trichothecenolyticum (assembly GCF_030818955.1). Classification (NCBI taxonomy): domain Bacteria; kingdom Bacillati; phylum Actinomycetota; class Actinomycetes; order Micrococcales; family Microbacteriaceae; genus Microbacterium; species Microbacterium trichothecenolyticum. The sequence continues at coordinate 2,713,566 of NZ_JAUTBF010000001.1, read as the reverse complement.
TGAGATCTCTCGTCGCATCGTCGCGAGGTTGTCGAAGAACCTCAGGTCGTAGTCACCGAAGTCGGGGCCCTCCGTCGCGTTGACCTGTCCCCGCAGCAACTCCCGAATGAATTGCACATAGTCGGCGCCAGCACGCACGCGCATCTGGGAAGACAGCGGGTACCGGCGATGCGTCGACCTTGCCTGGTCCACGAGTGAGCGTAGGACGCTCGAAGGCAGGTCAGCCGGCCTCACAGTCTGTTCAACGTCGACCAGATAGATCTGGTGCCGGCTCTGAGCGCGGATCCAGTCCAGCTGCGTCTTTGATGGGTCGTCAACGCCGAAGAGCTTCTCGTTGATCGTGATGAATCGCTTGTTGTTAACGCCCGACGACTGGTTCGCGCGCTGGTTCAGCCGATGAGTCTCGTCGACAATGAGCAAATCCCATGGCTGGTCTGATGCCCCCACGTCGAAGGGCGTCACAATCTGAGCTTCTGTGACCTTCGGTGTCTTCTTGAATACACGCCTAATGGATTCCCGCAAGGACTGCTGCGGTACCACGAAACCGACCCGAAGCCCCGCGAGCAACTCGCGATTACCGGGGACAAAGAAGTCGGCGAACATCGAATCCGGTTCGACTTCTTCCGCATCAGCGTGGTCACGGATGTCGGCGAGAAGCTTCATCAGGAAGATCGCGACAATGGTCTTGCCGGTGCCAGGCTGTCCCTCGATCACACTCGCGGATGACGCTCCGCCCTTGATATCAGCCAGGAGCCCTTCCACGATGTCTTCGACGGCGATCGCTTGCTCTGGCGTGAGCACTTTGAACGGCGACAGTTTAAAGAGGTCGCTGTTCTCGATTTCAGGGATGCTGCGCTGGAAGACTCCTTCAGAACGCAGCTTCTCGAAGATGTCGCGGAAGCTATGCCGGTAGCGGTCGCGTTCGAAGTACCGAGCGTCGATAATCCCCTCGTTACCGTTCATCACCGTGAACTGTCCGTCGCCGGCGAGCCAGCGGATCAGGTGAGATTCCAGATCGAGGCACGCCGACTTGTTGAAGGTGTCGTCGATTACTACGCGTACGTGTCGAAATACTTGCTTGGCGGGGTTGGAGAGATGCTGACGCATGCGCGCAACGGCGTTGACCGTCTCACCGACGTACACGGCCCCGGCGCCAGCCGAGTCGGCACCATCAAGCACATAAACGACAGGCCAATTTGTTCGGCGCTCGTCACCCGCCGTCCAATCCGAAATCGCGCTCGGCGTGAAGTTCAGGCGATCAATCTCAAAGGGCGTCATACTTTGCACTCCGTCCCCTGGCCCGATCGACCGGGTACTTCTCCCGAGTCATGGCGAGTTTCTCGAGCACGATCTCGTCCAGGTCGACCCCAAGCCGTGCCGCAAGCAGCATGCAATAGGTCACCACGTCAGCGAGCTCGGCTTGCACCTGCGCCTCGTCCGCATCGTCGCTCCACTGGAAGCACTCCAGTAGCTCGCCCGCCTCAATCGCAATGCTCTTGGCAAGGTTCGCCGGGGTATGAAACTGGGCCCAGTCACGCTCGCGAACGAAGTCCTCGAGAGCCCTCTGAACATGCTGACTCGTCACGATTGCGACCGTATCAGGGTGCGGACGCAGGCTTCGCGAGGCGACGTTCGTGCTCGTCGTAGCGTCCCCCCGCCCGCGAGTGATGTCGCCGTCAATTCGATCTGATCGATATGTTGAGCACGTGCCATCGCCCGTCGTCCGCCTCCGCGCAGGCGACATCGTCACACGTGCCGACCTCGTGGTCGAGTATGGCGGCAGCGCTCAGTCTGGTGGCATCGTTCCGAGCAACACTTCGAACTCCGTCTTTGTGTTCACAGACCCCGCCGAGGGCAAACAGTTCGGGTACGTCTACGACGGCTTCTCCCCGGACGGCGCGGTGTTCCATTACACCGGCGCGGGCCGCGATGGAGACCAGAAGCTCAGCGGCAGCAACTCACCAATCCTGACCCACGCCGCGAAAGGACGCTCCCTCCACGCGTTTAGCGCAGCGGGCGTCGTGGCGGGGTCGAGCACAAAGCTTCAACGGTACATCGGAGAGTTCATCCTCGACCCCGACGTGCCATTCGAGCGCATGCCAGCGCTCGATCGAACCGCGAGCGCTGCGCACAGTGCTCGTCTTCCGACTGCTGCCAGTGAGCGTGATCCCAGATAGAGTCGTTGAGCTCGTCGGTTACTCAGAAATGACGCGCCAACCGAATGCCGTTTCGGTCCCCGTCGAAATTAACTCAACCGAGTTCTTCGAAACGGCGGATCGCGTGGGTGGCCTGGCGGTACGGCGGGAGTCGCGGCTTGTCGACGAGTTCATCGCACATCGGGTGGGGCACAACTTCACTCGGTGGGCGATAAACCTACCCGCCGAGCACACCCGGCTGCTCACCGATATCTACGACGAATCCGATCACACCCTCTATGAGGCGAAGGCAATTGTCAGCCGCTCGGACCTCCGTATGGCGGTCGGCCAGCTCTACGACTACCGCCGACACGTGCACGTCGACGATCTACGCTGTTCGGTGCTCCTTCCCGAACGCCCTACCGCTGACCTTCGAGATTTTCTCAGCGACGCCGGCCTTGGGGTGGCCTTCCGCGAGCAGACTACGTTCGTGCTCGTGTCGCCTGACACCTCACATCAGGCAGAACAGCTGCACCAATGACACCGCCGCACAACGCGGTGGGCACGGTCACATAACGCCATAAATTGCTGGGTCGCCGCCCTGGACGCTGCGGCTTCTCGGCGCCGCTACTCAGCGACCCCCAGCCCCATCAACCTCTCCAGCCCCTCCTCCGTGACGATCGGAATCCCCCACGCTCGCGCCTGCCGCGCCTTCCCCGACATCGAGTCGGGGTCGGCGGCCACAAGCACCTTGGCCTTCTTCACCATGCTGTCTTTCGGGATGAGACCGCGCTGGGTGAGGATCTGGAACCACGCCGCTCGATCTCGGCGCGTGTCGCCGGTGATGACGACGGTGTCTCCCGGTGAAAGGCGGAAGCCGGTGGTGAGGGTCGGGGCCGCGGCATCCGGTTTCGAAGCGGCTCCGGCGATCGTTTCCGCGTCGATCTCGAGCAGGCCACCGATCTTCTGGATATCAGCCCACTCGTCGGCGGTGAGCTGATCGTCCGCCCAGGCCGCCGAGACCAACCCGTCGAAGTAGGCACGGTGGAGACGGCGCACCGCGGTGCTTGAAAGACCGAGCTCCGCGGCGAATCGAATGAGGTCGTCGGTCTCGGTCGCGGACATGTACCGATCGAGGAGGACGCGATCGAGCAGAGCGAGGTAGTCGAGATTCAGGGCGCCGTCGTCGACGGCGGCGTCGGCCGCGACGTCCACGTGCAAACGCTCGAGAACTGACCGCGGTGCCGTGTCGGAGTCCGTGCGCGCCAGCCAAGCTGTCGTGTCGCACGGCTCATCCGGCCACTCCCCCGCGGTAGCGAGCCACCCATCCCACCACGCGGGATCGTGACCCGCGCCGATGTAGGCGCGAAGGAGCGCCGCCGCGGCGAGAGCATCCGCCGAAGCGCGATGGGCGTTCTGCATCGCGTACCCGATCGCGGCACTGCAGTCGGCGAGACTCCGATTGCCCGGCAGGAATGTGCCCGCGAGCTGCATCGTGCACATCCAGTACTCGTACTCGGGACACGCCAGACCGGCTTGCTCCATGGAGTGGGCCAAGAACCGCGCGTCGAAACTCGCGTTGTGCGCGACAGGCACCCGCCCGCGCAGAAGCGAGGCGATGGACGGTGCCAGTGCACCGAACTCCGGAGCCCGCGCGACAGCAGCGGCACTGATGCCGTGGATGCGCTGCGCACCCGTATCGCGCATCGGATTGACGAGTGTTTCCCAGACCCCCTCGACGACGCCGGTCGGCGACACATGCACGATCGCCACCTCGACGATGCGATCGTGCTTCTGCGGAAAGAGACCTGTCGTCTCGAGATCGACGACCGCGAATCCTCGCCCCATAGTGCGCCCCCATGTGTTGATCGGGGTCACTCTATCCGTCGTCTGAACTCGATCCGAACACCTCAGAAACGCGCGAGATAGGCCCCCGACGGCGCAAGCTCGACCCGTCGAGTGGCCACCGCCACCGTCAAAGCCTCGGCAAGTCGCTCGGAGATCTGGGGCGTCATCCGCTTCCCCCCGAACAGCCGCAGAGCCTCTCGCTTGATCTCGTCCTCGCGCACCCCACCCCCGAGCTGAGCGACGACGGCCATCGCGTTCGCGATCTCTTCCAGCGCGACGGACTCAAGCGGTCGGCTCTCCCCCGGAGCACTCGTGCGAACATCGCGCCAGGTGGCGACATCCACGTCCGTCGGCCAGACGAACTGCTCGTCCCCCGGGCGAAGGGAAGTAGCCGGAATCAGCTCGAGGATCGCCGCAGCCCGCGCGCCTGATACACGAGACAGTCCGAACGATTCCGCCACCAGTCTCACCAAGCGTGCTCGCGAGATTGGCCCCTCGGCGGCGATGACCTCCACCAGGGCGGCGCGAACCCGCTCAACAGCAGATCGGCTCGGAAGCGCATCGAGCACGCCGACTCCCCCGGACGTCGTCATCGGCCAGGGCACGAAGGGGCGGACGTGCGGATGCGTCACAGCGACGACTTCCTCGTCCTCCACCCCCGGCGGTGTTCCGTCACGCAGAGCCTCCAGCGGCTCCTCCGTCGCGAGTGGAACGAGATCATCGGCTGCCGCAACCGCCGCGGCTGCAACGGACAAGCCGCCAGCCTCAGCCGCCTCCACCGCCGCGACAAGTCGGTCGGCCGTGCCATCCGGATCATCGAGCCACTCCGGCAGCCACACCCTCTCAATGCCCGGCCAGCGCATGAGCCTACCGAGGACATCGACGGGCAGACCATCGCGATCAGCCACCGTTCGGCGCGCACGCCAGCCTTCTCCGTCGAGCAGGACGGCGACGAGCGGCTGCGCGGGGTCGGACGCGGAGGCGAGCGTGAGATCGATACGGAAGTCCGAGAGCCCGACGTCCGTCTTCACGACGAGTCCGCGCTCGGTGAGGACCGCGGCGATCTCGTCACGGTGGCGATCGATGACGGGCACGCGGATCGTGGAATCGTCCGTCGGCGCGACTCCGCGCGCGGCGAGCTCGAGATACGACTTCAGGTCTTTGAGCCCACGGGCCGAAGTCTGCTCGGCACGAAGCTCCGCGGGATCGAAGCTCGCGTACAGCACGACCTGTCGTCGCGCACGAGTCACCGCGACGTTCAGCCGGCGTTCTCCCCCTGCGCGGGACAGCGGTCCGAAGTTCAGCGGAAGCATTCCGCGGTCGTTCTTGCTGAAGGCGACCGAGAACAGAATGGTGTCGCGCTCGTCGCCCTGCACGCTTTCGAGGTTCTTCACGAACAATCCATCGCGCTCGTCGAGCGCGCGACCGATGCGCTCATCCGGAGCGTCGCGCAGCATGTTGTCGATCAAGTCGCGCTGCTGAACGTTGAACGTGATGATGCCGATCGACGGTGCGGTGTCGCCGGCTGCGGCGAACCGCCGAATCACCTCATCGACGATCATCTGCGCTTCGACGCGGTTGGTGCGAAGGATTCCGCGCCCACCCGAACGTTCGAACTGGCCGTCGACCCGCACGAGTGAGAGCCCGTAGTCGGGCTTCTTCGCGGCGCGTCCGTCGAACACGGACGCCGTGAAGTCACGCAGCGGCGCCGGAAACGACGACAGTCGGCTCTCGTAGTACTGGTGGTTGCTGAAGGCGATGAGCGCCTCGTCCTGACTGCGGTAGTGCCACGACAGCCACTTGCTCGGAACTCGCGCTTGCGTGCACTCCGTGAGGATGGACTCCTCATCTGCGACGACGCCCGCATCGGCCTCCGCCTCGTCGACGTCGGCCGTCACCTCGGCGAAGGTCGACGGCGGCATCTGCTTGGAGTCTCCCACCACCACGACGGAACGCGCTCGCCCCATCGCGCCCACGGCATCCGCCACACGAATCTGCGACGCCTCGTCGAACACCACGATGTCGAACATCCCGGCGCGGGCGGGGAAGAACCGCGCGACCGATTCCGGACTCATGAGCATGCACGGCGTGATCTGCGTGATCAGATCGCCGTACTTGTCCATGAGCGTCCGCACGCTGTCCCCGCCGCGCTGCCTCGAGAGCTGACGTTTGAGCGCGCCCATGTCGCCGCCGTCGAAGGTCGGATCGAACCGCCGCTGCGACAGGATGTCAGCGGGCAGAGCCCGCGGAAGCTCACCACGGATGGCTGCCGAACTCGCGGCAAACCGGGCGATCGTGCGGTTGTGTGCCGCAGGATCGAAGTCGCTGAGCGCGGTGGCGTCTTCGCGTTCATCGATGGATGCCGAGGCGACACCCTTGTCGAAGGCGAGCGCCGCGTCGTCGGCACGGACGCGCCCGGCCAGAATCGCCTCCCGCGCTTCATCCATCCCGTGGCGCCGCAGAGGTTCCACGTGTCGGAGCAGGTCGATCCAGCGGCCGAGCGTGACCGGTTCGGTCGTCGCGAGGTTGCGCGCCGTACGAGTGCGTTCCCAGGTCGCCGCAACTCCTTCATCCCCGGCCCAGAGGGCGAGCTGGTCAGGAGACGCGCCACCTCCCGCTGCAGCTGCCATTGCCCGCCATGCGGCGGCGAGCGCCGCGTATCGCTCGGCCGACGCTGCATCCGGGGCCGTGGTCTCGTAGACACGGCGCAGGTCTGAGCGCAGGTCTCCGGCAGCCGAGGCATCGGACGCGAGCGCCATCGAGAGCCACCCCACCCACGTCAGGGCGGCTCCCACCTGCTCCGCCGAGCCAGGCAGGTAGGGGTTGACGTCCGGGGACGCGACGACGACGGGCTGTCGCTGCAGCTCGCCGCGCAGCTCGTCGACCTGTGCGGCCGTCTCGACCATGGCGCCGGTGAGTGTCGACAGCCTGCGCAGGTCGATCGCGGCCTGATCGACGCGCAGGTCGGTCGCAAACTGGGCCAGCACGGCACGCCGACGCTTCTTGCGACCGAAGAAAGAGGACGCATCCGCGGCCTGGGCGGCCGCGTGAATCTCGCGAACGTTTCGCGAGAGCACCCGCGGATCGACCTGGGCGAGCCATGCGGGCGGCTGCGCGGCCGCCGCTGCAAGCCGCCGAGCGAGGTCATCGATCGACCCGGGCTGCACTCGGTCGACGTCGTCGAGAGCATGGCGCGGCGCGCGAGCGACACCCGCCCACGCTTCCACCTGTTGCGGCGTCTGCACGCGAGACAGCAGGTCATTCGGACCGATGGCTGCGAGCGCGTCGTCGAAGTCGCGGGCCGCGCGATGCAGAGCGGCCGCGTCGATATCGGGATCATCGACGAAGCCCCACGGATGCGTCGGTGCCGGGCGGGCGAGATCACTGACCGCCGGCAGCTCTCGCAGAAGTGTGCGCAGCTGGTCGATGTGATCGCCCGACGCAACCAGGGAATGCGGCACGTCCAAGGGCGGGATGTCCGCGGCGGATGCCAACATCTGCGATCGAGCCGAGTACAGGGACAGACCCGCCGCGTTCGGTTCGTGCACCCGCTGCGCGTAGCGCGACAGCGTGCCGCGGCTGGACTCCGCCGCCTCGCGCTGCGCCGTCAGCGCCGCGCGATCGGGCCGGGCAGTGGCGTCGAGCGCCGCCCGGAGTTGCTCGCGCACGGCATTCGGCCGTGCACCCTTGTCATGCAGGTCGAGCGAGAAGGCGCCGAGCCCGACGGCATCCAATCTGTCTTTCACGACCTCCAGCGCCGCACGCTTCTCCGCCACGAACAGCACGCGCTTCCCGGATGCCAACGACCGGGCCAGCAGGTTCGTGATGGTCTGCGACTTGCCGGTGCCCGGGGGGCCTTCGAGCACGAACGTGCGGCCCTCGACGGCTTCGACCACGGCCTCGAGTTGCGACGAGTCCGCGGAGACGGGGACCTGCGCCGACAGCGCATCGAGATCGACGTCGACCGGCGCCGGTACCGCATCGATGTAGGCCTCATTCGGCGACTGGATGAGGTGGGTGACGAGCGAGTTCGTCGCGAGCTCTTCCCAGTTGTCGTCGAGATCCTTCCAGAGCCGGAACTTCGCGAACTGCAGGATGCCGAGGTGAACGGTGTCCTCCACGACGAAGGGCCGCTTGGCGTCGACCATCGCCTGGCGCACCGCGTCGAACGCCGCGCCGAGGTCGATCCCCGCGGCATCCGTCGACGGATTCGCGAGCCCGGGCACCTCGATGCCGAAACTCACCTTCAGCTTCTCGAGGAGGCAGTAGTTCGGCGTGGACGCACCGGCCTCGTCGAGGACGAGACGGAAGGACTGACCACGCGACACGCTCTCCAGAGTCACCGGGACGAGAACGAGCGGGGATTGCAGCTGCCGGTCGTTGAACTCCCATCGCAGGGTGCCGAAGGCGAGGTACAGGTTGTTCGCGCCGGTCTCTTCGGTGACGGTCTTCGCTTTCGCGGCCAAAGCGCGCAGCCTCGTCGTGTAGGCCGCCTGTGTGACGTCGGTCAGGTGCGCCTGCCTCTTGTCGGCCAGAAGCGCCTCTCGTTCGGCCGCGTCGCGGTCGCGACCGAAGCGGATGCCACGCTCGCGCGCGATCTCGGGGACGTCGTCGGACGCGAGAAGCGTGACGCTCGCTCCCCCGTTGATCATGTCCTCGAGGCGGCCCAGTGCCGCCCCCGGCACCGCGAGTTGATAGCCCGCGCGACTCGTGAAGTTGATGAGGCGATTGCGCAGACTCAGATCGAGCAGAGCGTTCTTCCACTGCGCCACGCGCGGCGGAGCCACTGCGCGGCCCTGCGCATCGCGCTGGTCGGCGACGAAAGGCGCCAGCACGCGGTCCAGCGGGCGATACTCGACGACGGTCACCTCGCCGTCGGCATCCACCGTGCGGCTGGGGAGCGGGAAGATTCCGTTCTCGCGGGCCGCGCGCACGTCGGTGATGCCGAGAATCTCGCCGCGGCGCGACTCGAGGTAGGGCTGCGGCGTGGCGCGGGCGACGTCGAACGGGGCGGATCCCGCGCCGCCGGTCACCTGTGTCGTCTCAAGCAGTGAGATTCGGCCCAGCTTCGCGAGGTTGACCGCTTCTTCGATGTCGGTGGTCGCGGGCAGGCCGAGGCTGCCGTTCTCACGCCAGTACCCGAGGAAGATGTGACCGTCCACGGCCCACAGCGTCGAGTTGATTCCGACCTGCTCGAGCAACGCGGCGAGCGTCAAGGTCGTATCGAGGCACGTTCCGAGTCGTCCCTCAAGCACTTCTTGCGGCGTGCGGATCTTCTGACCTCGCAGGCCCCAACTCGCCGGAGGCTCCGCATAGCGGATGTCGAGTTCGCGCACGGCATCCCAGATGGCCGCGACCATCGCGTCCACCCGCGCCGGGTTGTCGCTCTGATACCCGTCGAGCTCTGTGCGGCCGCTCGACTGTCCCAGCACGTCCGAGGCTCGTCGCAGGACCGGCGTCAGCGCGGCCGACTGCGGCTGAGCGAAGGATGCCAGGAGCTCGAGGCCGAGGTGCAGCTCCCGGGCGATCCACTGGTTCGCCGCAAGAACAGTGACCGGATGCCGATGATCGGCGATCACCGCGCCGTCCGGGCCACGCAGAGTGAGGGTGATGGAGCCAGGCTGCTCCGTGTCGACTTGGAGCATCGCAGCGGGATCGAGCGACAGCAGGTCGAGCCCAACGAGCGTCTTGAGACCGGGCGCGAGGTCGAGAATCACGACTTTGGGCGCCCCCAGCGAACCGTTCGCCGTGCTGGCCTCGATCGCGAGGGATGCTCCGCGAAGCTCGGGCCCGGTGTACAAGACCCGAACCTCCTGCACCGGCACGATGCGCGCGTGTGCCATGGCGTAGCTGAGCTCGCTGACCGCGTCGAGCGACAGATGCGCGCTCGACGCCGGACTGGGTGGTGTCGCGGACTCGTCCGTTTCGGGCTGCTCGCGCCGTTGACGGCGGGTGAGCGGCAACGTTTCCGCGGCCTCCGACTCGGGGGATGGTGAGGTGGCGGTCTCCGGCGGAGCCGTCGCAGGAGGTGGAACAACAGGTGGCGCGGGGAGCGGGGCACTGGGCGGTGACGGAAGCGGGCGGCCCGTGACGCCACCGCCCAGCGCCGCCAGCACCGCCGACTTGCGCGCCGCAATCCGCTGCGCTTCGTCCTCCGCACCGATCTCGCGCAGGAGCAATTCGGCCGAATCGAGCGCCCGATACGTCTCGGCGAGACTGAAATCGACCTGATGCGCGTACTTGTTACGCACCTCACGCAGCTCACTCGACCAGTTCGTCGCCTGTCGGGAAAGACGCCCGTCGAAGGGGTAGCCGAGGTTGCCCAACTTCTCGGTCATCACCCGCAGCATCAGTCCGACATCATTCGCGTGATGGTGCGAGGTGGGTCTGCCCGCAAGCTCGTCTTTGTGCGCGAGAATCTGCACCCACGACGGCCCGTCCGGGAGACGCTCCGCGAACACTCGCTCGATGAATGGACGAAGACCCTCTGCCAGGTCGTCGACGGACCCGCCGATGATGTGACGTGTATCGATAGTCATGACATCCCCCCGACGTCCGTTCGACTCGGCCGTGGTATCGGAGCCTAGATGATCGTGTGCGCGCTTCCGGAACGCGAACTCTTCTGACTTGCTCGCGTCGTCTGACGGTGGATGTCATGCCGATATCGAAGAACTGGCCGCGAAGTGAGACCCGGTCACGCCCCCGGAGGCAAGGACTCCGACGGGACGTGCGGATGTCACCTGCCCAGGCGGGCCATCGCCCATTCCCAATCGATCATCGATAAATCGCTCACCGAGAAAGGCAAGGACGAGCGGCGCGTTGCGCGCCCGCAGCAGTCTCCACGCCGGATGCTGCTCCCACAGCCGGTCTACTTCTTCCAGGTCCATATCGGTTACAGCGTAGGTCGGGGCTCGGACATGCATGTTGCGCGCGCGGACCCACCCGATTTATTCGAACCAGGACCGCGTCTCGGAATCCCACGTACCCGATGTTCGTTCACCCGACAGAATCGGGTCCAGACACGAACGGGCCTCGTCCAAGGACGCGTCGAGCGGATAGAGCCGGCTCGGGTATTCGGCGAATGTCCTTGCCTGGCGCGGGAACGCATCGCGCCACTGATCTGAAGGCGCCACCAGTCGCTCTGGCAAGGTCATCCTGCGTCGACCCGATTCACGGCCCAGCACCGTGATCAAACGCTCTGCGTTGAGGGGACCGGCATCCAAGATGCGAACGATGTCGGCGAGGTCCCGGTATCGAGTCGACGGAGAGGTTCGGTCACGGCCGTGCAACTCATACATCGCGCATACCTTGTCGGCCAGGTGATTCTCCAGCGGGGTCGTCGGCACCGATGGAAGCTCAGAGAGAGTCGCGTGCGGGATTACCACCCTCAACGGCACGTGGTCGACGGGAACATCGAGGTGGCGTCGCTCCGTGAGATCGATAGTGAACACCTCGAACACCTGTGAACCGAGTCGGGCCTGCACCTTCGCGCTTGCCGTCTTCGCTCCATAGCCGAACGGGTCGACTTCGGAGTGCGCTTCGACCGAGGCGATGATGAACGTGAACGGGTCTCGAGCAGCAGGAGCATCAGCGAGCGACTGCAGCTCGCATCGCACGTCTTCGGCTGTTGTCCATGCACTCTGGCGAGCCAGGTCGATGTCCTGCGTGAACCGCCCTCCACCTGTTCGGATGAGGAGCGCGTTCCCCCCGAGGAGCACCCATGGCGGCTGAGGGTCCGCGCCGAAGAGCCTGCTCAAGAACAGCGTGAAAACGTACTGCTTACGGATGACATCCGCTGCGACGCCGCGGTGGCGAGCCTCCGTGTTCAGCTTCGCGCCGACCGAACGAGCAAAGCGGGCGAGCTCGACTGCTGTCAGCGCCACTACGTGTCCTTCCGCACGGGTGAATCGCCGCGGGCGAGCCGGTCGTGGAAGAGCGCCAAGAGCGCGTTCGCGCCGCCCGGCTCTTCGAGAAGGTCCAGCGCCTGCTGTCGAAACTGGCTCGAAAGCATCACGGCTTCGTCAACAACGCTGCGAAGCGTCGCAGCGAGGTATCCGGGCGCCACCTCCGCCAGCATTGCGCGTCCCGAATCGAATCCGTACCGAGCAGCATAGGGTGTGAGCACGGTCACGAGAGCCTCCACGTCGACACCGGGACGCTCCACCGCATCGGACAGCACCCGCGCGAGCTGATCCGAATCCAGCGATGACGCGACGAGATCGCCGACCGTGCGGACCACGGTCGTGACGGGCAGGCCATCGACCACGGTCACATCGACGTCTTCGAGAGCGGCACGGTGGAAGCGAACATCGGGAAGCGTGCTCTGCCGCCGCACGGCCGCGGTGAACTCGTGCGCCGCCGGGACGAGATCGCCGAGGCCGTGCACGGCCGACGCCGACGCCCTCGAGACGACGACCTCTCCGTTCGCTGAGGCTGCCAACCATGCAGCCCGCAAATCCTGTAGACGATCCGAACCGGCCGACGGCAGTACGTACACGCCGTGGCGGACACGAAGAAGCTTGCCTGCGTCGGCAAGGCGTGTCAGGTCGACCCCGCTCAGGCCCGCTTCGCGCGCCTGAGCGGTCGTCACCAGACCGCGCTGAGTCGAACCCGCAAGCTCGAGGGCCTCCAACGCATCCACAGCACGCACGCAACACCCCCTCGAACGCTTTTAACATTACACTCAAATGTAATTTTCCGAGCACTCAAGCGACTGGAGTCACGCACGTCGCTCAGGGCCGGGGGTGAAGCGCGCAGCCATGCCGACGCCTCGGTCGCCCTCGGCGAGAACGCATCGGCCCATCAATCGATCGAGCAGCTCGCGACGCTTCCGCGATCCCGAACGTCGCCCCCGTACGTCCGCATCTCACGCGGAGCACCTCCTCGGTCCAGAGCACGGATTGCCGTCAACTATCCCGCCCGCCCCCTCAGCGGAACAGATCGGCGTGGTCGACGACCCACCCGCGGAAGGTGCGCGACGGGCGTCCCGTGATGCGGGTGTACTCGTCGGAGATGGGCGGGGTCGCGCCGACCGCCTCGCGCCAGTCCTTGATGATCTGCCGCACCCATACCTCGGGGACGAACCGCGACAGCATCGCCGACGACTCCGCCTCGGTCTGTTCGATCACCGCCACCGGGCGTCCGATGACGTCACCGATCAGCGCGACCTGCTCGCGCAGGGTCAGACGCTCCGGTCCGGTGAGCACCGGCGCGGCACCCACGAGGGCGTCGGTGGTGAGGGCGACCACGGCGACATCGGCGATGTCCTGCTCGTGAATGGGCGCCTGCACCGCCTCGGGGTACGGCAGCGGAACGGCGCTCTCACCCTTCACGCCCCAGCTCCAGCGGGCCGCGTTGCTCGCGAATCCGCCCGGCCGCAGGAACGTGTACGCGAGGCCCGACCGCACGACGGCCTCCTCCACCCGGAGGAAGCGCGACCCGTTGAAGTCCTCGGCCGCGCCCGGAAACGTCACGGACGACGACGACAGGACGACCACGTGACGCACGCCCGCGGTCGCGAAGGTCGCCAACAATGCCTCCGGCTCGGCGAGGTCGGCGTAGAGGAAGACGCGCTCGACACCCCTCAGGGCGTCGGTGAACGACGCTGGGTCATCGAGGTCCGCCGCGAACACCTCCACCTCCGCCGGCAGAGCCAGCTTCTGCGGCGTGCGGCTGGTCGCGCGCACCCGCTCCCCCCGATCGAGCAGACCCGCGACGACCGCACCACCCACGGCGCCACTGGCACCGACAACAAGAATTGACATGATCACTCCTTCACGAACAGCGTTCGCGAACAATGTTCGTCACGAATGCCGATCGTGTCAAGTGGTACCGTGTCCGCATGCCGTCAGCCGCAGAACCGGTCTCGCGCCGCGCCCGCCCCGCGAAGGCGCCGCTGTCCCGGCAGTCGATCCTCGAGGCGGCGGTGGCCCTGATCCGCGAGAACGGCGTCGACGCGGTCAGCCTGCGACACGTCGCGGCACGGGTCGAAACCGGCCCCGCCTCGCTCTACGCGTACTTCGGCAACCGCGACATCCTGCTCGAGCACGTCCTGGATGCCGCGTACGCGGAGGTGTCCCTCGTGGATGCCACCGACGACGGCCACGACTGGCGAGACGCCCTCGCCGGCACCATCGTCCACACGATCGAGACGCTGGAGACCTACCCCGGCCTCGGCACGATCGCGCTCGGCTCGATCCCGGTCCTCCCCGGTGCTCTCCGTCTCGCGGAACACGAGTTGGCGCTCATGGAGGCGGGCGGTGTTCCCGCCGACCGCGCCGCTCTCGCGGTCGACCTCATTGCGCAGTTCGCCGCGTCGACCGCCGTCGAGCGGACCGTCCGGCTCAACCGGGGGGACATCGGCGACGATCGTGAACACGTGCGCGCCGCATACGACGGCGCCGACCCCGACCGATTCCCGCACGTTGCTCGCTCCGCGTCGTTGCTCACCGGCCCCGACGACGCAGCGCGACGCGACTTCGCGATCGACGTGCTCCTGGCCGGAATCGAGCGCTCTGGAGAACGCGTTCGAGACGCCTGACACTCAGCATGCGATGCGGCGGGTCTGACCCATGTCGCCACCCCGGAGTACCGTCACCGCCACGACCCCAGCCACCCTCTTCCTCCACGCCGACGCCGCCATCCGCGAGGTCATCGACCAGGTCGACCCCGCTGACTTCCTCGCCCCCGCTCCAAAGCAGTGGGGCGAACTCGAACTGAGCGTCAGGCAATCCGCGCCGGCTTGCCCGTGCGGGCACTCGCATCGAACGCAGCATCCATCACCGCGTTCAGCGGCCGCCCGTCAGCCGTGACGAAGTAGTCGCCGAGCGACGTGATCGTGGCGGCGATGTCACTCCCCCAGGGCGGAAGAACGCCCGGCCGGTGGATGTCCCAGACCACGGCCGTCGGCGGGTGCTGACCCAGCTCGTGCTCCGCGCGCACGAGTTCGTCGCGCGCTGAGCTCGCGGCATCCGCAGACAGTTCACCGTCGCGATAGAGCGCCGCGAGCGTCGGGAACCGAGACCCGCGCGAACCGCCCTCCAGCCGAACCGCGACCGTATCGAAGAACGAGCCGAGGAAGTCGGCGCGACCGATCGGATACGCGATCGGACCCACTCGCAGGCTCACACTCATGCGCCGAGTCTACGAAGGCGACTCAGACACCGACCCCGAGCGCGGCGACCAGGTTGCCGTCGCGCGGGGATCCACCACCGCCCGCGGCCCACCCCGCGAACACCACATCCCCTACCCACCCACCGTGATAGCGTCGGCGCACTGCGTGTCCTATCAACCATGACGCTTGGCGACAGGGCGGGGACTGCGGCGATACCCATCGTCACATTTCCCACCGGAGGTCGTTCAGCATGTCCAGCGTCGTCGATAAGTCCCAGGCCGGTCTCACCGCGCGGCAGTACCACATCGGTATCGCGCCCGGCGAGGTGTCATCCGTCGCCCTTCTCCCCGGGGATCCGTTCCGCGTTCCCTTCGTGGCCGAGTTCCTCACCGACGTGAAGGAGGTCGCGCACAACCGCGAGCACCGCACGATGACCGGTTGGTACAAGGGTCGCCACATCACCGCCACGTCCACCGGGATGGGATGCCCGTCGACCGCGATCGCCGTCGAGGAGCTGGCCCGCCGTGGGCGTGACGAGCTTCATCCGCGTCGGCAGCTCCGCGGGCCTTCAGCCTGGCATCGTCCCGGGCGACCTGCTCGTGAGCGAGGGCAGCTTCCGCAACGACGGCACCACGGATGCCTACGTGCCCAAGGGCTTCCCGGCGGTTCCGGATGCCGAGCTCACCCTCGCCCTGACACGCCACAGCACCCGCCTCGCCGAGGCATCCGGCACCACCGCGCACGCAGGGATCAGTGTCAGCGACGACGCCTTCTACGCCGAGACCCCGGAATGGATCGACCAGCTGCACCGCATGGGCCTGCTGAACGTCGAGATGGAGGCATCCGCTCTCTTCGTGGTGGCGCGACTGCGGGGGCTCCGCGCCGGCATGGTGTGCGCGTGCTCGAGCAACCTCGTCGACGGCGCCTCGCTCTACGACGAGGCGAACACCGCCCTCAAGGACGGCTGGATGCGGTCGATCGAGGCGGCTCTCGAGACGGCCGTCGAGCTCGAGCTCTGAGGCGCCGAGAAGCGCGACGGGGGAAGTTGGTCGGCCCTCATCGAGCAGTCACGCCGAGGGGGTCGACTTCTTTTCTTCCGGGTCATCCAGCGCCGCGGTGGGGATGAGGCCGGTCCCCTCCGCCTCGGGGTGTACGAGAGCGGCTGCGGCGGGGCCGCGGACGGCGTCGTACGCCCCGAGCGCGGGCTCGGTCGCGGCCTGCGCTCGCACATCGGAGCTGTTGAGCAGCAGGTTCAGCAGGATCGCGACGATGGCGCCGGCCGAGATGCCCGAGTCGAAGATGAGCTGGAACCAGGTCGGGAAGCGGTCGTAGATCGTGGGCGACACCGTCGGCAGCAGAGCGACGCCCACCGACAGGGCGACGATCAGAACGTTCTTGTTGTTGAACTTCACCTTCGCGAGCGTCCGGATGCCACTGGCGGCGACCATCCCGAACAGGGCGATGCCCGCGCCGCCCAGCACCGCACGCGGCACGCCCTCGACGATGGCCGACACCTTGGGGACGACGCCGAGGACGACGAGGATCGCTCCCGCCATGGTGGCGACGTAGCGCGAGCGCACGCCGGTGAGCGAGACGAGACCGACGTTCTGCGCGAACGCGGTGTACGGGAAGGTGTTGAAGATTCCCCCGAGGACGGTACCCAGGCCGTCGGCACGCAGGCCGTCGGCGAGTTGACGCCGCGTGACGGGCTTCTCGACGATCTCGCCGACGGCGACCATGTCGCCCGTCGTCTCGGTCATGATGACGATGCCGACGATGACCATCGACAGGATCGAGGCGAACTCGAACACCGGCAGCCCGAAGTGGAACGGCGTGACGATTGCGAACCACCCGGCCTCACCCACGTTCGACCAGTCGACCATCCCCGGGACGAACAGGGCCGCCAGCGTTCCCAGGACGAGACCCAGGAGAACCGATACGCGCGCGATCGCCGCGGGCGCGAAGCGTTCGATGAGAACGATGAGCAGGAGCGTCCCGAAGGCGAACGCGATGTTGATGGGCGGAGCGCCGGGCTCGTCGGCGGTCGATCCGGTCGTGATCCAGCCCGCGGCGACGCGCATGAGCGACAGGCCGATGATCAGGATGACGGTACCCGTCACGATCGGCGGGAAGAAGCGCAGCAGCTGCGCGAAGAACGGCGCGACGAGGATCATGAACAGCCCGCACGCGATCACGGAGCCGAAGATCGTCTGGATGCCATGCTGCGTGCCGATCGCGATCATCGGACCGACCGCGGCGAACGTGACGCCCTGCATGAGCGGCAGGCGCACACCGAATCGCCAGAAGCCGACGGACTGCACGATCGTGGCGATGCCCGCGATGAACAGGTCGGCGCTGATGAGGAACGCCAGGTCTTGCGCGCTGTATCCGAGCGCGCCTCCCACGATGAGCGGCACGGCGACCGCACCGGCGTAGAGCGCGAGAACGTGCTGCAGCCCGAGGGGGAAGAGCTTCGCCAGCGGCGGGATCGTGTCGACCCCGTTCGCGCCCGCCCGTGCCTTGCGTGCGGCGGCCTTCGCCGCTTTGTCGTCCGCCGTCGTCATCGTGATGTTCCCCTCCCGCGAGGGTGGCCTCGGTCACCCCCGGCGCCTTCGCCGTTAAGCCCTGACTGAACACTGATCGAGCCGGACCGGGCAGCCGTTCCCGGGAATTCACGCGCGGAAACACTCTTGAAACGCCGCGCGGGTGGTCGATTCATGCCGGATGCTGCCGAAGCGCACGTCGGAGAGCAAACGGCTCCGGCGCCCGGGCGTGGTGCCCGTTCTCGCAGAAGTCGTCGTCGGAAGCTACAGAAGAACTACATCCCCGGCGCCATATCCGCGAACCGCGAATAGTGCCCCTGGAACGCCACCGTGATCGTGTCCGTCGGGCCGTTACGGTGCTTCGCCACGATCAGATCCGCCTCACCGGCACGCGGGGAGTCCTTCTCGTACGCCGCCTCGCGGTGCAGGAGCACCACCATGTCGGCATCCTGCTCGATCGAGCCCGACTCACGCAGGTCGCTCAGGGCCGGCTTCTTGTCGGCGCGCTGCTCGGCACCACGGTTCAGCTGCGACAGGGCGATGACGGGAACCTGCAACTCCTTCGCCATCAGCTTCAGCGCGCGCGAGAACTCACTGACCTCCTGCTGACGCGACTCGACCCGCTTACCGCTGGTGAGCAGCTGCAGGTAGTCGATGACGACCATCTTCAGACCCTCGCGCTGCTTCAGGCGACGGCACTTGGCGCGGATCTCGACCAGCGTCATATTGGGGCTGTCGTCGATATAGAGGGGCGCGTCGTTGATGCGGCCGCGGGTGGCGGCGACGGTGGTCCAGTCGCGGGAGTCGAGCGTGCCCTTGCGCATGCTCTGCAGCGGGATGGCTCCCTCGGCGCTGAGCAGGCGCATCGCGATCTCGGAGCGGCCCATCTCGAGCGAGAAGAAGATGCACGGCGCGTTCGACTTGATCGCGGCGGCGCGGGCGAAGTCGAGCGCGAGCGTCGACTTACCCATGGCGGGGCGGGCCGCGAGCACGATCATCTGGCCGGGGTGCAGGCCGTTCGTCAACTGGTCGAGACCGGCGAAGCCGGTGGGGATGCCGGTCATCGAGCCGTCGCGCCCGCGGGCGGCCTCGATCTCGTCGACCGCGGCATCCACGGCCACCGTCAGGGGGATGTAGTCTTCGGCACTGTCGTCGCCCGAGACGTTGTAGATCTCGGCCTGGGCGCTGTTGACGAGCTCGGTGGGGTCGCCCTCGCCGGCGTAGCCCATCTGCACGATGCGGGTGCCCGCTTCGACGAGACGGCGGAGCATCGCGCGCTCCGACACGATCGACGCGTAATAGCCGGCGTTGGCCGCGGTGGGAACGATCGAGGTGAGGGTGTGAAGGTAGTCCGCTCCCCCGGCGCGCTGCAGCTCACCGGTCTTGATGAGTTCGTCGGTCACCGCGACGACGTCGGTCGGCTCGCCGTGCGAGTAGAGGGTGAGGATCGCCTCGAAGATCAGCTCGTGCTTCGGCACGTAGAAGTCGGGGCCGCGGAGCGTCTCGATGACGTCGGCCACGGCATCCTTCGACAGCAGCATGCCGCCCAGGGCGCTCTGCTCGGCGAGCATGTCGTGCGGCGGGGTGCGCTCGGGGCGCGGGGCTTTTCCGAGACGCTCTTCGGCGATGTCAGCGATCGACACAGGCTCTCCTTCAGTTCTCGGGGACCCCGCTCACCTCGCTCCGCGCGGGCTCGGATGGAGGGAGATGGAACGACCTCGGGAGCATCGAATCACCAACGTCCGACATCGACGCCGTGTGGCCGCGAGACGAAGACCGAGGGGCTGGACCCACGTTAAGAGCACCCCTCCTCCCGCGCAAATGTGCCTGTGGATAACTCTGTGGAGAGACTGCGGGAAACGCCGACACGTCTGTGCACAACTACTGTGGACAACTCGGTGGATGGATGTGAGTTTTGACCAAGATAGCCGTCCTGACCTGGCCATTATTTGTCCACAGGTTTCCTGGGGAAATCCGGTGTGAAGTTTTCGTTGAAGGTTGCCCGCGCGAAGTATGCATGTGCACAACTCGGGGGATAACTCCCGCGATGCCTACCGACGGCGTGCGAACCTGTCAAGTTTTCTGTCACACTCGGCGTGTCGTTCGGACACTCCGACGACAGGCGATGTTAACCCGTTCCCCAGGCGTCACAGGGGCCTCGCTGAGGCACCACCAACACCCCCGCGACCCTGAGGCCGAGAGGGCGAAAACAGCGCTCAGAGCGCGCCGCCGCGTCGCTCGCGCTCGAGGAACGCGATCGTGTCGGGGTGCTGCGGCGCGTCGAGAATCTGCGCCGGCGTGCCCTGCTCGACGATGCGTCCGCCCTTCATGAACACGATGCGGTCGGCCACCTCGCGGGCGAACGACATCTCGTGCGTGGCCATGAGCATGGTCGAGCCGCGGTCGCGCAGCACGCGCACGAGATCGAGCACCTCACCCACCAGCTGCGGGTCGAGCGCCGACGTGATCTCATCGAGCAGCAGCAACTCGGGATCGGTCATCACGGCGCGAACGATCGCCACGCGCTGCTGCTGCCCGCCGGACAGGCGATCGGGGAACTCGCGGGCCTTGGCCCCGAGTCCCAGCTGCTCCAGCAGCTCGGTGCCGCGGGCGTAGGCCTCGGCCTTCGGCATCCGGTGCACCTTGCGCGCGGCCAGCGTGACGTTCTCGATCACGCGCAGGTGCGGAAAGAGGTTGAAGTGCTGGAAGACCACGCCGATGCGGGCGCGCGCGGCGTCTTGATCGATGGCGGGGTCGGTGAGGTCGTCGCCGTTCAGCAGGATCTGACCGTCGTCGACGCGCTCGATGAGGTTGACGGTGCGCAGCAGTGTCGACTTTCCCGAGCCCGAGGCTCCGATCAGCACGACCACCTCGTGCTGATCGATCGAGAGGTCGATCCCGTCGAGCACGACGTGGTCGCCGAAGGCCTTGCGCACGCTTTTGACGTCAAGCACGCTCATACGATGCCGCCCATCTGCTCGCGCTTCGCCAGCCGCGCCGAGACGTAGTCGGTCAGGCGGATCATCGGCAGCGCCATCGCCACGAACAGCAGCGCCGCCACGATGTACGGCGTGAAGTTGTAGTACTGCGCCGCGGAGATCTGCGCCGCGCGCACGGCATCCACCGCGCCCAGAACCGAGATGAGCCCGACGTCTTTCTGCATCGACACGAAGTCGTTCATGAGCGCGGGCACGACCTTGCGCACACCCTGGGGGATCACGACGATGCGCAGCGTCTGGCCGTGCGTCAACCCCAGCGAGCGGGCGGCGACGCGCTGCGAGGGATGCACGGCCTCCATACCCGCGCGCAGCACCTCGGCGATGTACGCCGAGTACGTCAGCACGATGGCGATCGTGCCCCACAGCACCACCGGCACGCGCCCGAAGATCCCGAGCGCCGGCAGACCGAAACCCACCAGGTACAGCACGATCAGCAGCGGGATGCCGCGGAACAGGTCGGTGTAGATCGTCGCCAGCGCCCGCCAGCGGAAAGAACACCGGCCCGCGCAGCGAGCGCAGCACCGCCAGCGTGGTGCCGAGGATCGCCACCGCGATCGCCGCGACGATCAGCACCTGGATGTTGACCCACAGCCCGGCGAGGATCGACGGGAAGCTCTTGAGCGCGATGTCGGGGTCGAAGAAGGCCCGCCGCACGTCTTCCCAGCCGGGACTCGACAGCACCGCCCAGCCGACCACGACGACGAAGACCACCGAGCTGACCAGCGCGATGAGCACCGATTTCGTCGACTGCTGCCGCCGCGTGGCGCGCCGACCGAGCTCCAGCTCGCTCGGGCGCCACACGGCCGCAGGTGCGGGGGATGCCACGGGTGTTACTTCAGGACGGGTGCGTCGACCGCGTCGGCGAGCCACTTCTGCTGCAGCTGCTCGAGCGTGCCGTCGGCGCGCAGGGCGTCGATCGCGTCGGAGACCGGCGTGGTCAGTGCCGAGCCCTTGGGCAGCACGTACGCGAGCTCGTCGCCTCCGGCCGAGGAGTCGGGGAACTGACCCACGACCTTGCCATCGTCGAGTACGGCACCGGCGAGGTAGAACGCGGTCGGCAGGTCGACCACGATCGCGTCGACCTGGCCCGACTGCAGCGCTGCGACGGCGTCGTCGTTGGAGTTGAAGACGCTGAGGTTGGCGGTGCCGAGCTGGTCGGCCGCGACGGTGTAGCTCGTGGTCGCGCTCATCACGCCGACGGGCAGGTTCTTCAGCTCGGCGACCGAGGTGACCGAGGCGGCCGGCGAGGTGCCGGTCGTCACGACCGCCTGGGTGGTGGTGTAGTAGGGCGACGAGAAGTCGACGGCCTGCTTGCGCTCGTCGGTGATCGAGAACTGCTGGATGTTCATGTCCCAGTCCTTCGGACCGGGCGCGATGGCGCTGTCGAAGTTCGAGCGCACCCACACGATGTCGCTCGCGGCGAAGCCGAGCTTCTCGGCCACGGCGCACGAAACGGCGGCCTCGAAGCCCTCGCACGAGGCGGGGTCGTCGTTCTCGACCCACGGCGAGAAGGCGGGCTCGCCGGTGGCGATGGTGAGCTTGCCCGCGGTGACGGTCTGCAGTGCCCCGTCGGTGGCGGGGGCCGACCCGGCGTCGGAGCCGGTGGGGGCGAAAGCGCAGGCGGTGAGCGAGACGACCGTGGCGGCAGCCACGGCGGTCAGGGCGGCGACGCGGCGCAGGCGTGCGAAAGCGTTCACGGTTTTCTCCTCGTGGACGTATCGGGGTCATCCCCGGAGTGCTGTGATGTGCACATCGTACCCAGTGCGTGTTTCGGCCGTGGTCACGGGCGACACTCGACGACTCACTCCGCGAGGCGCCAGTCGTCGAAGGTGAAACCGGGCGAGACGAGGCAGCTGACGACCACCTCGGCATCGCCCGAGGGTCGCGCCGCCTGCCACACCCCGGCGGGAACGGTGTGCTGCAACACGTGCCCCGCGGCCAGATCGGCCCCGAGGGTCACTGTCTGCGCGGCACCGGGTTCGTCACCGTCGCCGCCGAGCGACAGCTCGAGCGCGCCCGGGCCGTGCCAGAGCCACACCTCGTCGCTCGTGACGACGTGCCACGCGCTCTCTTCACCGGGGGTGAGCAGGTAGTGGATGCACGTGGCGGCCGGCCGCTCACCCGCCGGCGTCTCGACCCGGTACGACCCCGTCCACATGCGCCGGAACCAGCCGCCCTCGGGGTGCGGCTCGAGATCGAGCAGGCGGGCGGTGGTGGGGCGGTCGTCAGTCATGAGCGGATACTCCGGTCTCTCTCGTGAACGCGGCGGATGCCGAGCGCACCACGCCGTCGATGAGGGTGGCGGCCGCGCTGCCGGCGCCGCCCGTCACCAGGTGCTCGATGGTGTCAGCGACCTCCGACACCGGGATGTCGAAGAACGCGAGGTCGGCGACGGCCCCCACCGCCAGGTAGCCCGTGCGCGCGGGGCCCGTGTCGAGGCCCATCGCGTGCGCCCCGCCCAGCGTCGCCGCGCGCAGCAGCAGCTCCGACAGGTCGCGGTTGGCGTACCCCTGGGCCCGTGCGAGGCGATGCAAGACCGCGAGGTCGGCCAAGAGGTCGAGCGAGGGACTGGATGCCAACGAGTCGGTGCCCACGGCGAGCGCATTCCCCTCGACGAGGTAGGCCGCCACGGGCGGCTCGTCGAGTCCGATCACGGCGTTCGATCGCGGGCACAGGGCCACCGTCGTTCCGCGGGCGCGGAGGGTGGCACGGTCGCGCGCGGTCATATATACCCCGTGGGCGATATGACAGTCGGGGCCGAGCACGCCGAGCTCGTCGACGAACTCGGTGGCGCCGGTGCCGAACCCCTGGTCGCGCAGCGCCCGGAAGCTGGCGGGTCGCCGCTCCTGCCAGGGCGCGGCGTCGCCGTGCTCCCGCTCGAACGCGGCCTCGCCCAGGTGCAGGTGCAGGCGGCTCCCCCGCTCGCGCACGATGTCGGGGATCTCCAGCAGCGGCTCCACGTCGAGCGAGTACGGCGCGTGCGGCGAGAGCCCCGTGCCGGGAGGTGCGGGCAGCGCGTCGAGCCGGGCCTCCACCTCGGCGCGTCCCCGCTCGGCCCAGGCGGCGTTGGTCCAGCTCATCACCTCCCAATAGGTGATGCCGTGCAGCCGTGCGTCGTGCAGGGCCGAAGCGGCCTCGACGTCGGTGACGATGTCGGCGACGGCGGTCGTGCCCGCCGCGATCATCTGCAGCGCGCCCGCGGCGGCATCCTGAGCCCAGTCGTGACCCGCGCGGTAGACCGGGGTGAACGCGTCGTCCCAGTCGTCGAAGCCCGCGTACGACCCACGACCCACCTCGGCCATGCCGGTGTACTGCAGGTGCGAGTGCGCGTTGACCAGGCCCGGGGTGAGCACGCCCGGCCAGTGCACCTCGTCGAAGGCGACGCCCCGCGCCCGCAGCTCGTGCACGACCCACTCACGGTCGCCGACGTGCCGGATGCGCCCGCCCGCCACCGCGATCGCCCCACCCGGGATGGGCGGCGCCGTGATCGGAAGGACGAGGGATGCCGAGTACACCCTCATCGCGCACCTCCGGCATAGCGCGGTGAGCGCCACTCATCGAGGCCCTCGGGGTCGAGGGGCCGGGGCGGGTCGATCTCGGCGCCGCGCACGCGGAGCGCCTCCCGCGCGACGAGGTCGTCGACGTCGGGACCCAGGGCGTGCACGCCCGGCGCGGGGCGACGGTGAAGCAGCTCGCCGAGGGCGGCGAGCTGCACGGCGAACGACAGGTCCATGATCTCGATGGGATTGCCCTCGGCCGCGGTGATGTTCACGGCTCCTCCCCCGCCGAGCAGCACAGCTTCGGGCTCGGCATCCGTCACGACCTCGCCGGGCACTCCCCCGGCCACGGCGATCACCCGCGCCGCCCGGGCGATCTCAGCGGTGACGGTTGCGGGGACGCCGGTCGCCGATACGACGAGAGCGCCCTGCGACAGGGACACCGCCCGCCCGGTGGGATAGCCGTCGTGACGCGCCTCGAGCGCCCGCACCGGGTCGGTCTCGGCGACGCGCACCTCCGCGCCGAGCGCGCGCAGGTGCGCCGCCACGCCCCGGCCGACGGGGCCGTACCCGAGCACGAGCGCCGGCTGGTCGGTGACCGCGATCCCCCGTTCCTCGAGCAGATCGGCGATCGCGAACACGCACGACTGGCCGGTGCCGTAGCGGTTGTCGAACATGGTCTTGGTGCGGGCGTCGTTGACCGCCATCACCGCGGTGCGCAGCATCCCGGCATCCTGCATCCGGCGCAGGGGCGTCAACCCGCTCGTGGTCTCTTCGCACGCGCCGATCCACCCGGCGACGAGGGCAGGATCGTCGTCGTGGGCGAGGCGGATGAGGTGCGCCCCATCGTCGAGCAGCACGTCGAGGCGTGCGCGCAGGAAGGCGCGGGCGGCGGCGAGCTCCGCCGCCCCGCTCAGCGCCGGATCGGCTGTGACCGCGAAATCCTGCGCCCGCAGCGCGTCGGCCACCGCCGGGTCGGTCTCGTCGGGGTGCGCGTACACCGACACCTCGGCCCCGCGCTCGCGCAGCAGCAGCGACAGCACCGCGGTCTTGGGCTCGAGCACCATCGCCACCCCCACGCGCAGGCCGGTCAGGTCGAGACGTTCGGCCATCGCGGCCGACACGGGCATGTGGGTGCGGGCGAAGGCGATGCGGCCGGCGGCGTCGCCGCGCTCGGGCAGCGGGGCACCGTCGAGGGTGATGGTGTCGGCATCCGGGTCGAACTCCACCCGCCCGGGGGTCGGTTCGGAACTCGGGATGCCACCCAGCCGCACGAGCAGATCGTGCAGGCCCGACACGTCGGCGCCCCGCACGGCGAAGGGGCGGCCGGCGAGCATGAGATTGGACGCGCGCGCGAAGCGCCGGACGATGCGCTCGGGTGCGCGAGGGTCGGTCACGGGGTTCAGCCTACGGTCGCGGATGCGGGTGCCCGTGCGGGCGCTGTGGGCTGTGCTCGCCGGAGCCACCGAGAGGCCCGCAGTGCACGCGCCGCTTCACCATCCGGTCGCTCGCGGCGCCCTCGGGCACCGTTCGGGGCGCGATCCTCCGTTCGGGGCGCGGAATACCCCGCCCCAAATGGCAGACCACGCCCCGAACCCATCGGCAGACCCCCGGGATCGCGGGCCACGGTGGCTGAGCCCGTCGACGCCAGCCCCGAACCTTCGACACGCTCAGGACCTGCGCCGAGGACGCGAAAAGGCCCCGCCCTGCCGAAGCAGGAGCGGGGCCTTTTCGTGGGTCGCGAATTACTTCGCGGCGACCACCTGGAGGGTGATCACGGCGGTGACGTCGTCACGCAGGCGAACGGTCGCCTCGTGCTCGCCGACCGACTTGATCGCGGAGGTGATCTGGATCTTGCGCTTGTCGAGCTCGCCGAGACCGGCGGCCTTGACGGCGTCGGCGACGTCGGCGGGCTTGACCGAACCGAAGAGGCGTCCCTCGTTGCCGGCCTTGACGGCGAGCTTGACGGTGTTCGACTCGAGCGTGTTCTTCAGGGCCACGGCGTCTTCGTGCGCGTGGATCGCGCGGGACTCGCGAGCGGCGCGGATCGACGCGACCTGCTTCTCGCCACCGCGGCTCCAGGCCACGGCGAAGCCCTGCGGGATGAGGTAGTTGCGGGCGTACCCGTTCTTGACCTCGACAACATCACCGGCGCTACCGAGCCCGGTGACCTCATTCGTGAGAATCAGCTTTGCCATCGGGTGCTCCTTAGCGGCCGGCGCCGGCGTAGGGCAGGAGAGCCATCTCGCGCGCGTTCTTGATGGCGCGGGCGATCAGGCGCTGCTCCTGCACGGAGACACCGGTGATACGACGGGCGCGGATCTTGCCGCGCTCCGAGATGAACTTGCGGAGGGTTGCGACGTCCTTGTAGTCGATGACGCCGACGCGGATCGCCTTCGCGGGGGCTGCGTTCTTCGCGCCCTTCCGCGGCTTGCGGCGGTCGCCAGTGGCCTTGCCAGCCATGCTTCCTTCTTTCGTGTGGTTCGTATGCCGGGCCGGTCACGCGGACCGGGGCATGGCATCCGGAATTTCGGGGGTCGTCGCGCCGGGAGGCGCAGCGAAGATCAGAACGGGGTGTCGTCTCCGTAGGAACCGGGAGTGCTCCACGCGTCTGCGCCGCTGTTACCGCCGCCGTTGCTCGAGCCGGGGGTCGACCACGGCTCGTCGTTCGACTGCTGCACCTGCGGGCGCTGGCCGCCACCACCACCGCCGCCGCCGGCGGCACGGGTGACCTGGGCGGTCGCGTAGCGGAGCGAGGGGCCGATCTCATCGACTTCGAGTTCGATGGAGGTGCGGTTGTTGCCCTCGCGGTCCTGGTACGAACGCTGCTTGAGGCGACCGGTCGCGATGACACGGCTGCCCTTCGTCAGCGAACCGGCGACGTGCTCGGCGAACTCGCGCCACACCGAGGCGCGCAGGAAGAGCGCCTCGCCGTCCTTCCACTCGTTCGCCTGACGGTCGAACGTGCGGGGGGTCGACGCGATCGTGAAGTTCGCCACCGGCAGGCCGTTCTGCGTGTAACGCAGCTCGGGGTCAGCGGTGAGGTTGCCCACGACGGTGATGACGGTTTCGCCGGCCATCGTCGTTACTTCGCAGCCTTCTCGGCGGACTCGACCTTGCGGGGAGCGGCGGCCTTGCGGGCGGCCTTCTCCTCGGAGCGCTTCGCCTCGGCGGCGACCTGGGCGATCGCTTCTTCGGCGCGCAGGACCTTGGTGCGCATGATCTGCTCGTTCAGCTTCAGCTGACGGTCGAGCTCGTTCGTGGCCTCGCTGGTCGCAACGAAGTTGACGACGGCGTAGATGCCCTCGTTCTTCTTGCGGATCTCGTAGGCCAGGCGACGGCGGCCCCAGATGTCGACCTTGTCGATGGTTCCTCCATCGGCCGTGATGACCTTGAGGAAACCGTCGAGCTTCGGAGCGACCTGGCGCTCGTCGACCTCGGGATCGAAGATGACCATGAGTTCGTACTGGTGCGTCACTAACCCACCTCCTTCGGACTAGAACGGCTGACGGGCATTTCCCGGCAGCAGGAGGGTGTGTTGCACGTCGTCGCGGGCTCACACGCGCAGAGGCGTCGCCGGACAACCTTCGTAGTCTAACGGATGCCGCGGACTCGGGGGAATCAAGATCTGCGGCGCCGCCCCCTCCGGGTGGCGCACGGGGGTCGGTAACGTGAGGCGCGGCCGTCGAGATCGTCCGCAGAAGGGGTGGCCCGTGGCATCCGAGACTCTCCCCGTCGACACGACGCCCTTGACCGAGCCGGTCGACCGCGCCGACGTGCGTTCGTTCACCGCCGAGTTGCGCCGGAGCGGAGCCCGGAAGGGGCGCGTCGTGCAGATCGTCGCGGTGGCGGTCGTCGCCGCGGCGTCCGTGCTGTTCGCGGTGCCTGCCCTCTTCGGGCTGATCTTCGCGATCGTCACGGGCATGAACTCCGTGAGCCCCGTGTCGATCCTCTTCGCACTCTTCCTCGTCGCGGTGATCGGCCTCATCGGCCTCGCCGTCGTGCGGTCGGTGCGCGGGGCGTCGGAGAAGCGCTATCGACTCGACCGCTTCGCCCGCGCCAACGGTCTCACCTGGCGCGGAGACCTCGACGACCCGCGCCTGCCCGGAATGATCTTCGACCAGGGGCATTCGCGCGGGGCGAGCGACATCGTCAACGGTCGGCGCCCTCGCTTTCTCGAGGTGGCGAACTACTCGTACAAGACGGGCTCGGGAAAGAGCGAGACGACGCACAAGTGGGGCTACGTCGCGATGCGGCTCGATAGCCCTCTCCCCCACATCGTTCTGGATGCCGTGGGCAACAACGGCCTGTTCGGCGCGTCGAACCTGCCGATCAGCTTCACCCGTGGCCAGCGCCTGAGCCTCGAGGGCGACTTCGACAAGCACTTCGCGCTGTACTGCCCCGAGGGCTATGAACGCGACGCGCTGTACCTCTTCACCCCCGATGTGATGGCGCGCTTCGTCGACAACGCGGCCGCCCTCGACGTCGAGATCGTCGACGACTGGCTGTTCCTCTACGCCCGCCGCGACCTCAGCACACTCGATCCCGCGACGTGGCGGTGGCTGTTCGCCACGGTCGCCGCGATCGAGGAGAAGATGGCGCAGTGGGCGCGGTGGCGCGATGAGCGGTTGTCGGATCTCGAACCCGCTGCCGCGCAGGGCGCGGGGCGCGCGCCGGCCACGGGCACTGCGGCTCCCCTGCTCACGCCCCCGCCGGCCGGCGTGGCGCAGCAGGGGCGGCGGCTGAAGCGCGGGGTGTCGTGGGTGACGGTCGTCGTGGGCGTCGTCGTCGTCGGGTACTGGATCCTGAGCATCGTGACGGACGTGGTGTCGCGCTGACGCACGGGGCGGGCACGGTTCCGGGGTTGAGTGTCCAAGACGCGCCGTCATGTGCGAGACCGTCGCGGCGTGTCCTGGACACTCGACGTCGCGGCGGCGCGTGTCAGCGCCGCGCGGGCACCTCGGGCGCGTGTCAGCGCCGCGCGGGCACCTCGGGCTCGCCGAGCGACAGCATCAGGCGGTTCGCCCAGCTGAAGAACGCGGCACCGTTGACGGCGTCGACGATCGCGGCGTCATCCAGCCCCGCGTCCCGCAGGCGGGCGACGTGCACCTCGCTCAGCGCCGGGGGAGTCACGGCGAGAGCAGCGGATGCCGCGGCGACCGCGTTCCACTGCTCGTCGCCGAGCTCGGCGGCGACGCCGTCGTCGAGCAGGCGCTGCACATCGTCACGGCGGCCCGACTCGCGCGTCGCGAAGGCCGCGTGCACGAAGGCGCAGAACACGCAGCCGTTGAGCCGCGAGGCGGTCGCGGCGGAGAGCTCACGAGCGGCGCGGGGGAGACCGCCGTCGGTGTTGGTGAAGATGTCGAGGTCGGTGAGAGTCCGAGCCTCCAGAGCCGCGGGGTCACGGGCGAGCAGTCGGAAGTACGGCATCGCGGCACGCGCCGGCTCGATCAGGGCCTCGATCTGCTCGGGCGTCAGGTCCTCGCGCTCGACGGGCGCGAGCCACGGAACCCAACCGAGGCCGTCCTGAGTGAACGCGTCCGGGCGACGGATGCCGTCGTGCTCGGTCACCAGGTCGGTCGCGGCGGGTGCCGTGTGAGGGTGTCCGGCAGCAACGGTCTCGGGCCCGGCCCACGCTTGCGTGGCGCGCCCCGACACCACCCGCAGCCCGGCGACCGCGCGCAGCTGGAACGCGAGGAACGACACGAGCTGCGAGAGCGAGACGATCTGATCCGCGTCCCATCCCGCACCGACCAGGCGACGCAACGCGTCGGCGGAGCTCTCGCGCGGGCGGAACACGAGAAGATGCGCGTGCTCCAACGCGGCCGTGAGGCGGTCGCCGAGCGCGGAGGACACGGCATCCGGAACACCATATGCGTCGACGGGAATGCTCTCCGCGGAGAGACCGGGCTCACGGTATCGGCCGACGGGCCCCGACGTGCGCCCCGCCGTCGCGGCGACCAGCACCGCCGCCAGCAACGCGTCATCCTCGTCGGCGAGGAGGTCGCCGTAGAACCGGACGGCCGCGTCGTCGTCGTGCAGGGCGGAGACGAAGGTCGCGACCGCGTACCGCTCGGCGAGCGTGAAACCGCGGTCTGCGCTCGGCTCCAACAGGGCGGCGAAGCTGCGCTGCGCGTTCTCCCGCGCCTGCGAGCGACGGTGGCGCACGGCATCCAGGGGTCCGTCCGCGGAGAGGCCGGCGAGAAGGTCGATCACATCGGTCATGCGGGTACTCCTGTGGTCTGGGCGGTCAGGTTCTGCAGTTCGGCGGCGGCTTCGGCGCCCGTGCGCAGGCCGAGGCGAGGCGCGACGCTCGTCGCGAGCAACTCGATCGAGCGCAGGGTGATCTCGTGCGACGGGTCGACGGAGTGCACCTGGAAGGCGACGTCGGTCGCCCGTCCGAGGGTGAGATCGGTCTCGAGCGAGGCGACGACCTCGTCGACCGTGCCGAGGTGCGTGTCGGTCAGTCGGGCGATGTCGCGCACATCGCCCGCGCCGTCCTGCTTGAGGAAGGTCCGCGCGAGGCGGCGGAGGCCGGGGTCTGCCGCGCGCCACGCCTCGTCGAGATCGGCGGGGTCGACGACGACAGCCGTCCGCGACGCGAGGATACGCGGCTCGACGCCCGCGGGAAGCGCCTCGAGATAGGCCTCGATGATCGGCAGCTGCACATCGTGCAACGACTGCCCCGGTTCCTTCGGCTGCGTGCGCGAGAGGAGCAGTCCATCGCCGTCGAGACCGGCTCGACGGCCGCCCTCGACCGAGAACGTCGCCTGCCACAGGCGCACCGCGAGGTCGGGGGCCGGCGGGTTGAGCACCGACGCCGTGCCCCGGATACCGCGCCCACCGAACGCGTCGCGCAGCACCTCGACGTGCTCGGCCTGAATCGATCGACGCTCATCCGAGGATCGGCCGAAGGCCGCGAACGAGGAGGGCGTGCCGCCCGTGCCGATGCCGAGTTGCACGCGGCCCCCGCTCAGCGCGTTCACGACCGCGGCGTCTTCGGCGACTCGCACGGGGTCGTCGATGGGCAGGGTCACGATCCCGGTCCCCAGCGCGATGCGCTCGGTCTGCACGGCGGCAGCGGCGAGGAACGGGAAGGGGGAAGGCAGTCCGCCCTCGTCACGGTCGAAGTGGTGCTGCGCGATCCAGAGCGAGGCGAAGCCGTGCTGCTCTGCGGCGCGGACCTGCGCGAGCGCCCGGCGGTACCGCTCGCTGTCGGTTCCGGCATCCAGGAGTCGTGTGAAGAATCCGAGTCTCGCGCCGCTCATCGCGTGGCCTCCGTTTCCGCCCCGTGGGCCGTCTCGTCGTTGTATGCCGTTCCCGGAATAGCCGCGAGCAACCGCCGGGTGTCATCGCTGCGCGGATCGCTGAACACGCACTCGACGGGGCCGGTCTCGACCTGTCGCCCGCGGCGCAGCACCGATACGGTATCCGCGATCTGACGCACGACGGCCAGATCGTGCGAGATGAACAGGTAGGTCAGACCCAGTTCTTCCTGCAACCGGGCGAGAAGACGCAGGATCTGCGCCTGCACGGTCACGTCGAGCGCCGACACGGCCTCGTCGAGCACGACGACCCGCGGATCGAGCACGAGGGCTCGGGCGATCGCGACGCGCTGACGTTGCCCGCCCGACAACTCGGCCGGATAGCGCGAGGCGAGGGCAGGGTCGAGGGCGACCTGCTCGAGCTGGTGCCGCACGCGCTGCTGGCGCGCCGAAGCGTCGCCCAGCCCGAAGTTGCGCAGCGGCTCCTCGATCGCCCGCCCCACGCGCTGGCGCGGATCGAGGGATGCCAGGGGGTTCTGGTACACGAGCTGCACGGTGCGGCGGTAGTCGCGCAGCCCCCGGCCCGACAGCGCCGTGACATCGATCCCGTCGACGCGAACGGTCCCGGCCGTCGGCCGCTGGAAGCCGGCGATCGCCCGACCCGTGGTGGTCTTGCCCGAGCCGGACTCGCCCACGAGCGCGTGCGTCGTGCCCGCCGCGACCGTGAACGACACATCGTCGACCGCGACGAAGGGCTCGGCCCCGCGGCGCGCGTACTCCCGACGCAGACCCTCCACCTCGATGAGGGGCCGGGCGGTCGTGGCATCCGGAACCCGTCGCTCGACCACGCTCGACAGCGAGGGCGCGTCGGCGAGAAGGGTGCGCGTGTAGTCCGCCGTGGGATGCGCGAGCACGTCGGCGGCACGGCCCGTCTCCTGTACGGTGCCCCCGCGCAGCACGACCACGTCGTCGGCGCGGTCGGCCGCCACCGCGAGGTCGTGCGTGATGAGCAGCACGCCCGTTCCGCTCTCGCGACGGAGGTTGTCGATGAGGTCGAGCACGGTCTTCTGCACCGTCACATCGAGGGCGCTCGTGGGTTCGTCGGCGACGATGAGATCGGGCTCGAGCGCGATCGCCGAGGCGATGAGCACGCGTTGCTTCATGCCGCCCGACAGTTCGTGCGGGAACTGTCGGGCGCGGGTGGCGGGGTCGTCGATGCCGACGCGCTCGAGCAGTTCGAGAACGCGACGGCGGATCTTCGCGTGGTCGCGGTCGCCGTGCACGCGGAAGGTCTCGGCGATGCTCGCGCCCACTGTCCGCACGGGGTTGAGAGAGCCGGTCGGATCCTGCGGCACGAGCCCGATGCGCGCCCCGCGCAGGGTCCGCAGACGCCGCTCGGAAAGCCCGAGCAGCTCGAGATCGCCCAGACGGATGCTCCCGGATGCCACCCGCGCGGCGCTCGGGAGAAGCCCCAGCACGGCCTGGCCGAGGGTGGACTTGCCCGAGCCCGACTCTCCGACGAGCGCCGTGACACGGCCGGGACCGACCGTGAGCGAGACGTCGCGCACCGCGGTGTGGCGGCCGCGATCGGTGACGTAGTCGACGGTCACACCGCGGATGTCGAGAAGCGAGCCGGTCACGGGGTGCCTCCTCGGCGGATGGCGCCGCTCAGCCGGTTGGCCGAGAGCACGACGAGCGCGATCACGATGCCGGGCAGCGTCGTGAGCCACCACGCGGTGGCGATGTAGTTGCGCCCCTCCGACACCAGCAGGCCCCACTCGGGCGTCGGCGGGGGAGCGCCGTACCCGAGGAAGCCGAGCGTCGCGATCTGCAGCACGGCCGAGCCGAACTGCAGAGCGGCGAGCGCGAGCACCGCGGTGAGGGAGTTGGGCAGGACGTGCCGCCACAGCACCGTCCAGAAGGTGCCGCCGCTGCCGAACGCGGCCTCGACGAAGTCGCTCACCCGCACGCTCACCACTTGGGAGCGCGCGAGGCGCGCGAACGCCGCGATCGAGGTGACGCCCACGGCGAGCGCCGCGTTGGCCGTGCCGAAGCCGAGCAGGATGATGATGCTGAGCGACAGCAGCAGCCCGGGGATCGCGAGCAGCACGTCGACGCCGCGCATGAGCGTGTCGTCGACGGGTCCCGGCCGCGAGCCCGCGATGACGCCGATGGCGGTTCCCGCGACGAAGCCCACGCCCACCGCGATCACGGCGCCGAGGAGCGACTGCGACGCCCCGTGCACCACACGCGTGTAGAGGTCCCGGCCCGTGGCATCCGTTCCGAACCAGTGCTCCGCGCTCGGCGGCTGAAGAGCCTGCGTACCGACGCCCGCGGTCGGGTCGCCCGGGGCGAACAGCCACGGCACGAGCGCCCACGCGATCGCGACGGCGAGCACGAGCAGCGAGAACAGGATGCCGAGAGCCGGGCGCCGACGCCACCGGTCGGCGCGCGCGGGGGCGACGGGGTCCGTCATCAGGGCGGCGGCGGTACCGGTCATCGGCGGGCTCCTCGCAGGCGGGGGTCGAGCACCGGGTAGGCGAGATCGACCAGAAGGTTGATGATGACGAAGGCGAACGCCGAGAACACGACCACCGCCAGCAGCACGGGCGCATCGCGTGCGGCGACCGCCTGCGCGGTGAGCTGTCCCACGCCGGCGCGTCCGAAGACACTCTCGGTCACGACCGCACCGCCGACGAGTTCGCCGAAGATCAGGCCCGCCATCGTCAGGGCGGGCAGCACGGCGTTGCGGGCGACGTTGCGCCAGAGCAGCCACGACGTCGAGGCACCGCGCGCGCGGACCACGGTGACGAACGGCTGGGCGCGCACCTCGTCGATGCTGCGGATGAGCACCTGGGCGAGCGGTGCCGAGAGCGGGATCGCGAGGGTGGCGACGGGAAGGATGAGGGCTTGCACGGGGGTGGCGTTGATCACGGGGATGAGTCCGAGGCGGAACGAGAACACCTGGATCAGCACGATGCCGACGAAGAACACGGGGATCGAGACGAACAGCGGCGGCAGCGACCGGAATCCGCGGCGGATGACGCGCGGTCCGAACGTCGCCGTCACCGCGATGCCCACCGCCAGGAGGATCGCGGCGCCCAGGCCCCACGCCGCGAGCACCAGTGACGAGGGCAGCGCGGTGGCGAGCAGCGTCGAGACCGACGCCCCCGTCTGCACCGAGTACCCGAAGTCACCGCGCACGAACGCGAACACCGACTCCAGGTAGCGCTCCCACAGCGGCCGGTCGAAGCCGTACGCCTCGCGGATGACAGAGAGCTGTTCGGGCGACAGGCCGAGCTCAGGGCTCGCGAACCGCGCGACGACGGCATCGCCGGGGAGGGCTGCGAGCAGCACGTACGCCACGGTGTAGGCCAACAGCAACACCACAGCCGCCTGTCCCAGGCGGCGCAGCACGTAGGTCATCGGGGATCCTTCGCGGAGAGGGGAGCCGGCCCGTCGACCGGCCCGTCGCGGGAGGGGGCCGGCCTCTCGGAGGAGGGACCGGCCCCGCGCGGAATCAGCGGTCCAGCCACACCTCGGCGAAGCTCGGACGGCCCACCGACTCGGTGTGGAAGCCCTTCACATCACCGCGGAGGCCGAACACCTGCGGTTCCTCGAAGATCGGCAGGATGTACGCCTGCTCGGCGAGATACTGCTGGGCGGCGGCCGAGGCGGCGGTGCGGCCCTCGGCCGTGGGGGTCGAGGCGATCGCCGCGAGCAGGGTGTCGAGCTGCGAGTCGCCGATCGAACCGTCGGCGCGGTGCAGGTTGAGCAGCGTGTTGCGGTTCTTCGAGAAGTACTGCGACTTCAAGACGTCGAAGTCGGCGCGACCGACCATCGAGTGGTACACCTGCACGATGTTCTCGTCGAGGGAGGCGGCGGTCTGGGCGGCCATGTCGCCGGGGGTCAGCGACACCTCGATGCCGAGCTTCGCGAGCTGCTCCTGGATGATCGTGACGACCTCGGCCGAACGGGGCTGAGGAAGCGCCTCGTTGAACGCGATCGCCAGACGCTGACCGTCTTTGACCCGGATGCCATCGGCTCCGGGCACCCATCCCGCCTCGTCGAGGAGCGCTGCGGCCTTCACGGGGTCGTACGCGTAGAACGAGGAGGTGTCGGTGTAACCGAGCGCGGTCTTGGCGAGCGCACCGGTGGCGAGCGGGTAGTTCGCGGTGAAGAGGGTGTCGACGATGTCCTGGCGGTCGATGCCGGCGATGATCGCCTGTCGCACGCGGATGTCGGCCAGCAGCGGGTTGCGGAACCGGAAGCTCAGGCCGTTGTTCACGCCGTTGGTCGAAGCGGCGACCAGTGCCAGACCGGGGGCCGCGAACTGCGCCTCATCGGGCGCCTCGATCTGGCGCGCGGCATCCGCCTGACCCGCCACGACCGTGCCGACCCGAACGCTGTCTTCGGCGGCGACGATCAGGTCGATGCCGTCGAGGTAGGGCCGGCCCTGGTGCTCGCGCGACGGGGGCGCCCAGTCGTAGTCGTCGCGGGCCTTCAGCGTGATCTTCGTGCCGACCTCTTCGGCGGCGATCACGAACGGACCCGAGCCGATCACGGTGGTGGCGTTGCCGGGGCCGAAGGTCTCGGCTGTCTTGGCCAGGGTCGAGTTCGAGACGAGACCGGAGTTGATGGTCGACACCGCCTGGGCGAACCCGGGGGAGGGAGCGGTGAAGAAGAAGCGGACCGTGGTCGCGTCGACGACCTCGCCGTGGTCGTAGTTGTTGATCGCCTCGGACTGGGTGAGCTTACGGCTCGAGTCGCCCTTGCCGAACAGGTCGATGTTCGCCACCACGTTGGCGGCGTCCAGCGCAGTGCCGTCGGAGTACGTCACGCCCTCGCGGATCGTGAACGTGTACTGCGTGGCATCCTCGTTCACCTCGGGAAGAGCGGTCGCGATCCACGGCTGCAGCTCGAGCGTGGCGGGATCCTGGTAGAGCAGACGATCGGTGATGTTGTTGACGATGCCGCCGTTGGGGTAGAAACCGGCGGACGGCGGGTACAGCGTCGTCCACGTCTGCGGCTCGAGGTAGGTGAGCGTTCCGCCGGTCACGGGCTCCGCGTTGACGGAAGCGCCGGAGGATGCGCCCCCGGCCGAGCATCCGGCGAGCAGGGCCGCGGCGGCGACCGCGGCGGTCGCGGCGAGCGCGACGCGGCGAAGAGGGCGGGGCAGGGGCATGGGTACTCCCGGGTGTGCTGTGGGCGAGGTGGGAATCAGTCCAGCCCAGGCCGAGAATCCGCGCATCTCGGGGCGACACACCTCGTCATATTCGCTGTCACATGCGCGCGCTCGCCCGTTCTGCCGCGCGAAGACGCTCAGGCTCGGGACGCCTGTCGACGATCGTGAAACAGAGCACCTGCAGCGGGTGGGTCGCGGCGATCACGCGGGCCCGCCGCACGACCTCGGCGGGTCGCACGCGCGCGATCACGTCCCAGCCGTGCCAGACGGCGAGCGCCGCGACGTCGATGGCCGGGTCGCCGGCCGTCGCCAGGTCCCAGTCGATGACCCCGCTGACGGCTCCCTCGTGCCACAGCACGTTCGAACCGGCCAGGTCGCCATGGACGAGAACCGGCCGGACCGGTGCGAGGTCGGCGAGGGCGTCGGCTGCGCGTCGCGCTGCGTCACGGGCGGCAGGGGCGAGGAGAGGGATCGCCTCGTCCACCATGACGGCGTGCCACCGCTGCGCGCCCATGAACGCGTGCGGGGTGGCCAGGTGCGGTGCGAGCTCCGCGATCCGGGCGTCTTCCAGCGCGTCCAGGAGTGTTTCGAGCGCGGCGGGTTCGCCGTGACCGCCCGGGTGCGGGATGCCGTCCAGCCGCCGCTGCACGACGGCGACCATGTCGCCATCCCACAGCGGATCCACGACGGCTCGCGGCACGGCGAAGGGCAGGGCGGGCAGACCGTCGATGAGCTGCTGAGCCCGCACCGACTGCGCAGAAGCCGCCGCCGTGCGACCGACTCGGACGGCGACGTCGCCCGCGAGGACGACCAGGTTCGCCGATCCGTGCTCGATCCAGCGCCAGCTCTTCGGCTCCGCGCAATGTCCGGCCGTTCGCAGCGCGGACACGACGAGCGGTTCGATGCGGCTGCGATCGGGCGCCACGTATGCGGTCTCGGGCATATGCCGAGCCTACGACGGCGGCCGTCACCTGAGCTCGCCGAGCGGGCGAGGAGGCCGATGCCCCGGCATCCAGCCCCCTCGTCATCGACGTCAGCGCGCGGCGACGCCGATCGGGTCGCCGGTCCGCTCCAGCTCTGCCTCGAGCTCGCGCACGATCGGGATGACCGTCTCGCCGAAGGTCTCGAGCTCTTCTTGGAAGTGCAGGAAGCCGAGCAGGAACAGGTCGACGCCGCGCTTCTTGTACTCGATGATCCGTTCGGCGATCTGCTGTGCGTCGCCGAAGAGCTGCGTGCGGAAACCGTCGTTGTACTGCACGAGGTCATCGAAGGTGGAGTCGGCCCACATGCCCTTCTTGTCCTTCGTGGCGTTACCCGCCTCCTGCACGCTCTTGCGGAAACCCTCGACCGCGCTGTCGTCGGCATGCGCGATGATCTCGCGCAGCTGCTGCTCGGCCTCGGCGCGGCTGTCGCGCTGGATGACGAAGCCGTTCAGGCCGAAGCGCGTCCGGCGGCCGTGCTCGGCGGCGATGCGGGTGACGTCGTCGTACTGCTCGGTGAAGCCGTCGAAGTCCTTGCCGTTGGAGAAGTACCAGTCCGAGAAGGCGCCGCCGTTGAAGCGTGCGGCGGTCGAGTTGCCGCCCTGGAAGATCTCGGGGTGCGGACGCCCGGGCACGTCGTACGGGAACGGACGCAGCGTGAAGTCGGTGATGTCGTAGTACTTGCCGTGGAACGAGAACTTCTCCTGGGTCCACAGACCGCGCAGCACCTGAATGAACTCGGCCGCGCGCTCGTACCGCTCGTCGTGCTCGAGCCACTCCAGACCGAGGTCGGTGTACTCGTCCTTGAACCAACCGCTCACGACGTTGACGGCGGCACGACCGTGGGAGAACTGGTCGGCGGTGTTGATGAACTTGGCGAGGACCGCGGGATGCCAGATCCCGGGGTGGATGGCCGAGATGACCTTGAGCTTCTCGGTGGCCAGGAGCAGGGCCAGGCTGATCGAGGTCGACTCGTGCTGCTGAGCGGCCCCGTAGCTCGAGGCGTAGCGCACCTGGCTCAGCGCGTACTCGAAGCCGACGCGTTCGGCCGTCCGCGCGAGCTTGACGTTGTAGTCGTAGCCCCAGTCGGTGCGCTGCTCGATGGAGCTGATCACCAGGCCGCCGCTGACGTTGGGCACCCAGTAGGCGAACTTCAACGGCTCGTGAGTGGGGGTGGTCTCGGTCATGGGATCCTCCTCGCGGATCGGAACCCGGCTACGCTCGCACTGCTCGCACGAGAGGTCAACGACATATGACGGAGCATGTCGCTCTGTGACGCCGGCGGTCTTTCGTCGGGTGAGGATGGAGTCATGACCACCCCCCAGCGCGTGCGTTTCGGTTACTGGACCCCCATCTTCGGCGGATGGCTGCGCAACGTCGACGACGAGCACACGCCCGTCTCGTTCGCCCACATCGCCGAGATCGCCCGCGCGGCAGAGGAGGGCGGCTTCGACCTCACGCTCATTCCGGAGCTGAACCTCAACGACATCAAGGGCGTCGAGGCACCGTCTCTCGACGCGTGGGCGGTGACCGCGGGCCTCGCGGCGGTCACGTCGAAGCTCGAGCTCATGACGGCGGTGCGTCCCGGCTTCCATAACCCGTTCCACACGGCGAAGCAGGCGGCGACGATCGACGAGATCAGCGGCGGGCGCTTTACGCTGAACGTCGTCTCGGCGTGGTGGGCTGAAGAGGCGAAGCAGTACGAGGGTCTGTTCAGCGCGCACGACGACCGCTACGCCCGCACGATCGAGTGGGTGGAGGTGCTCCGGGGCCTCTGGACGCAGACGCCTTTCGCCTATGAGGGCGAGTACTACCGCACCGAGGGCACCTACACCGAGCCGAAGCCGCGGGTGTTGCCGCGCCTCTATGCCGGCGGCGAGAGCGAGGCCGGTCGCGCCTCGATCACCCGCTTCGCCGACGCGTACCTCACGCACGGGGGCACGCTCGAGGAGCTCGAGGTCAAGGTCGCCGACATGCGTCGTCGGCGCTCCGAGGCCGGTGCGACGCCGTTCGAGGCGTTCGGCATGGCCGCGTACGCGATCGTCCGCGACACCGAGGAAGAGGCGCAGGCCGAGATCGACCGCATCACGGACGTCCGCGGGGGAGCGGCATACGGGTCGTACCAGGACTTCGTGAGCAAGTCGAAGCTCGACACCCAGGTCGACCTCAAGGAGTACTCCGTGTCGAACCGCGGCCTGCGGCCGAATCTCGTCGGCACTCCCGACCAGGTTGCGGAGCGCATCGTCGCGTTCGCGAACGTCGGCGTCTCGACGCTGCTGCTGCAGTTCTCGCCGCACCTGCCCGAGATGCAGCGCTTCGCCGCCGAGGTGATCCCGCGCGTGCGCCGCCTCGAGGCCCTGCGCTCAGCTTGAGTGTCCAGGACACGCCGCACGGGCCGGGATCGGCGCGGCGTGTCCTGGACACTCAACGCCACCCGACGACGGACGGGACCGGGTCGTGCGGCGCCTACACCGCTCGGAGCGCCTGCTCGAGGTCGGCGATGAGGTCGTCGGCATCTTCGAGGCCGATCGACAACCGTACGAGCCCGTCGCCGATGCCGAGGCGATCGCGGGTTTCCTGCGTGAAGCCGAGGTGCGTCGTGGTGGCGGGGTGCAGCGCCATCGAGCGCGTGTCGCCGATGTTGGTCATGCGGCTGAAAAGACGGAGAGCGTCGAAGAACCGCTCGGCGCCGTCGCGACCACCGCGCACCGTGAAGGAGAACACCGAGCCCGACAGTCCGCCGTAGTCGCGCACGGCCAGCGCGTGCTGCGGGTGTGACGGGAGTCCGGCGTAGTCGACGCTCTCTACGGCATCGTGAGCTTCGAGCCAGACCGCGATCTCGCGGGCGCTGGCGAGGTGCTGACGCATACGCACCGACAACGTCTCCATGCCCTGCTGCAGGAGGAAGCCGTTGAGGGGCGACAGCGCGGGCCCGGTGTCGTTGGCGATCCCGAAACGCAGGTAGTACTCGAAGGCCTGCGATCCGAAGGCGTCGAGGTAAGAGTCGTGCCCGGCGATCGGCGTCTCGGTGATTCCGGGGTACGAGCGCTCGGATGCCGCCCAGTCGAACGTTCCGCCATCGACGACCGCTCCGGCGAGGTTCGCGCCGTGCCCCGAGAGGAACTTCGTCGCGGAGTGCACGACGATGTCGGCGCCGTGCTCGATCGGCCGGATGAGGAACGACGTCGCGATCGTGTTGTCGACGACGAGGGGGATGCCGTGCCTTCGGGCCACGCGGGCGACGGCGCCGATGTCGACGACGTCGTTCTTGGGATTGGGGAGCGTCTCGGTGAAGATCGCTTTCGTCTCGGGACGGATGAGGGCGTCCCACTCGGCGTCGTCGAGCGGATCCCAGACGTATTCGACCGTGACACCCATCCGGCCGAAGGTGCGGTCGAACAGCACGCGTGTGCCGCTGTAGATGCTGGCCGTCGAGACGATGTGCTCTCCGCTGCCGGCGAGTCCGAGCAATGCCATCGTGATGGCCGCCTGCCCCGACCCGAGCACGATCGACCCCGCGCCGCCCTCGAGCGACGCGAGTCGCCGCTCGGCGACCTGATTCGTCGGGTTGAGGTTGCGGGAGTACAGGTGGCCGAGGTCGGCTCCGGCGAAGCGGTCGGTCGCCTCTTGGAACGAGGCGAAGCGATATGCCGCCGAGAGATGGACGGGGGTGATACGTGACCCGTGCGTCAGGTCTTCGACCTCACCCGCGTGCACCTGACGCGTCGCGAAGCCGAAGCCCTCCCACTCGGTGTAAGGCGCCGCGGCCTCAGCCACGCGCTGCCACCACCTCTCGGGGCAGCAGGGATCCGAGCCAGCGCGCGATCTCGCGCGGGCCGGAGCGGGGGGCGGTGGCCTCGACATCGGGGTTGTAGTTGGTGTTCGTGTTCACGTCGTACGTGACGGTGCGACCGTCGCGCGTCTCGATGAACTCGATGCCGGCGATGCCGATGCCCTCGGCGGCGAGGAACGCGAGGTAGCCGTCGATAAGGGCCGGGTCGACGTCGTCACGACGGCGGAAGAGCGGTTCGGGCTCGACACCGTCGGCACCGGGCAGCGCGCACGCCTCGGCGGGGCACAGCTCGAAGCTGCCGGCGCTCGTGTCGACGCGCACGGCGTAGACGAACTCGCCCGCCACGAACTCCGCGCGGGTGACGAAGGGCGCCTTCGCAACGAGGAGCTCCTGCAGGAGCGTGATGCCGTCGGGCGACGGCTCGAACGCGGGGGAGGAGACCCACTCGGTGAACTCGGCGACCGAATCCCAGCGACGCACGCCGAGGCCCTTTCCGCCTTGATTGTGCTTGCTGATGAAGGGCGCCCCGAACTTCTCGGCCTCGGCAGCCAGGCCGTCGGTGCCGAACACGGCGACCGTGCGCGGAACGTCGATGCCCGCATGACGCAGTGCCGCGTGCTGAGCGACCTTGCTGACTTCGAGCTCGAGGATGTCGGCGCCGTTGATCACCGTGCGACCCCACGACGCCAGCCACCGCAGGACGGCCCGGCCGTACTCCTTG
Organism: Microbacterium trichothecenolyticum; assembly: GCF_030818955.1. NCBI lineage: Bacteria > Bacillati > Actinomycetota > Actinomycetes > Micrococcales > Microbacteriaceae > Microbacterium > Microbacterium trichothecenolyticum. The sequence goes on along the minus strand of NZ_JAUTBF010000001.1, from coordinate 2,671,487 downwards.
CTGGAGGCGTGATCGCGCGTGTGCGCCGACGCGCTCAGCCGCGACCAGAAGACGCCCTCGGGCGGCTCCACCCCGAGGTCGATCGACCCATCGGTGAGCAGCCACTCTTCGAACGGCACTCCCTCTGCTTCGAAAGCCGCCTGGAACGGTGGGATCCACTGAGGGTTCTCATGGATGACATAGACCTTGCCCGACATGCCGCCAGGCTAACGCGCCCCTGCGACATCGCGCCCGCACCCGTGTCATTCGGAGACACCTTGCCACACCGAAACCCCTCGTATGAGCGTCACCGGCCTCCGAACCCGACGCGACCACCGTTCACACGCGCCCCGCGCGATTGCGCCGGTACGACCGGTGATGCCGAGAGTACGCCCGGCGCGGAAGCGAACGATCCGACAGCGAGAGCTGTCTCCCACCTCGATCATCGGGGCCCCTGGAATACGCACGTTGTTGACCGCCCGCTGCGAGAAGCGTGCTCTGCCGTCAGGGTCGCGGAACACGACGCCAGGCAGTTCCTGTGCGACGGCGTGGGTGAAGTACTGCCACCCGTTGGCCGAAGCCAGGCGGGACACGGCGAAGGCGTTCGCGTCGGTTCGCGCCGGCGGTTCCACCGGGTGCGTCTAGGGCGAGTAGTCGATCTCTGGGAACACGCAGTCATTTCGCCCTCCTCTTCGATGGAGACGATCGGACCCTTCGAAGACGGATCCTCGCTCGTGGGATCCATCTCGAGCGGCGACGGGATAGGTGCCTCACTCGCCGAGAACGAACACGAGGAAACCGACCATGACGAACGTCACCCCCGCGACGTGACTCACGCCCCATGCTCGGGCCTGCTTCCGCGGCCAGCATGAAGTCATGACCTCCTCCACCTCCACGCCCGCCGCGATCGACGCGCGAGGCGTCATGAAGAGCTTCGGCTCCGTCCATGCCGTGCGCGGCATCGACCTCACCGTCCGGCCCGGCGAGATCGTGGCGTTCCTCGGACCGAACGGTGCCGGAAAGACCACGACCATCGACATGATCCTCGGTCTCACCACCCCCGATACCGGCTCGATCGAGGTGTTCGGGCACTCCCCGCGCGGCGCCGTCTCTCGGGGCCTCGTCTCGGCGGTGCTGCAGTCGGGCGGCTTGCTGAACGACCTCACGGTCCGCGCGACGGTGGAGCTCACCGCGAGCCTGTTCGCCGTGAGGCGTCCCGTCGACGAGGCCCTCGAGCGGGCCGGCATCCGGGATCTCGCGAACCGCCGCGTCGGCCTCTGCTCCGGCGGCGAGCAGCAGCGACTGCGCTTTGCTATGGCCCTCGTGAGCGACCCCGCGCTGCTGATCCTCGACGAGCCGACCACCGGCATGGACGTCGAGGCCCGCCGCGCGTTCTGGAGCGCGATCCGAGCGGATGCCGCCCGCGGACGCACCGTGATGTTCGCGACGCACTACCTCGACGAGGCCGACGAGTACGCCGATCGCATCGTGCTCATGAGCGGCGGCCGGATCGTCGCCGACGGGTCGACGGCCGAGATCAAGAACCTCGTCTCGGGTCGGGTCGTTCAGGCGACGTTCCCGGATGCCGATCTCTCGGCCCTCGCGATCCTGCCCGGTGTCGACTCGGTCGAGGCCTCCGGCGAACGCGTGACGATCCACACGCGCGACTCCGACACCTTGGCACGCCACCTTCTGACCGCGACGGCAGCACGCGACCTGGAGATCACGGCGCAGAACCTCGAGAGCGTCTTCCTCACCCTGACCGCCGACAACCCGGCATCCCTTCCGAACGGAGCATCCCGATGACCGCCATCGCTCTCGACCGCACGGTTCCGCCGCTCGGCGGCTTCACGCTGACCTACCTGCGCATCGAGCTGGTGCGCAAGCTCCGGAACCCGCGTGCACTGTTCTTCACGGTGGCGTTCCCCGTGCTGATGTTCTTCATCGTCGGGTACCAATGGCTCGACGAGCCGCTGACGAACGTGTCGCTCGCCGACGGGGGTGTGTCGGTGGCCGCGCGCATCATGGTGTCGATGGCGATGTACGGAGCGATGATGTCGGCGACGCAGACGGGCGCCGCGGTGGCGGTGGAGCGCGCCCAGGGGTGGACGCGCCAGCTCCGACTCACCCCGCTGAACCCGCTGGTCAACGTGATCGTCAAGCTCGCGGCCGGCATGATGTTCGGTCTCGTCGCCGTCGTGGCGACGTACATCGTGGCATCGGTCTCCGGAGTCGAGCTGTCGGCGCTCCAGTGGGTCTCGACGGGTCTCGCCGCGTGGCTGCTGGCCGGCGCGGTCTTCACGACGCTCGGCCTCATGGTCGGATACATGGTTCCGGGCGAGAACGTCGCACAGATCACGAGCCTCGCCGTGGTGCTGCTGTCGTTCCTCGGCGGCCTGTTCTATCCGCTGTCGTCGATGCCCGATTTTCTGCAGACCATCGGAAAACTGACGCCCGTGTACGGCATCGCCGAGCTGGCCCGAGCGCCGCTGACGGGGGATGCCTTCGACCTCGGCGGCCTGGTCAACGCGGTGGTGTGGCTCGCGGTGTTCGTCGTCGGCACGGCGTACTTCTTCCGCCGCGACACGCGCCGTTCGTGACCCGCCCTAGGGTGAACGACATGAGTGGGGCAAGAGAACCGGGGCAACGGACCGCCCCGGGTCCGGGCCTGTATCCAGCGTTCGCCCGCGTTCCCGATCTCGGTCCGAGCGACCGGGGCTGGTTCATCGGCGCGGGACTCTCGCTCGTCTGGACGATGCCGACCCTGCTGTCGCTGTGGGAACTGCCCGATTTCGGGGCTCACGTCGTCGGCACGGCCATGGTCGCGGTGTTCGCGATGGTCTTCCTCGTGTCGGTGCCCGTGATCCGACGCACTTCCTCCCGCCTGGTACGGCTCGCGCCCGCGGCGATGCTGTGTGGGCTCAGCCTGTCGCTCGTTCCCTGGCTCGGCCCGGACGTGCGCTGGATGTGGACGTTCGTGGGCGTGGCTGTCGCTGTTTCGCGAGTGGGCCGCGCGGTCATCTTTCCCCTCGTGCTCGCTCTCGCGGCCGTCTCCTTCGCCGTGGGCGCATGGATCGACACCGACACATTCCTGAGCTCGCTCAACTCGGCGGTCATCGTGTCGGTGTCGTTCATGATGTTCTCGTTCGTCGAGAACATCACCACCCTCGAACGCCTCCGTTCCGCCCAGGAGCAGATCGCCGACTTCGCCGCCGAGCGCGAGCGCAGTCGGGTCGCCCGCGACGTCCACGACATCCTCGGCCACTCCCTCACCGTGATCACGGTCAAGGCCGAGCTGGCGGGACGACTGATGGATGCCGGCTCCCCGGCCGCCCGCGACGAGGTCGCCCAGATCGAAGAACTGGCGCGCGGAGCGCTGGCCGATGTCCGCACCACCGTGCACGGCTACCGCGGGGTGAGCATCAGCGGCGAGCTCGCCGCGGCGCGCGCGGCGTTGGAGAGTGCGGGGGTCTCGGCCGAGCTCCCGGGCTCGACGGAGCAGGTGCCCGCGGACCGTCGCGAACTCGCGGGGTGGGTGGTGCGCGAGGCGGTGACGAACGTCGTGCGGCATGCCGGGGCGCGCTCGTGCCGAGTCCGCCTCGGCGCGCGTTGCGTCGAGGTCGCCGACGACGGCGGCGGTCCGTCGGCGGCGGCATCCACGGGCTCCGGGCTGACCGGTCTGCGCGAACGCGTCGAGACCGCCGGCGCCCGCCTGTCGATCGGCCGCAGCGACCTCGGGGGGTTCAACGTGAAGGTGACCTGGTGATCAGACTGCTCATCGCCGACGATCAGGCGCTCGTGCGCGGCGCTCTCGCCGCTCTGCTGGGCCTCGAGAACGACATCGAGGTCGTCGCGCAGGTCGGCCGCGGCGACGAGGTCGTCGAGGCGGCACGTGCGTCAGGAGCGACGGTGGCCCTGCTCGACATCGAGATGCCCGGGATCGACGGCATCGCCGCGGCATCCCTCCTGCGTTCAGAGGTTCCCGGATGCCGCGCCCTCATCGTCACGACCTTCGGGCGCCCCGGCTACCTGGCGCGTGCGATGCAGGCCGGAGCATCGGGGTTCGTCGTGAAGGACACGCCCGCGGCGGAGTTGGCGGACGCGGTGCGGCGGGTGTCTCAGGGACTACGGGTGGTCGACCCCGCTCTGGCCGTCGAATCGCTCGCGCACGGGGACTCACCGCTGACGGAGCGGGAGACGGACGTGTTGGCCGCAGCGCGATCAGGAGGCACGATCGCCGACGTCGCGCGCATGGTGCACTTGTCGGAGGGCACGGTGAAGAATCACCTGTCGAGCGCGATCGGCAAGACCGGCGGGCGGAATCGGGCGGATGCCGTGCGCGTGGCGGTCGAGCGGGGGTGGCTGTAGCGCCTCGCGCCGCTCTCGCCCGGAGGAGCAGTCGTCAGTCGGGGAGGAAGAGCGCCAGAGCCATCATGGGGCAGGCGAGAATCCCCGCGATCGCGACCGCCACCGTCCACGAACCGTCGATGTACAGCGTGCGACCGCCACCACCGGGGTCCTTCGTTCCGGTATAGGTCACGAGGTAGGGGATGTCGATCGTCGTCGCCACCTCGGTCGCGACGATGGCGAGCAGCATGAGCACGACCGCGACCATGCCCGCGGCGATGAATGGAGCAACGGCTGCGACCACGAGGCGACCAGCACTGATTCTCATCGGCACCCCTCGCGCAGACGCCCGCGTGGGTCGCGAGCGGGTCGGGCATCGAGCCCGTATCGACGACACGCTAACGACACACGTGCGGAGGGGAGGGCCGGGCGGGCTTCACTTCACCCGTGTGACCGCCACGTTCGCCCGCACGACCTCAGGGTCCTGTGGCGACGCTCTCGTCGGCGCGATCGACACCGAACGCGACCGCCTCCTCCTCCGCGAGCATTCGCGACCGGATCAGGAACCGCATCCCCGTCGGTCCCTCTATCGAGAAACCCGCTCCGCGGCCGGGTACGACGTCGATGGTGAGGTGCGTGAACTTCCAGTACGCGAACTGCGACTCCGACATGTACACGTCGATCGGGTCATCCAACCCGACCTCGATCGAGCCGAGGTGCACGTCGCTCGGTCCGATGAGGAACATCCCCACCGGGTAGCACATGGGCGAACTGCCGTCGCAGCAGCCGCCGGATTGGTGGAACATCAGCGGGCCATGCTTCGCCGTCAGGTCGCGCAGCAACGCAGCCGCGGCATCCGTCACGTCCACGCGCGAGAGTTCCGGCATCCGTTCCTCCTTCGACAGGTCGAAGGGCCCCGGGTAGAACCCGGGACCCCGGTCGACGGCTCAGAAGAAGCCCATGGCTCCTTCGGCATACGACACCAGCAGGTTCTTCGTCTGCTGGTAGTGATCGAGCATCTTGAGGTGATTCTCGCGGCCGATTCCCGACTGCTTGTACCCGCCGAACGCGGCGTGCGCGGGGTACTGGTGGTAGGTGTTCGTCCACACGCGACCGGCCTCGATCGCGCGGCCCGCGCGGTACGCGGTGTCGCCGCTGCGGCTCCACACGCCGGCACCGAGGCCGTAGAGGGTGTCGTTCGCGATCGAGATGGCGTCGTCGAAGTCGTCGAACGACGTCACCGACAGCACGGGGCCGAAGATCTCCTCCTGGAAGATGCGCATGTCGTTCGTGCCCTCGAACACCGTCGGCGCGACGTAGTACCCACCCGACAGCTCGCCACCGAGATCGACCCGCTCACCGCCCGTGAGCAGCTTCGCGCCGCCGGCCTTGCCGATGTCGATGTACGACAGGATCTTCTCGAGCTGGTCGTTCGAGGCCTGCGCGCCGATCATCGTCTCGGGATCGAGCGGGTTGCCCTGGCGCACCTTCTTCACGCGCTCGAGGCCGTCGCCGAGGAACTGGTCGTAGATCGAGCGCTGGATGAGCGAGCGCGACGGACACGTGCACACCTCGCCCTGGTTCAGCGCGAACATCGTGAAGCCCTCGAGCGCCTTGTCGTAGTAGGCGTCATCGCTGCGCAGAGCCACGTCTTCGAAGAAGACGTTCGGGCTCTTACCGCCGAGCTCGAGCGTCACCGGGATGAGGTTCTGCGACGCGTACTGCATGATGAGGCGGCCGGTCGTGGTCTCGCCGGTGAAGGCGATCTTGCGGATGCGCTTGTGCTGAGCCAGCGGCGCGCCGGCCTCGATGCCGAAACCGTTGACGATGTTGACGACGCCGGCGGGGAGCAGGTCGCCGATGATGTCGAACAGGAACAGCAGGGATGCCGGGGTCTGCTCGGCCGGCTTGATCACGACGCAGTTGCCCGCGGCGAGGGCGGGGGCGAGCTTCCATGCCGCCATGAGAATGGGGAAGTTCCACGGGATGATCTGTCCGACCACACCGAGCGGCTCGTTGAAGTGGTAGGCCACCGTGTTCTCGTCGAGCTGACTGAGCGAGCCCTCCTGCGCCCGCAGCACGCCCGCGAAGTAGCGGAAGTGATCGACGGTGAGCGGAATGTCGGCCGCCAGCGTCTCACGCACCGGCTTGCCGTTCTCCCACGTCTCGACGACGGCGATCCTCTCGAGGTTCTGCTCGATGCGGTCGGCGATCTTGTTCAGGATGACGCTGCGCTCGGCGGGCGTGGTCTTCTTCCACGACGCGAACGCCTTCCACGCGGCATCCACGGCCCGGTCGATGTCGTGCGCGTCGCCGCGCGCGACCTCGCAGAAGGGCTTGCCGGTGACAGGGGTGATGTTCTCGAAGTACTCGCCGCTGTGCGGCTCGACCCATTCGCCGCCGATGTACTGCCCGTACCGCGAGCGATACTCGGCGACGGCCCCGCGTTGCCCCGGGGCGGCGTAGACGCTGGAAACGCCTTCTTCGACGATGGTCATGCTGGTCTCCTTCGACGGTCATGAGTCGCCGCTTCGGCTGCGAGCGGCGATGCGCCGACGCTACGCCGGGGGAGGTTGCATCGGGTTGCACCGGTGGCGGTCGGTCCGCGATGGACACGCACACCACCGCGAGCACCCCTACAACGACGGATGCCACGACCCCGAGGCCGTGGCATCCGTTCCGCGCTGCGCGCTTACGCGTCGGCGTCGGCCAACACCGAGCGCAGCGGCGGAACGTTCACCTCGTGCAGGTCGACATCGTCGAGACGCTCGATGCTGATGACGCGCGGAGCGATCGCGCGATCGTCGGCGACGATCCAGCTGCCGACGAGCAGGAAGCGGTCATTGCCGGCCGTGATCGGACCGGTCAGGGCAAAGGTCTGGTTCGTGGGCGTCGAGAACGTCACGCGCACGGGAGTGCCGTGCGGGAGCGTCGACGGATCGACCACATCGGCCCCGAGATCGGGTTCGGGCGACTCGATGCCGACGTCGATCCGCTGGATCTCGGAGCTCGTGCCCAGGATGATGTCGCCGACGAGCGGCTGACCGCCGACGCCGATGCGCACCGTGCCCTCGATCGCGTACAACCCGTACCGCGGAGAGCGGACGATGACCCGGGCGACGTCGCCCGCCTTCACCTCGGCGAGAGCCTCGCGGATGCGCCCCACGTCGCGTCGAGCGCGAGCTGCCGAGAAGATGTCGAGCGCCTTTTCGTCCATATGTTCAGCGTAACGAGGGCCTCCGACATCGGGCACCCTCCCGGCGCGTCGCGCGTGACCTCACTCGCTGCCGAGACGCTCCACCCGCGCGACCAGCCCCGCCCGCTTCGGCGAGCGCGCCGGCAGCATCGCGAGGCACAGCCGCAGCACTTCCTCGTCGTCACGCCCCTCCGCCGTCTCCGCGTACGCGAGCAGCACGTCGACGCCGGCCTCGGCGACGAGCGCCTCGCGCAGCGCCGAGCGCACCGACTCGCGCACCTCTGCCACCCCCGGGGCGTCCGACTCCGGCAGCACGGGACCCGCGTACGCGGCGAGCGCCACACGGTGCGCCCCGCGATCGAGCAGTGACAGCACGTGCTGGGCGTCGGTCTCCAGCCCGTCGGGGAGACGATACGGACGGGATGCCGGAACCAGACGCGGCGCGACGGGGACGAGCGCGCGACGCAGGCGCACCATCTCGGGCCGGAGGGTCTCGACCGCGGGGTGACCGTACACCGCCTCGCTCAGCGCCTCGGCCGAGAGTCCCTCGCGGTGGACGGCCAGAAGGAGCAGGATCTCGGCGTGGCGGGCGCTGAGCTCGAGCGTCCCGCCTCCGACCTCCAGCATCGCCCGGTCTCGACCGAGGATGCGCAGCAGCGCGCGCGACGGCGTCGATCGCTTCGACGGAGGCGCCTGCTGCGCCCGCAACCGCGCCACGAGGATCTCGCTCTCGATCGCCCGGGCTGTGGCATCCACCAGCAACTGAGCTTGCGGGGTCACCGCCTCGGGGCCTCCCGTCACGTCGATCACCCCGATGAGCCGCCGCGATTCCGGGTCGTGCACGGGCGCCGCGGTGCATGACCACGGCTGCACGAGCCGATTGAAATGCTCGGCACCGCGGATCTGCACCGACCGATCGAGGGTCAGAGCCGTTCCGGGGGCCGAGGTGCCGACGGCATCCTCCGCCCAGTTGGCGCCCGCGACGAAGCCCATGTCGCCCGTCAGCGCGCGGATGTGCCGGTCGCCCTCGACCCACAGCAGGCGGCCCGCGGCGTCGCCCACAGCGACGACGACACCCGAATCCTCGGGCGTGCCGGGCAGGAGCAGGCTCCTCACCATGTCCATCACCCCGGCGAGCGGATGCGCGCGGCGGTACGCCTCGAGCTCATCGGTCGCGAGGTCGAGCGAGGGGAGTCCCTCCGGTCCCACGAGGGATGCCAACGACCGCCGCCAGGACTCCTGCACGAGCGGGCGGACATCTTTCAGGCGCCGGTCCTCCTCGTTGCCTGCGAGGAGCTCATCGTGCGCGCGCGCAATCAGCAGCCCTGAGGTCTCGGGGGAGATCGGCGGTCGCGACCACGGAGAAGGCACGGGACTCCCATCGGCGGTGACGGTGGTCTTGGCCAGTCTAGGTCGGGCTTCGCTCTCGCGGGAGGGCTGTGCCGTCCTGCGGACTCTTTCGACGACTCGCCGCCGGAAGAGCTCGCGCGGGCCGCGCTCCGATCCGAAATCCGCGGGACGGCACGACGGCGGCGCGATCGGCGCACCGGCCGCCGGAAACCGACACGCATCCGTACCGCGCACTACTGTGTACTGCGTGGTACTGTCCGTGACAGAGAAGCGAAAGGGGCCGCGTGTGGATACGACGCAGCTGTTGAAAGGGGTGCTGGACGCCGCCGTGCTCGCGGTCGTGCAGCACGACGACGGGTACGGCTACGACATCGTGCGCCGCCTGCGCGAAGCGGGCCTCGGCGAAGTCGGGGATGCCTCGGTGTACGGCACACTGCGCCGGCTGTACTCCGCGGGAGCGCTGTCGAGCTATGTCGTGCCCTCCGAGGGAGGTCCGCACCGCAAGTACTACGCGATCAACCCGCAGGGCAGAGAACTGCTCGACGCACAGCGCGCGAGCTGGACCCACTTCTCCACCGCCATGACGACCCTCCTCGACGACACCACCCCCACGAAGCTGCGCACGATCGGAGACGCCCGATGATCACCACACCCGTGCACGACGACATCCGCGCCTTCGCCGCGGCGGTCCGCACGCACCTCGACGACCTGCCCGTCGACGAGGTCGACGATCTGCTCGACGGTCTCGAGGCCGACCTGTCGGATCAGGCCGCCGAGGCCGGCACCGCCTTCACGCTCCCGGATGCCGCGACCTACGCCGCCGAGCTGCGCGCGGCCGCGGGGCTGCCCGAGCGCACCGCGTCCGTCGGCGGACGGAGCCGCCGTCCGCTCCCCCTCCGCGCGCGCGATGGGTGGAACACCGCGATCGCGAAGATCCGCGCCAATCCGGCCGGCGCCTGGCTGCTGGACCTGTTCATCGCCCTCCGCCCGGTGTGGTGGGTGCTGCGAGCGGTGGTGCTGTACCTGCTCATCGGGCCGTGGTTCGTGTCGGGGTACGGAGCGACGCAGGGGATCCTTCCGAACCTGCTCGCGGGGTTGCGGTTCCCCGGACTCCTGCTGATGCTGCTCTTCCTGCTCGTCAGCATCCAGTGGGGGAGAGGGCGATGGGTTCCGCGGCTGCCCGTCCGCGTCATCCGCACGGTGGTCAACATCGTCGCCGTGATAGTGGCGCCGTACTTCATGCTCGGTCTCATCGCCTCGGCCCAGTCGGCGCTATGGGATCAGGGGTGGGAACCGCCCACGTCGACCATGTTCGGGCTGAACCTCGACGGCCAACGCGTGCGGAACATCTACGCCTACGACGCCGACGGCAATCCGCTCCCCTCGGTGCAGCTGTTCGACCAGGACGGGAAGCCGCTGAAAACGGTTCCCGACACCAATACCGATCCGTGGGACGACGATTTCGCCGACGGGATCGGCCCCGTGCCGGTGCCCGAAACCGTTCCGGGCAGCACACCGGCGTGGAACGTCTTCCCGCTCCGAGAGATCCCTGCCGGTGAGTGGAGAGGGGATGTCGACGACCCCGCGCAGGCGAAGCTTCCGCCGTTCCCCTTCGCGCACGTGCAACCCCTGCCGAGCCGGGGTCGCGCGCAGACGACAGACGGGTCCACGCCCGCGCCGTCGGCATCTGTGGCGACTCCGGCCCCTACGCCGGTGACGACGCCATGAGCGATCAGCCGCGAATCGGGAGTATCGACCTCACCCACCTCGTGATCGCCGCGTGGGAGCAGTCTCACGACGACGAGGACTAGGCACTCGGAACTCGGGGCGTGATTCAGCGGATGGGGCCGCACGAATCACGCCCCGTTTCGTCGTTCCCGCCGCTCACGCCGGACCGTCATGCGGATTGCGGCACCGACACGCCATCCCCGAGGCCGCCCGACCGGCGCGCCGCCCGCACACTCCGCACGACGGCACGTCGCACCGGCCGACTATGGCCTCGGGTCTCACCGCCGACGACCCCGCGGCCGGGGGATGATCAGCCGCGCGCCGCCCACCACTCCCGAAGGCGCTTCTCGGCCTCTTCCTCGCCCACCACGCCCTCATCGAGCCGCAGGTCGAGCAGGAACCGGTAGGCCTCGCCCACTTCGCGTCCGGGTTTGAGTCCCAGCACCTCTTGAATACGGTTGCCGTCGAGCTCGGGGCGAAGGGAGTCGACCTCCTCCTGCTCGCGCAGCGCCGCGATGCGCGCCTCGATGTCGTCGTAGGCGGATGCCAAGCGCTGGGCCTTGCGCTTGTTGCGCGTGGTCACGTCGGCACGGGTGAGGATGTGTAGACGTTCGAGCTCGTCGCCGGCGTCGCGGACGTAGCGGCGCACGGCGGAGTCGGTCCACGCGCCTTCGGCGTACCCGAAGAAGCGCAGGTGCAACTCGACCAGGCGCGACACCACGGTCGTCGTGTGCGCATCGAAACGCAGCGCCTGCAGGCGCTTGCGCGCCATGCGCGCACCCTTGATGTCATGGTGGTGGAACGTCACGCCACCGCCGGCCTCGAGGCGCCGCGTCGCGGGCTTGCCGATGTCGTGCAGAAGAGCCGCCAGACGCAGCGGCACGTCGGGCGCGGCATCCGGGTGCCGCTGCTTCTCGAGCGCGATCGCCTGCCGCAGCACCGTGAGCGAGTGCTCGTAGACGTCTTTGTGGTGGTGGTGCTCGTCGACCTCGAGCCGCAGAGCGGGCACCTCGGGCAGGAACTCGTCGATCAGGCGGGTATCGACCAGCACGCGGATGCCGCGGACGGGGTCGTCGGTCTGCAGCAGGCGTACGAGCTCGGCCTGCACGCGCTCGGGGCTGACGATCTGCAGCGAGCCGCGCAGCTCGGCGATGGCGGCGAGGGTGTCGGGATCGACGGTGAACTCGAGCTGCGAGGCGAAACGGGCCGCCCGCAGCATGCGCAGCGGATCGTCGCCGAAGCTGACGCCCGGATCGATGGGGGTGCGCAGACGCCCCGCGAGCAGATCCTCGACGCCGCCGGTCGGATCGACGAGCGTGCGAGCGGGCACCCGCAGGGCCATCGCGTTCACGGTGAAGTCGCGGCGACTGAGGTCGGCCTCGAGCGTGTCACCGAACTCGACGGTGGGCTTGCGTGTGACCCCGTCGTAGCTGTCGGCGCGAAACGTCGTGATCTCGACCTGCTCGCCCTTCACGCGGGCGCCGATCGTGCCGAAGGCGCGTCCGACGTCCCACTGCACGCTCGACACGGGCTTGACCAGCGCGAGGATCTCGTCGGGCCGCGCATCGGTGGTGAAGTCGAAGTCGTGGGTCACCCGACCCAGCAGCGCATCGCGCACGGGCCCGCCCACGATCGCCAGGTCTCGGCCCGCGTCGGCGAAGACCCGCGCGACGGTCGCGACGACGGGGTGAGCCGCGAGCTCCTCCAGGCGCGCGAGACCCTCGACCATGTTCAGCATGCTTTCGAGCCTATCCGGGGCCACCGACGGCGACAGCGCCGCCGAGCGACGGGTGAGGGAGCTCAGTCATCGGCGAACCCCACGAACCCGGTCACCAGCAGCTCGCGCACACGCGGCAGCAGATCGGCGCGCAGGGCTTCGGCATCCACCTCCATGAGCTGCGCGATCGCGTCGATCAGCACGCCCACGCTCAGGTCTCCGTCGCAGGCGCCCACCAGCGCCGCGAGCCCGGGATCGACCTCGACGATGCGCCCGAAGCCGCCGCCCTGCCGCAGCTCGATGACCGTCGGATCCTCTTCGCCGGGGCGGTGGTGCCGGGCTTCGGTCACATCGGGCGCCACGCGCAGCACGCTCGCGGCGAGGCCGTCGTCGTCGAGAAGGGCGACGCGGTCGTGCGCGGCGAGGCAGGCGGCCAGGTGCGGGCCGAAGCCGGCCTCGCCGCCTCCGGTCACGCGCTCGTATCGGGCCAGGGTCGGGCCGCCGGCGAGCGGCTTGCGCAGCAGCACGTATCCGAAACCCACTCCGGTCACCCCGCGGCGAGCGAAATCGTCGAGCCACGCGTCGATGAGCCGGGCGTACGCGCGAGTCCCGGGGATCGTGCCCCCGTCTCGCACCCACAGCTCCGCGTACGCGAGGGGATCGAGCACCTCGCGCTCGATCACCCACGCGTCCAGCGCCTCGGGGATCCACCCGCGCACCCGGTCGAGCCCCGACTCGCCCTCGCGGTACTCCCAGTTGCCCAGAGACTGTGCGACACCGCCGGGGGAGAGGTGCGCCCCGACGCCGCGGATCACCGAGGCGACCAGGTCGTCGCCCTCGAGCCCTGCGTCACGGTACTCGTAGGCCGGAACGCCCGCGACGCGCGGAGTGATGACGAACGGCGGATTGGATGCCACACGATCGAACGTCTCGCCGGCGACGGGTTCGAAGAGCGAGCCGTGACGGGTCTCGATGCCGTCGACGCCGTTGACGAGGGCGTTCAGCCGAGTGAAGCGCAGGGCACGCTCCGAGATGTCGGTCGCGACGACACGGTCGACCAGGCGACGCAGACGAAGGGCCTGGATGCCGCACCCCGTGCCGATGTCGAGGGCTGAACGGGTGCGACGGGTCAGCTGCAGGCGCGCGAGCGTCTGGGAGGCCCCGCCCACCCCGAGCACGTGGTCCTCGGGCAGCGGGCCCTCCAGCGCCGCCTCGTCGAGATCGCTCGCGATCCACCACTCGACCTCGCCGCGATCGTCGGCGAAGCCTTGCGGCCGCAGGAGCACCGCCGGGGTCACGGCGTCTCCGGAGACCCCGACGAGTCCGAGCGAGACGGCCCCGCTCACACGCAGGCGCGGCAACGCCGCTTCGGCATCTCCGCGCGCCACCGGCAGACCCAGTCCCCAGAGGCGGCCGAGCACGGCCACCGCGTCCACCCTGTCGCCCAGCGCGCGCATCGCAGGGCGTCGCAGGCCGCGCGCGAGCGCATCGTCGGCTTGCGCACCCCACGCCTCGCGCAATGCGGTGCTGCGGTATCCCGCCGCTCGGAGGTCGTCGGCGAGGGCGCGGCACAGCTGAGGATCCGGTTCGGGGAGCACCGGTCCATTCAACCGTCTGCGCGAGGCTATCGGGGGGCTCAGAGGCACGCGGGCCTAGACTCGACGCGGTGCGAGGCCCGCTCGTCACCACCGACGCTCGTATGACCGTGACCTCCCAGCCTTCGGGCGCACCCGTGCCGCGGCGCTCCCTCACGCGCCGGTTGCTGGCGACCCTCGCCGTCGGCAGCATCGCCCTGGGCCTGCTGGTCCCCTCCACCGCGGTTGCGGCCACACCGTCGCCGTCGGCGTCGGCGACGCCCGCCGTACTGTCGGCGGCACCGGTGGCCAACGGCGTGCTACGACCCGGCGAAGCCCTCACCGTCGCGGTCACGCTGTCCGCGGGCTCGAGCGGCTCCGCCGCAACCCCTCTCGCCCTCTTTCTTGCGAGCAGCCCGCTGGGCGACGACGCGGCGTTGGACCGGTGGCTCGCCGGTGACACCTCCGGTGCGCCCCTGCAGCAGGTGGCCACCGGGACCATGGATGCCGTGTCCTCCGGCACTGCGGCGACCACCGCCCTATCGGTACCCGCCACCGATGCGGCGCTGGTGGGGCGCGCACCGGGTGTCTACCCCGTTCGCGTGACGGCCGACAGCGCGGGTCTCAGCGCGCAGAGCGTCGTGGTCGTCCCCGCCGACGGCGGCGCGCAGACGACCGTGGCCCTCGTCGTGCCGATCACGGCCGCGCCGATGACCAGCGGACTGCTGACCGCCAACGAGTTGGCCGATCTCACGGCTGTCGACGGTGCACTCTCGGCGCAACTCGACGCGGTCGATGGCACCGGGGCCACCCTGGCGGTCGACCCCGCCATCGTCGCCGCGATCCGCGTGCTCGGCTCCGCGGCCCCACCCAGCGCCGTCGCCTGGTTGCAGCGGCTGCTCGCGTTGCCCAATGACCGATTCGCGCTGCAATTCGGCGATGCCGACGTCGCGGCTCAAATACATGCCGGCCTTTCGGCGCCCCTTTCGCCTATATCCCTCCAGGCGTATATGTCTGCGGCGGACTTCGCCCAACCCGCCCGCGCCATTTCGGCCGTCTCGACGCCCGACCCCGCCGTCTCTGCGACACCCGGTCAGCCGATGTACCCGTCGCTGTCCACACTGCTCGACATCGGCTCCGCGACGCCTCATGTGTTCTGGCCCGCCACCGGATCGGCCTCGGACGATACCGTGGCGGCGCTCGGAAGCATGGCGGCAGATGGTCAGCCGGTCCACGTGCTGGTGTCGTCGACCGACGTCACGGGCGACAGCCGACGCGCGAGCGCATCGGTCGGCGGCGTGTCGACCCCCGTGTACGACGACGACGTCTCCCGGGCACTGACCCAGGCCGCCGGCGAGAGCGACACCACCCGGCGCGGTTCCGCTCTCGCCGCCGCCCAGGCGTACCTCGCCCTGGCCCGCGCTTCAGCCGCCGACCAGCCCGTCCTCGCCGTGCTCGATCGTGGCGGTGACCGCTCGCGGGTGAGCCTTCGAGCGACGCTCGGTCTCGTGGCGACAGCACCGGGCTACGTCGGCTCCACGCTGGAAGCCGTGTCGTCGCTCCCCACGTCAGAGACCACCTTGACGGATGCGGCCGTCGACGATGCACGCGTGAGCGACGTCACCGATCTTCTCGCCGATGAGCAGGTGATCGCCCGTTTCGCGACGATCCTCGATCAGCCGGAGCTGCTCACCGGCCGCGAACGGGCCGAGATGCTCCAGGTGCTGAGCGTGTCGTGGACCGGCGACGCAGCGCGCAAGGCGGTCTCCGACCATCGCGCCGCGACGCGCACGACCCTCGACTCCGTCGGCATCCTGTCATCCGACTTCCGCCTCGTCAGCTCCAGCGCACCGCTGCGCCCGTGGGTGCGCAACGACCTGCCGTGGCCCGTGACGGTCGTGCTCGCCGTGCGACCCGATGACGCGCGCCTGCGCGTGCAGGACCACACCACCGTCGACGCTCAGGCCTCCGCGAACACTCGCGTCGAAGTGCCGGTCGAAGCCCGCATCGCCAACGGTGAGGTACACGTCCAGCTGCAACTGCTCAGCCCCACCGGCGAGATCGTGGGAGCGCCTCAAGTGGTCGACGTCGAGGTGCGCGCCGAGTGGGAGAGCATCGGGATCATCGTGTTCATCCTGCTCGTCGTGGCGTTCCTGAGCCTCGGCGTGATCCGCACCGTGGCCCGCCGTCGAAAGATGCGCGCCGAAGAAGGGGCGACACCGGTCCCTGACGGCTCAAACGAGGGCATCGGGCGCAAGAACATGGATGCCGACGGGCGCAGCGCGTCGTCACCGGATACCACCGTGGGAGAGCCGTTCGACGCCTCGCACCACGCCCCACTCGAAAGCACCGAGGAGAACCACCCGTGAGCAGCATCGGACGGGCGAGCGTGCTCATCGGGGCGGGGACCATCGTCTCCCGCGTGAGCGGACTTCTCCGCACGATCGTGCTGGTCGGCGCCATCGGCGCCATCAGCGGCGCCGGCGATGCCTTCGCGGTCGCGAACCAGCTGCCCAACAACATCTACGCGATCATTTCCACGGGTCTGCTCACCGCGGTCGTCGTGCCGCAGATCGTCAAGGCAGCCGCGCACGTAGACGGCGGCCAGGCGTTCATCTCGAAGCTGTTCACGCTGGGCACGGTGGGACTGCTCGCGGCGACCGCGCTCGCCATGATCGCCGCACCACTGCTCGTCCAGATGTACGCGAGCAAGTTCACGCTCGACCAGCTGGCGCTGTCGACGGCTTTCGCCTACTGGTGCCTGCCCCAGATCTTCTTCTACGGCCTGTATGCCCTTCTGGGCGAGATCCTCAACGCGCGCCGCGTCTTCGGTCCCTACACCTGGGCGCCCATCGTCAACAATCTCGTGTCCATCGCGGGTTTCGGGCTCTTCATCCTGGTCTTCAACGGCCCCCAGGAGCGCGTCGCCGCGTGGACGCCTGGCATGATCGCGGTGCTCGGGGGCACCGCGACCGCGGGAATCGTCGTCCAGACGCTCGTCCTGCTGTTCTTCTGGCGACGCGCGGGACTCGCACTGCGTCCGGACTTCCAGTGGAAAGGTGTCGGCCTGCGACACATCGGGCGGCTCGCCGGCTGGACCTTCCTCATGGTCGTCGCCGGGCAACTGGCCGGCATCGTGCAGTCCAACGTGTTGTCGGGCGCCTCGGGTGAGGATCCCGCGATCTTCGCCTCACAGAACGCGTGGCTGCTGTTCATGCTGCCCTACTCGATCATCGTGCTGTCGATCGGGACGCCGTACTTCACACAACTCAGCGAGCACGCTGCGGCCGGGCGAGACGATGAGGTGCGCGACGACATCTCGCGCAGCATCCGCACGCTGGGATTGTTCATCGTGGTCTCGACCGCGGCTCTGGCGGTCGCGGCCGTGCCCGCGAGCCGGATCTTCACGAAGAGTCCGGAGCAGGCGGCGGCCGCAGCGCCCGTCCTGCTGTGCTTCCTGGTCTGCCTCGTGCCGCTGGCCGTGCTGTTCGTCGTGCAGCGCACGTTCTACGCCTACAACGACACGCGGACGCCCTTCTTCTTCACGCTCCTGCAGTGCGCGCTCGTCGCGGGAGGGGCCGTCTGGGCGGGGGCCGGGCTCGATCGCGCAGAGCTGGCGGCAGGAGTGGCTCTGACGCAATCGTTCGCCAGTGTCGTCCAGGTCGTCGTTGCGACGGCTCTGCTGCACCGCCGTCTGGGGAGCATCGGCACCGCCTCCTGGCTCTTCGCCCTGGGCAGGTTCGCCCTCGCCGCCCTCCCCGCCGCGGCGGCCGGGTACGGCGTCTGGCTTCTGCTCGGAGGGGTGGAAGGCTGGACCACCGGCAGCGCCCTGGCCGGCGCGGCGGGCGCGGCCATCATCGGCACCGTCGTCCTCGCCGTGTACATCTGCATCCTGGCCGTACTCCGCACACCCGAACTCGCCCCCGCGCTCGCGCTCGGACGGCGGTTCCTTCCCAAGCGCTAGCCCTCTTCCCGCGGAATACCCCGCGGCTAGCATGGGTTTCATCCGACGGAATCAACGAGAGGAAGGCGCAACCGTGCGTCACGTCATCATCATCGGGTCGGGACCTGCCGGCTACACCGCCGCCATCTATGCCGCCCGAGCGAACCTCGAGCCCCTCGTCGTCGCGAGTTCCGTCGAAGCCGGTGGCGACCTCATGAACACCACCGAGGTCGAGAACTTCCCCGGGTTCCCGGACGGCATCCAAGGTCCCGATCTCATGGCCAAGATGCAGGCGCAGGCCGAACGCTTCGGTGCCGAGGTGCTGTACGACGACGTCGTCTCACTCGAGCTCGACGGCCCCGTCAAGAAGGTCACGCTGGGCAGCGGCAAGGTCGAAGAGGCCGTGTCGGTCATCTACGCCACGGGCTCCGCTTATCGCAAGCTGGGTCTCGAGGGCGAGGACCGTCTGTCGGGTCGTGGCGTCTCGTGGTGCGCCACGTGCGATGGCTTCTTCTTCCGTGACCGCACGATCGCCGTGGTCGGCGGCGGCGACTCGGCTATGGAAGAGGCGAACTTCCTCACCAAGTTCGCGTCGAAGGTGTACATCATCCACCGCAAGGACTCGCTTCGCGCCTCCAAGATCATGCAGGAGCGCGCCTTCGCCAACCCGAAGATCGAGTTCATCTGGAACAGCGCGGTCGACGAGATCCTCGGCGACGACGCGGTGAACGGCGTCCGTCTTCGCTCGACGGTCGACGACAGCGTCCGCGAGCTGCCCCTGGACGGCCTGTTCGTCGCGATCGGCAACGACCCGCGCACGCACCTCGTGCACGACAAGCTGCAGCTCACCGACCAGGGCACGATCTGGGTCGATGGCCGTTCTTCGCGCACTTCGGTCGAGGGTGTCTTCGCCGCCGGCGACGTCATCGACCCCACCTACCGACAGGCCATCACCGCGGCGGGCAGCGGGACAGTGGCCGCTCTCGACGTCGAACACTTCCTCGCCGCTCGCGGCGAGGCCGGCGAGCCCGCGGTCGCCGAAAGCCCTCTCGAGGGACTCCCTGACGCCGCGGTCGTCTAAGGAACAAACTCGCCGTCGACGGCGTTTCAGAACACTGACGCTCTCATTTAAGGAGAAAAGCACATGACCGCCAAGGCGACGACCTCCGCGACCTTCGAGCAGGACGTCCTGCAGGCCGACGGACCCGTTCTCGTGGACTTCTGGGCCGAGTGGTGTGGACCGTGTCGCATGGTCGCCCCCGTCCTCGACGAGATCCAGAGCGAGAACTCGGGCAAGATCACGATCCTCAAGCTCAACGTCGACGAGAACCCGGATCTGGCGATGAAGTACCAGATCACCTCGATCCCCGCGATGAAGGTCTTCCAGGGCGGTGAGGTCAAGACGACCATCATCGGCGCGAAGCCGAAGTACGCGCTCGAGCAGGACCTCGCGCCGTTCATCGGCTGAGCCCTCCGCTTTCACGATGAATCCCCGGCGCCTCGGCGTCGGGGATTCATCGTTTCGGGGGTTGCTCGCCCGGTTCAGGATGCCGGAACCTACAGCCCGCGGTAGTGATTCAGCGCTCACCGGCTCGGGGCATGCCGTCGACGCGAGGACTGTCCGCAGGCCCCGTCAGGACGCGTCGAGTCGAACGCTGGCGTCCCACCGGCGGTGCGGCTCTTCGTCGCCCAGAATGCGCCACACGGCGGGTGTGAGGGCGGGATAGTCCAGGGCGATTTGGCGAAGGACCCGGTAGTTGCGCGCTCGGGTGGGACGGACGCCGCCGTTCTCGGCGATGTTCTCGGCGCGCAGCGTCAACACGACCAGCTCGTCGACGGTCGGCAGATCTTCCATGAAGTCCCACGGATCTTCTCCGCCGCGCAGCCGCTCGTGAACGAGCACCGCGAGTTCGTCGGACGCCTCGGCACGGAGCAGCTCGAGGCTGGCACGCCGGCGCGGGCCCTGGTCGTTCGACGTCATTCATCCAGGGTACGTCGGCCTACCGACACCCGGACCCCAGACGACGAAAGCCGGCCGAACGGGACGGGCGAGGTCAGCCCGTGTAGCCCTCCTCGCCGAGGGTGGCGAGAATGCGATTCAGGTCTTGAATTGAGGCGAAATCTATGCTGATCTGGCCTTTTTTCGCCGTGAGGGTGACCCGGACCTTGGTGTCGAAACGGTCACCCAGCCGCTCAGCGATGCTGTCGAGCCCATTGCGACGAGAGCCCGCCTGGGGCTTCTGCCGCACCGGCGTCACGCCCGGCATTTTCGCCGCAGCCTCCGCTGCCCGAACGGAAAGATCTTCGTTGACGATCTTGTCCGCGAGCTTCTGCATGTCACGCGGGTCGTCGAGCGACAGAATGGCCCGTGCGTGTCCGGCGCTCAAGACGCCCGCGGCCACGCGCTGCTGCACGGGGACGGGGAGCTTGAGCAGTCGAATGGTGTTGCTGATCTGCGGACGCGAGCGTCCGATACGCGTGGCCAGCTCCTCTTGGGTGATCCCGAAGTCTTCGAGCAGCTGCTGATATGCCGACGCCTCTTCGAGCGGGTTGAGCTGCGAGCGATGGAGATTCTCCAGCAAAGCGTCGCGCAGGAGATACTCGTCCTCCGTCTCACGCACGACCGCCGGGATCGTCTCCAGCCCGGCTTCGCGGGACGCGCGAGTACGGCGCTCTCCCATGATCAGCTCGTAGGTGCCGTCACCCTTGTCCCGCACGACCACAGGCTGCAGCACACCGAACTCGCGCACGGAGTGAATGAGCTCGGCGAGATCGTCTGAATCGAAGTGCGTCCGCGGCTGCCGCGGGTTCGGCACGATCGCCTTCGGGTCAATGTGCACGAGGCGGGCACCGGGGACCGAAACGAGATCATCAGCGACGAGCGGATCCCTGTTGTCGGCAGAATCCGGGGGAGTGGCACCCTTGGAGGAGCTGGGCGCTCCCGGGAAGAACACGTCGACAGGACGAGTCTCCGAAGGCTCTGCCGTGGGGATGAGGGCGCCGATACCGCGGCCCAGACCGGTCCTCTTGGCCATCAGGAGCCACCCTTCTTCGTGGTGTCGCGTGCGACGATCTCGACGGCCGCCTCGCGGTAAGCGATGGCCCCCGCTGACTGGCCATCGTACGCGATGACGGTCTGGCCGAAGCTCGGGGCTTCCGAGACGCGAACCGATCGCGGGATGACGGTCTCTAGCACCTCATGCTCGAAGTGGGAGCGCACTTCATCGGCGACCTGCTGAGCGAGTCGGGTTCGACCGTCGTACATCGTCAGGAGGATGGTCGAGACATGCAGTCCTGGGTTGAGGTGCTTCTGAATCATCTTCACGCTGCCGAGTAGCTGACTCAGGCCCTCAAGAGCGTAGTACTCGCACTGGATGGGGATCATGACCTCCTCCGCTGCGGTGAAGGCGTTGATCGTGAGCAGCCCGAGCGAGGGAGGGCAGTCGATGATGACGAAGTCGAGGTGGTTGTCTTCGATAGCCAGGTAGTCGATGAGCGCCCCGCGCAGCCGGTGCTCTCGCGCCACCTGCGAGACCAGCTCGATCTCTGCGCCGGCGAGGTGGATCGTGCTCGGCGCACACAGCAGATTGGGCGACTCCGGGCTCGTCTGGACGATGTCAGCCAGCGGGAACTCGTCGATCAAGACGTCGTAGACGCTGGGCGTTTCCGCGTTGTGAGCGACGCCCAGAGCTGTCGACGCGTTGCCCTGCGGATCGAGATCGATCACCAGAACTCGAGCGCCGACCGACACCAGGGCGGCAGCGATGTTCACTGCGGTCGTGGTCTTGCCGACGCCGCCCTTCTGATTCGAGATTGTGAACACGCGGGTTCGGCCCGAGAATTCGACCTTCTGAGATTCCAGAGCGCGGCGCCTCGCCGACAAGTCGGCGATCTCGCGGGCGATGGGAGAGTCATCGAAGGATGAGGGCGCATGAGCCTCATCGGACTGTTTCACGTGAAACACACCTCTCCGTCGCCAACTCCGCCAGTCTACCCGGGGCTGCGCCATTCCTCGGCTGGAGTGCCCGCACCCTTGGCAAGATCACCCGCCGGGCCGCATGTTCACGCGGACGTGGTCGCCGGATCAGTGTCGTGCGGTCGACGCACGCAAGGGTTCCGAGGGTGGGGCGGCTCCTTTATGACCCACTCACGCGCGCATGCCACGGGCGCGGAGGTTGGCGTGGAGAGCTGCGGAGAGCAAGGGGACGAGCGTCAACGAGGCCGCGGTTACTCAGCGCACCTCTTGCACTCGTGACCCGGTGAGGCGCCCACCGCGGCCGGTGTCGCAGACACGGGGGCCCGTCTGCTTGATCTCACCGTGCCATCTTCTCCACGTCGACTCGCTCCCATGCCGCCGCGCTCCCGGGCGGGCGATTGGGGCTGGCGGCGGTGCGCCCGCACCTGTCGCCCACGCCCGACCGCGGTGTCGGCGCCACGAGCCTTCCCCGAGCTGAAGGACGGCCCGACGAAGCACATGCTCGCCGCGCGGCTCAGCCGCATGGGTGGTTCGAGCCACACTCGTTCGGTACGCGGGTCATCACATCGCGACGACTGCGAACGAAGTCACCTCCGCCCATCTGCCGCCGTGACCGTGATCGGCGGCCGTCCCACGCTGGCCTCGACGACGGGTGGTCGGATCCACGTCATCATCAGGGGGCGGGTGCGTCTGGTCTCGTTCGCATGGACAACACATCGGAGCGCGAGACAGCTGAGGCGGTCGGTGGATCCTGTGCCGTGACCCCACCCAGGGGAGGCCCCCCACGTCTCTGAGCTGGTTGGATCACGTGCACACCTCGCGACATCACCATCACCAGAGGACGCCCGCGCTCACTGCGCGCGAGCCTCCGCCGTCCGATGTTTCACGTGAAACGCTCGCGCGTGGACAGTCGAGCATCTTGAGTCGAGCCCACCCGGACGCACCCGCCCGTTGCTCTCCGGGGAAGGACCCACAATGATCGGGTCTGCTGGCCGCCAGCCTGCCTCCTCGTAGCTCCGCGCGGGCAGTCGCGCAGCCACTCGCCCATCGTCCGCGCCACAGCCATCACGCGACTCCCTGGCGTGCACATCCTCTCCACGGGCTGTATCCCCGCGACGCGCGATTCCTCCGACCATCGCACGTCGGACCGCCGGGCAATTCTGGGCTGTCGCGACAGACGCATCCTCGCGAGACTGCTTTCGGCGACAGGACGCGCGCCTCGGTGGCCGGTACCGTCGCACGTTCTCCTCACGACCGACCTCGGTCTCGGGATTTGAGCCGGCTTGCGCCGCCGTTCACCGTCCTGCTCCTCGTGTCAATGGGCAGGTATGCAGGTGCGGCGGAAATCCCAGGGACCCATTCCTCACGCCGAGCCTGTGTGATCCATTTCCTCCCGCTCTCCCCTTCCCCCTGCCTGCTTCTCGTGCTGAGAGCGCCATGTCCGAGGTGCACGTCCGTGTTCTGGGTCGCTTTTCTCCCTGTTTCGTCACCGCCGATGCATGCGCATGTGCCTGGTTGTGTGCCACCCCAGAGCGACACCTTTCCGTCTCCGCGGGGCGCCCTGCGTAATGTCCGAGCGGAGTGCGCTGCCCGCCCTGCGGCTGGGAGGTACATCATGTCGTTCCTGCAGTGTCGCGGTGTTTCACGTGAAACTCACTCGGAGGTTGTTGGTCGACCCAAGCTGCCGCTCGCCCAGCAGACTGCCGATCACGTTCACGACCTCGTTCCGCGGCGAATCGAGGCACGCGCCACTCCGCCCTGCATCCGCCAGGCCAGCGCCGTGGCGCCCCTCCATCATTGCCCCACCGTGATCCAGCCCGGCAGAGACATTCCGGGTTCGTCTCGGTCTGACGACTGTCCCCGTCCCGCGCCATCTCCTGTTCGCGTCTACCGCTCACCTCATCACCTTCGTGATTGACGCGGTCGCGGCCTGCACATCGACAGTTCCCTGCTTCGCGCCTTCCCTTGCACGCTTCACAGCGTGCGTGCCATCTGCTGCATCCTCCAGCGCGCGGAGTAACCTCGGGGCGCGACTCTTACCCGCACGACATTCCACCCACGCAACGTTGCGGCAGTCGTCCGCGAATGAATCCTGCGTCACCTGACGCCGCGGCCCGCCCGCCGAGTCCAGGCCTCGACGACCCGTGCGGATATGTTTCACGTGAAACGCTCGTTTACCTCAGCATTGACGACCCGCGGAACGCCACCTCTGGATCGCGATCAGATTGCGATGAGGCGCGAACCAGGCATCATCTGTCGACCCACAGCTGCGCGGCGCCAAGCGACACGAAAACCTCAGCGCGCGCATCAACTTCGATACCCCACCACCTCATCTACGCCCAGACCGCACGCCACGCCCGGCTCGCGAGCACCGAGCACATTCGGCCGGGCTATGCCCACGCGCAAGGCAACGCCATGCCGCGAGAGTGGGGCGACCAGCGACGCCACACCTTCGCGCGCGCAGGCTGCATTCTTTGATCGCGTTGGTGATCAGTACGTCCAGAGGGCGGCCGCGTCCCGTGGGTCATCCGGGCTCTTCGCTGGGTATTCACTGGGCGCCCGCGTGACATCGCAAAGGGGTGCTTGCCTATGCCGCTCGCGTCGCGGTGAGACAACTCGTGCACGGTGTGCCCCGGCGCCCATTGCGGTCAGCATCGATCCGCACCGTCACCGCTCCACACACGACAACGACTTATCGGGTGGTCGACAACACGATTACACGTCCCGACATGACGCATCTCACGTCCCGGGATGCTCGCGCGCCCCTCGCACCGCGTACACGTGGCTCCCGCATTTCGTGCGTGCGCGGATTCGCATCGTGAGTCAACAGAGGAACGCGACCAGCATCCACCGTCGATGTCTCGACTCTGCGATCCCCTCGATTCTCTTCAGGATTGCGTTCGTGCCGAGCAGCTCACGCCACACCGGAGCACCACCCCATCATGCAAGCGTCGTGCTCATGAACGTCGCCCACGTTCCTCGAGTGAAGTGAGGGCGGATCGCCATCACCGCTTCATACGGTTTCACGTGAAACACGCAACGTGCAGACGGGACATCTGGCGCGCCCCCGTAGCTCCTCCCGGACGATGAACTGTCCGCATGAGCCACCCTATGGATCAAGGGCATCCCGCACCACGACGTCCGCAACAGTTCCACACGCCACCCACCTCATCAAGGTGCACGACACGGAAAGCACCTGCGGAGGAGTGTCGTCGCCCGCTTCGGGATTCGGAGATAGTGCGCCGGGGGAGAGGTCCTGATCATCGTGCGCTCACAGCGATACCACTCGCACGCACTCACTCCATGACGACCCCAGGGATCGAGGACGATCTCTCCACCTGCCCACCGTCTCAACGCCCCGTACACGTTCGGCCGCGACGATAGTCCATTCGGCCCGACGAGGATCGTCGAACGAGATCACGCAGTCCGTGTCGCACAAGCCAAGATGACGCATCGTCGATCCACCATTGTCGGCCGACACCACCCTCATTGAATACGGCACCGAGGCCTCGTGCAGCGAGCGAGCTCCACCCCATTCCCGCATCGTGCATGCTCGCACAGCCGTGGGCTGCGCACTCTGCGGAGGGATCGTCGAAACCGGCTCCGACAGGGCTCTCAGCCACGCCGGTGCGTCAGAGTTCGTGCGGAATGAGATTGTGGAGGTGTCCACCCCGTTGAAGTACACCTCCCTCGCCATGCATCGCCAGGATGACGAGAGTGAGGTCCTTGCCAACGACAGCGCCCGCGACAGCCAAAATCCTCACCGCCCACGTCGGGGAGACGACGGCACCGTCGTCGGCGGCATCCTCGTTCACCAGCGGAACCAGATGCGGGGGATGCCGGGCGATGCCGCAACCCGTGGCACGCGGGAGAAGACGGTTGGCTCGTCGTCTCGGTCTGCGGAGCACTGTCACCCGACCCACGCCTCCAGTGCGAGGCCGAGCGCGAGAGGATGCCCGCAAGCGCACGGGTCTCCGAGTGGGAAGCCTCCCTGCCTCCGACATCGCTGGGTGTGCACACGCGTGCCCGTAGGGATCACCGGGGATAAGCACGCGATGGACGACGCGCCGATCACGGCAGATGACATGGCGAGCCTCAGCAGATCTGAGGTCGCGGCGCCAGCATCGTGATGTGACGACGACGGAGGAGGCGCTGGTCGTCACACTCAACCCCGTTCTCAACCCAGGGATGGTGTCGACTCGTCGCGGGGGAGTCGGCCCAGCTGATCGAGGGCGCGACGTTCACGTTCCACGTGAAACATCGCAAA
Source organism: Microbacterium trichothecenolyticum (assembly GCF_030818955.1). Taxonomy (NCBI): domain Bacteria; kingdom Bacillati; phylum Actinomycetota; class Actinomycetes; order Micrococcales; family Microbacteriaceae; genus Microbacterium; species Microbacterium trichothecenolyticum. The sequence continues at coordinate 2,645,410 of NZ_JAUTBF010000001.1, read as the reverse complement.
CGACTGGAGCGTGACGAGAGCGAGCGGGGGCGATTCACGAAAGACCCATGGCACCCAGGCAGAAGACCAGGCGACGAGTCGAGCACCTGACCGCGGACCAGCGTGCGGCAGACCGACTTCCTGGGTAGCCGCCTCAGCTCGAGAGAGCGATTACCCGAGGATGTGCCCGACTGCGGACGTCAGGCAACATACGACACCGCAGACCCCGAGAAGCCCCGGAGGTCATCACCATCCACAGAGAAAATCAGCGATCTTCACCGCGCCGCCGTTGCATCGACAAAAGCGCCTAGATCGCGCGTCGACGCGGATGCAGAGACGCTCGACCGCAGCGCCGGCAGCGAAGACGTGACATCCGTGTGGCTCGACAAGCATCAGAGCGTGCCCGTTTTATATTCACATGAATGAACACCGGCGTGCATAAAGCCGATGAGCTCGTACGCCCGATTCGGTGACGCCCTCAGCGAGCGACGGTCGCGAGGAAGACGCGCGTCGGTTCGTCGAGCACGCCTTCGCCGACCACCTCGACCGCCACGTCCTGCAGCCCGTACTTTCGGATCTGCTTGGCCGCGGCATCCACCTCGTTCGCGACGTTCGCGCCTTTCAGCAACACGAGTCGACCGCCCGGTCGCGCCAGGGGAGCGGTGAAGGGCAGAAGCGTACGAAGCGCGCTCACGGCGCGAGCCGTCACCACGTCGAAGATGCGTCCCCGATCCCACTCCTCACCGCGCAACCGCTCGACGGTGACGTTGTCGAGCCCCAGCGCCGACACCTGCTCCGTGAGCCATGCCGTGCGCCGCTCCATGGGCTCGATGAGCGTCCATTCCACGTCCGGACGGGCGATGGCCAGCACCAGGCCGGGGAGCCCGGCTCCCGATCCCACGTCGACCGCTCGACCGGAGAAGTACGGTGCGGCGATCACGCTGTTCAGAACGTGACGCGTCCACAGACGAGGCACCTCGAGGGGTCCGATCAGACCTCGCTCCTCGCCGTGCATCGCGAGAGCCGAAACGAACTGGCGCGCCGTGTCGATGCGGTCGCCGAAGAGGGCGACAGCGGCGGCCGGCTCGGGCTCGAGCTGTTCGGGCATTCCGATCAGCCGCGACGCAGCACGGTGTGACGATCAGCGCCCTCACCGAACGACTCGGAGGAGTAGCCGCGCGCGGCAGCGATGTCGTGCACGAGCTTGCGCTCGTAGCTGGACATCGCCGGCAACGACGCCTGCGATGCGCCCTCATCGATGCGAGCGATTGCGCGGTCGACGAGCGTCTCTAGCTGCCGCTGTCGTGCATCGCGCGAGCCGCCGATGTCGAGGATGAGGCGCGAGAAACGTCCCGTCGAGTTCTGCACGGCCAAGCGCGTCAGTTCTTGCAGGGCTTGAACGGTATCGGGATGCGACAACAGAGACAGAGCGTCGGCGTGGTCGGCTTCCACCGACACGTAGGCACGACCCGCACGCACGTCGAGCGCGAGGTCGCCGTCGATGTCGGCGATATCGAGAAGCCCCTCGAGGTAGTCGGCGGCGATGTCGCCCTCCTGCTCGAGCTGCTCCTCGGTGGCGGCGGTCTGGTCGGGTGCGATCTGATCGGACGTCGTCATCGGGATCTTTCGGGTCGTCAGGAGGCGGGGGAGGAGCCGGGCGAAGGAGTGGAACTCCCCTGCGCGCCGGTGTTCTTGGCGGACTGCTGCTTCTTGGCACGCTGCTTGCCGACGGGCTGCTGGCGCTTCGGCTGCGCTGCGCGCGCACGCTCCGCCTCCTCGAGGAGGCGCTGCTGCTCAGCGTGGTACTTCTCGATCGGCACGACCTTGCCTGCCGCGTCGATCGCCTTGCCCTTGCGGGCCAGGCGCTCTTCGCGAGCCTTGGCAGCGTCGGACCCCGGCGTCGGCATCTCTCGAATGACGACGAACTGCTGCACCATCGTCCACAGGTTGCTGACGAACCAGTAGATGACGACACCCAGCGGGAAGAAGATGCCCGAGAAGATGAAAGCCAGCGGCAGGATGTACAGCATGATCTTCTGCATCTGATACGCCTGGCCGGTCTTGGCCTCGGGCGACAGGTTCTTCGAGATGATCTGCAACTGCGTGAAGAACTGCGAGGCGATCATGAGCACGACCAGCGTCAGCAGAATGGCGACGGTGACCTGGCCGTCGGGCTGACCCCACGCCGTCACGAGGTTCACGTGCATGGATGCCACATCGAACAGACGCGCGTCGTAGAACTCTGTCGTCAGCTCGGGGGTGAGCAGGCCGACACCACCGACACCGCTCGCCGCATGCTTGGACACGTCGTTCAACACACTGAAGAGCGCGAAGAAGATCGGCATCTGCACCAGCAGGGGAAGGCAACTCGAAACCGGGGTGGTGCCGTGCTTCTTGTACAGCGCCATGGTCTCGCGGCTCATGGCCTCACGCGAGAGCTGATCCTTCTTGCCGCGGTACTTCTCCTGCACCTTGCGCAGTTCAGGAGCGATCTCCATCATCTTGCGCTGACTCTTGATCTGCTTGACGAAGAGAGGGATGAGCGCCGCGCGCACGATGAGAACGAGGCCGATGATCGACAGCACCCACGTCAGACCCGCCGCCGGCGGCAGGCCAACGGCGGTGAACAGCGTGTGCCACCCCACCAGCACGAGTTCGACGGCCCATTTCAGTGGCCAGAGGAGGGTCCCAATGAGATCGAATTGCACGATCAGTCCTTTCGGGAAGGCACGACGAAACCGTGCGGAGTGAGTTCGTGGCGGAAGGCGCGGTGCGGACGGACATCGTCGATGCCTCCCTGAGCCCAGGGATGACAGCGTGCGAGACGGGCCGCGGTGAACGCGATGCCCTTGACGAGTCCGTGCTGCTGCACAGCGCCCACCGAGTAGGCGGAGCATGAGGGGTAGTACTTGCACACGTCGCCGTAGACGTGCGAGATGGTCGCCCGATACGCGTGGAGCAGAGCCAGACCTGCGTTCCGGGGGGAGGAGAGGGAGCGCTGCCAGAACCGCATCGGGCGAGAGGCGACCGGCCCCCGTGGCCGAGCTCGGCAGAGTCGAAGCACTCATGCCGCTGCCTTGCGCTGCAGACACCGGACGACGTCCGCGCGCAGCGTGGAGTAGTCGACGGTGGCAGCCGAGGGTAGTGCCCGGATGACGATGGAGGCGCCCCCGCGCATCGACGGGAGCGCCTCGGCGCACACCGCCTTGAGGCGGCGGCGAACAGTGTTGCGGGTGACCGCGGAGCCGACCTGTCGGCTCACGATGAAGCCGAAACGCGGCGGGTCTGTCTCAGCCGACAAGCCGACATAGGTCACGGTGTGCGCTCCGGCACAGCGAGAGCCCCGTCGGACTGTGGCTTTGTAGTCCGATCCGCGGGTGAGTCGGTTCGGCTTCGCGATCACCGGGGCTGTCAGGCCGAGAGCTCGGTGCGTCCCTTGGCGCGACGCGCGGCGAGGATGCCACGGCCGGCACGGGTGCGCATGCGGGCACGGAAGCCGTGCTTCTTGGCACGACGACGGTTGTTGGGCTGGAAGGTGCGCTTGCTCATGGGTCACTCCGGAGGTGGTGTCGCCCGATGCTCTTCTGCCGGGGACGGGGTCGGGACTGCCGTATAGGCATAAGTCAACCGACTAAGGCTACGTCGTGCGCGGCGTTAACTCAAACCGGGAAGTCGACCGCTTATTATCCCCAGGCTCTCTCCACAAGCGTGGCAAAGACACGCGGCCGGGTCTTACAGTGGATTTTGCTCCGCGAGAGCCGCGAACTAGCGTGGCCCCGGAAGTTATCCACAGGTTCGACGCGACTCGTCGATCGCCGTCGCGTCTAGGTCCCAGGGGAGATATGTCTTTGCACGAAGTACCGGATGTTCCCGTCTGGTCGGCCGTGCTGGACCAGCTTCTCACCGACGACCGCGTCACGCCGCAGCTTCACGGCTTCCTCAACCTGGCCGTTCCCCAGGGCGTCATGGGGGGAACCCTGTACCTCGACGTCCCCAACGATCTGACCGCCGCGCAGTTCAACAAACGCATGCGCGCATCGATTCTCGAGGCGCTCGCGCAGGTGCAGGGCAGCGACCCCGATGTCGGAACGTTCCGCGTGGTCGTCAATCCCGATCTCATCGATTCGCACCGCACGAGCTCCCCCGCCGAAGAACGGTCGACGGCGGCACCGGCGGCCAGCAGTCTGGCGACGACAGCCGTCGAGCAGACCCCCGAGCCCATCGTGCCCGCCTCGCGCAGCGATACCCGCCTGAACCCGAAGTACACCTTCGACAACTTCGTCATCGGCCAGTCGAACCGTTTCGCGCACGCAGCTGCCGTGGCGGTCGCGGAAGCGCCGGCCAAGGCCTACAACCCGCTCTTCGTCTACGGCGACTCCGGTCTCGGCAAGACCCACCTGCTGCACGCCATCGGCGACTACGCCGCCAGCATGTACGCAGGCATCCGGGTCCGCTACGTGTCGAGCGAGGAGTTCACGAACGACTTCATCAATTCGATCGCGAACAACCGCGGCTCGGCCTTCCAGGCCCGATACCGCGATGTCGACATCCTCCTGATCGATGACATCCAATTCCTGCAGGGCCGCGCAGAGACGCAGGAAGCCTTCTTCCACACCTTCAACACGCTGCACGATCACGACAAGCAGGTGGTGATCACGAGCGATCTGCCCCCGAAGCAGTTGACCGGGTTCGAAGACCGCATGCGCAGCCGCTTCGAGTGGGGTCTGATCACCGACGTGCAGGCGCCCGACCTCGAGACCCGCATCGCCATCCTGCGGAAGAAGGCGCAGAGTGAACGGCTGCTGATCCCCGACGATGTGCTGGAGTACATCGCCACGGTCGTCTCATCGAACATCCGCGAGCTCGAGGGTGCGCTCATCCGCGTCTCGGCCTTCGCGAGTCTGAACCGTTCGACGCTCGACATGTCACTGGCTCAGACGGTGCTGCGCGACATCATCGACCAGGACGATGCGAACGTCATCTCGCCGACCGACATCATCACGGCGACGGCGCAGTATTTCAAGCTGTCGGTCGACGACCTCTACGGATCGAGTCGATCACAGGCCGTCGCGACGGCGAGACAGATCGCCATGTATCTGTGCCGTGAACGAACGAGTCTGTCACTGCCGAAGATCGGACAGCTGTTCGGCAACCGCGATCACACCACCGTGATGTACGCCTACAAGAAGATCAGTGACCTGATGAAGGAGCGCCGCTCGATCTTCAACCAGGTCTCCGAGATCACGAGCCAGCTCGGACGCATGCGCTGACAGCCTCGCTGGCCCCCCCGGCCCGTCCACCATCGGTGGGCGGGCCTCTCGCGTTTTTCCGGGCGTAGCGTCGCTCACACGACTTCTCACGGGCACTTCCCGACGGAGTTCTACACAGTGTGGAAAACCTGTGGATAACTCAGATTTGCTGCGGATGACTTGTGTAGGAAATCGACCGCCCTGTGGAGGAACGCTCTCCGGGCGATCGAGTCATCGCTGTTAACTGCCCAGCCTGTCCGCAGCGTGTCCACAGGTGACAACCGTGTAGTTCCCTGCTGTTAACACGCGTGTCGTCAGTTATCCACAGTCTCCACAGCTGTTAACAAGATGAAGACTCTTTCTCGTTGTTAAGAGAGATTCGATGACCTCGGCACAGCCACGGCTGTCCGCGGCTCGTTCGAGCGGTGGCACTAGCATGGGTAAGCCATACCCGCCGTCAAGGGAGCATCCGTGAAGTTCCACGTCAATCGCGATGTGTTCAGCGAAGCCGTCTCGTTCGTGGTCAAGCTCCTGCCGCAGCGCAATCCGCAGCCGATCCTGGCCGGTGTCCTCATCGAAGCCGGAGAGCACGGACTCACCCTCGCCGCATTCGACTACGAAGCTTCCGCGCGCACGACGATCGAGGCGACCGTCGACGAACCGGGTACGATCCTCGTCCACGGTCGACTCCTCAGCGACATCGCCAGCCGACTGCCGAACGCACCGATTGAGATCGCCGTCGACGACGACGGAGGCATCCTGCTCACCTGCGGTTCGGCGCGATTCACGCTCGCCTCCATGCCGGTGCAGGAATACCCGGCTATCCCCGAGGTGACAGGCGAGTCCGGTCTCGTCCCCGCCGACGAGTTCGCCACAGCCATCGCGCAGGTGGCGTTCGCCGCATCCCGAGACGACGTCACCCCGGTTCTCACCGGCGTGCAGCTCGAGGTCACCGGCACGCAGCTGAGCCTGGTGGCGACCGACCGCTACCGTGTCGCGCTGCGGGAGATTCCGTGGGACGGCGGTGCCGCGGCATCCGACGAGCCCACTTCCGCGCTCGTTCCCGCGCGCACGCTCCAAGAAGTCGGCAAGACCTTCGCCCACAGCGGCGACATCTCGATCGCGTTCTCGGGCTCGGGTGACCGTGAGATCATCGCGTTCACGGCGGGGAACAAGACCGTGACCTCGCTGCTCATCAAGGGAAACTTCCCGCCCGTGCGGCGACTTTTCCCCGCCCAGACCGAGCACCACAGCGTCGTCAACACCGCCGAGCTCGCCGAGGCCGTGCGCCGCGTCGCGCTCGTGCTCGACCGTTCCGCGCCTCTGCGTTTCAGCTTCGGTGCAGAGGGTGTGTCGATGGACGCGTCGGGAACCGAGCAAGCGCGCGCGACCGAGTCGGTCGACGCGACTCTCGTCGGCGACGAGGTCACGCTCGGACTGAACCCGCAGTACCTGCTGGAGTCCCTCGGTGCGGTGCGCAGCGAGTTCACGCGCATCACCTTCACCTCGAGCGACAACGCCAACAAGCTCAGCCCCGTGCTGATCACGCCGCAGACGTCGGTCGACAAGGGCGGCGAGGGAACCTTCAAGTACCTCCTCCAGCCCAACCTCCTCCTGCGCTGACAGGTCGACCCGGCACCGTGTCGGAGGCGGCGGGTAGTCTGACTCGGTGATCGTGGAGCAGCTCGGACTGAAGGATTTCCGCAATTACGCGGGCGCCGACGTCTCACTCTCCGCGGGAGCGAATGTTTTCGTCGGCCGTAACGGTCAGGGCAAGACCAACCTCGTCGAGGCCGTCGCCTACCTGGCCACACTCGGCTCGCACCGTGTCTCGAACGATGCGCCGTTGGTGCGCGACGGAATGGATGCCGCGATCGTCCGCGCTCGGCTCGCTCACGGAGAACGCACTGTCCTGTTGGAGCTCCAAGTGAACCGGCAGGGAGCGAACAAGGCGCGCGTCAACGGCGTCAACGTGCGCACGTCGGAGCTGCCGCGTTACGCGCAGGTGGTGTTGTTCGCACCGGAAGACCTGCAGATCGTGAGGGGCGATCCGTCTGCTCGTCGTCGGTTCGCGGATCAGCTGATCGTGCAGCGCACCCCCCGTATGGCCGGCGTGCTCGGCGATTACGACCGCGTGCTCCGTCAGCGCAGCGCTCTGCTGAAGTCTGCACGCGCGCGGGGCCTGCGCGGCGACGCGCTCAGCACCCTCGACGTCTGGGACGACAAGCTCGTCACCCTCGGCACCGAGGTGATCGAGGCGCGGTTGGCCCTGGCATCCGATCTTCTGGAGCCCGTCGCGCGGGCATACGCGGCGATCGCCGGCGCCGACCATCACCCGCATCTCGCCTGGGCCTTGTCGGTGGGCGGTGGCGACCCCGAAGAGGGCGATGCCGGTGAATCCACCGAAGCGGGGCCGCTCGCCGAGCAGTTCCGGTCCGCCCTCGCGGCACGCAGGTCGGCCGAGCTCGAGAGGGGCCTGACGCTGGTGGGGCCGCACCGCGATGATCTCGTCTTGAAGGTACGCGGGCTGCCGGTGAAGGGATACGCCTCGCACGGCGAGTCCTGGTCGGTGGCCCTGTCACTGCGTCTCGCATCGGCGGAGCTGCTACGTGCGGAATCACGGCTCGGCGACCCCGTGCTCATCCTCGACGACGTCTTCGCGGAGCTCGATGCGGGTCGCCGCGCGCGCCTCGCGGACCTGGCGGGAGGCTACGAGCAGGTCATCGTGACCTCGGCGGTCGAAGAAGACGTGCCGGCGGGGCTGCGCGCCCACGTCGTGCGGGTCGAAGCCGGTCGAATCCGGGAAGACACCGATGAGTGACGACGCCGAGCTGCCGGAGACGATGGCGACCTACCTGCGGCTGCGGGGGCTTGAGCCGTCTCCGTATCGCAAGAAGAAGCGTCGTCGCCGAACCGACGACGGCGAGAACGCCCCCTTCGCCCCGGGCCGTGATCCTCGGGGACTCGGCGATGTGCTCTCGGCGCTCACCCGCACGGCGGGATGGGAACCTCAACTCTCGCGGGAAGACCTCGTGCGCACGTGGGACGAGGTCGCCGGCGCCGAGACCGCTGCACACACGAGGCCCGTCGCCCTGGACGCGGGGATGCTCACCGTCCAGGCCGACTCGACGGCGTGGGCGAAACAGCTGCAGTTGATGCGGGCGCACATCCTGTCGGAGATCGTCCGGCGCTTCCCCGAAGCGGGGGTGGAGTCGATCCGGTTCGTAGGCCCCGACGTCCCCTCCTGGAAATGGGGGCCGAGAGCCGTTCCAGGCCGCGGTCCGCGCGATACCTACGGTTAGGTCATGGTCGATCCTGAAACGGGTCGATTTATCCCCGTGGAGGGGCGTACACGCCATTTCTGCGGGCCCTGCGCGGTAAGATGGAGCTTCCGACGAACCGATCTGGAGCGCGCGTACCCATGACGTCCGAAAACCCCGACAGCGTTTCCGAGGAACCCGAAGCCACCGCCGCGAAGGTTCCCAACGAGTACGGGGCAGACGCCATCCAGGTGCTCGAGGGCCTCGAGGCCGTGCGTAAGCGCCCCGGCATGTACATCGGCTCCACTGGCGAGCGGGGCCTGCATCACCTCGTCCAAGAGATCGTCGACAACTCCGTCGACGAGGCCCTCGCCGGCTACTGCGACACCATCGACGTGACGATCCTCAGCGACGGTGCCGTGCGCGTCGTCGACAACGGCCGCGGTATCCCGGTCGACATGCACCGCACCGAGGGCAAGTCGACCGTCGAGGTCGTGCTCACCGTGCTGCACGCCGGCGGAAAGTTCGGCGGTGGCGGCTACGCGGTGTCGGGTGGTCTGCACGGCGTCGGTTCGTCGGTCGTGAACGCGCTCTCGACGCGCCTCGAAGTCGAGGTCCAGCGCCAGGGTCACGTGTGGCGTCAGTCGTTTCGCACGGGTGGTGTGCCGCTGGCCCCCCTCGAGAAGGGCGAAGAAAGCGACAAGACCGGTACGTCGATCACCTTCTGGCCGGATGCCACGATCTTCGACACCATCGACTTCGACTACGACACGCTGCGCACGCGCTTCCAGCAGATGGCGTTCTTGAACAAGGGTCTGCGCATCAGCCTCCGCGACGAACGGCCCCAGTCCGTCATCACCGAGGGTGAGCCGGGCGAAGAGGTCACCGAGGCCCGTCACGACTCGTTCCTGTACGAGCGCGGACTGGTCGACTACGTCGAGCACCTCAATCGCGTTCGCAAGGCCGACGTCGTCAACGACGAGATCATCGAGGTCGAGTCTGAGGACGCCGAGCGTCACATCGCCCTCGAACTGGCGATGCAGTGGACGACCGCCTACACCGAGAACGTCTTCACCTACGCCAACACCATCAACACCCACGAGGGCGGCACGCACGAAGAGGGCTTCCGCGCGGCGCTGACGACGCTCGTCAACCGCTATGCACGCGCGAACAATCTTCTCAAAGAGAAGGACGACAACCTCACCGGCGACGACATCCGCGAGGGGCTGACCGCGGTCATCTCGGTGAAGCTGTCGGAGCCGCAGTTCGAGGGTCAGACCAAGACCAAGCTCGGCAACACCGAGGCGCGCGCGTTCGTGCAGAAGGTCGTCGGCGACAAGCTGGGCGACTGGTTCGACCGCAATCCGGGGCAGGCGAAGAACATCATCCGCAAGGCGATCGACGCGGCGACGGCCCGTCTCGCCGCTCGCAAGGCCCGCGAGACGGCGCGTCGCAAGAGTGTCTTCGAGTCGGCGGGCCATGCCCGACAAGCTCAAGGACTGCACGTCGAAAGACCCCTCGATCAGCGAGATCTTCCTCGTCGAGGGTGACTCGGCCGGAGGGTCGGCGGTGCAGGGGCGCGATCCCCACACGCAGGCGATCCTGGCGTTGCGCGGCAAGATCCTCAACGTCGAACGCGCCCGCCTCGATCGCGCTCTCGGCAACAAGGAAGTCCAGGCGATGATCCAGGCCTTCGGCACGGGTATCGGCGAGGACTTCGACATGGCGAAGGCCCGGTACCACAAGATCGTGCTGATGGCCGATGCCGACGTCGACGGCCAGCACATCACGACGCTGCTGCTCACGCTGCTCTTCCGCTACATGCGTGGGCTCATCGAGGCCGGTTTCGTCTACCTCGCCCAGCCTCCGCTGTATCGCCTCAAGTGGTCGAACCACCCTCACGAGTACGCCTACAGCGATCGTGAGCGCGATGCGCTCCTCGTCGAGGGGCAGGCCGCCGGCCACCGTATCCCGAAAGACAACGGCATCCAGCGTTACAAGGGTCTCGGCGAGATGAACGACCACGAGCTGTGGGAGACGACGATGGACCCGCAGACGCGCACGTTGAAGCAGGTCACCATCGATGACGCCGCGGCGGCCGACGAGATCTTCTCGGTGCTGATGGGAGAAGACGTCGAGTCGCGCCGGAGCTTCATCCAGCGCAACGCCAAAGACGTCCGCTTCCTCGACATCTGATCCTGCCCCGCGCTGATCGACGAACACGCATTACGGAACTGAGAAGACATGGCTGACGACATCACGCCCGAACCCGACGACGTCCGGGGCGAGCCGGCGCACGACCACGGCAAGATCGACCAGGTCGATCTGCAGCTCGAGATGCAGCGGAGCTACCTCGACTACGCCATGAGCGTGATCGTCGGTCGCGCACTGCCCGACGTGCGCGACGGCCTCAAGCCCGTGCACCGCCGTGTGATCTACGGCATGTACGACGGCGGCTTCCGTCCCGACAAGTCGTTCTCGAAGTGCGCCCGCGTCGTCGGCGAGGTCATGGGTCACTACCACCCCCACGGTGACGCCCCCATCTACGACGCCCTCGTGCGTCTCGTGCAGCCGTGGTCGCTGCGCTACCCGCTCGCTCTCGGGCAGGGCAACTTCGGCTCGCCCGGCAACCAGGGCGCCGCGGCCCCGCGTTACACCGAGACGAAGATGGCTCCCCTCGCGCTCGAGATGGTGCGCGACATCGAAGAAGAGACCGTCGACTTCCAAGACAACTACGACGGCCAGACGCAGGAGCCGACGGTGCTGCCGGCACGCTTCCCGAACCTGCTGGTCAACGGCTCGGTCGGCATCGCGGTCGGCATGGCGACCAACATCCCGCCGCATAACCTGCGCGAGGTCTCGGCCGGCGCCCTGTGGGCCCTGGAGAACCCGGATGCCACGCGCGAAGAGCTGCTCGAAGCGCTCATGGAGCGCATCCCGGGACCGGATTTCCCCACCCGCGCGCAGATCCTCGGCACCCGCGGCATCAAAGACGCGTACCGCACCGGCCGCGGCTCCATCACGATGCGCGCCGTCGTCAACATCGAGGAGATCCAGGGCCGTACGTGTCTGGTGATCACCGAGCTGCCGTACCAGGTCAACCCCGACAACGTCGCGGTGAAGATCGGCGACCTGGCCCGCGAGGGCAAGATCACCGGTGTCGCCGACATCCGCGACGAGAGCTCGGGCCGTACCGGGCAGCGCCTGGTCGTCGTGCTCAAGCGCGACGCCGTCGCCAAGGTCGTGCTGAACAACCTCTACAAGCACACCCAGCTGCAAGAGAACTTCGGCGCCAACATGCTCGCGATCGTCGACGGCGTGCCGCGCACGCTGTCGCTCGACGGCTTCATCAGCCTGTGGATCGACCACCAGGTCGAGGTCATCGTCCGCCGCACGCGGTACCGCCTGCGCAAGGCCGAAGAGCGCATGCACATCCTGCGTGGCTACCTCAAGGCGCTCGATGCGCTCGACGAGGTCATCGCGCTCATCCGTCGGTCGCCGACGGCTCAGGATGCCAATGAGGGCCTGCAGAAGCTTCTCGACATCGACGAGGTGCAGGCGCAGGCGATCCTCGATATGCAGCTGCGTCGTCTGGCGGCCCTCGAGCGGCAGAAGATCGTCGACGAGGCGACGGAGCTCGAGGCCCGCATCGCGGACTACAACGACATCCTCGCCACCCCCGCTCGTCAGCGCACGATCATCCGCGAGGAGCTCACCGCGATCACCGATCGCTTCGGCGACGACCGCCGCACCGAGATCCTGCACGGATTCGACGGTGACGTGTCGATCGAAGACCTCATCGCGGAAGAAGAGATGGTCGTCACGGTCACCCGTGACGGATACATCAAGCGCACGCGCAGCGACAACTACCGCTCGCAGCATCGTGGTGGCAAGGGCGTCAAGGGCGCGCAGCTGCGCGCCGACGACGTGGTCGAGCACTTCTTCGTTACGACGACGCATCACTGGCTGCTGTTCTTCACGAACAAGGGCCGCGTGTACCGCTCGAAGGCGTACGAGGTGCCCGAAGCCGGGCGGGATGCCAAGGGCCAGCACGTCGCGAACCTGCTCGCGCTGCAGCCCGACGAGGAGATCGCGCAGATCCTCGACATCCGCGACTACAACGTGGCCACCTACCTGGTGCTCGCCACTCGCGGTGGCCTGGTGAAGAAGACGCGTCTCACCGAGTACGACACGAATCGCCAGGGCGGTGTCATCGCGATCAAGCTCCGCGGCCAGGCCGTGGAGGAGGGCGAGGAAGCCGAGCAGGGCGGCGCGGATGAGCTCGTCAGCGCGCTGCTCGTCGACGAGGGCGACGACATCCTGCTGATCAGCCGCCTGGGGATGTCGCTGCGGTTCTCGGCGACCGACAGTGCCCTTCGCCCCATGGGCCGGTCGACCTCGGGTGTGAAGGGTATGGACTTCCGTGAGGGAGACAGCCTGCTGTCGGCATCGGTCGCGAAGGACGACGAGTTCGTCTTCGTCGTGACCGAGGGCGGTTACGCCAAGCGCACGGCCGTGACCGAATACCGCATGCAGAACCGCGGTGGACTGGGTATCAAGGTGGCGCGTTTGACCGACGATCGCGGCGTTCTCGCGGGCGGCATGATGGTGTCGGAGAGCGACGAGGTCCTCGTGGTTCTTGCCAGCGGCAAGGTGGTACGCTCTGCCGTGGCCGAGGTACCTGCCAAGGGGCGCGACACGATGGGTGTCGTGTTCGCCCGCGCAGGAGGCGACGACAGGATCATCGCGATCGCCCGCAACGCCGAGCGAAACCTGGCCGAGACGACGGAGACGCCCACGGAGCCCACCGCAGCCGATGCGGTCGAGGACGCAGTCTCCGCTCCCGAGACCCCCGAGGAAAGTACTGACGCATGAGCACGGTAGCCGACAAACTCGCCAAGAAGTCGACTCACAAGACCCCTGCCAAGCAGGTGCGTCTGCGCCTGGTCTACATCGACTTCTGGTCGGCCGTGAAGCTGTCGTTCCTGGTGGCAGTCGCCATGGCGATCGTGACCGTCGTGTCGTACTTCCTGATCTACCTCGTCGTCTCGGCGACGCTATTGAGCAAGCTCGACGAGTTCTTCACCAGCTTCACCGACGGTGGGGCCACACTCTCGCAGTACGTCGGGCTGCCACAGGTCATGGCCTTCGCCGCGATCGTCGCGATCCTCAACCTCGTGGTGGTGACGGTCTTGGGCGCCGTGATGGCCGGGATCTACAACCTCGCCGTCAAGGTGACGGGTGGTCTGCTCGTCGGGTTCACCTCGAACTGACACCGATTCGTCAAAACCTCGCGAGTCCGGTAAAGTCTTCGAGGTTGACATCACGTCAGCGAGACGGGGCTATAGCTCAGGCGGTTAGAGCGCTTCACTGATAATGAAGAGGTCCCAGGTTCAAGTCCTGGTAGCCCCACCCCTTCCCTCTCGGGGCCTTAGCTCAGCTGGTAGAGCGCCTGCTTTGCAAGCAGGATGTCAGGAGTTCGAATCTCCTAGGCTCCACAACATCGAAAGAGCCGGTCCTCTCGGACCGGCTCTTCTCGTTTCAGCCCGACGTCGCCGGGGTGTTCCGCTCCCGGGCGACGACACGGGTGCGACCGTCTCGCTAGAGTCGGCTCATGGACATGCGGGTCGCCGCGTACGCCGTCGTCACCGACGCCGATGACCGTGTGCTGCTCGCCCACTGGGTCCATGGACGCCGTGCCGCCTGGACGCTGCCCGGCGGGGGCCTCGAAGACGGTGAAGACCCGTTCCACGCCGTTCGGCGCGAAGTGCGCGAAGAGACCGGCTATCGGGTCGTCGTCGACGAGCTCCTCGGCATCCATTCCCGGGTCATCCCGGCCCGCACGCGCGAGGACGCGACGGGGCCGCTGCACGCGCTACGGATCGTCTATCGCGCGCGCATCGTCGGAGGACACCTGCGCAACGAGGTCGATGGCTCCACCGACCGGGCGGAGTGGTTCACCCTGCAGGCGACGCGCAAGATCAGACGCGTGCAACTCGTCGACATCGCCCTGCGCATGGCGGGGCTGCTGAGCTCGTGAGCGCCGTCAGGCGCGCTCCGTGCTGATATCGGCCACCACGGCGCCATAGACCGAGAGGAGGTCGTCGGCATCGACGAAGAGGCTGTAGCCGTGCGCCCCCGCCCCCATAGCGATGCGCGTACCGACGATGCGCTCGTCGGCGTAGACAGGCCAGGCCGTCGAGCTGCCGATGGGGACGATCGTTCCGCGTTCGTACCCGGTCGCTGCCAGGGCGACGTCGGGCTCGGGGAGCCGCAGCTTGTTCACGCCGACGACCGAGCGCAGCTTCGGCCACGAGATGGCACGGTCGCCGGGAACAAGGGCGAACAGGTAGGTGTCATCGGAGCGTTTGACCACGAGGGTCTTCACGATCGAGGCGGAGGGGATGCCGAGCAGCGACGCCGCCTCGTCGAGGTTCGCCGCGGCGGGCCGTGCGCGTACATCGACACAGAGGCCGCGCTCGCGCGCGGCCTCTCTTACTCTGATGGTGGGGTCGCTCACGCGTCCGGCGCACGAAGCGGGTCGTCGGCCACCCAAAGCTCGTCGTCGGCGCGCAGCGTCTGCCAGGCCGCGTACGCGACGCCGGCAGCAGCGATCACACCGAGGACGATGGCGATGACGCCACCGGCGCCGATGCCGTCGTTCTGTGCGGGAAGCTTCTTGGCGAGGCGCTTGGTGGCCTGCTTTCCGTACTTCTCGGCGCGCTTGGCGTACTTGTGCGCGTCGAGTTCGAACCCACGACCCTTCGCCAGACGGTCGCGGGTGTCGCCCGCGGCGTCCCACACAGACAGGGCGCCCCCGACCACGGCGCCCGCGGCGGGCACGAGCTTGGTGCTGAGGAACCGGTTGCTGTACTTCACGCTCTTGTCGACGTACGGCGCGGCGTACTTGTGGTAGCCGTCCTGCACGGCGGGGACGAGGTCTTCGCGGCTGAAGCGACCGAGCTGGTGGCCTGCTTCACGAGCGACCTTCCCGCTCTCGCCCAGCAGCACCTGCTGCGACTCCCACACCTTGGCGGCGTGCTTCTGGAGCTTGCGCAGTTCCTTCTTGCTCTTGCGGCTGAGGCCCACGGCTCATCCTCCCTGTCGATGGGATGTACGTTGCGTTCATCTTGCCAGAACGCGCGCCCTGCGCCGCCGACCCTTGCAGATAGTTCTGAGAGAATGTACCCATGGCCAACCACACCGCCGTCGCGACCCTGCACACCAATCACGGCGATATCGTCGTCAACCTCTTCGGCGATCACGCGCCCCGGACCGTCCGCAACTTCGTCGGTCTGTCCGACGGAACGCAGGAGTGGACGAACCCGGCGACCGGCGCCAAGGGCGAGGGTCCTCTCTACAAAGACGTCATCTTCCACCGCATCATCCCCAACTTCATGATCCAGGGCGGCGACCCCCTCGGTCAGGGAATCGGCGGTCCCGGCTACACCTTCAACGACGAGATCCACCCCGAGCTCGATTTCACCGCGCCCTACAAGCTCGCCATGGCCAACGCCGGCCTGCGTCGCAACGCCATCACGGGTCAGGCCGAGGGCACCAACGGCTCGCAGTTCTTCATCACCACCGACCCCACGCCCTGGCTGCAGGGTAAGCACACGATCTTCGGTGAGGTCGCCGACGAGGCGTCCAAGGCGGTCGTCGACGCCATCGCCTCCGTCCGCACCGCCGCCGGCGACCGTCCGATCGAGCCCGTCGTGCTCCAGTCGGTCGACGTCGTCACGGTCTGACCCTTCGGGCGACGGCGGGTGTCCACCACCGAGGAGTTCCGTCGCAACAGCGACAACTTCTGCTACCGGCATCCTGACCGGCAGAGCTTCGTCCTCTGCCAGCGGTGCATGCGAACCGTGTGCTCGGAGTGTCGTACACCCGCCGCCGTCGGCGTCATCTGCCCCGAGTGCATGGCGCAGCAGCGTGCCGCGCAGACGCCGGCGCAGAAGAAGGCTCAGCGTCGGTGGGCGGCTCGTCCGATGGCGATCGTGTCTCCCGACCGTCCGCGCATGACCCTCGGGATCATCGCGATCACCGGCTTGGTGTACATCATCGGCCTGATCCCGGGCGTCGGAACCCTGCTGTCGAACCTCCTGGCGTTCAACAGCGTCTTCCTCCTCCCGCAGGCAGGGGTCCTGCAGCCCTGGCGGCTGTTCACGGTCGCGCTCGTGCACGGTGGGTTCTTCCACGTGGCACTGAACATGCTGGCGCTGTGGTTCATGGGGCGCAATCTCGAGCCGCTGCTCGGACGTGCGCGTTTCCTCACGCTCTACGTGATCGGGACGTTGGGCGGCTCGGTCGCGGTGGCGCTGCTCGCGCCCGGTGTGTGGACGGTCGGGGCCTCGGGGGCGATCTTCGCCCTCTTCGGAGCGCTGCTCGTGATCGGGCGACACATCGGTGCCGACATTCGCGCGATCGCCGTCATCATCGGGATCAACTTCGCCTGGCCGTTCGTGGTCGCGGGCATCCAGGCGATCGGCACGGGCGACTTCGCGGGTTCCCTCGCCGCGGTGGGTGTCTCGTGGCAGGCGCACCTGGGCGGTCTCGCCACCGGAGCGGTTGTCGGGCTCATCTACGCACGTACCCGTGCGCCACGGCAGCGCGGCCTTCAGATCGGTCTGCTCGTGGCACTTTGTGTCGTGCTCGTCGGGTTGCTCGCGATCCCGGCCGTGGCGTACGTCTGAGAGTTATCCACAGGTTCATCCACAGCCTGGGGAGAATTACACGGGTGTAACTCCGACGGCGATCAGCGCCAGCGCGTCGTCATGAGGAACCCGATGAAAGCGATCCCGAAGCCGATGACGAGGTTCCACGGTCCGATGCCGGGCACGGGGAACTGTGAGTTGCTGAGATAGAACACCAGAACCCATACGAGGCCGATGAGCATGAGGCCGATCATGATGGGCAGGAACCACACGGGGTTCGGTGCCGATCCGCCTTCGTTGCGCTCAGCGATCGGGTCTTCGCCTTTGCCAGTTCGAGCCATGCGGCTCAGTCTAATGCTCAGGTAGCCCTCGACCCGCGGAACTAGAATCACCCCGTGCACACCATCGAGCAAGCGCCGACCCGACGCAGCAGACGTGGTGCGCGCGGTCAGCGTCGCCGCGTGACGGTCATCGGGGTCATCGGAGATCTTCTCCTCACCGCCGGGGTGGTCGTACTGCTGTTCGTCGTCTGGCAGCTGTGGATCGGCGACGCCATCATCGGTTCACAGTTCAAAGATGAAGCCGGTGACCTGACCGAGCAGTGGGCGACCAGCGCTCCCACGAGTTCGGCCCCCACCGTGACGCCGACTCCCGGGACGACCGGTCCGGCGACCGCGGAGCCTCCCGCACTGGACCAGCCCGGCGATGCCGAGGTGTTCGGGGTGCTGCGGGTGCCCCGCCTGGGCTCCGACTGGCAGTTCAAGCTCGCCGGCGGCGTCAGCGCCGGACGCACGCTCGACCCGATCGGCATCGGCCACTACCCCGACACCGCCATGCCGGGTCAGGTGGGAAACTTTGCCATTGCCGGTCATCGCGGAAGCCACGGCGCACCGTTCGCCGATCTCCCCTCGCTGCGCATCGGCGATGCGATCGTCGTCGAGACCCAGGGCGGCTGGTACACCTACCGCTTCCGCAACCTCGAGTACGTGCGACCCGAAGGCGTGAACGTGCTGCTTCCGTTCCCGCAGGCGCCGCAGATCGAGGCCACGGACCGCGTCATCACGATGACGACGTGCAGCCCGCGATACGGGTTCTCGGAGCGCGCCATCGCGTACGGCGTCTTCGAATCGTTCACCCCGCGAACAGATGCCGGTCCCCCGGTGTCGCTGACCTCTGGAGCCGCCTGATGTACGGAGCCCTCTGGCGCGTCCTTCCCGGTCCCTGGTGGGTACGGCTACTCGTCGTGCTGGTCCTGGTGGCCGCGGTGCTCTACGCGCTCTTCTTCTACGTGTTCCCGTGGGTGAGCGACATCGTCTACCCCCAAGAGGTCACCGTCGAGTGAACACACGGCGCGTGGTGGTCGTCGACAACCACGACAGCTTCGTGCACACCCTGGCCGGCTACGTCAGCGACCTGGGCGCCCGCACCCAGACGGTGGCGGCAGACGATCCTGGGCTTCGTGAGATCATCGCGTCACGCGCCGACGCCGTGCTCGTCTCACCGGGTCCTGGTCACCCACTCGCGGCCGGTCAGTCGATCGCCGTGGTCCGCGACGCCTTTGCCTCGGGGATGCCCCTGCTGGGGGTCTGTCTCGGCCACCAAGCGATCGCCTCGGCTTTCGGGGCACGGGTGGACCATGCCCCCGAGCTGATGCATGGCCTCACCAGTGCCATCCATCACGAAGGCGCCGGCGTGTTCGCGGATCTGCCCAATGGTTTCGTCGCGACGCGGTACCACTCGCTGGCGGTCGATCCCGCAACGATACCCCCCGTGCTCGAAGTCACCGCGCGCACCGAATCCGGGGTGGTCATGGGGATCCGGCACCGCAGCGCCCCCATCGAGGGCGTGCAGTTCCACCCCGAGAGCGTCTTGACCGACGGAGGCCATCTGTTGCTCGGACGATGGCTCGAGGATGCCGGTCTCACGGGCGCAGCGGCCCGCGGTCGGCTGCTGCACCCGCGCCGATTCAGGAGCCCGAGCAGGTCGTGAGCGTGATCTCGCTGTGCACCGGTACCTCGCCCGGAGCCAGCGATTGCGTCGCCACCGTCGCCGGGTTCGTGGCCCGGCATCCGGGGTCTTGCGTGACCTGCACCGTCAACTGCTTGTCGGTGGACTCGAGCCCGCGCTTGGCCGCATCGACCGTGTAGCCCGTGTAGTCGACGATGACGACCTGTCCACTCGCGACGACGAGGTTGACCGTGGTGCCCTTGGCGACCGCGGCACCCTGCTCGACACTCGACGAGATGACGGTTCCGCCCGCCAGAGCGGGGTCGTTCTGTCGTCGGATCGAACCGACTGACAGACCGGCCGCCTCGATGGCCGAACGCGCCTCGCTCTCGTTGATCCCGTCGAGGGTCGGCACCGTGGCGGTGTCGGGACCCGTGGAGACATAGAGCGTGACCTGCTGACCAGCGCTGACGGTGGTGGCGGCCTCGGGGGTCGTGCGCACCACATTCCCGGCTGCGATCTTCTCGCTCGGCTCGTTGACCCGGCTGGCCGTCATCTGCTCTGCCTCGAGCGTCTCGACCGCGCGCTCGTACGACATGTCGACGACGTTCGGTACCGAGACCGAGGTGGTCGGGACCTCCTCGGACTGCTGGATCTGCATGACCCAGATGAGGACGGCGACGAGGAGGACGGCCAGGACCGTCACCCCCGCCCAGATCCACGCCACCGGCGGGCCGGCCTGCGTGCGGCGCATGGTCGTGTCGGTGCTGAGCTGACGAAGCGAGCGGGCCGTCTCGGCGGCCTGGCGGGGATTCGGGCCGTACAGCTCGTTCGACAGCGCCGACATCTGACGCTTGCTCGGCGCCCTGCCCTCCGCCGTCTCGTCGAGGGCCTCGCGGAAGCTCGCAGCGTCCTGGGGGCGCTGGAAGGGGTCTTTGGCAAGGGCGCGCAGCACGATGGCATCCAGAGACCGCGGGATGGACTCGTTGATCTCGCTGGGCGCGAGCGGCGCCTCGCTCACGTGCTGGTACGCGACGGCGACCGGGGTGTCGCCGCGGAACGGCGGTCGTCCCGTCAGCAGCTCGTAGAGCACGACGCCGGTGGAGTACAGGTCGGCGCGCGCGTCGACCGACTCGCCCTTCGCCTGTTCGGGCGAGAAGTACGCCGCCGTGCCGATGATCGCTGTGGTCTCGGCGACGGTGGAAGACGAATCCGACACGGCTCGGGCGATGCCGAAGTCCATGACCTTCACACGCCCGGCCTCGGTGATCATCACGTTGCCCGGCTTGATGTCGCGATGGACCACCCCCGCCCGGTGCGAGTACTCGAGCGCCTCGAGGATTCCATCGACGTACCGCAGCGCGTCGTCGGTGGGAACGGGCCCCTCGGCGATCAGGTCTTTGAGCAGACGCCCTTGGACGAGCTCCATCACGATGTAGGGAACGGGACGATCCTGCCCGTCCACGCCCGTCTCGACGTCTTCGCCCGCGTCGAAAACGCGAACGATGGTGGGGTGCGCCATGCGCGACGCCGCTTGCGCCTCGAGACGGAAGCGCGTGCGGAATGCCGCGTCACCAGCGAGGTCGGTCTTCAGGATCTTGATCGCGACCGTTCGCCCGAGCGTCTGATCGTACCCGCGGTAGACGCTGGCCATGCCGCCGCGACCGATGAGGTCGTCGACGCGGTAGCGCCCCGAAAGGACGCGCGTCTCAGTGGTCACGAAGGAACTCCTGGCGTGGGGGGGGCGGTAGGTCAGGGCTTGGTCGCCGAGCCGTTGCCCGTGGCAGAGGGGCTCGGCGTGTTGCCGCCGGTGATGTTCGCCGACGCCTCGCCCGACGGGCCGGCCGTACGGTCGGTGCCCGAGCAGCTGACGGTGTATGTGACGCGCAGGGTCTGGCCCGTTGAGTTGCTGACCTTCAGCGAGGCGTTGCGGGCATCGGGGGCGAACGACGCGGTCGACTGGCCGTTCGTGTCGAACGTGCCGTTGGTTGCCGTGAAGTTGTATGACTTCACCGACCCGGTACCCGACGGGCAGGTGTACTGCTGCCATGAGACCTGGATGTCGCTTCCCGCGGCGACGGAGGACCCGGGCAGCGTGGGCGTGCCCGGAGTGGTCAACGGAGTCTCGTCGGCGTAGGCGGTCACGGTGATCGTGGTGCCCTGGTCGACGCGACCGGTCGGGTTGACGTCATAGATGAGTCCGACGTCGCTCGCGGTAGTGGCGGCATTGCCGACGCGGCAGTCAGCCACCAGGCCGTTCGTCTCGAGGATGCCGCGGGCGTCGTCACACGTCTCGCCCATCAGCCCGAGCGAGGACACCTCGACGCGCGTCGACGTGGGAGTCGGCGTCGGTGTCGGCGTCGAGGGTGCGGGCGTGGGAGTCGATGCGGTGGGTGAGTCGCTCGTGGGCGCGGGGACCGGGTCGTTCTGGTTGGAGAGCAGTCCGAACACCGTCACGCCGAGGATCAGCGCGAGAAGGGCGATCAGCGCGATGAGGGGCCACGTCCAGCGTGAACGCTTCTTCTGCGGCGCCGCGTCTTCTTCGGTGTGCTTCTCGGTCAGCAGCGAGGTCGCTCCCGCTCCCGCGGCGGCGGACGGCAAGAGGCGCGTCGTCGCGGAGGTCCGACCCGCCGTGAGCAGCTGCGTGGCGTCGTCGACGACGGCGGCTCCCGCGGCGATCGCCGGGACAGCCGCGGCCGCAGCCGCGAGGTCGCCGCGGCGCAGCGCGGTGGCGGCGCGCGAGACGGCGGCCGACGATGCGGGGCGGTCTTCGGGCTTCTTCGCGATCATCGCCATGACGAGGTTCTGCACCGGGACGGCCACGGTGGGCGGCAGGGGTGCGGGCTGCTCGTTGATCTGTGCCATCGCGATGGCCACCTGCGACTCGCCCGTGAAGGGGCGCTTGCCCGCGAGGCACTCGTACGCGACGATGCCGAGCGAATAGGTGTCGGTCGCCGGCGAGGCGGGGTGCCCCGAAGCCTGCTCGGGCGAGAGGTACTGCACGGTGCCCATGACCTGGCCGGTCGCGGTGAGCGGTACCTGGTCGGCGATGCGCGCGATGCCGAAGTCGGTGATCTTGACGCGGCCGTCGGGGGTGATCAGCAGGTTGCCCGGCTTGATGTCGCGGTGCACGAGACCCGCCGCGTGCGCGGCCTGGAGGGCGGCTGCGGTCTGGGCGACGATGTCGAGCGTCTTGTCGGTGGACAGCGACCCCTCGCGCTCGAGGATCGTCGACAGGGCTTCGCCGGGGACGAGCTCCATCACGAGGAAGGCGCTGCCGTTCTCTTCGCCGTAGTCGAAGACGCTGGCGATGCCCTCGTGATTGACGAGTGCGGCGTGACGGGCCTCGGCGCGGAAGCGCTCGAGGAAACCGGGATCGCCCATGTACTCGTCTTTGAGGATCTTGATCGCGACGGTTCGTCCGATGACGTGATCGGTCGCTTCCCAGACCTCGCCCATGCCGCCGATCGCGATCCGCGAATCGAGCTCGTACCGCCCGCCGAAGGTCACACCCTGTGTCGGTCTCATTTACCCAGCACCGCCTCCATGACCTTCTTTGCTATCGGGGCGGCGATCTCGTTGCCGCTCCCGCTCTGCCCCTGGCCTCCGCCGTTTTCGACCACCACGGCGACGGCGACCTGGGGGTCGTCCGCCGGTGCGAAGCCGGTGAACCAGAGAGTGTAGGGACGGGAATCGTTCTCCGCGGTGCCGGTCTTACCCGCCACCTGGACCCCGTCTATTCTTGCATTCGATGCCGCGCCGTCCTGGACGTTCGCCGTCATCATCGTGACCATCTCCGCGGCCAGGTTCTGGTCGAGAGCGCGGCCGAACTCGCTGTTGGACCCCTCGGCGGCGACCGACAGATCGGGCTTGACTCACCCGGTCGACCATGCGGGGGTTCATCACCATTCCGCCGTTCGCGATGCCGGCCGAGACCATCGCCATCTGCAGGGGGGTCGCGCGCACGTCGCCCTGTCCGAATCCGCTCAGCGCGGTCTGCGGCGCGTTCGGCGCGGCGGGATAGGTCGACGCGGTGGACTCCAGCGGCATTGAGAACTTCTTGTTGAAGCCGTACTTCTCGGCCTCGGCCCGGATGGCGTCATCGCCCAGCTCGACCGCCAGTTCGGCGAACGGGATGTTGCAGCTGAGGCGCAGAGCCGTCGCGATCGTGACGGTGTCGCCCCCGCCACAGGTGCCGCCGCCGGCGTTGCTGACGACGTTCGTCGACTGCGGCAGCGTGTACGCGGCCAGGTTGGGGAACGACGAGTCGGGGGTGTAGCGACCGGATGCCAGGGCCGCCGAGGCCACGACGAGCTTGAACGTCGAGCCGGGCGGGTTCATGTCGCCTTCGATCGCCCGGTTCACCAAGGGCTTCGACGGATCCGCCACGAGCTGGTCGTAGGCCGCGTTGACGGCGTCGGTGTCGTGGGAGGCGAGGATGTTGGTGTCGAAGCTCGGTTTCGACACCATGGCGAGGATGCGTCCGGTCGACGGCTCGATGGCCACCACGGCGCCCTGCTGATCGCCGAGCGCGTCCCACGCCGCCTTCTGGACGTTCGCGTTGAGGGAGAGCTCGACATTCGAGCCGCGCGGTGCCTGCCCGGTGATGGCCCGTTCGATGCGCGAGAAGAAGTCCTTCGAGTCCGAGCCGCTCAGGACCGTGTTCTCGGCGGCCTCGATGCGGGTCTTGGAATCGAGCACCGCGTTCATGTATCCGGTCACGGGCGCCCACATGTCGGCATCCACGTACTGCCGCTGCCAGCTGTACACGTCGTTGGAGGGGACCGACGAGGCGATCGCGGCTCCGCTGGCGATGATCGACCCCCGCTGGATCTCGTACGAGTCGTAGAGGGCACGGGTGTTGCCGGTGGTGTTGGTCAGATCGTTGGCCTGAGCGACCTGGATGATGCTCGTCGAGGCGAACAGTGCCAGGAACATCGCGAGCATCACGATGCTGAGGCGTCGCAGTTCTTTGGTCACGATGCCTCCTCCGGGTGTGCGGTGATGAACGGTACGGACGACAGGGGCATCAGCCGATCACCACCCGCGGACGGCTGCGGACGGCATCCGAGATGCGCAGCAGGAACGCCACGATGATCCAGTTGGCGATGAGCGAGGAACCACCCGCCGCCAGGAACGGGGTCGTGAGACCGGTGAGCGGAATGACCCGCGTCACGCCGCCGACCATGATGAACACCTGCAGGGCGATGGTGAACGAGAAGCCCGTCGCGAGCAGTTTGCCGAAGTCGTCCTGCCCGGCGAGCCCGACCCGGATGCCACGGCTGGCGAACACCATGTACAGCGCCAGGATCGCGAACAGGCCCACCAGTCCCAGCTCCTCGCCCAGGCTCGGCACGATGTAGTCGCTCTGCGATAGCGGGGTGATGTAGGGGCGCCCCTGACCCAGGCCGGTGCCGAACAGGCCGCCGTGCGCGAGACCGAAGATGCCCTGGACCAGCTGGTAGCTGCCGCCGTCGCGGTTCACGACGTCGGGGTCGAACGCGTTCAACCAGTTGGCGAAGCGGCCGTTCACGTAGGGCAGGACGCGGGATGCCAGGAACGCGCCCACGCCGACGAGCACGAGGCCGATGAACACCCAGCTCGTCTTTCCGGTGGCGACGTACAGCATCGCCACGAACATGCCGAAGATGAGCAGTCCGGTACCGAGGTCGCGCTGGAGCACGATGATGCCGAGCGACACGAGCCAGATGATGAGCACCGGTCCGAGCTCGCGGGCGCGCGGCCAGGTCATGAACAGGAAGCGCGTGCCGGTGGAGGTGAGGCTCTCGCGGGTGCGGACGAGGTACCCGGCGAAGAAGATCGCCAGGCAGATCTTCGCCAGTTCACCCGGCTGGAACGACACGAAACCGAGCGACACCCAGACATCGGCGTTCTGGTCGGTGCCCAGTCCCGGAACGAACGGCAGCAGGAGCAGCAGGATGCCGACGAGGCCGAAGAGGTAGGTGTAGCGGAACAGCACGCGGTAGTTGCGCACGAAGATCAGCACGGCCAGGGCGATGACCATCGCGATGACCGCCCAGGCGATCTGGCGGTTCCCGGTGGCATCCCACCCGCTGGCCTTGTCGGCGAGGTCGATGCGGTAGATCATCGCGATGCCCAGGCCCGTGAGCACCGTGGCGATCGGCAGAACGAACGGATCTGCGTCGCGCGCACGCAGGCGCAGCACGACGTGCATGACCAGCGCGAGCACGGCCGGAACCCCGGCCAGCGTCAGGAAGGCGGGATCGACCGTGCCGCTCACGCCGAGCTGCACCAGGGCGACCGCCGAGCCGTACACCGCGATGGCGAAGACGAGCAGGCCCAGTTCGCGGTTGCGCTGCGTCGCGGGCACCCGGATCTTCTTCAGCGCGCGCATGACGGCCGTGTCGGTGGACACCCGGTCTTCACGGGTCGGCTTCTGATCGGTCATCCGCCGGCCTCCTCGGTCGGGCGCAGACGGTCGACGATCAACTCGGCATCGGACAGCGAACGCGCCGAGATCGTGGCCTCGACGGTCTGCCGGTCGAAGTCGGACAGGTCGGCCAGCACGATGTTCGTGTCTTCATACACCGTGGACAGCGACAGGGGTCCGATGGACTGTTGGATGCCGCGATAGATGACGACCGAGTTGTCGTCGGCGCCGACGTAGTACCGCGTCTGGGTCCAGTTGTAGCCCGCGAAGAGGGCGAGCCCGATGCCGACGAGCACCACCAGGAGTGCGGCAAGCCACCCCAGGCGTCGGCGTCGAGCGCGGCGACGGTCTTCTTCGATGAGTTCCTCGAGGAACTCGGCGGCGGGTTCGAAGTGCGTGGGCTCATTCGCCGCCTGGCGCGCAGGGTGCAGCCAGTTCGAGCGACCGGGGCGTGCGGCGGGAACGACCACACCGCTCGGATTCGAGGCCGAGCCGACGATGGTCGGGGTGCCGATGAACACCGGATGCTGCCCGCCGACGTCGACGAGGACGACGGTGACGTTGTCGGGGGCGCCACCGTCGAGCGCCTGTTTGAGCAGGGCGTCGGCGGTCCGTGCGGGCGGCATGCCCAGAGCGAGCGTGCGGGTGGTGTGCGCGTCGTCCACGACGCCCGACAGACCGTCGGAGCACAGCAGCCAGCGATCGCCGTCCTGCGTCGGCATGATGAACGTGTCGACCTCGGGGTCGGGGTCCATGTCTCCGAGAACGCGCATGAGCACGGAGCGACGAGGGTGGTAGCGCGCTTCTTCGGGCGTGATCCGTCCGGAGTCGACGAGGCGCTGCACGAACGTGTGATCGGCGGTGATCTGCGTGAGCGTGTCGTCGCGGTAGAGGTAGATGCGCGAGTCGCCGATGTGACCGATGACGGCGTAGTCGTCGACCATCACCAGCGCGCTGACGGTGGTACCCATGCCGGCGAGCTCGGGTCGGCGGGCGACCGTGTCGATCAGTTCGGTTGCCGTGTCCGCGAGGGCGTCGCGGATGGCGTGCTCGGCTTCGGCGGGGGTCGTGAAGGGCTGGTCGAGTTCGGTGAGGCGGTGAATGGCCAGGCTCGAGGCGACGTCACCGCCCGCGTGGCCGCCCATGCCGTCGGCGACCACGAAGAGGTTGGACCCGGCGTAGCCGGAGTCCTGGTTGTTGGAGCGCACCTTGCCCGTGTGGGAGATGGCGGCGCTCGAGCCCTGGAAGACCATGGAGGAGGGTTACTTCCTCAGCTCGAAGGTCGTCGCGCCCACCTTGATCGGTGCGCCCACCTTGACCTGCACCGGAGAAGCGACGCGCACCCCGTCGTGGGAGGTGCCGTTGGTGGAGTCGAGATCCTGCAGCATCCACTGTTCTCCCCACAGCACCAGACGCGCGTGGTGGCTGGAGGTGTAGTCGTCGCGAACGACCAGTCCCGACTCGCTGGAGCGACCGATCGTCAACGGTTCGGTGCCGAGCGGCAGTTCGAGGCCGGCCTTGGGGCCGCTCGTGATCACGATGCGCGAGACGGTGGCGGTGGTCGCGAGACCCCCCGTCGGCTCGGGTGCCGGGGTCGCGGCGGGGCGCTTGACCTGTGTCGTCACGGCGTCGGGTGCGGCGGTCGGCGCGGCGGCCGCGGGGGTGGCGGCTGCAACCGGCTCCGGGAGCTTGCGCACCTTCACGCCGAAGAGGTCGGCGCGAAGGGAGTAGACCACTCCGAACACGAAGAACCAGAGCAGGACGAGGAAACCGCCCTGCAGCAGGAGGAGAGTCAGCTGACTCATGACAGGGGTCCCCGTTCCCGGACGTCGAAGATACGCGTGGCGTCGGACGCCGAAGGGCGCCGCGGCGGCTGCGCCTGCGCCACCACTCGGAACACGATATTGGTCCGCCCGATCGAGATCGTCGAATCCGGCGGGAGAGCCGCCTCGGTGACCTTGCGTCCGTTCAGCGTCGTGCCGTTGGTCGAACCGAGGTCGCGGACCATCGCGCGCTCGCCGTCCCACAGGATCTCGACATGCTTACGGCTGGTTCCGGCGTCGGGGATGGTGATGTCGGCGTCGCTGCCGCGTCCGATCACGGTACGGGCCGAGGAGAGAGGGTGGCGTTTGCCGTCGATGTCAACGACCCCGCGCCAGGCGACCTGCCCCTCGGTGGTCTGCGAGTCGACGCGCAGGGTGCCCGTCGAGAGGGAGCCGTCTCGCTCGATCGAGATCGCCACCGGCCCGGCGAAGGAGTAGCCCTGCGTGCGGGCGTGCTTCTTGACCAGGGCGTCGAGTTCGGTGACGAGCGTGGAACCCAGCGCGCTCATCTTCTCGTCGTCGGCGGGCGACAGTCGCACCACGAAGGTGTTGGGTGTCAGGATGCGGTCCCGCGTGACGACGACGGCCTTCTTGTCGAGTTCGCTGCGCAGCGCGGACGCGATCTCCACCGGCTGGATGCCACTGCGGAAGGTCTTCGCGAACGCACCGTTGACGGCGCGTTCAAGACCTTTCTCGAAACTGTCGAGTAGCCCCACGAGACTCCTTCAGGCAGGCAGACCAGTGAGCACATCGTAGCCAGGGCTGCTGTACAGGTCATGGAAGCGGGCTTCGGGCCCGCGTTTCGCCAGTTGGTCGCGACCGTGATATTCTCGGGAAGTTGGTCGCGCGGCATCCTCGATGTCGCGCACGCGCGAGTGGCGGAATAGGTAGACGCGCTGGCTTCAGGTGCCAGTGCCTTCACGGGCGTGGGGGTTCAAGTCCCCCCTCGCGCACAGACAACGAAAAGGCCCCGGGGTTCGCCCCGCTGGGGCCTTTTTCGTTCCCCGGCGTGAAGCGGGAGGACGCTCGTCTTCGCTTCACGGCCCGGAAATGGCGAAAACCGCGACCGTGAGGCACGACGATGGAGTCATGCCCGGGGAGTCGCAGCCGACGAAGGAGTCCGTCAACACGGGACGGGTGGTGCAAACGATGCGCTCGCCCGTCTTCGCGGCGGTCGTCTTCCTCGCGACCGTTGTGCAAGTGTGCGCCGACCCCTTGACCGCGCTCGCGACCGGTGCCGGCGAGTGGGGTCACCGGTGGCCGCCCGCCGTCGTCATCACTCTCGCCGCGCTCGGATGCCTCGCCCAGGCCGTGTGCGTCACTCAGGCGGCCCGTCGGCCCGTCCTCGCGCTCCTGGGCGCGCTCGCGTGCTACCTCGCCGTGGCGTTGTGGCTCGGGGTACCGACGTGGGCGGCGCCCATGCATCTGGTCGTCGCGGTGGCACTGTTCGGTGTCGGCGCCGCCCGGTCCATCCCCGTGGCCGCAGCGTGGGCGGGCGCGACCGTCGCCGGGGCCGCCGCGGCCCTGGGCCTGTGGGCGGCGGGCGCCGGTGCACCGGCCGGCGCCGTCGTCGGGTTCGTTCTCACCGAGGGCACCGCCCTGGCATCCGTGAGCTTCGCCGGTGTGGCCCTGGGGATGCTCTGGGCGGTACTCGAACGTCGCACGCAGCGCGCCCGACGGCGCGCGCTGGCCTTCAAGGCGCAGCAGGCCGAGGCGGTCGAAGCGTCACGCAACGCGGAGCGCGGCCGCATTGCCCAGGAACTGCACGACGTCGCCGGTCAGCACCTCGCGGGACTCGTGTCGCTGTGCGACGCCTCGGTGGAGCTGGCGCCCGAGCACCCCCAGCAAGCCCTCCACCTCATCGAAGAGGTCCGCGCAGAGGGCAGGTATGCGGCCGCGAGCCTGTACGGCGCGCTGGGCGATCTGCGCGCGGTCGACTCGCGCGCGCAAACGCCGACTCCCGACCTGCGCCGTCTGTCCGTGCTCATCGACTTCTGGCGGGATCGGGGCATGGACGTGCAGGTCGAGACGACGGGCGACCTGCAGGCTCCGCCCGTGGTCGTGTCGACGACCGCGTACCGCGCCATCTCGGAAGGGCTGTCGAACATCGCCAAGCACGCACCGGGCGCGCCGGTCGAAGTGCGCGTCGAGGTCGACCCCGTACGACTCACGGCCGCCGTCTCGAACGGGGCGGCGCGACGAGCGAGAGCCGACGAGGACGAACTCGGCTTGGGGTGGGGTTTGGATAACCTGCGCGAGAAGCTCGCTCTCGTCGACGGATCGCTGAACGCATCGCCGAACGATCGGGGCGGGTGGCACCTGGGAGTGGAGATTCCTTTCCCGAGGACGACGGAGGCGGAACGTGAGTGAGACCCCAGTGATCCGGGTGGTGATCGCCGACGACAACCGTCCCTTCCGTCGCGGCGTGCGTCTGCGTCTGGAGCACGCCGACGGGATCGTCGTCGTGGGGGAGGCCGCGAACGGTCGCGACGCGCTCGCCGGAGCGCTGTCGGAGCACGCGGACGTGGTGTTGATGGATCTCGAGATGCCGGAGATGAACGGCATCGATGCCACGCGCGCCATCGTCGAGACATCGCACGGGAAGACCCGCGTCATCGTCCTGACCAGCCACGGCGAGGATCATCTGGTGATGCGCGCTCTCGGCAACGGCGCCGCCGGCTACCTGCTGAAGACCCACGACAGTGCCCAACTGGTCGAGGCGATCCGTGCCGCGCACCGCGGCGACGCGCTCGTGTCGACACACGTGACCGGTCCCGTCCTGCGAGAGATCGTCGACCGCCGACTCACCCCGGCGGACCGCGAGAAGCTCGCGTCGCTCAGCCCGACCGAGAGTCGCGTCGTCCGTCTTCTCAGCGAGGGGATCACCTCCAACGAGCAGCTCGCCGCACAGCTCGTGGTGTCGGTGAACACCATCCGCACTCACATCCAGTCGTCGCTGCGCAAGGTCGACGTCGCCGACCGCACCCAGTTGGCGCTGTGGGGGGTGCGCGTCGGCGCGGAGCTCACCCCTCGTCCGGATGGACGATTCTGAGCCGCGCGACCTGGGTCCTCGTGTACGCCGGTGGCAGGTACCCGCATCGGTGGGAATAGTCGTTTGACCGGCGGAAATTCTCCGTTCTCGACGTGCGGGCGATGCTCGCGCCCGATGTACCCGGCGACGATGGCTGGCGGGACCCCGCCCGCACCATGGCTTCGCGCCGCGTCTGTCCGGCGTACGAGGCGGCGCGGGCGGGGGGCATGGACGCGATCTACCCGGTCTTCGCGCGTGCGGACCCGACCTTCTACGATCACCCCGGCAGGCGCCGGACGCTCCGGTCCGATCGCCCGTTCGTGGTCACCGGCGTCGAAGGATGGCGGCGGGTCGACGACGGGATCTGGACCTACCTCGAGCCGCCGGGCGCGGTCCTGCCGGAGCAGGGGTGGAAGATCCACCTCAGCAGCACCGCGACCGACGCCGAGGCCCTGCTGCGAACGGTCGCGGCGCCGTGCGTCCGCGATCACGTGCCGTTCAAGCACCTGTCGACCGAGTCGGTGCGGGCGTCGTCGAACGGCAAGGATGCCGGGCGCGAAGGCTCCGGCAAGTTCATCACGGTCTACCCGAGCACCGTCGACCAGCTCCACCGCATGCTGGCCGAACTCGGGCGTCGCACGGCGCATCTGCGGGGACCGCACGTGCTCTCCGACCTGCGATGGAGCGAGGGGCCGGTGTTCGTCCGCTACGGCGGGTTCCACCGGATGTTCGTCGACATCGACGGCGTGCGGGTGCCCGCGATCCGGCATCCCGCCGGTCACCTCGTCCCCGACGTGCGTCGCCCGGGCTTCGAGCCGCCCTCGTGGGTGCGGATTCCCCCGTTCCTGCAATCGCTGGTCGACGACCTGCGTGAGCTGACACCCCCCGCCGGGTTCCCCGAGATCACCGGGGTGCTGCATCACTCCAACGCGGGCGGGGTGTACACCGCCCGTGATGCCGGTCGCGACGTGGTTGTGAAGGAGGCGCGCCCCTACGCCGGCGTGACGGCCGACGGTCTGAGCGCGGTCGAGCGCGCGGATCGGGAGGCGCAGACCCTCCGGCTCCTGCGGGGCGTCGGCACCTCGCGGCTGATCCGGGCGTTCGAGGCCCTCGACCACCGCTATCTGGTCCTGGAACGCGCGCGCGGAGTGCCGCTGCACCAGGCGGTGGTCGCCCGGCATCCCCTCGTCTCGGCCGACGTAGACGAGCGATCCGTCGCCGACTACAAGGACTGGGCACTGGGTGTCGCCTCGCGCATGCGCGCGGCGCTCGCCGGGGTGCACGAGGCCGGACTCGTGCACGGTGACGTGCACCCCGGCAACTTCCTCATCGACGACGAGGGCGGTGTCACCCTCATCGACTTCGAGATGGCGCGTCCGGCGGCGGATGAGGCCCCCGCGGTGATCGGAGCTCCCGGTTTCGTGGCCCCCGACGGCCGCGGCGGTGTGGCCGCGGATGCTTTCGCGATGCGCCGTCTGAACCTCTTCCTGTTCGCGCCGATGACTCCGTTGCTCGACCTGCATCCGCCAAAAGAGGCCGAGGTGCGGGGGTGGGTCACGGAACGCTTCCGACTCGACGCCGCCGAGGAGCAGGCGCTGGGATTCGCCGAGGTGTCGCATCCCGCGGCCGAGGCCGATCTGGACGCCCTCATCGACGCCGTCGGCCGGCAGCTGGTCGCGGATGCCACGCCCGACCGCGGCGATCGCCTCTGGCCCGGAGACCCGGTGCAGTTCGACGAGCCCGTCTACGCGCTGGCACATGGCGGCCTCGGACCGCTCCTCGCGCTGCACGCCGCCAGTGGCCGAGTACCACCGGAACTGCTCGAGCGGGTCGAGGGCACCGTCCGCGACGCGCCCGCCCGATCCGGGCTCATGGACGGGCTGGCGGGCGCCGCCGCGTCGTTGGACGCGCTCGGCCGGCCGGATGCGGCGGACGCCGCCGTGGAGCGATGCCTCGACGCCCCGCTGCGGTGGGATGCGCCCGGCCTCTACGGTGGGCCCGCGGGTACCGCTCTGGGGCTGCTGCGACTCTCTGCTCGTCACCCTGAACTCGTCGGCCGTGCGCGCGGCATCCTGGACGATCTCGCCGATCGCGCGAACGGATGGAGCGACAGCCCGACGGGTCCGGTGGCCACGGGCGCGGGCGGACTGCTGCGGGGCCCGAGCGGCGTCGCACTGCTGTCGCTCGCCCTCTTCGACCGCACCGGCGACGGGGCCCTGCTCGATCTGGCCGCTGCCGCGATCCGTGCCGATCTCGCCCGGTGCGCCCCGGCCGCAGACGGATCGCAGCAGATGAACGAAGGGTGGCGGCTTCTGCCCTACCTCGGATCGGGATCCACCGGGGTCGCGTTCGCCCTCGCCGCCCTCGTCGAGCGCGATGCCGGCACCCCCCTCGCCGCCGAACTTCCAGCGCTCGAGCGCGCGGCCCTGCCGGAGTTCGTTCTCGAATCCGGCCTTTTCCAGGGGCGCTGCGGATTGATGCTGTTTCTCGCGGGGCGCGGCACACCCTCCGCCGCACGTGCCCTCCAGCGGCATCAGCGTCATCTGCGCCTGCACGAGATCCCCCGCCGCGAGGGCGTCGGATACCCGGGTCGAGCCCTGCTTCGGCTCTCGTGCGATCTCGCCACCGGTTCCGCCGGCGTGCTGTGGAGCCTCGCCAGCATCCGCGATGGTCAGCGTCTGACGCTGCCGCTCCTCGACCTCCCCCCGGTCGACGTCGCCCGACATCGGGTGCCGAGCCCGGGGGGAGGTGACATCAATGGGATACCTGCTCTCTCTGCAGACGCTCGAGCGTGGTGAGTCCGAGCGCAGCGAAGCCTTCGCGAGCTCGTGGAGCACGTCGATCTGCTACAGCAGCACGTCCACCGGTCTGTGCCACTGAGCACCGACCGCAGACGGGTGTGGGCGGGGACCGGGGCGGGGCCCCGCCCACACCGCCGGTCGGATCCGTTCGACGTTGGGCGGAAGCCGCCCCCAACGCGGCTTCCGCCCAACAACGGTGTGCAGACCCGAACTGACACCGACGAGCGAGACGGGGAGCGCGAGCCCCACGCGAGCGCGAAACGTCTCGCTTCCGCCGAAGGTAGTCGTCACTCCCGCGTCGTGATCCCGGTCCGTGGCGACTTTCCCGTGCGCAACGCCGTGAATGGCAGGCGGAGACGGGGATCGCTTCCGCGCGGCTGCCGAAGAATGTCGCGATCCTTCGTCCGAAAAGATGAGCAATTAAACATGCGCGAGGCCGACTCCCTCTACGCAAAGAATCCGCTCGTTCGCAACCCACCCCGCGTTTCCGAAACCTGGGAGCAAGCTGGATGCAACGAGAGCCTCGCGTGAGCGGGGTTCGGTTCTCACTCGCGAAAGGGACACATCATGGGATTCTTCGGATTTCTGCTTCTCGGCCTGCTGGCCGGCGCCATCGCCAAGCTGATCCTGCCCGGCAAGCAGGGCGGCGGCTGGTTCGTCACGCTGTTGCTCGGCGTCGTGGGCGCCCTGCTCGGTGGATTCCTGGGTGGTCTGCTGTTCAACGCCCCCCTGCAGGATTTCTTCTCGATCCAGACCTGGCTGCTCGCCATCGGCGGCTCGATCATCGTGCTGCTGATCTACGGCCTCATCACCGGTCGTCGCGCCGCACGCTGACGGTCACGGAAGGGCCCGGGGCGGTGGGACCGCGCCCCGGGCCCTTGCGCGTTCACGGGACGGGGAATGTCGTTCTACTGATCCCGATGCCGAGCTTTCTCGCCGCTCGCCGCTCGCCGGGCTCGGGCGCGACGAGGGCGTGACCGGTGGATGCCGCGACGCGGCAGCCCAGGCCGCAGCCCCAGCCCTCCGCACGCGGCCGGTTCGACTGCCGTCGAGCCTGGCGGCCCGATCGAGGCGGAGCAGGCCGAGGAGGCCAGCGTCGTCGACGATTCGTCGGTCGAGGCCGACGAGGCTCTCGAAGAGGCGGAGGAGTCCGACCGACCGCTCCTGCCGTGGCTCACTCGAGAGTCGGTGGCAGCACGTAGACGATGTCGGCGCCGTCGCGGCCGTGCTCGACGAAGCCGATGCGGGCGAGCATCGCGTGCGAGGGATCGTCGTCGGGCGAGATGCAGGCGTACAGCGGGCGTTCTGCCTCGTGCACGGTCAGCAGGCGCAGGGCCTCGGTGGCTGCGTCGTCGCCCGCGTCGGGTGACACGGCGATGAGGATCTCCCGGTCGCCCGCGACATCGAGGACGGCGGCGACGCCCACGACGAGACCGTCTTCGGCGACCGCTCGCACGTCGTCGCCGTGGACGTCGGCCCATGCGTCGAACGCGGCCCGATCGTCGAGCCCGACGTGCGGCCACGACGAAGCACTCGCGCGGAACGCGGTGTACGCGGCATCCCGATCATCGGTGGTCAGGTCGCGCAGGTCGATGTGGGCCATGGCGCCACGGTATCGGTGCGGGCAGCGGCCGCCCGGGCCCTTGTGCTCTCAGGCGAAACCGTGGAGGGCCAGGAATGTCCAGGTGGCACCGTTCGCGTCTCGCTGAGCGATCTGCGTTCCCAGGTGAGTGAAAAGTGCCTCACGGGTGTCATCTTCGATGCTGCGCCACCCCTCGAGGTTGCGACGCAGCACGAGGTCGGTCTGATCGAGGGCTCGCGAGAAGACGATGTTGCGCGAACCGGCCACCATGTGGCGATACAGGGCGAGCACGGCGACCACGTATGCGCGGGAGGTCTGGGCATCGCGCATGGCGCCGATGTGCGTCAGCGCCACTTCGACCTGCGTCTCGTCCAGACGCGGCACGGCCACCCGCAGGGCACCCGCGATCGTGTGCGCGGCATACTCGCGCATGTCGATGCGGGCGCGGTCAGAAAGAGCGGCGACTCGCGTGTAGCGGTTCGCCGCGACCTCCACGAGCCCGATCCTCTCGAGCTTCTGCAGGGCTTCGCGGACGGGCGTGCGAGAGATTCCCATGAGCTCCGCGAGCTCCACATCGCGGAGGCGGTCTCCAGGTTGCAGGCGCCCGTCGACGATGGCCTCACCGAGGGCGGTGTAGGCCTCGTCGACGAGGGCTGACGCGCGTCTGCGGGTGTTCATCACGCGGAGTTTACGACTACCGGATATCACAGAACTTCGACATAACTGCCTGATTCTTCGTTTTCGTGTCGCGAAGTGGCTCTCAATCCCGGTAATGTCTTCACCGTCACGCCTCGCGTGACATATCCGGGGGGATCCGTCGACGCCCGGGCTTCGAGCACTGCTCAGCCCGGGCGTCGTATGGGCTGAAGCCTCGGTCGCGCTCGACGGGCCCCGAGTCGTTATGCACCGTTTGTGTCGTCGCGCAACGTTTGTGTCACGGAGCCGTGCGCCTCGCCAACGCGACCACTACCGTGGTCGGCACAGCCCGGCGCGCTCGGCGCCGGCTCAAGCGGAAAACGGCAGAACGATGAGCACGCAGGGCACGGTCAAGTGGTTCAACTCAGAGAAGGGCTTCGGCTTCATCGCGCCCGATGACGGCGGCCAGGACGTCTTCGCGCACTACAGCGCGATCCAGTCGGGCGGCTACCGCTCGCTCGAAGAGAACCAGCGCGTGGAGTTCGACATCGCTCAGGGCCCCAAGGGTCTGCAGGCGGAGAACATCCACCCCCTCTGATCCCTCCGGTTCTCGCCGGACGAGCCTCGGCCGCGCCCCCACACGGCTGCGCGGCCGAGGCCCTCAGTGTTCGTGGCGCACGAGGTCGACGCCGGCGGCGGCGAACTGTCGCAGCGTCGCGTGGGGAAGGAACGCCCGGGTGAGGGCGGCACCGATGCGCGCGAGGTCGGCCTCGTCGCGGTAGAGCAGGTATAGCGTTTCGTAGCGCGGATTGAACTTCTGCTTGAAGCGGTGCAGCGAAGCGAAGCCGTAGACCGGTTCGAGCATTGCCGCCATGCGCGTCTGAAGGTCGGCGATGACGCCGGCATCGGCCGGGTACTCGTGCGCGAGCGGTGCACCAGACAGGGACATCACCTCGGCGCCCTCCGCCGAGAACTGTTGCGCCGACGACCCGATCAAGTACTCCATCACCGGCCCGAAGCCGCCCTCGCGGCGCCGCATGAGATCGAGCGTCCATCCGCGCACCACGCCATCGCCGTACACCGGCAGCCACGACAAGAAGCCGTCGACATCGCCGTCCGGAGAGATCGCCAGGGCGACACGCACCTCGGGATCGCCGGCCTCGTGGAGGGTTCCGAGCGTGAAGCCCATCTCGGGCAGCCCCTTATCGCCCACCCAGCTCTCCGAGATGGCACGCAACTGCTGACGCACTCCCCAGGTCTCATCGCCCAGACGCGACAGGCGGAAGGTCATGCCCTCGCGCTGTCCGCGGTTGAGCGACGTCCGCACCGCACCCCACGCCTTGCCCGCGAACTGCAGACCCGGCAGATCGACGACCGTGTCGTCGGCGACCACGATGCTGCGCCACCCCGCTGGGACCGCTGCACGGGTGGCCTCGTCGGCGCTGAAGAAGCAGGGCACGAGGTCGTCGGCCTCCGCGCTCTCGATGAACGCCCGCGTGGTCTGCGCGCGCGTATCGACCGGCCCGAGCGGATCGGCGAGGGCGAGGGCGACGCCCGAGCGCCGCTGGAAAGCGACGATGCCGGGGCCGAAACGGGCGTACGACATCCCCTCCCACGTCGTCATCCACGACAACGTCCCTCCCCCGGAGGCGCGCAGCACCGTCTTGACCTCTTCGACGTCGGGCGCGGGGGAGTCCCCGAGCGCCGCGCGTGGACGTGCGTGGAAGGCCCCGCGTACGAGCACGAAGTACACGCCCGCCAGGACCCAGAGCATCGCCGAAGCGACGACGCTGGTCAGGTCGGCGCCCAGGTCCGCCTCGAGCGCCGCTATGTCTTCTGTGAGACCGAGAGCGATCGTGAACAGCACGATGCCGAGGTTCAGAGCGGTGTACGCCATGAGCACGATCCAGGCCCACCGTCGTCCGTGATGCAGCGACAGCGCGATGAAGAGGACCACCGCGGTGTTGATCAGAACTTCGAGCCATGACCCGTCGGTGGCGCCCGACGAGCCGAACGGCCCCGTCATGGGCGTGACATAACCGATGATGTCCATCGCACCGAGCGCGCCCACCACGATGGAGGCGATCATGCGCTGCTCGCGCACGCTGACGCGCTGGGGACGCAGCGAACGGTCGGCCGCGAGGACGAGCGCCACGGCGAAGACGTGCTCGAGATCGGGCAGGGAGCCCCAGTACAGGAACGACACCGAAAGGCACGCGATGAACGTGGTCCACGCGCGCAGTCGCCACGGTGAAGGCAGCAGGCCGAGCGCCGCGGCGATGCACGCGAAGATCCCACCCGACGGCCCCACATCGAGCACCGTCGCCTGATGCTGCGCCCAGACCCAGGGCAAAAATGCGGCGCCCCACAAGAAGGCGGCGGCGGCGACCACCGAGAAGATCTGTCCGACGAGGAAGTAGGTCGCCGCCACCCGACTTCCGCGCCGAAACTCGAGATAACCCATGCCCACGAGCGCCGGCAGAATGAAGATGTACACCCACGGCGCATCGACGAAGAGGGCACCGGTGATCGGCGTCCACCAGCGCCCGGCCTCAAGTGCGGGAAGACCGTACGCCACGCTCGGGAACAGCGGTGACTCCGCGAAGGGCTGCCACAGCCCGCCCGCGAGGACTCCAGCGATGATCAGGATGCCGAGGAGGACGAGGGTGGCCGGAATGCGGCGCGCGAGCCCGCGCAGATGACGGGTCGTGGGGTTCAGCTGCATGCCGCTAAAGATAGGGCAAATGGGTTGCGCTCTTCGTCCTCGGGCCGATTCTCATGTAGCGGCGTGCCACGCCGCACGGGCATTCGCGAGAGCTTGAGCGGGGTCGATGGCGGTGCGCGCGGCGGCCAGCTCGCGTCGTGCCGCGTCGAGTCGCAGGCGGGCGTCGATCGGAAGCGGCTCCGTTCGTGCCTCCGCGGTGGCGAGGGCCGCGCGCGCACACGCCAGCGTTCCCGGGAGCGCCGCGCGGGCGAGTTCGAGACGGGTACGGGCGCTCACGGCCTCGCCGACGAGCTCGTCACGCATCTCGCGCGCCCGGGCGACGGTCTCGACGCTCGCCCGCGGATGCCGATCGGCACGGGTGGACACGGCCTCGAGATCGTGTGCCGCTTCGCGCAGGCGCGCAGCGGCGTCGGGAGCACATGCCTCGGGCCGCGCGGTCGCCACCTCGGTTGCCGCCCGCAGTTCGGTGCGGGCAGCCGAGAGCTCTGCTGCGACGTTGTCGGCCGCTTGCAGGGCGATGCGGTGGGCGTCTTCCAGGGCGTGCAGATGGCGTCCGGCGCGGCGCGTGGCATCCACGCAGCGGCGCACGTGGAACGCCACCGCGTCGGTGTCGGCGAGGTGTGCGGTGGCCAGCGCGATCTCGGCGTCGGCTTCGGCCAGCGCGTCGATGCCCGCGCGGGCTGAGAAGGCGGCATCGCGCCAGTCTTCGTCGTCGAAGCGATCGCTCAACGCCCGCACGAGGGGGCCGGGGTCGCCTGCCGTCTCGACGGTCTCGTCTCGTCGACGGCGCGCGGCATCGATGAGCTCAGCCGGACCGCGGTGCCTCCTCGACCATGCTTCCAGCGGCTCCCGCGTCGCCTCGATTCGGCCGAGGTGGGCCTCGAGTACAGCCCGCAGACGTTCGGCGTCGGCGCGTCGCTTCGTCGGGACGACCGTTGCGGCCCGCAACGAGGCCACATCGACGAAGGCCCTGTCGCGTGCGCGGAGGGCGGATGCCCGAGCGCGCCGCAGGTCGGCGGGAGCGTCGCCCGTTGGAAGAGCGTCGGCCGCGTCGAAGGCGAGGTCGAGGTCGTTCGCGGCGTCATCGAGACGCAGCAGAGCGGCTTCCGCCTCGTCGACGGCCCGCGCCGCGGTGGCTTGAGCCTGCGGGGTGCGTCGGCGCACCCGCACGATCAGAACGATGATCGCCGCGATCGCCAGAACACCGGTGAGCGCGATGGCCGCCGGAAGCGCCCAGCCGATCTCAGTCACGGTCGGGAGCGGCCTCGTCGACGAGCAGGAGCGCGCGCAGCTGGTCGATGTCGTCGACGGCGGCCTGGGCGCCCTCGGACTCGTGCGGCCAACTGAAGCCCCAGCGCACGAAGATCACGGGCACACCGGCATCCTGTCCACCCTCGACGTCGTGATGCCGATCGCCGATCAGGACCGGACGCGAGGTGTCGACGCCGTTCGCCTCGAGCCGCCGCAGCGCTTCGCGCACGATGTCGGACTTGGCGCTCAAGCTGCGCTCGTCGAGAGAAGCACCCACGATGGCTTCGAGGTCGGGGGCGAGACCGAAGTGATCCATGAGGGCCACCACTTGCACCTCGGGCTTCGAACTCGCGGTCGATTGCGGGACACCGGCGGCGTGGAGGTCGTGCACGAGGCCGGCGACGCCCGGGTAGAGCTTCGCGCTGACGGTGTACCCCTCGTTCCGGTTGAGGCCGCGGTAGAACGTGACGGCTTCGGTGGCCTGGTCGGCAGACATGCCCACGTTCACCTGGAACGACTCGAACATCGGTGGGCCGATCCAGCGTGAAAGCTCTCCGCGTGTCGGAGGCGTGCGGCCGAAGTGCTCGAGCGTGACTGTCAGGCGGCGGAGGATTCCCTCGGAGGCATCGACGAGGGTGCCGTCGACGTCCCACAGGACGCACGAGAAGGGTGAGCGTTCGGGCATACGTCCACGCTACCGGCGAGATACCGACGCGGATCGCTCCGCGCCGGGGCAACGTGCCGGGGTTGCTATCGCACGCGCTGTAGTGCTGGTGGGGGGGCGGGAGGCGGAAAGAGGGCCGCGCGCCGACGAGACGCCGTAGCGCGCGACCCTCGGCTCGTGGGTGGCCGTCAGGCGCAGAGCGGAACCAGGAACCACACGCCGGGCGACCGCTGAGCGATGCTCTGGGTGGCGCGCTTGTCGGTGCCGAGGTAATCGTGGCCGCCGACGGTGTAGTAGCCCAGGCCTTGGACGCCGCGCTCTCGGACGACGGAGCCGGAGGCGACGAGATTTTTCACGCTCGATGACACGCACACGGTGTAGCCGGGGTTGGTGACGACGCGGGCGGAGGCCATCTGGGGCACCGACACGGCGGCGATCGACATCGCGGCGGCGGTGCCGACGACCGCGAGTCGTCGAGCGAGTCGGGCGGCGAAGGGGGGTGTGGACATCAGTGGCCTCCTGGTCGTGACGATGCGCTGCTTTTCGTCGATCCTCGTCTTCAACGACGACGGCTTGTCGAGACATCACCTGGTCAAGCCAGGTAATTAGTCCTCCGGTGGGATCAGAACAGGCGCGGGGCGCCCGACTGAACCCCTTTCATCTCGTCGTAGTCGAGGGTGAGGCAGCGGATGCCGCGATCGGTGGCGAGCACGCGAGCCTGCGGCTTGATCTCCTGGGCGGCGTACACCCCCGTCACCGGGGCCAACAGCGGATCGCGGTTGAGCAGCTCGAGGTAGCGGGTGAGCTGTTCGACGCCATCGATGTCGCCGCGGCGCTTGACCTCGATGGCCACGGTGC
The DNA here is from genome assembly GCF_030818955.1 of Microbacterium trichothecenolyticum. Lineage (NCBI taxonomy): Bacteria > Bacillati > Actinomycetota > Actinomycetes > Micrococcales > Microbacteriaceae > Microbacterium > Microbacterium trichothecenolyticum. Next base: position 2,604,538 of record NZ_JAUTBF010000001.1, on the reverse strand, counting down.
CGCCGTTGTCGTCGCGCAGCAGCAGGTCGACCGGACCGATGGCGGTGGGGTACTCGCGACGTACCAGCGTGAGACCCTCGCCCACGACCGAGACCTGCTCGGCGAGCAGGCGCTGCAGGTCGGCCTCGACGCCGTCTTTGATCAGCCCCGGGTCGACGCCGAGATCGTGCGCGGTGTCGTGCACGATCTCGTGGATGCGTACGAGTAACGCGTCGCCGGTCTTGGCGTGGGTCACGCGCCAGCGCTCGATCACGCCGTCTTCGACGTCGACCTCGTCCGGCTGCTCGAGAGTGAGGCTGCAGGGCGGGCTCATCCAGTTCAGGGGCGCGTGTTGTACGTCTCGGTGGAAGGCGACTGTGCCATCGGCCTTGACCATGATGAGGCGGGTCGCGAGGGGGAGATGCGTGTTCAGCCGGCCCGTGTAGTCGACGGAACAGCGGGCAATGATGAGGCGCACGCCTCAATTCTGTCAGTCCACGCACGCACCTCCGCCGTCAGGCGAGCATCGCGGCAACGGTCTCCATGATGACGAAGAGGGCAAAGGCGAAGAGGCACAGGCCGCAGGCGAGCTCCACCGCGGCGCTCACCGTCGGGCGAGTCAAGAACCTCCGCACGTACGCCGCGAAGATCGCGACAGCCGTCAAGAAGATCAAGCCGATGGCGCCATGAATTGCGCCAAGCAGAGCTCCCAGCCAGATCGTCACATCTCCAGGCGCGAACAGTCCCGGCATGACAGCGAGGTAGAAGACTCCGATCTTCGGATTCAGGAGATTCGTCATGAGACCGGTGAGGAACGCCGAATGTGGCGGGGACACGACTGCCGGAGCTGTTTCCGCAGACTCAGATCGTCGCCTCCACAGCGTGCGCGCAGCGCGCACGCTTCCTATCCCGAGGTAGACGAGGTACAGGGCTCCAGCAAGGGCGACCGCGGAGTAGATGATCGGCAGTCGAGAGATGACGAGCGCCATGCCGAGCCCAGCGAGCGCACCCCAGATGACCGGACCGCACACGACGCCAGCCGCGGTGACGATCGCTTTGCGGGCGCCAAATCGCAGACTCGTTCGGAGCACAAGGATGGTGTCCGCGCCGGGCATGAGCACGACGACGGCAGCGATGGCCGTGAATCCGAGAACCGAAGCGAGCAACGGCGCGAACCTCCTGACGTGTTCGCCCCAGAATCTCCGACTGGTGGTCGTCCTTGCCGTCGCGCAGCAGTCACGATCAAACGGATTTCTGCCAACGGGTGAAGCGAGGACTACAACAAGCGGGACTCAACCCATTGTGAGGCCCGTCTTGTACGCCTCGCTCATCCAGTTCAGCGGCTTGTACGACCCGCCGTCGGAGTGCACGAGCAGGCTGCCGTCGCCCTTGTGCACGAGCAGTCGGGTGGCGAGGGGCAGATGCGCGTTGAGGCGGCCGGTGTAGTCGACAGAGCAACGGGCGATGACGAGACGCACCCGACGAGCCTAATCGTGCTCGCCGCAGCGTCCGACGCCCGGCGTGAGCGCGGTTGTCAGCGGCGGTGGGCGTCGTCGGTCGGGGCGTCCTCGACGACGAGGGGCTTTGCGGCGCCCGAGAAGAGACCGGATGCCACGATCAGGCCGACCACGATGAGCAGGGTGTTCAGCAGTCCGATGTGGTCTCCCACCCATCCGAGCACGGGCGGCCCGCAGAGGAACGCGACGTAGCCGATGGTCGCGGCCGCTGCCACGCGCGACGCGGCCTTGGCGGGGTCGTCGGCGGCGGCCGACATGCCGATCGGGAAGCCGAGCGAGGCGCCCAAGCCCCACAGTGCTGCGCCGACGAACACCAGGGGGCCGAACGGCGCGAGGATGAACAGCAGCAGCCCGGCGGCGGCGGCGCCGGCCAGCACCCGCAGCACCAGTACCCGCCCGAGTCGGTCGACCACCGGCCCGCCCGCGATGCGTCCGACGGTCATGGCGACCGAGAAGACCGCCAGCACGGCCGGACCCGCTTCTTCCGGCGCGCCGTGACCGTAGACGACGGCGGAGGGCAGCCAGTCGTTGGCGCTGCCCTCGGCGAAAGCCATGCCGAGCATGATGACGCCGAGCGTGTAGGTGCGCGGTTCGCGCCAGGCCTGCAGCGAAGCGGCGAGGCGCTCGCGCCAGTGCGCGCGTTCCTCGTCGGCGGGAGCGTCCATCGCCGTCTCGGTGCGCGGGACGTTGGCGACCGAGACGAAAGCCACGACGGCGATGATCAGGCCCATGGCCGCGCAGTGCGCGACGACGGGGATGCCCAGGCTCACCGCGACGAAGCCGAGGCCGGCGCCGATGACCGTGCCGAAGCTGAAGAAGGCGTGCAGCAACGGCATGATGGTGCGCCCCGTGGCCTTCTCGAGCGCCGCCCCCTCGACGTTCATCATCACGTCGACCGCCCCGTTTCCGAAGCCGAACAGGGCGAGTCCGACAAGGGCCACCCCGAACAGCTGCAGCGAGTCGGCGCCGAACCCGATGATCGCCAGACCCACGCCCACGAGCACCAGCGCGACGAGCATGCCGGTTCGAGCGCCCAGACGGGCCATGACGGCGGGGGCGACCGACAGTCCGACGATGGATGCCACACCCATGCCCAGCAGGAGCAGACCGACGCCGGAGTTCTCGATATCGAGTGATTCGCGGATGGCGGGCACTCGCGAGGCCCACGTCGAGATGCTGAGGCCGCTCGCCAGGAAGATGGCGCAGATCGCGATGTGCCAGCGCATGAGCTGGGAACGGGTCAGCGTGGAATGCATGTCGCCACTGTACCGAATCGATTCGACGCCCCGCGTGGCGGGGGATACGATCACCCCGTGAGCACACGCCGCGCCACCATCAGCGACGTCGCCCGAGAGGCGGGCGTCTCACCGTCGACCGCGTCGGTGGTCTTCAGCGGTAAGACCCCGACCTCCGAGGCGACGCGGGCCCGCGTGCTCGCCGCCGCCCAGACCCTGGGTTACACCGGCCCAGACCCTCGCGCCGCGTCGCTGCGGCGCGGTCGTTCGGGAATCGTGGGCGTGGTCTTCGACCAGCACCTGGGCACGGCCTTCCTCGACCCCGTGACGACGCACATGATGGACGGGCTCGCCGACGGTGTGTCGCGACTGGGCGCCGCCCTGCTGCTTCTGCGCGACGACGGCGAGACGGTGAGCGAACCCTCGCTGCACACCGCTCCGATAGACGCCGCCGTGCTCATCGGCTGCAGCCCGCGCATGCGCGACTCGCTCGAGATCGTCCGCAGCCGCGGCATCCCTGTCGTGGTCGTCGAGGGCGACGCCGGCGACGGGATTCCCCGGGTCCTCCTCGACAACACCGACGCGCAGTCCGCCGCGGCACGGCATCTCGCCGATCTCGGACACCACGACGTCGTGCTCGTGACACTGCCGATCGACATGTCGCGCCGGCGGGGGTGGATCGCGGCCGACGACGTCGTGCGGGTCGACGTCACGGCCGACCGCCTCGCGGGAGCACGACGGGTGTTCCCCGACGCCCCCGCCCTGGCGGCGGCGACCAGCTCCATCGACGAGGGAGCGATCGCGGGCCGGACGATCTTCGCCGACGCCGACCGGCGTCCCACCGCGATCATCGCGCAGAGCGATCTGCTCGCGGCCGGGGTGATCCGGGCGGCCGAGGAGGCGGGACTGCGGGTTCCCGAAGATGTGAGCGTCACGGGCTTCGACGGTGTCGTCGTCGACGGCCTGGCACCCCACGTGCTCACGACGCTGGTGCAACCGGCGACCGCCAAGGGGCGGGCGGCGGGCGACGCCGTCGCGGCGATGCTCGAGGACGCCGTGCCGTCGGGGCTCGAGCTCGAGTGCGCGTTCCGCGAGGGAACGACGACCGCCCCACCGCGTACCACATGACGATCGGCCGAGCGGGCGGTCTCATGCTCCGCATAGAATAGTCGCGACACCCCGAGAGCCCGGGCAGCAGCCCGTCGACACCCGAGGAGGCCCGCGCATGTTGTTCTTCCTCGGCGCCTTCGCGGTTCTCCCCCTGGTTCTCCCGTGGTTGGTGTCCCGCATCGGAGCTCGCGCCTTCTACGTCGCGGCAGTGCTTCCGGCCGCCGCCTTCGTCCACTCGGTGGTGCTGACCCCCGCCGTTTTCGACGGCGCTATTCCGTTCGAGGAATACAACTGGATCCCCGCCCTGGGCGTGTCGTTGTCGATGCGTATGGACGCGCTCGGATGGCTGCTCACGCTCGTGGTCACCGGCGTCGGTGCTCTGGTCATGCTCTACTGCCGCTGGTACTTCCGCGGCAAGACGACGGGTGTCGGGAAGTTCTCCGCCGTGCTCCTCGCGTTCGCGGGAGCGATGTACGGCCTCGTGCTCACCGACGACATCGTCGTTCTCGTGATGCTGTGGGAAGCCACGAGCGTGCTCTCGTACCTGCTGATCGGCCATTATCACGCCCGCGCCGCCAGCCGCCGCGCCGCCCTGCAGGCGCTGCTGGTCACGACGCTCGGTGGCCTGGTGATGCTGATCGGCGTCGTGCTGCTGGTCGTGCAGGCGGGAACGTCGAGCCTTTCGACGATCCTCGCGGCGCCGCCCACCGGAGTCGCCGTCGACATCGCCGTGCTCCTGCTGCTCGTCGGGGCGCTCAGCAAATCGGCCATTTTCCCGTTTCACTTCTGGCTGCCCGGCGCCATGGCCGCGCCCACGCCCGTCAGCGCCTATCTGCACGCGGCGGCGATGGTCAAGGCGGGCATCTACCTGATCGCGCGCCTGTCGCCGGCGTTCGCCGACACCCCGTTCTGGCGTCCGACCCTCATCGGTCTCGGCGTCTTCACGATGCTGCTGGGCGGCTTCCAGGCGCTCCGCGAGCGCGACCTCAAACGCATCCTGGCGTTCGGAACGGTCAGCCAGCTCGGCTTCCTCACCGTGATGCTGGGCTACGGGACCCGCGATGCCGCCCTCGCCGGCGTCGCCCTGCTGTTGAGCCACGCGCTGTTCAAGTCGTGCCTCTTCCTCGTCGTCGGCGTCATCGACCGCCAGCTCTCGACCCGCGACATCGGGGAACTCTCCGGACTCGGTCGGCAGGCACCCGTCATGGCGACCGCATCGTTCATCGCGATCGCTTCGATGGCCGGTGTCATCCCCACCCTCGGTTTCGTCGCCAAAGAGACGGCCCTGACCGCGCTCCTGCACGAGGCGCAGGCGGGCGCCGCCTGGGGGATCGTGGCGCTCGCGGGTGTGGTGCTGGGCTCTGCTCTGACGGCGGCTTATGGCATCCGGTTCCTGTGGGGCGCCTACTGGCCGAAGCGTGGTGTCGAGACGACGGCGTGGCCGGACCCGCCCATCGGCTTCCTTTCGGCACCCGTGCTGCTGGCGGCCGCGTCGCTCGTTCTCGGATTCTTCGCACCCGTGGTCGACCACTGGCTCGCGCCGTACGCCGACGAGCTGCCTGAGGCGACGCCGGGGGTGGCTGCTCCGGCATACCCGTACCACCTGGCGCTGTGGCACGGGCTCGAGCCGGCGTTGTTCATCTCGCTGGGCACGCTCGCGCTCGGTGCCGCGGTGTTCTGGATCGCGCGCAAGGCTCGGCTGCACACGCGGGGGCGCGTCCTGCCCTTCACCGCCAACGACGTGTACAACCTCACGTTGCGCGGCATCGACAAGTCCTCGGAGTGGGCGACCGCGCGTTTCCAGCGCGGCTCGCTGCCGTTCTACGTCGGAACGATCTTCATCGTGCTGGTCGTCGCCGAAGGAACCGCGCTGCTCGCCGCGCCCGAGTGGCGCGCGCAACTCGACGCGTGGCAGTCGCCCGCCCAGCTCATCTCGGCCCCGCTCATGATCGCCGCCGGCATCCTCGCCGTGCGTGCCCGAAAGCGTTACACGGGCGTGGCGCTGGTGTCGGTGACCGGCCTCGGCATGGTGGTCCTGTTCGCCACCAGCGGGGCGCCCGATCTCGCTCTCACGCAGGTGCTCATCGAGACGGTCACCCTCGTCGTCTTCGCCCTCGTGCTGCGGCGCCTGCCCGCGCGCATGGGCGAGCAGAACGAGTCGGTGGCGCCCCTGGCCCGTGCCGTCTTGGGCATCGGTGTCGGCCTCACCATGGCGCTCGTCGCGATCGTGGCGACCGGTGCGCGCCAGGACCTGCCGATCTCGCTCGCCTGGCCGCCACTGGCGTACGAGATCGGGCACGGCCGCAACGTCGTGAACGTCGCCCTCGTCGACCTGCGCGGGTGGGACACCATGGGAGAGCTGTCGGTTCTCGTGCTCGCGGCCACGGGCGTGGCATCCCTCGTCTTCATCACCGATCGCAGTGACAATCTGGCGCGCCGCTCGGGGACCGCGCGCAGCCGCGTGGGCCTCGGCCGTCGCCGTCCCCTGGTCGAGACCGATGCCGGCGTGCGCGCCCAGCGCGTGGGTGAGATCGGCGCCCCCCGCGCCTGGCTCGTCTCGGGCGCGAAGGTGCAGCCCGAGAACCGCTCGATCCTTCTCGAGATCATCATCCGGGTGCTGTTCCACTCGATCATGATCGTTTCGCTGTACCTGCTGTTCGCCGGTCACAACCTGCCCGGCGGCGGGTTCGCCGGCGGGCTCGTGGCGGGCATGGGTCTGGTCATGCGCTACATCGCCGGAGGCCGCTGGGAGCTCGGCGCCGCCGCTCCCACCGATGCCGGACGCCTTCTCGGTGCGGGTATGGCGATCGCCGTGCTGTGTGCCCTGGTGCCCATGGCGTTCGGGTTCGCACCGCTGCAGAGCTTCACGTTCGAGGGCGATTTGCCCCTCATCGGTCACTGGGAGTTCGTCACCAGCACGATCTTCGACGTGGGCGTGTACCTGGTCGTCATCGGCCTCGTGCTCGACGTGCTCCGCAGCCTCGGAGCGGAAGTCGACCGGCAGTCGCAGCTGCCCGAAGACGCCGAGGTGGTGTCGTCGTGAGCATCTCCTTCGTGTTGGTCATCGTCATGGCCGTGCTGTTCGCGTGCGGTGTGTACGCCATGCTCGAGCGCAGCCTCACGCGTGTGCTCATCGGCTTCCTGCTGCTCGGCAACGCGGCCAACCTGCTGCTGCTGATCGTGATGGGCGTGCCCGGTACGGCGCCGTTCTACGACGGCGGCCGAACGGATGCCGCCGAGATGTCCGACGCGCTCCCGCAGGCGCTCACACTGACCGCCATCGTCATCACCTTCGGCATCTCGGCGTTCCTGCTCGCGCTGATCTACCGCTCCTGGCAGCTGGGCCAGGCCGACACCGTGGTCGACGACGCCGAAGACCTGGCCCTGCGGGCGCGCACGTCGGCCGAGTCGGAAGACGCGATGGACGAGGAGGCGCGTTCCGACGACGAAGACGTGACGACGGACTTCGTCGGCGATGTCGCCTCGCCCATCCGTGTGCTCCACCAGGGCGACATCTCGCAGCTGGTCGACGATGCGCCGGTCGATCGCGTCGCGGTGCGCCGTGACGACAAGCGACCCGGGGGCGACTCCGAGGACGGTGATCGCGCATGAGCGCCCTGGTTCCCCTGCTCGTCGGCATCCCGCTCATCGGCGCCGCGATCAACCTGATCTTCGGTCGGCGCAAGCGAACGCAGATCGTCGTTTCGGTGGCGTCGCTGACGGCCGTGCTCGTGCTGGGAGCGATCCTGCTCGTCGAGGTCGACATGCACGGCCCTCTCGCGGTCGCGATCGCCGCGTGGGACATCCCCTTCGGGATCGTGCTCTATGTCGACGTGTTGGCCGCGCTGCTCGTGGTGGTGTCGAGCATCGTGCTGCTCGCGGTCCTGCTGTTCTCGGTCGGCCAGGGGGCCGCCGACAACGACGAGGACACCCCGGTCTCGATCTTCTACCCGGCCTACCTGATCCTCGGTGCGGGCATCTTCAACGCGTTCATCGCCGGCGACCTGTTCAACCTCTACGTGGGCTTCGAGATCCTGCTCGTCGCGTCGTACGTGCTCATCACCCTCGGCGGCACGGAGTCGCGCATCCGCACGGGTGTCGTGTACATCGTCGTCTCGCTGGTGTCATCCATCCTGTTCCTCGCGGCCATCGCCATGGTCTACGGCGCGCTCGGCACCGTCAACATGGTGCAGATCAGCGAGCGCATGGCGCTGCTGCCGCAAAGCACTCAGACGATCCTGCACCTCATGCTGCTGCTCGCCTTCGCGATCAAGGCCGCCGTCTTCCCGCTGTCGTTCTGGTTGCCCGACTCGTACCCGACCGCTCCCGCGCCCGTCACGGCGGTGTTCGCGGGCCTGCTGACCAAGGTGGGCGTCTACGCGATCATCCGTACCGAGACGCAGCTCTTCGTCGCCAACGACCTGAACTTCGTGCTGATGATGGTCGCGCTCGCCACGATGATCGTCGGCATCCTGGGCGCCGTCGCGCAGGCGGAGCTCAAGCGCATCCTGTCTTTCACGCTGGTGAGCCACATCGGCTACATGATCTTCGGCCTGGCCATCAACACGCCGCTGGCGGTGGGGGCGACGATCTACTACATCGTCCACCACATCATCGTGCAGACGACCCTGTTCCTCGCGGTGGGCCTCATCGAGCGCCGCGCCGGCAGCACCTCGATCCTGAAGGTGAAGGGGCTCATGCGAGCGGCGCCGCTGCTGGCCGTGCTGTACTTCATCCCGGCCATCAACCTCGGCGGTCTGCCGCCGTTCTCGGGATTCATCGGCAAATACGCCCTGTTCGATGCTGCGGCCCAGGTGGGCACCCCCGTGATGATGGTGCTCATCGTCGGCGGCATCGTGACCTCGATCCTCACCCTGTACGCCCTCATGCGCGCGTGGAACCTGTCGTTCTGGCGCGAAGACGAAGATTCGCCCGAGGCGATGGAGCGCATCGCGTACCTGGGCAACGCCCCCGCGGCGGCCATCTCGACCGAGCGTCGCACGATCCCCCGCATCATGACTCTCGCGACCGTGGGAATGGTGGCCGTGACCGTGGCCCTGACCCTCTTTGCCGGCCCTCTGCTCGACATGTGCCTACGAGCAGGTGTCACGATCACCGACGGTGTGAGTCTCGTGCAGGTGCAGGAACAGGCAGGTCAGCAATGAGTCCGTCCCGCCGCTCGCAGGTCACTCTTTTCCTGCACCAGTTGCCCTTCCTGTTGTGGCTCGTCGCCCTATGGATGCTGCTGTGGGGACAGTTCACCTGGTTGGCGTTGCTGACCGGTCTCGTCGCCGCGATCCTCGTGACCCGTGTCTTCCGGCTGCCCCCCGTCGAACTGTCGGGTCGCATCAACCTCTGGTACGGCCTGGTGTTCGTCGTCACCTTCCTCGGCGCGGTCGTGAAGGGCTCGCTCATCGTCGCCTGGCAGGTGCTCGACTTCCGCCGTCAGCCCGGTGCCGCGATCATCGCCGTTGCGCTGCGGGTCGACGACGACGTGATCATGGCGCACACCGCCGTCACGGCATCCCTCATCCCCGGCTCGCTCATCGTCGACGTCGACCGTGAGAACCGCACGCTGTTCCTGCACACCATCGGCGTCCGCAGCGATGAAGACGCCGAGCACCAGCGACGGATCGTGCTCGGCTGGGAAGCCCGCATCGCGCGGGCCGTCGGATCGAAAGAGGAACTGCAGGAGTTGCGCGCGAAGATCGCCGAGTCGCACGCCGACGCCCGGCACGCGGCCGAGTCGCCCCGCGACGGGAGGACCCCGCTGTGACCGCCCTCGTCTTCGTCATCCTCGTCGTCTTCGCCGTCGCCGCGGTGCTGGCACTGATCCGCCTCGTCATCGGTCCCTCGATCCTCGACCGTGCCGTCGCCGCCGACGTGCTGCTGACCGAGGTGCTCTGCATCCTCGGGGCCGACATGGTGATCAATCACCACACGCGGTCGCTTCCGGCGATGCTCATCATCGCCGCCGTCGGCGTCTTCGGATCGATCGCCGTCGCGCGCTTCGTGGCGCGGAAGGAGAACCCGAGATGACCCTCGACGCGGTTCTCGACACCGTCGCCCTCGTGCTCGTGCTCATCGGCGCGCTGCTGTGCCTGACCGCGACCATCGGTCTGCTGCGGTGGCGTGACGTGCCCACCCGACTGCACGCGGCGACCAAGCCGCAGGTGCTCGGTGTGCTGCTGATCGTGACGGCGGTCGTGCTGTCGCTGCGCACGTGGGAGGCGTTGGCCTTCGGCATCCCGGTCGTGCTCATCCAGTTCGCCACGGCGCCGCTCGCCGCTCACATGGTCGGTCGTGCCGCCTATCGCAACCGCAGCACCGACGAAGCGAACCTCTACATCGACGAACTGCATCACAGCACCGAGCAGCCCGGCGCGACCGGCGTCGAGACGCGGCCCGAGAGCTGAGTTCAGACGCTCGCTTCGCGTACGTCTTCCCGCGCCTGCGGTGAGGGTGTGCCGTCGTCGGGGTCGGGCGTCTCGGTGCGATGGTCGAGCTCGCGGGCCTCTCGTTCTTCGCGACGCCCCTCGGCCAGGAACGCCAGACGGTTGAGGCACTCGTGGTTGCGGGCTATGAGCAACGGCCTCCACAACAGCGACGGCAGAACGGCGGCGGCACCCGACACGGGTTCCTCGAGGATGGTGACGGCGACGCCCTCGGCATGCTCGCGCACGTCGATGCGGATGACACCGCGACCCAGGATGCCCGCCTCCGGCCGAAGCCGCAGCCGGCGCGGGGGATCCCACTCGACCAGTTCGGTCTGGTCGTGGATCATTACGGGCCATACCCCGAGGGAGTGATGCAGGCGCGAGCCCTCTTGCGGCCACTCGGGATCGACACCGCGCATGCGCGCGGCTCCGACGACCCACACCGGGTAGAGCCATCCGTCCGACAGCACGGCGAAGAGATCGTCGGGTGTGCAGCGCATCAGGCGCGTGTTGCGGGCGGCCATGGCATCCCTTCGGTCGGCGTGATTCGACTGTAGGGGGGGATGGCGGCGGGGTGACGGGTCTTGACGGTGCGGCGCGTGTGCGTGGACGGGGGAGGACGAGGGACGAAGGGCGGACGGATGCCGCGTGGGCAACCTCCCTTCGTCCCTCGCCCTCCGCTCGTCCGCGGGTGGGCCGCGCTCAGCCGCGCGTGATGTCGGTCACCCGGCCGCCGGCCAAGCGCAGCCGCCGCCGCGCTCGTCGCGCCACGGCCGAGTCGTGCGTCACGACCACCAACGTGAGTCCCTCGGTGTTCAGCTGCTCGAGCACGTCGAGGATCTCGTCGCGCATGCGCTCGTCGAGGTTCCCCGTCGGCTCGTCGGCCAGCAGCACGCGCGGCTGCTTCGCGATGGCGCGAGCGATCGCGACGCGCTGCTGCTGTCCGCCCGACAGCTCGCTCGGGCGGTGGTCGTGCCGGTCGGCCAGCCCGACCCGTACCAGCGCGTCGGCGATGCGGCGCAGCCGCTCGGGACGATCGAGCCCGAGCGGTTCGAGACCCATGTCGACGTTCTCGGCCGCGGTGAGCGTCGGGATGAGGTTGAACCCCTGGAACACGAAGCCGATCTCGTGGGCGCGAAGGCGAGCGAGCTCCGCGGCCGATGCGCGGGCGATGTCGAGGTCGCCGAGCATCACCGTTCCCGCGGTGGGTCGGTCGAGCGCTCCCAGCATCTGCAGCAGTGTCGATTTGCCGCCCCCCGTGGGGCCCTGGATGGTGACGAAGTCGCCCGCGGCGATGTCGAGGTCGATGCTCGCCAACGCCTGCACCTGGCGGTCGCGCTGGCGGTATGTGCGGGTGACGCCCTCGAGGCGGTAGGCGAGGGTGGTGTCCGTGGCTGAGATGAGGGTCATGATGTCTCCTTCGAAGGGGATGCCGGTCACGCGACCGAACGCAGAGCGGCGGCGGGGCTGAGGCGTGCGGCTCGCCACCCGCCGAACGCGCCGGCGAGCACGCCGCCGAGCACGGCGATGCCGACCGCGGCGATCACGACGCCGGGGGTCACGGGGGCGCTGAGGACGATGTCGGTGGCCTGGGCGGCCGCCTGACCGAAGCCGCCGGGGGCCCCGCCCCCGAAGCCGCCGCCGGGACCGCCCTGCGCGCCGGGGCCACCCGCCTGCGTCGACGACGACACCGAGATGGTCGGCGCGATCACGTTGACGAGCAGGATGCCGCCGAGTCCCAGGATCAGTCCCGCCGCGCCCCCGATCAGCCCTTGCGCGAGCGACTCGCCCGCCACCTGCCGCACGATGCGCCCGTTCGACCAGCCGATCGCCTTGAGCGTGCCGAACTCCCGGGTGCGGCGCGCGACGCCGGACAGGGTGAAGAGCACCGCGAGGGCGAGCGCGACCAGTAGCACGACGATCGACAGCCACGTGCCGAGGTTCGAGATCATCGTCGACGCGCTCGAGAGCGAGCCCGAGACGGTGGACGCGAGCTGCGACTGCGAGCTGACGGTGGCGTCAGGAAGCGCGGCCGAGATCTCGCTCTGCACCGCATCGATGGCATCCGCCGACGACGCCTGAACGTACACCGTCGAGACGACATCACCCACGCCGGCCAGCGTCTGCGCCACGTCGAGGGGAAGGTAGACGTTCGCGGCGGTGTCGGCGTCAGCCGAGGTGGAAGCGACGATCCCGACGACCTGCATCGCCGTGCCGCCCACCTCGATCGTGCTGCCCACCGACAGGCCCGCGCTCGCCGCGTAGGTCGCGTCGACCACGGCCACGTCGGTGCCCGCGTCGGATGCCGTGAGGGCACGTCCGTCGGTGACGGTCACCGACGAGAGCGGGCCGACGGATGCCGCGGGGTCGACGCCGAGCACGGTGAACGAGTCGATGCCGAAGGCGCTGCCGCCGTCGCCGCCGGGCCCTCCGCCGGACGGGGGCTGCTGCGGCATCCCTTCGCCCTGTGCGGAGCCGGCGCTGCGGTCGGGCATCTGCCCCGAGAACGTGGTGTTCGTCAGCGACAGCGCGCCGGTAGCGGCCGAGACCCCGCCGAGGTCGGCCACGGTCGCGACCGCGGCGGCGTCGAGGGTTCCGCGCCGCATGTCGGTCATGAGCCGAGACTGACTGAGCGTCGTGGTGCCGTCGCTGGTCGCCCCGTCGTCGGCACCGAAGTCGAACCGGGGGCCGCCGCCCTGTGCGGGCTCGGCCTGCGCGCCGGTGACGGTGAGATCGGTGCCGACACCGTAGACCGACGACAGGGCCTGCTCCTGGGCGTCGCGCACTCCCGCCGAGAGGGCGTTGACGACCATGACGAGCGCGATGGCGATGGCGAGTCCGACCGCGACGATCACGGTCTGCTTGGTGCGGCCGGCGAGCTCGCGCCGCAGGTAGGTGCCGTACATGCTTCTCCTTCCGGACGCGGGGTGCGGCCGTTCGCTGCGACGCTAGGAAAGGCACCCTCACCGCTCCCTCACGCTTCTTATGAAGCGCCTATGTCGGATGACGGTGGCAGTCGTGACGGTGCATGCTGGCTGTCGTGACCTCCCGCCCCATCCCCCTGACCCGGCCCGACGGCTCACCCGTGCGTGCGCTCGTCGTCGACGACGAAGCCAACCTGAGCGACCTGCTGCGCATGGCGCTGCAGAACGAGGGCTGGGACGCCCGCACCGCCGCGAACGGGCAGGAGGCGCTGAACACCATCCGCGAGTTCGGTCCCGATCTGCTCGTGCTCGACATCATGATGCCGGGCCTCGACGGTATGGAGCTGCTCACGCGTATCCGCGCGGCCGGCAACGACGCACCGGTGCTGTTCCTCACCGCGAAGGATGCCGTGGAAGACCGCATCGCGGGCATCTCGGCCGGTGCCGACGACTACGTCACGAAACCCTTCAATCTCGAGGAGGTCGTCGTGCGGCTGCGCGGCATGGCCCGTCGACATGTCGCGGTCGTCGCCGGCGCCGATCCGCGCCTGCGCGTCGGTGACCTGTCGCTCGACGAGGAGGCGTACGAGGTCGAGCGCGGCGGCATCCCGATCAAGCTCACCGCGAAGGAGTTCGAGCTGCTGCGCTACCTCATGCAGAACCCGCGCCGTGTGCTCAGCAAGGCGCAGATCCTCGACCAGGTGTGGAGCTACGACTTCGGCGGCAACGGCGGCGTCGTCGAGATCTACATCTCGTATCTGCGGAAGAAGGTCGACACCCTCGGCGAACCCCTCATCCACACGGTGCGCGGGGTCGGCTACACGATCAGAACGCCATGACCCGACGTCGGTGGACGCTGCGACGCACGCTCGTGGTGGGAACGAGCGGGTTTGGTCCTGCTCGCCTTCGTCGCGATGAGCGTGGCAACCGTGCTGGCCCTGCGCTCATTCACGCTCGACCGCCTCGACCAGCAGGTGCGCGAGGGGCTGTCGTTCGCCGTCGGCCGCGACGCGTTCGACGGTCACGGGGGCGAAGGCCCGGGTGGGGGCGAACCGCCGCCGGGGATGGATGCCGGCACCCCGGCGCCACGCATCGGCACCCTGATGGCGGTCATCGGCGACGACGGCACCGTCCGCAGCTCGGGGTACACGCGGGCAGACGGGACGGTGGTGTCGTTGACCGCCGACCAGATCGCGCTGCTGCGCTCGTCGGTGCCGACCGATCGTGCTCCGACGACCGTCGACTTCGGGGGTGAGCTCGGAGCATTCCGCGTCGCCGCCGCCGAGGACGACGGTGCCCTGATCGTCGCCGGCAACTCCGAAGCCGATGTGACGGCGACCACCACGGCGCTGACGATCATCCTCCTCGCCGTCTCCGCCGTCACCCTGCTCATCGCGGTGATCGGCCTGTCGTTCTTCGTCCGGCGCAGTCTGCGACCGCTCGACCGGGTCGCCGACGTCGCCCAACGCGTGTCGACGCTGTCGCTGAGTGCCGGTGACGTCGAGATCCCCGACCGGGTCGCCACGGCCGACACCGACCGCGCCACCGAGGTCGGCCGGGTGGGGTCGTCGCTGAACGACCTGCTCGGGCACGTGCAGTCCTCGCTCGCCGCGCGGCACCACAGCGAGGAGCAGCTGCGGCGCTTCATCGCGGATGCCAGCCACGAACTGCGCACGCCGCTGGCGAGCATCCGCGGGTACGCGCAGCTGTCGCTGGGCGAGGCCGGGCCGATGACGCCGACCCAGGCCCGCTCGTTCGACCGGATCGAATCGGAGGCGCAGCGCATGGCATCCCTCGTCGACGACCTGCTGCTGCTCGCGCGGCTGGATGCCGGACAGTCGCTGCGGCGCGAGGAGGTGGAGCTGACACTGCTCGCCGTCGACGCGGTCAGCGATGCGCAGGCGGCCGACGCGACCCACGAGTGGCGCCTCGACGTGTCGGACGACCTCATCTCCGTGACGGGTGACGACAACCGCCTGCGCCAGGTCGTGGCGAACCTGCTGCGCAACGCCTCCACCCACACCCCGGCTGGTACAACCGTGACCCTCTCGCTCGCGCGTGAGGGCAACGATGCGATCCTTCGGGTGTCCGACACCGGGCCGGGGATCGACCCGGCCGTGGTGGGGAGGTTGTTCGAGCGGTTCGCGCGGGGCGATGACTCCCGAAACCGTGATGCCGGGAGCACGGGCCTCGGGCTGTCGATCGCCCAGGCGATCACCGAGGCGCACGGCGGCACGATCTCCGTGGACAGCGCGCCAGGGCGGACGGTGTTCGAGGTGCGACTGCCGGCTGAGCGCGCCTAGGGTCGCCGGTGTGCGGTGTGCGGTGTGCGGTGTGCGGTGTGCGGCGTGAGGTGTGCGGTGGTTGGGGGTTGGGGGTTGGGCGCTGGGGGGGGGCTGGAGGGCTTGGGTGGTCGGGTGGTCGGGGCGTGACGAGCCGAGGGCGAGGGACCGGGGGAGGAGGGATGCCGCGAGATTGTCCTCCGCTTGTCCCTGATCCTCCGCTCCGCCCGCGCGAACGCGCGTTCCGCCCGCACCTCCGGCGCCGCCCGGAGCTCGGCACCGCCCGGCGCCCGGCACCGCCCGGAGCTCGGCACCGCCCGGAGCTCGGCGCCGCCCGGAGCTCGGCACCGCCCGGAGCTCGGCACCGCCCGGCACCGCCTGCAGCTCCGGCGTCGCCGCGCGCCCGGCGCCCTGCCCCGGATGCCACCGCCGCGCGCTTCGCCTGTCCCGGGCCGGGGCGTGGACCGGTCCCGGCTCAGCCGATCAGGCTCGGCTGCAGATCCCTCAGCGTGCGGTGGTGCGTCATCCGCGTCACACCCAGGGCCGCGAGCACCACGCCGCCGAGCAACCACCCGGCGAGCACGAGCAGGTCGGGCCCGACCCGCGAGACGTCGCCGCCATACATGACCTGCCGCATGGCATCCACGACGTAGCCCATCGGCAACACGTGGTGCAGCGCCGCGAGCGGGGCGGGCAGCGTCTGCCAGGGGAACGTTCCACCGGCGGTCACGAGCTGCAGCACCATCAGCACCAACCCGAGGAACTGCCCGACCGAGCCCAGCCACACGTTCAGCGCCAGCACGATCGCTGCGTACGTCGCCGAGGCGAAGACCAGGATCCCGAGAGCGGCCCACGGGTTCGCGAACGAGAACTGCAGGGCGATGGCGAGCACCGTGAACAGTCCGACCATCTGCAGGGCACCGAGTCCCGCCGGGGTGAGCCAGCCCGCGAGGGTCACGCGCACGGGGGAGCGCAGCGCCGTGATGGCGCGCTTGGACACCGGCTTCACGATCAGGAACAGCGCGTAGATGCCGATCCAGCCCGCCAACGCGGCGAAGAACGGCGCCAGGCCGGCACCGTAGTTCTGCGCCTTCGTGACGGCGCTCGTGCCGACGGCGACGGGGTCGGAGATGGCTGACGCCTGCGCCTGACGCGTGGCGTCGTCGGAGTCGGGAATCTGCTGCACCCCCGACGACAGGCCGTCGCGCAGCTGGGTCGCCCCGGTCGCGAGCTGGGCGATGCCGCTGTCGAGCTGGCTCGCCCCGTCGCGTAGCTGCGCCGAGCCATCACGTACCTGCGCTGCTGCGGATGCCGCCGTGCCGGCGCCGTCGGCCAGGGCCGAGGCTCCATCGGCCGCGGTCGCCGCCCCAGAAGCCAGCGAGGAGCTGCCCGCGGCCACCTGACGGGCGCCGTCATCGAGTCGGTTGATCTGGGTCACCGTGTCTTGCACGCGCGTGTTCGCCGCGGAGAGCTTCTCGCCCACGGTGTCGAGGCGCGCGAGGATCTCGTCGATGCGTTCCGGGCTGACGTGGGCGTCTTGGAGGGCTTTCAGGATGTCGGCACGGGCCTCGGGGAGGCGGGCGTTGGCGTCAGCGGCGATCGAGCCCACCTCGCGCGCAGCCGAGTCGATGCGGTCGACCCCGCCCGCCACCTGCTGCGCGCCGTCGGCGAGTTGCGCGGAGCCGTCGCGCAATCGAGCCGTCCCGTCGCGCAGTTGACTCGCGCCCGTCGCGAGCTGCGCCGTGCCGTCAGCGAGCTGCGACGAGCCGTCGGCGAGGGTGACCGATCCGCTGGAGAGTTGCGAGGATCCGCCCTTCGCCGTCGCGAGACCGTCGACGATCTGCGTCGCCCCGGTCGTGGCATCCACGAGGCTCACGCGGATCGTGTGCAGGGCGTCGAGCAGGCTGCGCCCGGCCTCGTCGACGACCTTCTTCGCGACCGACGCCTGGATGCGCGCCACGGCCTGCGTGCCGATGGTCGACGCGAGGTAGTTGTTCGCGTCGTTCGTGCGCAGCTCGATGTCGGCCTGACGCGGACTGTCGCTCGAGAGCGAGGCCACGGCGTCGCTGAAGTCGGTAGGCAATGTCACGACGAAGTCGAAGTCGCCGACGGCGAGCCCCGCATCGGCCTGGTCGGACGAGACGCGGTGCCACTCGAACGTGTCGCTGTCGAGCAGCTGCTCGGCCGCCTCGTCGCCGAGGTTGCGCTGCTGGCCGTTCACTTCGGCGCCCTGGTCTTCGACGACGAGCGCCACGGGCACGCTCGACAGGTTGCCGTACGGATCCTGGTTGGCCCAGAGGTAGAGGCCGCCGTAGAGGATCGGTACCGCCAGAAGGGCGACGAGGGCGAGCACCGCCATGCGGGTCGAGGTGAGCCGGCGCAGTTCCGCGGCGATCATCTGCGGGATCTTCACCGTGCGGCCTCCTCGACCTCGAGCGCATCGACCTCGAGCGCATCGATCGCGGTGCGCGATGCTTGGCCGGCGATGACCAGCACGGCGTAACCGCGCTCGGCGAACTCCTGCGCGATGCGCCACCATGCCACGGGCTCTCCGCCGTGACGGTCGGGGGCGACGAGAACGAGCCCCTCGACGTCTTTGCGCAGCGCGGCGAGCTCGAGCAGCAGGCGGATTCGCGCGGCGGGGTCGACGTTGCCGATGGGCAGGCCGGCGATCGCTTCGAGGCCCAGCCCCTCCAGCCAGCGTGCCGCGGCGAACGGCGTGGGGGCGTGGCCGGCGAACATCAGCTCCTCGGCGACGACGCCCGTGACCGAGACGTTGGGTTCGGGTTCGGCGACGACGGGCGCGTCGACGACGGCAACGCGTCGGCGCAGGGCCCTGGCATCCATTCGTCCGTCGATCGTGACGGATCCGGTGTCGACCTTCATGCGACCGGATGCCACGAGGCCCAGCACCGTGGGACGCTGCTCGGTCTCGGCGACGACGAGCGCCGCGCGCCCGCTCTCGTAGGCGGTCGTGGTCGCGGGCAGCGCGCGCTGCGCCCGTCCCTTCGACACCGCGTCGAGGACGATTCTCATTGCGCCTCCAGGTCGGGGTGCTGCGCGAGCAGGTCACGTGCTTCGGTCCACGACAGGCCCGCGATGCCGAGCACGGTGACCACCGCGATCAGGAGCGCCGCGGTCGATTCGGCATCGACGCGGGCGACGACCGTGCGCCCGGTCTCTTCGAGCAGGCGCGCGAGCGTGGGCGCGGAGATGTCGGTGCGCAACTCCCCGGCCTCCTGTCCGCGGCGGACGATCACATCGATGCGTCGACGTAGCGGTGCGAGCGCTGCGGAGGTCTCGGCCAGGTGCGCGTCGTCGAGAGCGAGGGCTGCGGCCGCCTGCACGTGTGAAGCCTCGTGCCAGAGCTCGGATGCCAGGCGGGCGATCGCCACGCGGGAATCGGCGTCGTCGACGCGATCGGCGATGGCGTTGAAGCGAGTGGCGCCGGCGGCGATAACTTCGCGCACGATGGCATTGCGGTCATCGAAGTGGCCGTAGAGGGCTCGGCGCGACAGACCCGCTCGTCGGGCGATCGCGTCGATCGAGGCACGGGGGTCGTGGCCGATGACCGCGGTCGCGGCGTCGACGATGCCGGCACGGTTCTCGATGGCGTCGCGACGGGTATGGGTGCTCACGGGGGATCAGTGTACGCCTAAAGTGCACGCTGGCGTGCAACTTATTCTGCGGCTGCGTTGAGTGGGGGCGAGGCCGAGGTCTGGCGCGCCGCGGCAGGGGATCGTTCGAGAGCAGGCTGGTCTGTCGGTGTCTCGACCTGTTCTCGCGGGATCACCTGTTCTGGCGCCCGAGCGGGTCCAGCTGGCTTGTCCGGCTGTGGCCCTGCCCTGGCCCTGGCGGGCCTGATCTCGGCCCTCAGGACAGGGGATCGTTCCAGGACAGGCCGTACTTCCGGCATTGCGCTCTGTTCTCGCGGGATCCCCTGTTCGCGCGGGACGTCGTGTTCTCATGGCCGGGGCCCTCCCCGGGCCCCCTGTCCCGCCGGGCCTCCTGCCCCCGCCCTCGGCCCGCGGCCCGCCCTCGGCCCCCGGCCCCCGTCCCGCCCGGCCCCGGCCAACCCGACCCAGGCCGAGGCGATGCTCATGGTCCCCGGTCCCCGTCCCGCCCGGCCCCGGCCCGCCGGGACAGGGGATCGTTCCAGGACAGGCCGGCACAGCGGCATCCCACCCTGTTCTCGAACGATGCCCTGTTCTCGCCGGCTCCGCTCCTCGCGGTCGCGGCTGCCCTCGCGACACGACCCGAGACCAACCGAGACCAACCGAGACCAACCGAGACCAACCGCGACGGACGAAGCCGGCGGCCCGTCGGGGCGGCCGGCTTCGTCGGAGGGGGGGGTGTCAGTCGGTGCCGGTGTCGAACGCGGCGGCTTCGCCCGCGGCATCCGTCGCCTCGGCGAGGCGCTCGCCGGCGGCATCGAGGGGAGCGGCCGGCTCGGTGATCTCGTGCGCACCGCCCGCGGCGACGTCGCCGACCAGCTCGCCGGTCGGGCCGCCGATGAGGCCGAGCGAGGCGTACTGCTCCAGGCGCGCGCGCGAGTCGGCGATGTCGAGGTTGCGCATGGTGAGCTGGCCGATGCGGTCGACGGGGCCGAAGGCGGCGTCGCCGACGCGCTCCATCGAGAGCTTCTCGGGCGAGTACGACATTCCGGATGCCACGGTGTCGAGGATCGTGTAGTCCTCACCGCGGCGCAGGCGCACGGTGACCGACCCGGTGATGGTCGACCCGACCCACTTCTGGATCGACTCGCGCAGCATGAGCGACTGCGGCTCGAGCCAGCGGCCCTCGTACATCAGGCGGCCGAGTCGGCGACCCTGCTCGTGGTAGGTCGCGAGGGTGTCCTCGTTCAGGATGCTGTTCACGAGGCGCTCGTACGTCAGGAACAGCAGTGCCATGCCCGGCGCCTCGTAGATGCCGCGCGACTTGGCCTCGATGATGCGGTTCTCGATCTGGTCGCTCATGCCGAGGCCGTGGCGACCGCCGATCGTGTTGGCCTCGCGGACGAGCGCGACCGGGTCGTCGAAGCGCGTGCCGTTGATCGCGACCGGGCGACCGGCCTCGAATTCGACCGTGACGTCTTCGGTCTCGATCTCGACCGCCGGGTCCCAGAACCGCACGCCCATGATGGGCTCGACGATCTCGAGCGAGACGTCGAGGTGCTCGAGCGTCTTGGCCTCGTGCGTGGCGCCCCAGATGTTGGCATCCGTCGAGTACGCCTTCTCGGCGCTGTCGCGGTAGGGGAAGTCGTGGGCGACGAGCCACTCGCTCATCTCTTTGCGACCGCCGAGCTCGGTGACGAAGTCGGCGTCGAGCCATGGCTTGTAGATGCGCAGGGCGGGGTTGGCGAGCAGGCCGTAGCGGTAGAACCGCTCGATGTCGTTGCCCTTGTAGGTGGAGCCGTCGCCCCAGATGTCGACGCCGTCTTCTTTCATGGCACGCACGAGCAGCGTGCCGGTGACGGCGCGGCCCAGCGGCGTGGTGTTGAAGTACGTGCGCCCGCCCGAGCGGATGTGGAACGCCCCGCAGGCGAGGGCGACGAAGCCCTCTTCGACGAGGGCGGTCTTGCAGTCGACCAGGCGCGAGACCTCGGCGCCGTACTGCGTGGCGCGGCCCGGGATCGATGCGATGTCGTCTTCGTCGTACTGCCCGAGGTCGCCGGTGTAGGTGCACGGCACGGCGCCCTTGTCGCGCATCCACGCGACGGCCACCGAGGTGTCGAGACCACCCGAGAACGCGATGCCGACGCGCTCGCCGACGGGAAGGGACTGCAGGACCTTGGACATGCCTTCGATTCTATTGGGGAAGGATGCGGGGCCCCGACGCGTGTGGACGTCTCGCCGCCATCGGGGGTCTGGGGAGGAGGGTCAGCCGATCGTGACGCCCGTGATGGTCACGGGGCTCTTCGGTGCTCCGTCGGCGCCGCCGGTCGCCGTGCCTTCGGCCGCGATGGCCTTGACGACAGCGGTGCCCTCGGGCGACATCGTGCCGAAGACCGTGTAGTCGGGGCTGAGCTGCGTGTCCTCGTAGACGAGGAAGAACTGCGAGCCGTTCGTGCCGGGGCCGGCGTTGGCCATCGCGACGGTGCCCGCGGGGTACGTCTCCGTGCCGTCGAGCTCATCGTCGAAGCGGTAGCCGGGGCCGCCGCGGCCGGTGCCGGTGGGGTCGCCGCACTGCAGCACGAAGATGCCCTGCGTCGTGAGGCGGTGGCACTCGGTGTTGGTGAAGTACTGCTGCTGCGCGAGCGAGATGAAGCTCTCGACCGTGCACGGCGTGCGCTCGCCGTCGAGGGTGAGGGCGATGTCGCCGGCCGATGTCTGCAGCACCGCCTCGACCGAACCGGTCGGGCGCTCGGTGCCCTCGGCCGGGGGCGTGACGTCGACCGCGGGCTGTCCGGACGGGGTGTACGTGCACTCTCCCGTCGCAGGAGCGGATGCCGATGCGCTCGATGCGGGAGCGGAGTCGCTCGGAGAGCTCCCGGCGCAACCGGCGAGCAGAAGCAGGGCGGAGGCGGCCAGAGCCGCGGACATCAGTCGCGTACGCACGCTCCCAGGGTAAGTGTTCGCACCCGCCGCCGCGTCTGAGCCGGGCTCCGCGGGCGCTACTTCGCGCGCAGCCGCACCAGCTCGAGGGCCGCCTTCTCGTACCAGCTGCCTGCCGTGGGGCCGCCGTTGCAGTCGCCGTCGCTCTCGCCGGGACGCTTGATCCAGAGGAGGGCATCGAGACCGCCGCTGCCACTGACGGCGCGCGGGGTGCTCCCGAGGCCGACGCCGGAAGGGTTGCACCAATCGCCGGTCCAGCCGCGGCCGTTGCGCGAGGTGTCGATGACGTAGCGGGCCTTGCCGCCCAGCAGCGCGCGCACGCGTTCGGCGTACTTCTGCTCCGTGGCAGTCGGATAGAAGTTCGAGACGTTCGTGGCGAAGCCGCGCGCCTCTGTCACGCCCGCGGCGCGCAGTCGCTCCGCCATGACCTCGGCGGGGATCCACCCCGAGTTGCCGGCATCGATGTACGACGCGATTCCCGCGGCGGCGAGGTCGCGAACCGCTGCGCGGATGAGACCGGCGCGATCGCCTTGCCCGTCGCAGTCCCCCAACATCGCGAGGGCGTCGGGCTCGACGATCATGACCGAACGCGTTCCGCGCAACGTCTGGGCGATCGACTGCGTCCACTGCCGATATGTGGTCGCGTCGAATCCGCCGCCGGAGTGCAGGCCGCAATCGCGAGCGGGGATGCCGTACAGCACGAACACCGCGGTCTTCTTCTGCCGGGCCGCGGCGGCCGTCTCCGCCTGCAGCACGCGCACGAGGGAGGCGCCGTCGTACCACTCGCCGAGCCACACCGCCGTCGGCTGCC
Source organism: Microbacterium trichothecenolyticum (assembly GCF_030818955.1). Classification (NCBI taxonomy): domain Bacteria; kingdom Bacillati; phylum Actinomycetota; class Actinomycetes; order Micrococcales; family Microbacteriaceae; genus Microbacterium; species Microbacterium trichothecenolyticum. The sequence continues at coordinate 2,581,689 of NZ_JAUTBF010000001.1, read as the reverse complement.
CGGCGATCACCCCGATCTGCTTGGCGACGCTCGTGCGCCCGGCCGCGGCTGCGGCCTTCTGCGCCTCGGCTGCGGCGGAGTACGTCGGCAGGGCGGGTCCGGATGCCAAGGGGTTGGGCGCCGACGCGGTACGAGCGGCATCGGGACGCGGCGGTGCGGCATGGGCTGCGGGGGCGCCGAAGACGAGGTGCGCCGTGAGCGCCGCGAAGGTGCTGACCGTGAGCCACCGCTTCCATGCGTTCCTGGCGGGGTGTGATGACCGTCATGGGATCTCTCGTCCGGGGGGAGGGAGAAGGGGCCTGCGACAGCATTACCTTCGTGCGCGTAAGTATCACACGCACTTCCCGGGCGTGGACAGGGTGAGGCGCTTCGTGCACGTGCGCAAGGGATCGCACGAGACGAGCGGCGGCCGTGGCGGCATCCTCCCATGGGTCGGGACGAGAGCTCCCGCGCAGTGGCGGAGGCCGTGTCGGACCCTCTCGATAGGATGGGCTGTACCGCCGGAACAAGACGCGAGGAGCGCACATGCCCGGAATCGTGATCGTCGGAGTCCAGTGGGGCGACGAAGGCAAGGGCAAGGCCACCGACCTGCTCGGTGAGCGCACCGACTGGGTGGTGAAGTTCAACGGCGGCAACAACGCCGGGCACACCGTCGTCATCGGCGACGAGAAGTACGCGCTGCACCTCCTGCCCAGTGGCATCCTCTCGCCCGGCGTGAACGCCGTGATCGGCAACGGCGTCGTCGTCGACCTCGAGGTGCTCTTCGCCGAGCTCGAGGCGCTCAACGCCCGCGGTCTCGACACCAGTCGTCTGCGCATCAGCGCCAACGCGCACATCATCACGCAGTACCACCGCACGCTCGACAAGGTCACCGAGCGCTTCCTCGGCAAGCGCATGATCGGTACCACCGGCCGCGGTATCGGCCCGGCCTACGCCGACAAGATCAACCGCGTCGGCATCCGCATCCAAGACCTCTTCGACGAGAACATCCTCCGTCAGAAGGTCGAGGGGGCCCTCGACCAGAAGAACCACCTGCTGATCAAGGTGTTCAACCGTCGCGCCATCACGGTCGACGAGATCGTCGACGACCTGCTCTCGTACGCCGAGCGGGTGCGTCCGATGGTCGCCGATACGTCGCTCCTGCTCAACGATGCTCTGGATGCCGGTGACGTCGTCGTCTTCGAGGGCGGCCAGGCCACGATGCTCGACGTCGATCACGGAACGTATCCGTTCGTCACGTCGTCGTCGGCGACGGCCGGTGGAGCCTCGACCGGCTCGGGCGTCGGCCCGAACCGTCTCGACCGCATCGTCGGAATCGTCAAGGCCTACACGACCCGCGTGGGCTCGGGCCCGTTCCCGACCGAGCTGTTCGACGACAGCGGCGACTGGCTGCGCTCGCGTGGCTTCGAGTTCGGCACGACCACCGGTCGTCCGCGCCGCGTCGGCTGGTACGACGCCCCCATCACGCGGTACGCCACGCGCATCAACGGCATCACCGACCTTGTGCTCACCAAACTCGACATCCTCGGCGGGCTCGATGAGATCCCCGTGTGCGTCGCCTACGACGTCGACGGCGTGCGCTTCGACGACCTGCCGGTCAACCAGACCGACTTCCACCACGCCAAGCCCATCTACGAGACCTTCCCCGGCTGGAGCGAAGACATCTCGACCGCGCGCACGTTCGACGACCTGCCGCAGACCGCGCAAGAGTATGTGCTCGCTCTCGAGAAGATGAGCGGTACGCGCATCTCGGTGATCGGTGTCGGGCCGGCGCGCGACCAGGTGATCGTGCGGCACCCGCTGGTCGACTGACGTGCGGTTCTGGGTCGGCGCCTACGCTCCCGACGCCGGGTCGGCCGAAGGAATCGGCCTGCTGCAGGCCGGCGACCTCGACTCCCCGGGTGCCTCGGGGCCACTCGGCATGGTGGGCACCGCCGTCGCAGCCCCGGGCTCGGCGTCGTGGATCGTCGCTCATCCCGCGCTCGACCTGCTCTACGGCGCCCTCGAGGCCGACGGCACGGTGCAGGCGTACCGTCGGACCGCCGAGACGAGACTGACCGCGGTGGGGGCGCCCGTCGAAGCCGGCGCCGCGGTGTGCCACGTGGCGGTCGCGCCCGACGCCTCGCACCTCGTCGCGAGCTGCTGGGGCGACGGCCGCGTCGTGCGGATCGACCTCGACGCCGCGGGTCGGCCGTCGAGCCCGCGGATCGCGGCCGAGGCGCACGACCCCTACGCGTCAGAGCCCGGGACCGAGGCGGTCTCGACGGGTGCGCGGGTCTCGGGCGCTGTCGTCCCCGACCTGGCCGCCGCGGCACGGGCGCTGCGTGACGCAGCGGGGGCGGAATTCGGTCACCTGATCCCCGCCTACGACGAGGTGCCCGAGACCGACGCCGAGTCGGAAGAGGCCGCCGCGGGCGAACGGGTATCGCGGGCGCACCAGGCGATCTTCCTCCCGGGCGGACTCCTCGCCACCACCGACATGGGTCTCGACCTGGTGCGGTTCTGGCGTTCGGGCGCGTCTGGTCTCCGGCTGGTCCACGAGGTGGCGATGCCGAGAGGCAGTGGTCCGCGCCACGGTCTGTGGCATCCCTCGGGGCACCTGTACGTCGTGACCGAGCTCAGCCGCGAGGTTTTCGTGTTGGCGGCCGACGTCGCCGGACGATGGAGCATCGTCTCGGGTCAGTCCCTCGTCGGAACCCTCGACGGCGACACCGCCGCCGAACTGTGCGCCGGCCGCGACGGAGCGACGCTGTACGCCGGTGTGCGCGGAAGCGACACGGTCGGCGTGCTGTCGGTGCGCGGTGCGGGCGAGGCGCTTCAGCTGACGGCGCTCGCCGAGACGGGCACCCACTGGCCGCGCCACCACGTCGTCGTCGACGACACACTGCTGGTGGCGGGGCAGCTCGCCGACGAGGTCGTCTCGCTGCCGCTCGACGCGCGTACCGGCATCCCGGGCCGTGTGCGCCATCGCACGCCCTCGCCGTCGCCGACGCGTCTGCTGCCGGTGCGCTGACGCCGGTGCGTTGACGCCGTTCCGGCTGTGACGTTCGCGCCTCTCAGGTGTGTTCGAGTCGAAGCGCGTCGCCCACCCGCTGTTCCGCGGCGAGCACCGCGCCCCACGCGCCCGCCCACGAACCGAGTTCCGCGCGGACGATGGGAGGAATCGCGTGAAAGGTCGCTTGCCGACGGGCCTTGTCGACGGCCGGATCGATGATCCACTCCGGCGAGTTCGACAGGCCGCCGCCGATCACGATGACCCCCGGGTCGATCATGGCCATGACGCTCAGCAGACCGTTGGCCAGCGCCGAGGTCGCCTCATCGAGAACGGCTCGTGCGCTCTCGTCGCCCCTCTCGGCACCGTGCACCACATCGACGGCGGTCGACTGCGCGTGCACGCCGCGGGCGCGATCCCAGCGCGCACCGAGACGAGTCCCGCCCAGCAGCGACTCGAGGCACCCCGACTGCCCACACGTGCACTTCTCGCCGCGCCCGGTGGCGATGTGTCCGATCTCGCCCGCGCCTCCATGGGCGCCCTTGCGCACGGCGCCGTCGACCACGTGGGCGCCCGCGATGCCCGTGCCCAGTGCCAGCACGAACACGTCGTCGGCGCCGCGCCCGGCGCCGAGCACCGCTTCGGCGATCGCGGTCGCGACACCGTCTTGCACGACGACGCCGGGGATGCCGAGTCGATCGGACAACTCCCGAGCGGGGGCCAGTCCCTCGAGCCATCGCATGTTCGCGCTGGTGACGACCGCGCCGGATGCCTCGTCGAAGATGCCGGCCACGGTGATACCGAACGCGTCGGCGCGATCGTCGCCGAGGAAGCCCCGGGTGATCGCCGCGAGTTCGTCCATTGCGCCGATTCCTCGCGGCGTCGGCGCGTCGGCCGTGCGGACGTGCTCGAGGCGACCGCCCGCGTCGCGCGCGAGAAGCAGCTTGACTCGGGTACCCCCGTTGTCCACGCCGAGCAGGAGAGTCATCTCGTGTCTTTCGTCGCGCGCAGGATGCCGACCAGTCGACGCGCCTCGTCGGCGTCCACGCTCTCGTGCCCCCCGCCGTCGGTCGCCGCGGAACCGAGCGAGACGCCCGGCCGCCCGGCCACCGCGTGCTTGGCGGACGCGTGCACGGCGTCGACGCCGGTCGCGACGATTCGCGTCACGTTGTCGGATCGGACGCCACTGCCCGCCATGATCTCGATGCCGTGATCGGCCTGCGCGACCAGCTGCCGCAGCACGGGGAGCGCCTCGTCGGCCCGCGCGGCTCCGCCCGAGGTGAGCACGCGCGTCACCCCCAGCCCGCGAAGGCGATCGAGACCGGACGCGAGGTCGACCAGGTTGTCGAACGCGCGGTGGAAGGTGACGGCTCCGCCGTCGGCGGCGTCGGTGACCCGGGCGATGAGACCCTCGTCGACCCGACCGTCGCGCAGCCCACCCACGACGACCCCCGCGGCGCCGTGCGCCCGAGCCCACCGAACATCGTCGACGATCACGGCGCGTTCATCGTCGTCGTACTCGAAGTCGCCGCCGCGAGGACGCACGAGCACGTGCACGGCGACGCCGGATGCGACGGCCGCGGTGATCAGGCCGACCGAGGGTGTGAGCCCCCCGAGCGGGAGGGCGGAGCACAGTTCGATGCGATCGACGCCCAGGTCGGCGGCGACTCGGATGCCGGCGGCGTCCTGGACGGCCAGTTCGAACGCCGTCATCGCAGCACCGTCGCCGTCATCGCGGGCTCGGCGTCGAAGGCGTCGAAGGGGAACATGGGTCTTTCGATGCGGTGGTGTCCGAGACGGCCGAGGTCCTGGTCGACCGGCCCCGGGGTCAGTGCCAAGGTCCAGCCGGCGGCGATGTCGTAGAGCGTGGGCTCGAGATAGCCGATCTTCGTCACGATCACATCCATCTCTCGCGGATCGATTCCGATCGCGAGGAAGTCGCCGACGGCGTGGAACGCCTTGCGGCGCTCGGTCACGATCACCCGCAGCGCGCCGACACCGACGACCACGACGCACCCGGCGACGGGATCGTCGTATCGACCGAGGAGCACCCCTGCGATACGGACGGGACCGCTCACGCGGGCGTCGACGCGCGCACCGGCCTCGATGTCGACCGGCGACCCGACTGGAGTCTCGTCCAGTGAGGCGACGGCGTCGGCGTCGAAGATCGACGCCACCGCCACCGTCAGGCCGTCGTCGGAATGCGTGAGCCGCTCGTCGCGGAGCAGCTCGTGCAGCGTCCACGTCACGTCACCCGACCCGCCCGCTCCCGGGTTGTCGCCGGAATCGCTCACCAGGTACGGCCGTGCGCCACCGGCGGCCCGGTGCGCGAGCGCCGCCGAGACGGCGTCGGCGAGCGAGCCGGGCGGCCCCACGAACGAGAACTCCTCACGCGCATCCCACAGCGCACGCGCGAGTGCCTCGGCCTGCGCGGTGATCACCCCGGTGTCGGAGCCGCTGACGATGACCGTCGCGCGGCAGCGCGGTTCGTCGGCCCAGGCGTAGCCGATCCAGATCGAGGCGTCGGTCACCCCGGGCACCTCTTCGACGTCGGCGAGCCGCGCGTACAGCCGACGCGCCGGTTCCACGCGGGTGGACGTCTTCTCGCCGGGCAGCAGGATCGGAACCCGCACCCAGGCGCGGGCGGGGCGCTGGTCGCGTCCGATCCACTCGAGAAGCGTCCGCGCCGCGCGCTCTCGCGTCTCGTCGGCGTCCTCGTGGGGTGCGAGGCGAAAGCACGTCGGCAGGTCGACGGACGGCGCGTGCGAAGCGCTCCGAGACGTTGCCGTGCAGATCCATGGGGGCAGCGATGAGGGGCTCGGCGCCGATGACCGCGCGCACGGCCTGCACCAGGTCGCCTTCCGCGTCGTCCATCCCCTCGACGCCCATCGCTCCGTGCACGTCGAGGTACACGGCATCCACGTCGCCGATGTCGGCGAGACCCGCGGTGATGCGCGCGCGGAAGTCGTGGTAGACATCGGGTCGCACCTGGCCGCCCGGGATCGAGCGCGCGTAGAAGACGCCGATCCACTCGGCGGCGTCGCCCAGCGGCGTGCCCGAGGCCAGGAAGGCGTAGCGCGTGAGCACCTGAGCGTCGCTGAGCACGGCGAAGTCGGCGTACCCCGCACGGTGGGCCGCATAGGCGCTGGATTCGATCGCCATCCCGACGATGGCGATCCGGGGGAGTCGGCCGATCATCGTCCCCCCAGCCCCGAGGTCGCGATGCCCTTCACGAGGTGCTTCTGCAGCGCGATCACCAGGATCGTCGTCGGGATCATGGAGATGATCGTTGCCGCCATCTGCAGGTCCCATCGGGTGCCGGTCTGCGTGGCGAAGCTCGCCAACCCGATGGGCAGCGTTCCGAGCGATGCGTAGTCGTTGACGGTCACGAGCGGCCACAGGTAGCTGTTCCAGTAGTTGAGGAAGGTGAACACCGCCAGCACCGCGAGGGCGGACCCGGCCAGCGGCAGGATCACCTGGAAGAAGGTGCGCACCGGCCCCGCGCCGTCCATGCGCGCGGCCTCCTCGAGCTCGAACGGGATGCCGCGGTAGAACTGCCGCATCAGGAACGTCCCGAAGGCGGTGAAGGCCCACGGGAAGATGAGCGACTGATACGTGTCGACCCAGCCGAACCACTGCATCACGACGAACATGGGGATGACGAGCACTTCCTGCGGCACCATCAGCGTGCCCAGGAACAGCACGAACACGATGTCGCGCCCCGGCCAACGCAGGCGCCCGAAGGCGTAGCCCGCCGTCGCCGAGACCGCCAGCACGACCACGACGCCGGCGACCGACACGATGAACGAGTTCGCGATGTAGGTCGTGAAGGGCGCGAAGCTGAACACCTCGAGGAAGTTCTGCCAGCGCACCTCGCTGCCGATGAGTGTCGGTGGGGCCAGCAGCACCTCGTTCGAGGGCTTCAGGGCGGAGAAGAACGCGTAGATCAAGGGAGCCGCGAACACCGCGGCGGCGACGATCACCGCGACGTAGGCGGCGACGAGCCCGAAGCGCTCGCCGCGGGCGGCAGGCTGACCGCGGCGTCGTCCTCGCCGTCCGCCCCGCGGGCCGTCGACCGTGGTCGCGGGCGACAGAGGGACCGCGCGGGGGGCCTGTCGCAGGGTCTCAGTGCTCATAGTGCACCCACCTCTTCTGCGCCCGGAACTGCAGCGCCGTGATGCCGATGATGATGACGAAAAGGAGCCATGCGCCTGCGGCGGCCAGACCCAGGTCTTGGAACTTGAAGCCGGTGTTGTAGATGAACATGACCAGCGGAACGGTGGACGTGCCCGGGCCGCCACCGGTGAGCAGCTGCGGCTGGGCGAACACCTGCATCGACGAGATGATCGTCATGACCGCGGCGAAGAAGATGGCGGGCGAGATGAGCGGGATGATCACCTGCCAGACGAGACGGATGCCGCGAGCTCCGTCGATCTGGGCGGCTTCGACGACCGAGGTCGGAACCTGCTCGAGCGCGGCAGTGAGCACGAGCATGTTGTAACCCATGCCGGCCCAGACGCTCATGGCGACGACGGCGAGCATCGCCCAGTTCTGGTCGACGAGGAAGTTCGGCAGCTCCCATCCGAACAGCGACGTCGACATGCCGTTGAGCAGGCCGTCCGGCTGGAGGACGAGACGCCAGATGAGCGCACTCGCGACGATGGGCGTCACCACCGGGATGAAGAAGAGCACGCGGAACACCGCGCGCCCGCGGATGCGCGGCCCGAGCAGAAGCGAGAGCCCCAACGCGACGATCAGGTTCAGCGGGACGTACAGCAACGTGAACACCGCGGTGTTGCGCAGCGCCGGCCAGAAGTCCGGCGACGAGGTGAGCAGCTTCACGTAGTTGTCGAAGCCGACGAACGTGCGCTTGCCGAAGATGGGCCAGTCGAACAGGCTCATCACGATCGCGAGCCCCACGGGGAGCACCGTGAAGACGGCCAGTCCGAGCACGGCGGGGGTGATGAAGCCGAGCGCCTGACGTCGCTCCCTCGTCTCCAAGGAGCTGCGGCGCCGACGCGGCGCGATGGATGACTCGGAGCGCATCCGGAGGCCTTTCTTCATGATGAGGCCCGCAGTCGCAGCTCGATCACGGGCAGCGCCACCGCGGGTGGCTGCACGGGCAGCCTCAGCGTGAGTGTTCCCGGCTCCGGCGCCGCGGGCTGGAGGTTGAAAGCCTCCTGGTCTGCGGGGATGTTCTCGAACAGCACCTCCGAACCGTCGTCGAGGAATCGCGCGAACTCCACGCGATCGGCGAGGTCGGGCAGGTGCAACAGTCCGAACGGCCAGTCGAAGAGGTGGACGTAGAGGCGGTCTGCGCGCTGTGTGTAGACGACGCCCGACGGGGCGGTGAACGACGACGCGGCCGCACCGCGGATGGCATCCGCGTGCCGGGTCATCCACTCGCCCACCGCCGACAGCAGCGCGGCGTCGCGCGGGGCGATCTCGCCGCGCCCGGTGGGACCGACGTTCAGCAGCAGGTTGCCCCCGAGCGCGACCGAACTGGCGAGCATGCGGACCAGGAGGGCCGCACTCTTGCTGTCGTGGTTGTCGCGGTGGTATCCCCAGCTGCCGTTGATCGTCTGGCAGGCCTCCCACACCAGGGGGATGCCGTCGCGCTCGAACGGACGCACGGGCTGATATTGCTCGGGCGTGACGAGGTCGGCCGGGATGCCGAGTCGGTCGTTGACCATCATGTCGGGCTGCAGCTCGCGGCACATCGCGAGCAGGGTCTCGGCGTCCCAGTCCTCGGGCGACTTGCCGGGGAGGCCGTCTTCTTCGGCGGGCTCGGTGAAGTCGAAGAACAGGTAGTCCAGTGGGCCGTAGTCGGTGAGAAGTTCGCGCACCTGGGCGTGCAGGTAGGCGCGATAGACGGACATGTCGCGCGCGGCGTTGCGTTCGGCGACATCGGCGAAGCCGCGTTGCGGGTGGTGCCGGTCGATCGTGTAGTGGGGGTGCGACCAGTCGAGCAGAGAGAAGTAGAGGCCCACGCGCAGCCCTTCGGCACGCAGGGCATCGACGTACTCGCGCACGAGGTCTCGCCCGCAGGTTTCGACGGCGTTGAACGGGGTCGTCGCCGTGTTCCAGAGGCAGAAGCCCTCGTGGTGTTTCGCGGTCAGCACGACGTACCGCGCTCCGCACTGGCGAGCCTGTCGGGCGAGGCTGCGCGCGTCGAACAGGTCGGGATCGAAGAAGCGCGCGTACCGCGCATAGTCTGCGGGCTCGATGCGCTCGTAGTTCTGGACCCATTCGTGGCGGGCCGCGACGCTGTAGAGGCCGAAGTGGATGAACACTCCGAAGCGGTCGTGGACGAACCAGTCGGTGCGGCTGGCGGACATGGGGTGCTCCTGCGGGACGAGGGGGAAGGGGCGAAGGGGAGGCGGCGCCGGCGGCGCCGCCTCCCGTCATGGGTCACTTGCCGAAGCGCGACTCGAGGTTCTCGAGCACCGACGACATGGTCGCCTGCCCGGTGTAGACGCTCACGAGCTCGTTCGGCATGGCGGTCGCCACCTGGGTCCACTGCTCGGTGACACGCTGCGCCACGGCTCCGTCGAATGCGGCGGTGAAGGCCTGCTTCAGGTTGTCGCGCGTGGCATCGGGCAGAGCCGTGAAGAACTCAGGCTGGCTCGCCAGCTGAGCCGGGAATCCGCCCTGCTGCGCGATGACCGACTGCACCTGCGGGCTGGAGAGGGCACCGAGCACCTTGAGCGCGGCCTCTTTGTTCTCGCAGTTCGCGGCGATGCCGTAGCCCGAACCGAGGGCGACGCCGTAGGCGCCCTTCGCGCCCTGCGGGATACGCACGGCCCCGGCCGAGAAGCCCAGGTCGGCGGAGGTGAGCGTGGATGCCATCCAGGTGCCCTCGATGATCATCGCGGCCTTGCCGTTCTGGAACTGCGTCGTCGTCCACGCCGAGTCCGAGGCGGAGGGCACCGCATCGGACACGCCGAGCTTGGTGACGAGGTCGCCGTAGCGGGTGGCCGCCTCGACGAAGCTGGAGTTCGTGAGGTCGAGCGCACCCGAGTCGTCGACGGGCTGCCGCCCGGTCTCGGCCATCGGAAGCGAGAGCCACTGGAACTCGTCGACCGAGACCGCGAAGCCCTTCGCGCCGGCCTTGGCGGTGATCTCGCTCGCCGCCTTCTCGAAGTCGTCGATCGTCCAGTCGTTGCTCGGCACCGGCGCCCCGGCCTTGGCGAACAGGTCGGCGTTGTAGAACAGCAGCATCGCCGCGGTGTCGTACGGGAGGCCGTAGAGCTTGCCGCCGTTCTCCATGACGCTGAGGGCGCCCGGGTTGTACGCGTCGCGCGAGATGCCCATGGTGGAGAGGTCGCCGTCGGTGAGCTCGTCGAAGACCTCGGTGTAGCCGGCCAGGCGCTGGCCGTTCATTCCGGTCACGCAGGCGACCTTGCCCGATGCCATGTTGGCATTGAGTTTGGTGAAGTAGTCCGCCCACGGCGCCGTCTGCAGTTCGATGGTGATGTCGTCGCCGACGAGCTTCTGAGCTTCGGCCATCTGGTCCTTGAGCTTCTGTTCGGACGCGGTGTCACCGGCCCACATGTTCCAGACGATCGTGGTCTTGCCGCCGTCGGCCGCTCCGCCGCCGGATGCGCAGGCCGTGAAGCCCAGCGCCGTGACGGTGAGGATGCCGGCGAGGGCGATCCGTTTCGTGTTCATGAGGTTCCTCTCGGGTGCGGGCTGCGGATTCGGGTCCGGCTGTCAGCCCGTGAGACATCGGATGAATGGGGCTTGGGGGGGAGGCTAAGGGCGAGACGCCTCGAAATTTCGGCCCGTAACGGAGGATTTACACAGATCGGACAAAGTCGCTATTTTGACTTCAAGTTTTGAAGTAAGTCAGCGCGCGCGAAGGAGAGCGTCGATGGACGCCGCCGACAGCAGCTCATCGCGCACGAGCAGAGCCGCCCCGCGCGCACCGATGTCCCATCCCTGCAGCGATGCCGCCACGTCGAGCGACGCCGTCGACAGGGGCAGGCAGAGGTCGTAGATGCTCGAGCGCACCCCCGCGACGAACGCGTCGGTGGTGGCGATGATGCCTCCGAGCACCAGACGTTCGGGATTGAAGAAGCCCACGATGGTCGCGAGAACGCTGCCCGTGCGCACGCCCGCCTCCCGCAGCAGGCGGGTGGCGAGCGGATGGCCGTCGCGAGCGAGATCGGCGAGTTGCGCGACGTCGTCCACGCGGGTGCCGCCAGCCGTCATCGCCGCACCGATCGCCCGTCCACCGGCGACGGTATCGAGGCAGCCCACGCGGCCGCACACGCACACCACCGTCGAGCCAGGGACCGCGATGTGCGTGATGTCACCGGCCACGCCCGTCGCTCCGCGGTACAGCGAGCCGCCGGCGATGATGCCCACGCCGATGCTGGAGCCCGCCTTCACCACGAGCATGTCGGACGACCGCCGCCCGTCGGCGATGTGCTCGCCGAGCGCCATCGCGTTCGCGTCGTTCTCGCATCGCACCGGCACGCCCGCCATGCCGCCGAGGATCGCCGACGCATCGATGCCGTTCCATCCCGGCATCCGCGACGGCGAGATGATCCGGCCGTCGGGCACGCTCACCGGCCCGGGCACGGCGAGACCGATGCCGGCGAGCGCGACGGACTCGGGTGCAGCCTCGACGAGGGCGAGCACCTCGCGGTGCAGGCCGCGCAGCACCACCTCGGGTGCGCGAGTGATGTCGAGACTCATCCGGTGACGAGCGACGCGCGTGCCGCGAAGGTCTTCGAGGATGATCGTGGCGTGCGTGGTGCCGAGGTCGATGCCGGCGATGACGCGCCCGTCGCGCGCAAGGGCGAGGCCGCGCGGTCGACGCCCACCGCGGGAGGCGGTCTCGCCGGCCTCCTCGATCACTCCGAGGGCGAGCAGCTCGTCGACGCGCAGCGTGATCGTGGACGGGGCGAGGCCGGTCAGGCGCGAGAGCTCCGAGCGAGAGCGGGCGAGGCCGTCGCGGATGAGTGAGAACACGCCGCCCGTCGATGCGAGGTGCGGGTAGGGGGCGCTCATGCGTGACGTCGCATCCGGCTACTTCTTGGCATCCTGTCGCGGGATGACGATCTGCTTGACGATCAGCAGGACCGAGGCCGTCACCGGGATCGCGACCAGGGCGCCGAGGAGTCCGAGCAGCGTCCCGCCGACGAGCGCTCCGATGACCACGAGCGACCCCGGTACCGAGATCGTGCGATTCATCACGCGGGGCGTGAGGAGGTATGCCTCAATCTGCATATAGATCAAGTAGACGATGGCGAAGATCAGACCCGACGTGGGGCTGACGATCAGGGTGAACACCGTCGCGGTCGCCCAGAAGAGCACCGAGCCGACCAGCGGGATGAGGGTGATGCCGAAGGCGAGGGCCGCCAGCAGGGCCGCGAACGGCTGCTGCAGGATCGTCAGCACGATGAACGCGAACACCGCGTTGCACAACGCCAGGACCACCATTCCGGCGAGGTAGCCGCCCACCGAGTCGGTGATCTGCCCCGTCATGTCGGAAACCGTCGCTCGACTTCGGGCCGGTGTGAGGCGCACGAGGCTGTTCTTCATCCGCGGCAGTGCCGCCAGGAAGTACAGGCTCAGCACGAGCACGATGATCGCGCCCGAGATGAACGTCCCGATCGTGATGCCGACCTGCAGCAGCCCGCCGCCGATCGCGGCGATGTTCGTGGGGTTGGTGACGAAGCTCTGCACTTCTTTCAGCACGTCGCCCAGGCTGTCGCCGAAGTTCGTCTCGACCCACCGCACCGCGTCGCTGTCGATGAGGTCGTTCACGAAGGTGGGGATGTCGCCGACGAACTGCTCCACCTGCCGCACCACCGGCGGGATCAGCAGCCACAGCGCCGTCGCGAGGATCACGGCCAGGCCGCCGAACACGATGACGATCGCCCACGCGCGCGAGATTCCGCGACGCACGAGCAGGCGCACGAGCGGATCGAGGGCGAGGGCGACGAACAGCGCAATGGCGATGTAGATGAGCACCGTCGACAGGTTCGACAGCGCGGCCCCCAGGAGCAGAGCCGTGAGGCCGCCGAGGGTCAAGAAGAAGCCCGCCGCGTACGGACGGGAGATCGCCGACCACACCGGACGGTCACGCGAGGTCGGGGCGCCCGCCTCCGCCCCTTCGGAGGTGGGGTCGGGACGTGTCGATCGGCTCATGCTCACACTGTAGGGGGCCGCTGACAGCGCCGACCGTTCGCGGCATCCCGCGGTAGTCTCGGAGCGATTCGGGAGGACACATGACGGACGCCGACCCCACGACGATCCTGCAGGGACTGCGCGGCAGCATCGACAACATCGACGCCGCCCTCATCTTCCTGCTCGCCGAGCGATTCCACTGCACCAAGCAGGTCGGGCTTCTCAAGGCGAAGCATGGGATGCCGGCATCCGACCCGCAGCGCGAAGAGCAGCAGATCGCCCGGCTCATGCGTCTCGCCGAAGACGCCGATCTCGACCCCGTGTTCGCCGAGAAGTGGTTCAACTTCGTCGTCGCCGAGGTCATCCGCCACCACCGCAACGCGGCGGCGCAGCCCGACTGACCTACGCGTCGGCGCGCGGGGCGATCGCGCGGGCGCGCGTGAAGCGCGTGACGAACCCCGGATGCCGTGCCGGCATCGCCAGCACCGAATCCGGCGCGCGTCGGGCGAGGCCTGGGAACCCGGCATCGGCGACGAGTTCATCGTCGAGCTCCTCGAGCTCCGCCTCGACCAACGGCCAGGGCTCGTGGCTGTTGGCGGCCCAGATGGTGCGGCCGAGGTGGCGTTCGTGAAAGCCCCAGCGGGCCGTCAGGAAGCGCGACAGCGGGGTGTCGACCGCAGCGGTGCCGAGAGTGGCGCGCACCCGTGTGCCGGGATGCCGTGCCCCGTGGCGCCGGGAGCGGAACTCGATCCGTGCGCCGTCGGTGCGTACCCCGGCGCGCGCCCACCGGTAGGGCAGGCCGAACAGCGCGCGCGCCACCAGCACCGGGGCGAGGTGCTCAGCCTCGAGCGTGCGGAACACGACCCCGCGGCGACCGGCCTCGTCGACGGCGTAGATGCGCACGTTGATCTCGGTGAACGTGCCGAGCAGGGGCACGGGCGGCAGCGGGAGAAAGCGGAACTCGCTCAGGACGAAGGGCACGAGCCCGACCCAGGCCGAGCCGTCGTGCACGTCGGGGCGCGTTCCCGGCGGTAGCACCGGTGCGACCTGCGCCGGATCGACGCGCCAGTGCACGAACACGGCGCGGCTCCAGCGCTGCGCGATGACCGCGCGGCCGGGCAGGTCGGGGGCGTGGCGCTCGGTGATCACCGGCTCATTCTGACCCCGACGCGGAACGGGGGAGGGACACTGGACATATGACCTCGTCGTCTGATGCGGATCCTCGGCTGGTGGCATCCATTCGGGAGTTGCTCGCCGCCCGCGACGCCGACAAGACGATCTGCCCGTCCGAGGCCGCCCGCGCGGTCGGTGGGGAGCAGTGGCGCGATCTCATGCCGGCCGCGCGCGAGGCCGCCCACGAACTCGTCGGCCTCGGTGAGGTCGAGGTGACGCAGAGGGGTGAGGTGGTCGACGTGATCACCGCGCGCGGGCCGGTGCGCATACGCCGGGCGCGCTGAGATCGACCGTGGCCGTCAGGCCGCCGGTTCGGCGGGAGGAGGGGATGCCGGTGCGGTGGGCGTGCGCGGAAGCTCCAGCGCCACCTTCTTCTCGAGCTCGACCACGGCCTCATCCGAGAGCCAGATGAGGCCATCGAGTTCCTCCCGGACGCGTTTGTAGGCCAGCTGGCGCTCGCTGGGGGTCGCGGCCTGATCGGTCGCGACCGTGAGCAACTGCTTGGCGGTGTCGAGGCGTCTGCGCTCGTCCGCCGAGAAGGCGGCGTCTTTGACGCGGCGCGCATCGCGTTCGGCGACGTCGAATGCCACCTCGTAGTCGGTGACGGCGTCGCGGTACTCCTTGAGCCGGTCGGGCACGAGCGTCTCGCCGCCCCGCGGGCGCAGATTGTCGGCGACCTTCTTCGCGCGCAGGAACGCCGCCGTCAGTGGCTGGCGGCCGTCGCTCATGGCGGGATAGCTGATGAGTTTCGACGCGTCGAGCTCGTACTCGAGCCAGCGGTGGGTGACGGCGTCGTGGGCGTCGACGACACGCTGCTGGTCGTCGCTCGCGGGGAGCGGAGCGGGCGACGCGCCGCCCTGTGCGCGGATCAGTTCGAGCTGCTCGCGGTGGCGGCGGCGGGCCTGAACCTCGCGGTGCTTGGCACGCGCGTTGATGGCCCCCATCGTCATACCGAAGACGGGGAAGACGAGCCACCAGTAGCTGCCCGCGAAGTTCCAGATGTCGTGCACGGCGTCATGCTACGCCGGTCGGTGGTGCGGGATTCAGGATGCCGGTGGCCGAGGCCGATCGCGTGCGGGCGGCGGCCACACCGGGCCGTCGCCCGTGGCGCCATCCGGGTTCTTCTTCTGCGCGCGCTTCGCGCTGCGCTCGGTCCAGTTGCGCGCTGCGGTGCGACCCATCGACTCCATCGATCGCGCGAGGGCGCGTTGCGCGGTCTCGGCCAGCTCGGAGGCCACCCGCCCCCAGGCGTCGGTACCGTCGAAGCTCGGCGGTGGCGTCTTGTCGCCGCCACGCGCGCTGCGTTCGGCGTGATCGAAGGCATTGACCGTGCGGCGGACCGCGTCGCGGTAGGCCAGGAAGTCGGCGGGTTCGAGGCGCGTCTGCGCGGAGGCGGGCCGGAGCCATTGCGCACGCTCGTGCGCGTGGAGGAAGTCGGCGAGGAGGGGGGATCGCGGGTCCGACATCGCCGGGAAGTCGATCGCGAGCGCCGGATCGGTCTCGTACGCCATCCAGCGGGCCAACACCGCGTCGTGCTCGGCGAGGAGGCGGTCCACCGGCAACGGGGCGCTGCCCGCGCGGATGGACGGGAGCATCGCCTGCGCGGCTTTGACCGCCGCGCGACGCGCCCGCATCTCGGCGGAGGCGGCGCGCAACGCGTGCTGTGCGGCGACCAGCCGCGCGCGTGCAGCGGAGACATGTTCCGACGAGCCACGGGATGCCGCCCGCTCGGCCTGAGCGCGTACCACCTCGGCGTCGGCGATCTTGACGTCGGCGCGTCCGCGCGCAATGGCCTGCCGCGCCGTGAGGAGGTCGAGGTGCGCGGCGTCGAGTTCGAGGCGGCGGGCTGCGTTCTTGCTCATCGGTCGCGATGCCCACGCGCGTGCGGCACGATCGCCCGTGGTCGTAGTACTCGCGGGCAGTGCCCGCTGGCGCCGCGCCTGACGCACGCCGATCCAGCCGAGCGTGCCCGCACCGGCCGCCGCGGGGCCGATCCACCACCACTCGGCGAGCAAGATCACCAGCGGTTCCACGCCCCCATGCTACGTCGGACTTCCGGCACAGCGCCCGGGCGAGCCGTGAGGCGCAGACGACGGTCCGTGCGCGTTGACAGGGCTGGCGGATAATCGCCGGATTCCGGCACTTCCCGCGTCGTCGTCGCGAGAGCCGCGTGCAAGGGTGAGGGCATGATCACCCGGCTGCACCCCCGCACCGCGCCCGACGAGGTCGACGACCTCCGCCGCCGGATCGCGATGACGCGCTGGCCCGACGATGTCGGCGACGACTGGTCACGGGGAACGCGCCCGTCGGCCCTGCGGCGACTGCTCGACGCGTGGGCGGTGTTCGATTGGGGCGCCGTGGAGGAGCGCCTGCGCGCGGAGGAGCACGTTCTCGTGGGCGAACCCGGGGAGCGGCTGCACCTCTGGCGCTCGGGAACGGTCGGGGCGCCGGCGGTCGTGCTCGTGCACGGATGGCCCGACAGCTTCGTGCGCTTCCGTCAGGTGGCGGCCCGCCTCGACGACTTCGACGTCATCGTTCCGAGCATCCCGGGCTTCGGGTTCAGCGACGCCGCGCCACGGGACGCGGGCGGGCCGCGCTGGAACGCCGAACGGATCGTCGCCGCGGTGGACGAGGTCGGCGTCGAACGTTTCGTGGTGCACGGCGGCGACCTCGGCACGGCCATCGCCGATCAGGTCGCGCAGCTCGCCCGCGACCGCGTGGCGGGACTGCATCTGTCGGACGTACCGCTGTGGCGCGCCGCAGCCGACGATCAGCTGTCGAACGAGGAACGCGAATGGGTCGACGCGGCGGCGGCGTGGGAGCGTCATGAGGGCGCCTACGCGGCTGAGCAGCGTACCAAGCCGCAGACATTGGCCGCCGGGCTCACCGACTCGCCGGCCGGTCTGGCGAGCTGGTACCTCGAGAAGTTCCAAGCGTGGGGCGAGGGCGACGTCTTCGAACGGATCCCGCTCGACCTGCTCCTCGAGAACCTCTCGGTGCACTGGTTCACCCGCACGGCCGGTAGTGCCGCGCGCGTGTATTTCGACCGTCGGCGGTTCCCGCCGACCGGTGGCCGGGTCACGGTGCCCACCGCCTTCGGGCTCTTCCCGCACGACATCGACCATGGTGTCGAGTCGTTCGCTCGGCGGTGGTACCCGACGGTGCGATTCACGCGGTTCCCGGCGGGCGGTCACTTCGGCGCGATGGAGCACCCCGACATGCTCGCTGCCGATCTGCGGGCGCTGCTGAACGCGACCGCGTAGGCGCAAAGTGGACGACTGGTCGGGCCGCCACGTCACGCATAAACGCTTCTCGCTCGCATAAACACGTTGACCCCGCGTTTATGTGCGCAGAAAGCGTTTATGCGTGACGGCGTGCGGCTCAGCCCAGGATCAGCGAGATCACCGTGGCGCCGCCACCGGTGAGGACCAGCGCGCCGATCACGATCCACGCGGTGATCTTGACGCGGCGTTGGCGCTTGTCGCTGAACACGGCCATGTCGTCATCGTCGGTCATCGCGCGTCTCCTCTCGTCGGGGTGGTCTGCTCTCGCGGCGGCCGAGACCGCCGGGCTGCCGGGCGCGTGGCCTCAGGCGACCGGCTCTGCGACCGTCGGACCGAAGACCGCCGGCAGCGTCTCGTTCGACAGGCGGCGCAGCTCCGACACGGGCACGGTGAACACGTCTTGGATCTCGAGGGCCGCCTCGGTGCCCGGCTCGACGTCGGTCACGCCGATGCGCAGCACCGGGTAGCCGCGGCCGTCGCAGAGGCCCCGGAACTTCACGTCTTCCTCACGGGGGACGCTGACCAGCACGCGACCGGTCGACTCGCTGAAGAGGGCAGCGGTGGCATCCACGCCGTCGCGCTCCATGAGCTCGGTGAGCCAGACGCGGGCGCCGACGCCGAAGCGCATAACGCCCTCGGCGAGGGCCTGGGCCAGACCGCCCGACGACAGGTCGTGCGCGCTCGAGACGAGCGACTGCGAGCCCGCGGCCTGCAGCAGCTCGGCGAGCTTGCGCTCCTGCGCGAGGTCGACCTTCGGCGGACGGCCGCCGAGGTGGTCGTGGATGGTGCCGGCCCACTGGGAACCGTCGAGCTCGTCGGCGGTGGTTCCGAGCAGGTAGAGGTTCTCACCGGCATCCTGCCAGCCGCTCGGGATGCGCGCGGCGACGTCATCGATGATGCCCAGGACGCCCACGACGGGGGTCGGGTGGATCGGCTGGTCACCCGTCTGGTTGTAGAACGACACGTTGCCGCCCGTGACCGGGATGCCGAGCTCGAGGCATCCATCGCTCAGACCCTCGACGGCCTGGCTGAACTGCCACATGACCTCGGGGTTCTCGGGGCTGCCGAAGTTGAGGCAGTCGGTGACGGCGGTGGGCACGGCGCCTGTGACGGCGACGTTGCGGTACGCCTCGGCGAGGGCGAGCTTCGCGCCGTTGTAGGGGTCGAGCTGGTTGTAGCGGCCGTTGCAGTCGGTGGCGATCGCGAAGCCGAGGCCGGTCTCTTCGTCGACGCGGATCATGCCGGCGTCGTCGGGGAAGCTCAGCGCCGTGTTGCCCAGCACGTAGTAGTCGTACTGGTTGGTGATCCACGAGGTGTCGGCGAGGTTGGGGCTCGCGACGAGGGTCGTGAACTGCTCGCGGAGGGTCTCGGCATCCGTCGCGCGGGGCAGCTTCGCGGCCGTGTCGTCGTTCAGCGCGTCGATCCACGTCGGGTAGGCGACGGGGCGCTCGTAGACGGGGCCGTCGACCGCGACGGTCGAAGGGTCGACGTCGACGATGCGCTCGCCGTACCAGTCGATGACGAGGCGGCCGTCGCCGGTGACCTCGCCGAGGACGCTCGTCTCGACGTCCCACTTGCCGACGACGGCGAGGAACGCGTCGAGCTTCTCGGGCGCGACGATCGCCATCATGCGCTCCTGCGACTCCGACATGAGGATCTCCTCCGGCGTGAGCGAGGGATCGCGCAGCAGCACCTTCGACAGTTCGACCTTCATGCCGCTGTCACCGTTGGCGGCGAGCTCGCTCGTGGCGCACGAGATGCCCGCAGCGCCGAGGTCTTGGATGGCCTCGACGAGGTTGTCGCGGTACAGCTCGAGGCAGCACTCGATGAGCACCTTCTCGGCGAACGGGTCGCCCACCTGCACCGCGGGGCGCTTGGTGGGGCCACCGTCGGCGAAGGTGTCGGATGCCAGGATGCTGGCGCCGCCGATGCCGTCGCCGCCCGTGCGGGCGCCGAACAGCACGACCTTGTTGCCGACTCCGGTGGCGTTGGCCAGCTTGATGTCTTCGTGGCGCATGACGCCGACCGCGAGCGCGTTGACGAGCGGGTTGCCCTGGTAGACGGCGTCGAACACCGTCTCGCCGCCGATGTTCGGCAGGCCGAGGCAGTTGCCGTAGAACGAGATGCCGCTGGTGACGCCGTGCACGACGCGGGGGGTGTCGGGGTGGTCGATGGCGCCGAAGCGCAGCTGGTCCATGACGGCGACGGGGCGCGCGCCCATCGAGATGATGTCGCGCACGATGCCGCCGACGCCGGTCGCGGCACCCTGGAACGGCTCGATGTAGCTGGGGTGGTTGTGCGACTCGACCTTGAAGGTGACCGCCCAGCCGTCGCCCACGTCGACGACGCCGGCGTTCTGGCCCATGCCCACCATGAGGCGGGTCTTCATCTCGTCGCTGACCTTCTGGCCGAACTGACGCAGGTAGATCTTGCTGGACTTGTAGGAGCAGTGCTCGCTCCACATGACCGAGTACATCGCCAGCTCACCGCTGGTGGGGCGACGGCCCAGGATCTCGCGAATCTGGGCGTACTCGTCATCCTTGAGGCCGAGGGCGCCGTACGGCTGCACTTTCTCGGGGGTGGCGATCGCGTTCTCGACGGTGTCGGCGAGAGCCGTGCGGGCGTCGGAGGGGTTCGGGGTGGTCACGCGGCTGAGCTCCAAGAATCGCAGGGGCCGGACGCAGATCAGTCTAGTTGGGTGGCCCGACATGCCCGGGCGGCGGACGGCGCGGCGGTCGGGGCCGGGCCGGGCGGCGGTCGGGGCTCTCCGCTCAGTGATGTGCACATCCTCCGTCGGGTTCCCGGCATCCGGGCCGAAGTCCTGCGAATCGCTGAGGTTGTGAGCGTCGCCACCGGCGAATGCGCTCGCTCGGAGCATTCGCGCTCAGGACGAGTCGGGAACGACGAGCCCGAGACCGGAAAGCCCCGCGCGGCGGACGATCGTGTCGACGTCTTCGTGAACGGCGGCGGCCGCCCGCGCCGGGCGGTCGGACCGCGGCGGCGTTCAGCACGCGCCCTCGGCCCGCGGGCCGTCCCGCGGAGAAGAGGCGGGACACGCCGGCCGGATGCCGTGCGCACGGGCGTGTCGCTCACGAAGTCCGCGGGACGGCCCCGTGACGGCGGCCGCCCACGAAACGTTCTCGTGACGTGCCGGGGCTAGTGTGACCCGCATGTACGAAGACTTCGGACGCTGACGAGCCCCCGACCTCGCGCGACCGCCGATCCGGCGCTCGCATCTTCAGCGTTCCCGTCGATCAGGCGGGTGACCGAAAAGGAACCTCTTCCATGTCTTCGTCCGACCTTGCCGACCTCGTGGGACTCGTCGGTGTCTCGCTCGTCGTCGTCAGCTACTTCCTCCTGCAGGCGGGACGCGTGCGCGTCGAACAGCTGCGCTACTCGCTGACCAACGCCCTCGCGTCGATCCTCGTGCTCGTCTCGCTCGCCGCGCACTGGAACCTCTCGTCCGCCGTGATCGAGGGATTCTGGCTGCTGATCAGCCTGTACGGCTGCGCGAGGTGGATGCGCGCGCGGCGTCGCCGCGTGGCATCCGCGTCGTAGCCCTGCCTCAGCCCGGTCGCCGTCGGGGGACGGCGGCCGGGTCCGGCCGGGCGACGGTGCCGCGGACGTGGCGGCGTCGCCGTGCCGTCCTGCGGAGTCGAGGCGGAGCACGCCGGCGGGGATGCCGCTCGCACGGCGTGTCGTCGACGATCTCCGCAGCACGGTGCGGGTCGACCGCGGGACAGGTGCCGGGAGCGCCGACGCCGCGTGGCATCCGGTCGACGACATACCGGCGGGGGCGACCCTAGGCTGAGCGGAATCGGAACGAAAGGCGTCCCATGGCCCTCTTCACTTTCCAGTTCGTCGTCCGGGGCGATCTCGCCGCGGCTCAGGACGCCGCACGCAGCGCCCTCGAAGCGGCCGGCTTCGCCATCGAGCAGAAGCACGACCACTGGAGGGCGACGCACGGCAGTATCGCCAAGACGGTGCTCCTCGGGCTGCGCGCCCACAACGACGATGTGCGCGAGGTTCTCGACGTGAGGTTCACCGACCTCGGTGGCACGGTGCAGGTCGACCTGCACCGGCCGATCCTGCAGCCGGGCGGCGGGAGTGACGACGGCTTCGAGCAGATCAAGCTCCACAACGTCTACAAGGACGCGATCGCGCGGGTCGAGGCCGATCTGCGCCAACGCGGTGTACTGATCAGCGCGAAGGTCTGACACCTCCCGGTGCGCGTCGTCATCGCCCCAGACAAGTTCAAGGGCACCCTGACCGCACGGCAGGCGGCGGATGCCATGGCATCCGCCGTCCGTGAGCGGTGGCCCGACGCGCGACTCGACGTCGTTCCCATCGCGGACGGCGGCGACGGCACGGTCGATTCCCTGGGCGGCGCGACCCGCGTGGACGAGGTGAGCGGACCGCTCGGCACGCCCGTGCGCGCCGCCTGGCGCCTCGACGGCGGCCTCGCCTTGATCGAGTCGGCCGCGGCATCCGGACTCGTGCTCGCCGGTGGCCCCGGCGGCAATGATCCCTGGCACGCGACGAGTCGCGGCGTCGGCGAGCTCATCGCGCGAGCCCTCGACGCCGGCGCGACGCGCGTGCTCGTGGGGGCCGGCGGCTCGGCGACGACCGACGGAGGCCGCGGCGCGATGGAAGCGCTGGGGGAGCGTACGCCCTTCGCGCCGGGGTGGGTGACGGTGCTCACCGACACCACCGTGACCTTCGACGACGCCGCGCGCGTCTTCGGACCGCAGAAGGGCGCCGACCCAGAGATGGTGCGACGCCTCGGCGCGCGGCTGTCGATGGATGCCGAGGAATGGACCGCGCGATTCGGCATCGATGTGCGAGGTGTCCCGCGCACGGGCGCGGCGGGTGGCCTGTCAGGTGCGCTGCACGCCGCGGGAGCGGACCTGGTCGACGGGGCCGCCTACATCGCCGAGGTGCGGGATCTCGACGCGGCGATCGCGGGCGCCGACCTCGTGCTGACGGGGGAAGGGGCCTTCGACGAGACGTCTCTGAGGGGCAAAGGCCCCGGGCACGTTATCGCGCTCGCCGCCGTCCACGGAGTGCCGGCGCTGGTGGTCGCCGGTGCCGCCTCGCGAGACGTCGCCGGAGAGCACGTGGCATCGCTCGTCGAGACGGTGGGGGTGCGGGAGGCGCTGGCGAACCCGCCCGCGTCGGTGCGGACGACGACCGCGGTGGCGCTCGCCGCGTTCGCGGCCTCACGGCGCTGAGGCCGTTCGGCGGGTCGAGCGCAGCCGGGTGCCGCGTGCCGCGACGGCCCCCGGCGCCCGGATCGGGGAGCACAATGGCCGCATGGCGAACAGCGGGGCCGTCTCGTGCGTGATCGTCGGTGGTGGACCCGCCGGCATGGTCCTCGGTCTGCTGCTCGCGCGTGGCGGCATCCGGGTCACCGTGCTCGAGAAGCACCGCGACTTCTTGCGCGATTTCCGCGGCGACACCGTGCATCCGTCGACCCTGCGCCTGCTCGACGATCTCGGGCTCTTCGACCGGTTCGACCGGTTGCCCCAGGCTCACGTGCGCCAGTTCCGACTGCCCACGTCGATCGGGACGGACGTCGTCTTCGCCGACCTCTCGCGCCTCCGGACGGCGCACCCCTATATCGCGATGGTCCCGCAGGGGGATCTGCTCGACCTGCTCGCCGAGGCCGCACGCGCAGAGCCGACGTTCACCCTGCTGCGCGAGCACGAGGTCACGGGCGTGCTGCGGGGCGGTGATCGTGTGAACGGGGTGACCTTCCGCTCGCCGGACGGTGAGGGCGAGGTGCGGGCCGACCTCACCGTCGCCGCCGACGGACGCTGGTCCGTCGTGCGCCGCGCGCTCGATCTGCCGCTGCGCGAGTTCCCTGTTCCCTTCGACGTCTGGTGGTTCCGCGTCACGACCGATCGCCCTCTGGCCGAGGCACTGCTGCCGCGCATCCGCCGAGGTCGGATCGGCATCGCCATCCCACGTCGCGGATATGTCCAGGTCGCATGGATCGGCCGGAAGGGAACGGATGCCGCGCTCCGCGCCGCCGGCATCGACGCCCTGCGGGCGCAGGTCTCCGAGCTGCTGCCCGAGCTCGCCGAAGACGTGCACACGATCGCGTCGATGGACGACGTGAAGCACCTCGACGTGCGGGTCGATCGCCTGCGCCGGTGGCACGCGAACGGCGTGCTGTGCATCGGCGATGCCGCGCACGCGATGTCGCCCGCGGGAGGCGTGGGCATCAACCTCGCGATCCAGGATGCCGTGGCCACGGCGCGACTGCTCGCGAAACCGCTGCGGCGCGGGGCGCTCGCGGGGCCGCGCTCGGGGCGGGTTCTCGCGCGGGTGCAGCGGCGGCGGCGGTTCCCGACGGTGGTGATCCAGATGGCGCAGCGCGTCGTGCACGCGCGGGTGATCGCGCCGGTGCTGCGCGGGGCAACGGATGCGGTGCTGCCGCGGTTCGCCGGCGTGCTGCTGCGGCGTCTGCCGCTGCTGAGCGCGGTTCCGGCGTTCGTCATCGGCGTGGGGACGCGGCCCGAGCGGGCGCCGCGGTGGGCGCGGCACGGACGCGCTGGTCGCGATGCGACCCGCTGTTCTCGTGCGTAGCCGATCTTGGTAGTGTGGTCTTCTGCAACGCACCCGGTCCCTCGTGGGGCCGGGTTTTCTCTTTCGCGGCGGTTCGCTCCGCGCACGGATCATCGCCGCCGGTGACGTGACGCATTGCTCCACCCGGTGCGCCGCGAGGGTGCTGTCAGCTGCCCTCCGGAACCGTCGCCATCGTCGGAGGTTGCCGCGTTCGGCCTGAGCATGAGAGTGATGCCGTCGATATCGACCGGTTCCCAATGGTGTCCGTGGACGAGAAAGCTCATGCGTTGTTCGTTGCGCGCGGAGAACACCATGATCGCGCGGCCGGAACGCACCATCTCGACGGTGCGCTTCCACATCAGTTCGCGTACGCGCGCCGACACGGTGCCGACGAAGACGCCGGCAGAGATCTCGAGGAGCCACCTCGTGAGGTATCCGCGGAGTCCGGGCGGACAAGCGGTCAACACGAGCACGACCATCAGTAATCGGCCCCGTAGCTCGTGCCGCCCGAGACTATGCGTTGGGAACCGTCCCAGAGAGAGACGATGTTCTCCGCGGGTTCGGCCTCGGCGGATCCCGATGCATCGTCGTCTGGTAGCAGGAGGTGCCGGATGTCGCGGACGCAACGTTCGAGGAACCCTCCTCCACGGAACTGGTCTCTCACAGCTCGGCGCGCGGAGGAACCGATGTCGAGAGGGGCTTCAGCTGCCAGATCAAAGGCGAGCGGTATCGAAATGTCCGCCTTGTACAGGTCCGCGATGTCGTAGACGAACGAGCGGACGTGACCCGTGTGAACGAAGCCGAGCCCCGGTGAACAGCCCAATGCGACGATGACGGAATGAACGACGCCGTACAGGCTCGTGTTCGCGGCGGACAGGGCCTGATTGACGGGGTCGCTCGCAGCGAAGTCCTCCACTTTGTAGTCACGACCCTCCCAGGGCACGCCCGTCCGCGCGGAATGAGCACGGTATGCACGGCGCACCCGGGCGCCTTCACGCCCGCGCAACTGCTGGATCGTGAGGCCCGAGGTGTCCTCACCAGGAAAGCGCATCGCATACATTTCGCGCGCCACCTTCAGACGGCTGGTCTGATTGGTCATCAGGCGTGCCTGTGCTTCGAGCAGGCGGGAGCTGTGTGCCAAGGAACGTCCGTGGGCGTAGTACCGCACGCCCTCTTCGCCGACCCAGACCACGGTGGAACCGCTCTCGGCCATGAGCACCATAGCCTGTTGGCTGACCGTAGTCCCGGGGCCGAGGAGAAGAGCGCCCAGGGATGCCGCGGGAATGTGCATGACGCCTCGCTCGTCGGTCGCCGTGATGGCGTTCGATTCGCGATGGATGTGGCACTTCTCCAGGTAGATGAACGTCAGTCGGTCCTGGGCTCGCACGAGGTCTGGAAGGTCGGGCGGGCGGGCTCCGGGGATCGCCATGGGTCAGCTCGCCGGTGCGATCGTGAGGAGGCCGCACCCGTAGCCCTTCGCGCGGCCGATGCCGTGCGTGAGCGTGCGACGGAAGTCTTCCGGGCTGGTGACTTCGAGGAGGCCCTCGTATGTCGCAACCCGGAGAGTGACCCGCGTCTCGCGCCGAGAGAAGGACACCGTACCGCTGTTGGTGACGCTGAGGTGGGGCGCGGGAACCAGTGGCCGTTCGTCGGTGTCGTGACCGGCGCTTGTGCGAGCGATGGCGAAGCCGAGGCGTTCAGCGCGAGACAGCAGCCAGTCGGTCTGTTGTGCGACCGTGACGTGACCGAAGACCTTTCCACGCGCACCGGACTCGGACTCGGGAGAGCGCGTCGAACGTACGGGATTCGCGGTCAGGCGGAAGCGGTAGTGCTGTCCTTGCGTTATGCGCGAGAGCAGAGGGCCGTAGGGACGTACGATCCACCCCTCGGGCAGCGAGGGCCAGCCCGCCTGCTCGACGAGGTGAGTGAAGTCCGGCTGCTCGGGACTGACGACGTAAACCGTGGCGGAGGTCGCGTCGGTGTCGAGTCTCCAGAGCACGCGACCGGTCGCACGCGGTGAAGGATCGGGGAACGCCGCCAGGACTGCAGCGTGCAGAACATGCGGCGATGCGAGAACCGGGCGGGAACTGCGCCGCGCGGGGTTGAGGCGAACGCGCGAGAGGAACATCAGACTTCCTCCTCACTGACCAGCAGCATCGGGTCGTGCCGCGGCGAAGGGTCGACCCGTAGTCGAGTGACATCACGCAACTCGTGGCGACGTCGACGAGGATCGAAGCTGCGGGGTATGTCGGCCAGCGTCTGATCGACGAGCTCGCCCGGACGCGCGTCGACGAGGATCTCGAGGGCGGGAACCTCGACACTGCTGTTCTGAGTTTTCGTGGATGCTTGCCAGGCGGCCTCGTGGAGCGCCGTGCGGATATCGGCGTCGACGATCCAGGCCTTGACGGGGCCGGCGGGCGGGAAAGCGCGTCGCCCGAGAAAGAGCGGATACCGTGGACGCTCGACCGCGGCAAGAAGGCCCGAAAGCAGGTCGTCGTCATCGCTCTGCAGGCCCGCGAGGAAGACCGCGTCCGCGAGGAAGTACCTCTCGGAGAGCGGCATCGACGAAGATCCGTCCAGCGTTCGTGCCGTTTGGAAGTCGCGCTCGATGGCTCCTGGCTGGTCGATCCTCACGCCGAAGACGAGTTCATTGAAGATGTCCAGGGGTTCTGTGCGATCCATTCCTCGCGCCGCGGCAAGAAGACCGATGACACCGCTGCGTGTCGGCGCGCGCTCGGTTCCCCGGGTTGCGAATCGGCTGCGTGATCCCCACGCCTGCTGAGCGCCCGCGAGACGGAGGAGCAGCGTGCGCGTTGTCACGACGAAGCCGACAGGCGGGATGCCACGGTGTCGCCGACCGCTGACACCCCGGCGCTCAGCGCGACGCGCTCTGCTCCGCTGAGCCGATCGAGCGGTTGTGTCGCGTCGCCGACACGGACGACCCAGGACGCGAAGGGTGTGGTGCCGAACTGCTCGTCGATGTCGGAAAGATGCTTTGCGAGGCGATCCGAGGCCTGCTCGAGTCGCTTCTCGCCGATGATCGCTTCTTCGAACGCTCCCACAGGGTTGACGGGCTGAGAGTCTCGGACGGCGATGACCA
Source organism: Microbacterium trichothecenolyticum (assembly GCF_030818955.1). Taxonomy (NCBI): domain Bacteria; kingdom Bacillati; phylum Actinomycetota; class Actinomycetes; order Micrococcales; family Microbacteriaceae; genus Microbacterium; species Microbacterium trichothecenolyticum. Next base: position 2,554,430 of record NZ_JAUTBF010000001.1, on the reverse strand, counting down.
CGGCGTCGGGGAGCGTGCGGTTGGCGAAGGTGTTCTGCTTGCCGCTGGGCATGCTCGTCGTGAAGGCGTGGATGAAAGCCTCGACGGCACGCCGTGTGGCCTCGGCATCCCCGAGATTCTTCTGGAGGGCGTCGACATCGACGGTCGCGTAGCGGAAGAGCGTCGACGCATTGAACTCGACCGTCCCGATCATTCCGGCTCCGGCGTCTTCGTCATCGGCCGCTGCTTTGTGATCGTCGACGGCTGTATATGATCCGGACCGCATCCTCCGCATCCAAGCCCTCACGGTGTGCTCCCCACCTACGCGGGGATGATCTCACGGGCGCGCGAGCGATCGACCAGGCGCGCAAGTGCTCCCCGCCTGCGCGGGATGATCCCAACCCCTGGTATCGGTCGCCCTTGAGCGGGAAGGTGCTCTTCGCCTATGCGGGGATGATCCCGCGATGGCCGCGCCCTTGGGGAAGAGCGCCGATGTGCTCCCCGCCTGCGCGGGATGATCCGTTCGTCCTGGTGGTCCTGGTGGTCTTGGCAGACCTGGCCGAGCGCTCCCCGCCTGCGCGGGGATGATCCCGTGTCGTACGGGCTCGTGATCGGGATCGTCGCGCGCAATCAGCTCCACCGCGCGGGAAACGTCGAGGCGGGTGCCGGGCTCGCCCGGTGGGCCATGATCATCGGTGCGCTCGGAACGGCGGGGAACCTGCTGTTCGTCGTCATCTGGGTCTCGTTCGTGGCGAGTGCGCTGGCGCAGCACTGACGACCGCCGGGCGTGAGCGACCCGCCCTCACGGTCACGCGGCACGCGCCGATCGAGGTTCGCCTGCGGAGGCCCCCGCGTCAGCCGCCCGTCTTCGCGATGCGCACGCGGATGTCCTTCATCAACGGTTGATCGCTCTGGCGGCTGTAGTCGTCGGGACCGAGGAGCACGTTGAGCTCGGGGAAGTACCCGGCGGCGCTGCCGCGGGGGGTGTCGTACTCGAGCGCGCGGAAGCCCGTGACGCTGCGCACCGAGCCGTCGCGCGAGGTCGCCACGATGTCGACGAGGTCGCCCTCGGCGATGCCGCGGTCTTTCATGTCACGGCGGTGCATGAAGACCAGCTCGCGGATGTTGCGCACGCCCCGATAGCGGTCGTCGGCCGAGTAGATCGTGGTGTTCCACTGGTCGTGCGAGCGCATGGTCTGCAGCACCAGCATGTCGGCCTCTTCGGGGATGACGTTCGGCAACTCGGCATCCGAGAACTCCGCCTTGCCGGAGGGCGTCTGGAAGTCGCGCTCGCGCGCGGGCTGGGGGATGCGGAAGCCGTAGTGCTGCCGGACGAGCTCGTTGAAGCCCTCGAAGCCCGGCAGCACCTTCGCCATGACATCGCGGATGCGGTCGTAGTCGCCGACGTACCACTCCCACGGCGTCGCGGAGTCGGGCATGGTGGCCCGGGCGATGCGCGCGATGATCTCGGGCTCGCTGAGCAGGTGCGGCGAGGCGGGCTTGCGGGAGCCGAGCGAGAGCATGACCGAGCTCATGGCGTCTTCCGTCGAGATCGACTGCGGACCCGCCTCTTGCACATCGCGCTCGGTGCGGCCGAGGCAGGGGAGGATCAGCGCCCGCTTGCCGTGGGTGAGGTGACTGCGGTTGAGCTTGGTGCTGACGTGGACGGTCAGTTCGCACCGGCCCATGCCCTCGGCGGTGAGCTTCGTGTCGGGAGCGGCCCGCACGAAGTTGCCGCCCATGCCGACGAACACCTTGAGGTCGCCGCGGTGCAGCGCCGCCACCGTGTGCACGGTGTCGAGCCCGGGCTCGCGGGGCGAGGTGATGCCGCACACCTCGTCGAGCTTCGCGAGCCATTTCTCGGTGGGCTTGTGGTTGATGCCGCAGGTGCGGTTGCCCTGCACGTTGCTGTGGCCGCGCACGGGCGAGGGGCCGGTGCCCTTGCGTCCCACGTTGCCGCGCAGCAGCAGGAGGTTGACGATCTCGCGCACCGTGTCGACGCCGTGCTGATGCTGGCTGACGCCGAGGCACCAGCTGATGACGGTGCGGTCGGCGCTGAGGTAGACGTCGGCGGCCCCGCGGATCTCGGCCTCGGTCAGCCCCGCCTGCTCGACGAGCTTGTCCCACGGCGTCGCCTCGACGAGCGCGCGGTACGCGTCGAGCCCGGTCGTGTACTCGTCGAGGAAGGCCTGGTCGAGGGCGGTCGGATCGGACTCGGACGCCTCGAACACGACCTTCGCCATACCGCGCACCAGCGCGAGGTCGCCGCCCGGACGCACCTGCAGGTTCATCGTGCTGGTGGGCGTCGAGTGGAAGGTGGCCATGTCGACGATCTCGTGCGGCACGATGGTGCGGGTGCCGGCGACCTCGCGCAGCGTGTTGACGTGTACGACCTGGGCGCCGCGGTCGACGGCCTCGGCGAGGCTGGTGAGCATGCGCGGGGCGTTCGAGGCGGCGTTGACGCCGAGCACGAAGAGCGCGTCGCAGGTCTCCCAGTCCTCGAGATCGGCGGTGCCCTTGGGGGTGGCGAGCGATGCCGTGAGCCCGCGCCCCGAGCCCTCGTGGCACATGTTGGAGCAGTCGGGCAGGTTGTTCGTGCCCAGCTCGCGGGCGAACAGCTGATAGAGGAACGACGCCTCGTTGCTGAGGCGACCCGAGGTGTAGAACGCGGCCTGGTCGGGGGAGTCGAGAGCGGTGATCTGCTCGGCGATCAGGCGGAACGCGTCGTTCCACGAGATCGGTACGTAGTGGTCGCTGGCGGCGTCGTAGACCATGGGACCCACGAGGCGACCGGCGTCTTCGAGTGCGAAATCGGTCCACTGCGACAGCTCGGTCACCGAGTGCTCGGCGAAGAACTCTTTGCCGACGCGTTTGTGCGTCATCTCCCACGTGACGTGCTTGATGCCGTTCTCGCAGATGTCGAGGGTGACGCCCTTGTCGTCGGGCCACGCGCAGCCGGGGCAGTCGAAACCGCTCTTCGGATGGTTCATCGTGAACATGGCCTTGGTGCCCGCGATCGGTTGGCGCTGCTCGAGCAGCACCTTGCCGACGGTCAGCGCGGCGCCCCAGCCGGCGGCGGGGTGCTCGTACTCTCCGGTGCTCGACCAGTCGCCGGTCACCGCGGGGCCGAGGCCGCCCTGACGTGGCTGCTCGGTCATCAAGCCGAACGATTCACCCATGTTCACCCTCCGTGGATCCGCGCGCGGGGCCCTTGGCATCCATCGACCCGGCGCACTCGGTCAGCGTACGCTCGCGGGCCTCGTGGTGGAGGGGGTTGTGGATGCCGAGGCCTCGGGCACCGCGACGCGGTCGGGCCGTGTGTACAGATTCATGCTGCCCCCGCGCACGAAGGCGGCGAGGGTGAGGCCCGCCCGCTCGGCCAGCTCGATCGCGAGCGAGGACGGTGCCGAGACCGCGGACAGCATCGGGATGCCGGCCATCACGGCCTTCTGCACGAGCTCGAAGCTCACGCGTCCCGACACCTGCAGCACCGTGCCGCGCAGGGGGAGCCGGTCGTGCAGCAGCGCCCACCCGACGACCTTGTCGACCGCATTGTGACGCCCGACGTCTTCTCGCACGACGAGTATCTCGCCCGAGGCGACGTCGAAGAGCGCGGCGCCGTGCAGGCCGCCGGTCTTGTCGAACACCTTCTGCCCCTCACGCAGACGCTCGGGGAACGCCGCGACGTCTCGGGCGTCGATGTGCACATCGTCGGTCGACACGTCGTACGTCGACACCTTCTCCACCGCCTCGATCGAGGCCGTCCCGCACACACCGCACGAGCTCGTCGTATAGAAGGAGCGGGCGATATCGGGGGACGGCGGGGCGACCCCGGGGGCGAGCGTCAGATCGAGCACGTTGTAGGTGTTGCCGTCGGCCCCACCGGTGCCCGGTCCTCCGCAATGGATCGCGCGGGCGAACTGGTCGCCGCGACTGAGGACGCCCTCCGACACGAGGAAGCCGGCGGCGAGCTCGACATCGTGCCCCGGGGTGCGCATGGTCACGGCCAGCGGCGAACCTGCGACGCGGATCTCGAGCGGTTCCTCGACCGCCACGGCATCCGGCCGCTGTCGATTCACGCCGTCGAGGGTGACGCGGGTGACCCGGCGGGAGGCGGTGAGGCGGCCCATGTCAGGGCCGCGTCGCAGAGGGGAAGGGGGACATGGGTCGAGCGTACGCCGGGCCTCCGACATCACGGTCGGTGTCTGGGAGCGCGCCCATCCCCGCCATTTCCGGCGAGCCTCTCATCTGCATTCGCGCGCATGCAGATTTCGGGAGATTTTTCCATCCCCCGCGTGACGTTTCTCGAACTCGGTACGTCTTATCCACGTAGGCCGAAGCGCCCACCCCGGTTCCACCGGGCCGAATACGTGAAAGGCAGAGAGATGGCTACCGACGCCCCCACCACCCCCGCCGCGCAGAACGTTCCGCAGGCAGCGTCCCGCGTGAACCGTCCCCTCAGCGCCCGCGGCCCCGAGGCCACCGCGGAGGGGAAGACCACGATCGCCGAGGGCGTCGTCGCGAAGGTCGCCGGCATCGCCGCCCGTGAGGTCTCCGGTGTGTACGCCCTCGGCGGTGGCGGAGCCCGTGCGCTCGGTGCGATCCGCGACGCCATCAACGCGACCGACCTGACGCAGGGCGTCAAGGTCGAGGTCGGCGAGACGCAGGCCGCCGCCGACATCACGATCGTCGTCGAGTACGGCGTGCCGATCCAGGAGGTCGCCGACCAGGTCCGCGGCCGCGTCGCCGGTGCGATCACCCGTCTCGTGGGTCTCGAGGTCGTCGAGATCAACGTCGACGTGAACGACGTCCACATCCCGGGCGACGACAACAACGACGACGACAGCAACGAAAAGCGCGTCCAGTGAGCGCCACGACGAAGGGCGCCCTGGTCGGCCTCGTGCTGGCCCTCAGCGCTCTGATCTTCGGATTCTGGGGCTTCATCCTCGTCGCCCTCTTCATGGCGATCGGAATCGTCGTCGCTCGCATCACGGCGGGTGAGATCGACTTCGGCAACATCGTCAACGCCTTCAAGGGTCGGAGCACGTCGTGACCACGGTCACGGCCCCGCTGGCGGCCGGCAGCACCACGGCTGCCGGCCTCCCCGCGGGTCGTGTGAACGTCGCCGATCGCGTTCTGCAGAAGACGGCGGAGCGTGCGGCGGCGGAGATCATCGGGGTGGATGCCAAGAACGTCCACGTCGAGATCGTCTCGGCCCGTGACACGGCGGTCCTGCGTGTGACGACGCCGTTCCCGGTTCCGCGTCTGGACGACACCGCCGCGGTGAAAGCGGCCACTCCCGTCCTCGAGGCGGCTCGCGCCGCCCAGGGCGAGCTGCAGACGCGACTGACCCGCCTGTTCGGGCGCGAGGTCTCGCGTGTGGACCTGACCATCTCGGGCGCCAGCGCCCCCCAGCGAAAGCGAGTGCTGTGATGAGCGACTCCGTGCTCCGCACCGTCGTGCGCCGCGAGACCCACTCGCCGCGCACCGTGGCCATGCTCGTCGTGGTCGTGCTGCTGCTTCTCGTCCTGGCTTATGCGGCGGTCGAGATCGTCCTGGCCCTCACCGGCGCCGCGCCGCTGCTGGCCGCGCCCGGCCCCGCGCTGCAGGCTGTCGTCACGGCTCCCGCGACGCTGATGCCCGCGGCGTTCATCGCCGCAGGCGTGGTGCTGGCCCTGATCGGTCTGCTCGTGCTGATCCTCGCGCTGAAGCCGGGCCGCTTGTCCAAGCACGAGATGCAGTGGGGCGAGCGTGCCGTCGTCGTCGACAACGGCGTGGTGGCATCCGCTCTCGCTCAGCACCTGAGCAACGAGTCCGGCATCGCCCGTGACGACATCGTCGTCGGCGTCGCCCACCGCACCGTCGACGTCACCGTCCGCCCGCCCGTCGGCATCCCCGTCGACCAGGCCCAGTTGCAGCGCACCGTCGACGCCGAGATCGCCACCTACAAGCTCTCGCCCTCCGTCCGCACGGTGGTGCGGGTGCAGCGTCCCGACACCCAGGAGTCCTGATGAACGCGACCCGCCGCGGTCTGAACCGCTTCGTCCTCTTCCTCGTGGGCATCATCCTGCTCGCCGCCGGTGCCCTCGCTCTCGCCGTGGGCCTGCTCCCCGCCGGTGCGGACACCTGGACCTCCGTCATGGGCGGATTCCAGGAATGGCTGGTCTCCCTCGGCCGCGAGTCGGCCGGGTGGGGTGCTGTCGCCGCGATCGTCGTGCTGGCGATCATCCTCATCGTCATCGCCGCCTCCGCCGTCCGCGGTCGTCGGCAGGCGCCGCTGCAGTCCACCGGCAGCGCCAGCGATCAGGGCCGGATCACCGTCACCGACGGCTTCGCCTCGGAGGCGCTGAAGAACGCCCTGGCCGAACGCGACGAGATCCTCTCCTCCAAGGTCACCGCGGGCGAGATCAGCAAGGAGTCGGTGCTGCACGTGGCCGTCACGCCCCGACAGAACACCTCGCCTCGCGAGGTCGCGGAACACGTCGACACCCTCGTCACCAACCTGGCGGCGCTGACGGGTCAGAACCTGCGCGCCTACATCTCCATCCACTCGGGTCTGCGCGCCAAGCTCGCGCGCGACACCACCCGCGTGCACTGATACATCCCGGAGACACACATGACCAGCATCGATCCGCCCACCCTCGACACCGCGGCGGAACTCGCGGCGACCGCCGCCGGCTCCGTGCCCGGCGTCCATGCCCTCGGCAGCCTCATGGGCCGCGCCTCGGATGCCGTGCGCGAACGCGTCGGCCTCGCCAGCACCGCCCCGGGCGTGAAGATCGACACCGACCGCGGCGACGCGGTCACCGTGACCGTCTCGCTCGTCGTGGACTACCCGCACAAGCTGCGCGAGGTTTCCGACAACGTCCGGGCGGCTATCAAGACCGCCCTCGAACCCCTCGGGCGCGGCACCATCGATGTCGACGTCGTCGTGACGGGGGTCTTCGGGCCGTTCGACCGTGACGTCGTCGCCGAGGCGGAGGAGAAGGCGGATGCCGTGGCCGCCCGCGCGTCCGAGGTCGCCGATGACGTGAAGGCACGAGGGCGGGATGCCGCCGCCCGCGCGTCCGCGACCGTCGATGATCTGAAGGCGAAGGGGGAGGATGCCGCGGCCCGTGCGTCCGTGGCCGCCGATCAGGCGGTGGCCAAGACGAAGGACATCGCGGCCAGCGCGTCCGAGACCGTCGATGCCGCGGTGGCCAAGACGAAGGACGTCGCCGCCGGCGCGGCTGCCGCGGTCGATGAGACCGTGAAGGCCGCGCGCGAGAAGGTCGCGGCGGCCGATGCGCAGGCCGATGTCGCGGCGGCGGATCGGGTGACAGAGGGCCTCGCGCCCGAGCGCCCGGCCGCTCCCGCTGCGGCCGGCGCCGCGCCGGTGGGTGCGGCCACGGCCAAGGCCGCCGGAGACCCTGCGGCCGGTTCCGCCGCCGATCGCGGCGATGTGACCGACGTCGTCGCGGACGCGCTGGAGGACGCGGCGATCGACATCGCCATCGCCGCCGACGAGGTGCGCGACACGGAGGAGACGCCGGCGGTCGATGACGTGCAGTCGCTCATCGAGGACGAGCGCCCGCGCTCCTGATCCGCTTACGAAGAAGGGCCCCGCTCGGCGGGGCCCTTCTTCGTTGCGCCTGCTGCTCGCACGACGCCGCGTGCCGAACTCCGGAGAAACCGGCAGCCCCGGGAGCGGCGGCCGCGGATTTCCGCGGGAGTCGTGGCGTGCGGCGGCGGATTCTCCGGAGTTCGGCCCGGCCGCCGCCGCCGCACGCGACCCGGACCCCGCTCACCCCGCCGTGGCGTTGTCGTACGCGCGCTGCGCGGCGGCCTGCGCGTCGGCCAGTGCCTGCTCGGTCGTCTTGTCGCCGAGCAGCGCGGCGGTGATGGCGTTGTTGAGCTCGTTCTGGATGTCCTGCCCTGCCGGCGAGGATCCGAAGGAGCGACCGTTGCCGACGACGTCGTAGTACGTCGCGATGACCTGGTCGAACCCGGCGTCACCGGTGGGCTTCACGTAGGTGGAGCGGATCTGCTCGTCGGCCTCGGGTGAGCCGGTGAACAGGCCGGTGTTGACTCCGCCCTTGCTCTCGATGGTCGCCGCCCGCGCGGCGCCGGAAGCCATCCATGCATCGGTCGAGGTGAGCTCGGTCATCCAGGCGCACGCGGCGGCGGGGTTCTTCGCCCCGGCGGGGATGACGAACGCGGTCCCCGACGCGAGCGAGAACGGCTGGCCCTCGGCATCCCGGAACGGAACGGCCTGCAGCGAGATACGGTCGCGGTAGCTGCTGAGGACATTGGGGTACCACTGGTTCGCGACCTGCGCGCCGACCTGGTTCTGGACGAACTGATTGGCGTCGCCGAAGGTGTCGAACGAGTCGGTGAAGCTCTTCACCGCGGCATAGCCACCCTGCGCGTCGGTGATGCGCTTGAGGGCATCGATGCCTGCGGCATTGGCGGGGTCGTCGAGGGTGGGCTTGCCCTCGGCATCCGTCAGCTGGCCACCCATGCCGACGACCCACAAACCGCCCTGACCGGTGGCGACGGGATCGAACCCGAGCCGCGTGGGGACGCCGCCCGAGGCCTGGAAGATCTTGCCGATCGCGGCGACGAGGCCGTCCATGTCCGACGTGTCGAACTCCTCGGGCGTCACCCCCGTCTCGTTCAGCACGTTCATGTTCAGCAGGATCGCCGGCGGCTGGTAGAACTGCGAGACCGCGTAGACGGCATCCTGATACGTGACGTCGTCGACGACGTTCTGGTACCAGCGTTCGGTCGGATCGACGCCCTTCGCCTCGAAGCATGCGTCCAACGGCATGAGCAGTCCCTGAGCGGCATACGTCGTGACGTAGCGGCGGTCCATCTGCACGACGTCGGGCACGTTGCCCCCGGCGATACGGGTGGTGAACTTCTGCGCGTCGAACGCGGTGGCATCCAGGGTCACCTGCACGTCGGGCAGCTGCTGCGCCGCGTGATCGAGGCGGGACTGGCCGACATCGTCGGCGTTCTCGAAGCCCCACGCGGCGAGGTCGCCGGCCGGGGCGGCGCCGAAGTCGGCGGCGGCGGGCTCGTCGACGGAGGTGCTGCACGAGGTGAGCACGATGACGGATGCCGTGAAGGCGACGATGCCGGCGAGGGAATGCTTTCGCATGGTGGGGTCCTTTCGGGACAGGGGGATGGATCAGCCTTTGCGACCCTGGGTCGCGACGCCCTCGATGAAGTACCGCTGGCCGAACGCGAAGAGGATGAGCATCGGCAGGGTCACCAGGAGTGAGGCGACCATGACGTACTGGTAGTCGCCCTGGCCGCCCGCGCTGGGGCTGTACTTCGTCATGGCGTACGCGATGCCGAGCGGGGCGGTGAACTCTTCGACTGACCCGGCGTTCAGATAGATGAGCGCGGCCTGGAGGTTGTTCCAGCTGGCCTGGAACTCGAACAGGAACACGATGATGAACGACGGGATCGACAGCGGCATCGCGATGCGCCAGAACAGGCCCCACGCGCTGCATCCGTCGAGGCGTGCCGCTTCGAACAGTTCGCGCGGGACGCCGAGGAAGAACTGGCGCTGCAAGAAGATGTAGAAGGCGCTGCCGAAGAGATTCATGCCCCACAGCGGCACCCACGTGCCGAGCAGCCCCGTTTCTTTCCAGATCAGGTAGATCGGGATCATCGTCACCGCGCCCGGCAGCATCATCGTCGCGAGCACCAGGCCGAAGAGGAGCTTCCGGCCGGGGAAGCGGAAGTACGCGAAGCCGAAAGCGACGATCGAGCTCATGATCGCGACGGTGGTGGCGGCGAGGAGCGCGATCGAGACACTGTTGAACATCCAGCTCAGCAGCGGCAGCTGGTTCCAGACATCGGCGTAGTTGCCGGGCGTGAAGGTCTTAGGGATGAGCGCGTTGTCGAAGACCTCGCCGCGCGGCTTGAGACTCGCCGCGAGCAGCCACGCAAACGGGTAGAGGAACAACAGCGCGAACAGCACCAGCACGGCGGCGAGGACCACGCGGCCGGCGAGGGTCTTCGGCTGGGCGAGCGCCCGGCGCCACCGCGGAGGCCGTGCGACGCTGGCCGCCAGCTCGGGGCGAGCCTCGGCGACGCCCGGAGTCTGCAGGGTGTTGGTCATCAGCGGTCCCCCTCGTAGTAGACGAAGCGGTTGCCGAGTCGCACCTGCACCAGCGTGATGAGCAGGATGATCACGAACAGCAGCCACGCCATCGCGGCGGCGAAGCCGAAGTTGAACTGCCGGAACGCCTGCTGGAAGAGATAGATCGCGTAGAAGAGCGATGCCTCGGGCGAGGCGTTGCTCTGATCGCGCCAGAACAGCAGGTAGGCCTGGTCGAACACCTGGAACGCGGCGATCGTGAGCACGATCACGTTGAAGAACATCGCGCCCGAGATCATCGGCAGCGTGATCGAGAAGAAGCGGCGGATCGGTCCCGCCCCGTCGATCTGCGCGACCTCGTAGAGGTCGACGGGCACGTTCTTGATCGCGGCGAGGAAGATCACCATCGTGCCGCTGACCGTCCACAGCGCCATGATCACGATGCTCGGCTTCACCCACGCGGGGTCGACGAGCCACTGCGGACCCTCGATGCCGACAGCCCCGAGCGCCTGGTTGATCGCACCCGAGTTGCCGTTGAGCAGCAGGAAGAACACCGCCGCCGTCGCGACGGCCGGCGTCATTTTGGGCAGGTAGTAGAGCGTGCGGAAGATACCCGCACCACGTCCGACGCGGCTCAGCAACAGCGCGAGGAACAGCGCGAAGGCGATCTCGAGCGGCACCGCCATCACGGCGTAGAACAGGGTGTTGCCCAGCGACACCGCCACGCGCGGGTCTTCGAACAATCCGGCATAGTTGCTGGCCCCCACGGGACGCGCGGCACCGGTTGCCAGGTTGTAGCTCGAGAACGAGATGACGAGGCTGTAGATCATCGCCCCGGCGGTGAAGACGAGGAACCCGATGATCCAGGGCGAGATGAAGAGGTATCCGGCGAGCGCCTCACGGCGGTTGCATGTGACCTTCTGGCGAGGGCGCCTTCCTCCGTGGGCGGTGGCCGGTGCGGCGGAGAGGTTCACCGGTGCGGCCGGTCGAGGGTGGCGGCGTTCGTTCTCATGGGGTCTCCTCTCGGCGGCGTCTCTACACGGAGAAGCGCTTCGCACAGGGTCTGGAAGTGCTCGACTCTCGTCCAGGCCATTGCGCGGGGCGACCCCTGGTGGCATGGGGCTTGTCGGGCAGCCGGGGAGATGCTCTCGCCGCGCGGGCAGCGGCTCGTTCGGTCGGTCATCGTGAAATGCACGGAGGGTGGGGCGCGGAGAACCCCTCGGGCAGGCATTCTGACGCGTGAGTGGCTCGCATTCTTCTCGCGCATACGCCACCTCTTCACTGCGCGGTGTTTCGACTCGTCGACCCCGCTAATAGATGCGCCATGGGTGAAGCGAGCGAGCAGCACCCGGAGCCATAACTATGGGGGACCGCTTCGATGCGCTCGATGCATTTGATTTGAGTGTTGTATTGGATGCATCATGACGGAGATGATGCGTCAGCTCGGGGGTACATGTGTGAGCGTCGATGCGCGAGCGGGTAGTGAATACGAATTAGCTATCCGAATGAATAGGCTCGTCCTTTCCGGAGGGAAAGAGATCGATATCGCGGATATGTGCTTCATGCACGAAATCCACGTGTCGCAAATCCCGCGCATCGACAGCGACGCGGCCGCTGAACTCGTCGCCGCCCGGTTGATCGCCTGCGCGCGGTTGGACGACCTCCGAGGGTGTCGCGAGATGCTGGCGACTTACTGGCGCAATCACCACCTGCGGGCTCCGGTCCAGCTCACCCGTGAAACCCGGGCATCGCTCGAGCTCAACGCCGCCGAGGCATGGTGCGCGCTGGGGGAGCCGGTGGGGGCCACCATGCACGCCACCCGGGCCTTCCACCTCGACGTCAGCTCCGCCGTACGACTGCGCGCGTGTTCGCTTCTCGCGCTCGGCAACGGACTGCGTGGGGATCTCGTCTCGGCGCGGGAGTACCTGGACATCTGTCGAACGTCGACCGGCGACGCGCCATGGGCCTGCGCGTCTTCCTACACTCTTGCTCTCGCGCACATCCTGGTCGCCACCCTCGCGCGCGCGCCGCACGATCTGCTCCGCGTGGCGGACGCGTTGGGCTCGGAACCGGACGCGCAGGACTTCGAGCTCTACGCCGCCGAGGTCGCGCGAGCCCAGGCCTACGTGTGCCTCGGTGACCTGGACTCCGCGATCCCCGTGGCGGTGGGGCTGCTTTCCAGCGGCGCCTCCCGCGGGCAGGCGATGGTGCGTGCTCTGCTGGTGAGCGTCTATGCCGACGCGCTCCTGGTGCGCGGCGAACCACGTCGGGTGCTGGCGTTCCTGGACGGGCTGGAGGGGACGCCCGACTACGCCAGGGTTCGCGACATTCGTCGGGCCTACGCGCATTCGCTGCTCTACCAGGACCGCGAGGTACTCCGCGTGACCCAGGAGTACATGGATCGCCTCGGCGGTCATGATCCGCGCGCCTTCATCCCGCTGATGATGGTCAGGGGCCTGGCCTTCCACCGTCTGAACGACGAGGTACGGGCGAAGCGTCACATCAGCGACGGCTTGCGCGTCGCGCTGAGAGCGGGAGCGCCCCTGGCGCCGTTCTCGGGGCTGGCTGCAACGGATTTCCTCCCCACCCTCAGGTATGCGCGAAAGATCTCGGCCGAGATGGACGACTACCTGGATGAGATCGTCCGCTTCCTCGGCGGTGCGTCCGGGGACCCTCAGCTCTCCTATGTGCCGGCGCTGACGGTTCGTGAGCGCTCCTTGGCCAGGAGCATCTACCGGCGGATGTCGAATCCGCAGATCGCGCTCGAGGACGGTGTCAGCGTGAACACCGTGAAGGCTCAACTGGGTTCGTTGTACCGCAAGCTCGGGGTGCACGGGCGGGATGAAGCCATCCAGTTCCTCCAGGCCCGCGGCTTCTACTACGGTGCCCCGTCGCCCTACCCCGAGGCCCACGGAATCTCGGCCTGATCGTTCGCTCGGGCTCGCGCGCGCTTTTCCTCTTCGATTCGGGAGTCTTCCGCGCGCGGCAGATGAGGCCCGGGGGCGGGTATCGGCGCTAATCGCACTGGGCGGTCTTCGCTCCGCCTCGACGGCGTTCCCTTCTTTCGTACGAGGTATTAGTACTCACGGTATTAGAGGGGTATGAACAGATTCCCATGCGGACTCTGCGTCGTTACGGTGAGGGTCTCGGGTTTGGGGGAATCCGATTTTGCGAGCAATGGGCGATGTATTCGCCTGTATAAGCGAAACCTCCAACAAAGAGATCGATCTTTTCCGTTCCCGCAATGCAAACGGTTGTGTTTGGAGTTTCCTTTGCGCTTCATGATTCGAAGCCTTCGGGCGTGCCTCGTCGGCGCGGTCGGCCTCGCTCTCGTCCTCGGCGTCTCGCCCGCGGCGCACGCGGCCTCGCCAGCGGTCGCGACGACCACGGCCCTGGCCGCTTCCGCCCCCTTGGTGCCGCTCAGCAGTGTGCCCAGTGGCGTCAACGCGGGACTGGTCTGCGCGACGGACAACCTGTACTCGATCGGGGCGACCGGTCAGCTCAAGCGTGTGTCCAACGGTGTCGTCACCAACGTCGGAACGCCGGCGACCGGTGTCCAGAGCATGAACGGACTCGGCATCGGCCGAAACGGATCCACCGCGCTCGCGTACGAGCGCACCACGGCCACCAACATCACCATGTGGTACTTCGACGGCTCCGCGTGGCACAGCACCGGCGACCGGTTCTCCAGCACCGACGTCTCCGCCTTCGTGGCGGGCGCGGTGGATCTGAAGTCGGGCGCGTACTTCTTCGGCGGCTTCGGCGGCGGCCGATTCACTCTCTTCCGATACCTCCCGAGCACCGGGGGGTTCGCTCGCCTGGGATACATCGACACGTCGGCCAGTGGCGGGGGCAACGGTGACATGGCCTTCGATGCGCAGGGCAACCTGTACGTCGTCGCCAGCGCGACCAGCACCTCGGTCTACTCGGTGTCGGCGGCGGCCCTCGCCTCCGCGAGCGGCGGTCTGCTGCCCTCGACGCAGTCGTTCTCGTTCACCACCGCGAACTTCGAGAACATCAACGGTGCGGCCTTCAACACCACGGGCGGTCTCTTCCTCGGCAACGGCACGACGGTGCGCGAGTACAACGCCACGACCGGCGAGCTCATCAAGAACGTCACGACCGGTCTGGCCAACAGTACCGACCTCGCCAGCTGCAACTCGCCCGCGAGTCTCGTCGTGCGCAAGAACGTCACCGGCCGCGTCGCGGCATCCGATCAGTTCACCCTGTCGGTGTTGAGCGGGACCACGGTCTCGGCAACGACGACGACATCGGGCACGGCCACCGGGGTGCAGAGCGCCCAGGTCGGGCCGCTCGCCGTGATCCAGAACCGCACCTACACGGTGCGTGAGGCGATGGCATCCGGGTCCTCCAGCTCGTTGTCGTCATACGCGACGACCCTCGTCTGTACGGATGAAACCGGGGCGACGATTCTGACCGCCTCCTCGCCGGAGGCAGCGATCACCGTGCCCGATCGGTCGGGGGCCGCGGTCGACTGCACGTTCACGAACGCGCCTCTCATCGCCACCGTGACGCTGCACAAGACGGTGCAGGACCTCACCGGACAGAACCCGGCGAACGGCAGCGGGTGGACGCTCGGAGCCGCGACCACGTTCACGGCCGGATCCGGAACGAGCTCGCCGTCGGCGACCACGCAGGTCACGCCGGCCTCGGGATCGGTCACGTGGCAGCTCGGCTTCGCCACCGTGTCGTCGCGCGCCACCGTCAGCGTCTCCGAGGTGCAACAGAGCGCCTGGGAGTTCGTCAACGGCTCGTGCACCGTCACCAGTCTCGATGGCTCCACGCGCACCGTGACGATCGCGTCGGCCGCTGGCTCGGACGTGCCCTCGGTCGCTCCCGGCGACGCCGTCGACTGCACCCTCGTGAACAAGCCCTCGTCGGGCACGCTGACCCTGCGCAAGCAGGTGGACAACACCTTCGGCGGCTCCTCGACGGTGTCGGACTGGACCCTGACGGGAACCGGCCCCCAGACCATCACCGGCAAGACCGGTGATGCGGCGGTGACGAACGCCGTGGTGAAGGTCGGTTCGTACGACCTGTCCGAAGCCGGCGGACCCGCCGGGTACGCCGCGTCGGCATGGACCTGCACGGGCGGAGCGGTCACGGGCTCCCAGGTGGTCGTCGCCGCCAACGCCGCCGTGGTCTGCACCATCACGAACGCCAGCAAGCCCGGCGCCGTGACCTGGACCAAGACGGCGGAGAAGACGGGTGGACTGCTCGCCGGCTCGCGCTGGAGCATCACCGGACCCGGCTTCGATGCTTCCGGCACCGAGATCGTGGACTGCGTCGCAAGTCCCTGCGCAGGGCCCGACCAGGATCCCGCTCCGGGCGTCTTCCGGTTGTCGAACCTCGCGTGGGGCTCCTACAGCGTCCGCGAGACACTCGCTCCCCCCGGGGTATGTCGCGAACCGCTCGTTCTCGTTCTCCGTCACCGCGGCCAACGCGGGCAGCACGCAGGACATGGGTGCCCAGGTGAATGCGCAGCAGGCAGGCGCCACGCTCCCCCTCACCGGCGGAGTCGGGCGCGACAGCTTCCTGATGGTGGGCGGCGGACTGCTGATCGTGGCACTGGTCGCTGCCGTCATCCTCCGGCTGCGACGTCGCTCAGCGTCGTCGTCCTGATTTCCCCCGATTGCACCACCCATTCGTCGACCCGACCGGATGGCGTCCCTTCACAATGAAAGCAGGATCACTCATGGTTCGTAGATCGTCCCTGCTGCGCAGCGTCGCAGCCGGACTCGGCATCGCCGCGCTGGCCGCGCTCGGCGTGGCGGCGGCGCCTGCCGCCAACGCCGCGGGCCCGAGCCCGTCGAACATCACGGGCACCACGGGAACCCTCACCATCCACAAGCACGCGGGTGACCCCGGTGCGGCCGGTGACGGAACCGAGATCACCGACCCGGCCAAGATCGCCGCGCTCGGTCAGGCCCTCGAAGGCGTCCAGTTCAGCGTTCAGCGGGTGAACTACTCCGGTTCCCCGATCGACCTCACGACCGCCGCCGGGTGGGACGTGGCGCAGAACGTCACTCCCGCGAACGTCAGCCAGTCGCCGTACTCGCTGGGTGCGCAGACCTCCGTCACCACCGACGCCTCCGGTGTCGCCGTCGTGTCGAACCTCCCTTACGGTCTGTACTACGTCACCGAGACGGGGCCGGGTGCCAACCCGATCGTCTCGCCGGTGCAGCCTTTCCTCGTCTCGGTGCCCTACCCCGACCAGGGAACGTGGCTCTACGACGTGCACGTGTACCCGAAGAACAAGTTGAACGACACCACGCCCACCAAGACCGTGGCGGCTCCGTCGGCTCCGACCCTCGGGTCCACCATCGTGTGGACGGTGAACGCTCCGATCGCCCCGATCGCCGCGGACGACACCTACCGCAGCTTCTCGATCACCGACACGCTCGACTCCCGGCTGACCTACATCGGCGCCGTGGTGAAGATCGACGGGACGACCCTGACCGAGGGCACCGACTACACCGTCACCAACAACGTGAAGATCGTGTTCACCGCGACGGGTCTGTCGAAGCTCGCGGGCAAGACCGCGGTCACCGCCGACATCACGACCCGGGTCGACAGCCTCGGCACCAACGGTGAGATCACGAACACGGCCATCGTCAACACCAACGGCTCGGACCGCACCACGAACACCCCGCAGACCAACTGGGGTGCGCTGACGATCGTCAAGCAGGACGCCACGACGAGCAACACTCTGCAGGGGGCGCAGTTCGAGGTGTACGACGCCCGTGACGGCGCCCTCGTGGCGGGACCCTTCACGACCGATTCCGACGGCAAGATCTCGGTCCCGGGCCTGTGGGTGGGAAACAACGACACGAAATCGCGCGATTACTGGCTGAAGGAGACGAAGGCTCCCGCCGGGTACGTGCTGCCGGCCGATCCGTGGCGCCAGGTGACCGTCACGGCCAACGGCACGAGCGGCACGCCGACCTCGGTCACGGTGCCCAACACCCAGCAGGCCGGTCCGAACCTGCCGCTCACCGGTGGTGGTGGCAGCGCGCTGTTCACCGCAATCGGCCTCGGGCTCTTGGCCACGGGCGTCGGGACGCTGGTCGTCCGCCGTCTGCGCGCCGCCCGCCGCTGATCCGAACGGGCCGGGAGCGGGAGTCGTCGACTCCTGCCTCCCGGCCCGCTCACTTCACGCGATGCCCCTGACGGGCGTCCCGCCGGCTCGTAAGGACTCTGCATGATCGACACGGTGACGGTTCGCCGTCGCGACCTGCGACACGTTCGCCGGTGGCGGATGCCATGGGGCACCGCCGCACTGGTGGTCGTCGCCTTCGTGGGTGTGCTGTGCATGCTGTATCCCTCCGTCGCGAGCTGGTGGGCGCAGTACAACCAGTCGCGTCTCATCGTCGACGTCTCCACGGTCGTGGGATCGACGAGCGTGACCGCGCGCGAAGACGCCCTCTCGCTCGCCCACGACTACAACGCCGCGCTCGTCGGCGGTGCCCTCGTGGAAGCGGGCTCGCGGGTCCCCCAGAGTTCGGGAGCAGCCGCCCCGGGCTTCGACTATGCCGATCTGCTGCGTGCAGACGCCGACGGCGTGATGGGTCGGTTGCGCATCCCGACGATCGACGTCGACCTTCCGATCTATCACGGCACGAGCGATGCCACCTTGCAGAAGGGCGTCGGGCACCTGGAGGGCACGTCGCTCCCGGTCGGCGGGGCAGACCAGCACTCCGTGCTCACGGCCCACCGGGGGCTCGCGGGAGCGACCCTGTTCGATCACCTCGACCAGGTGCACGTCGGCGACACCTTCACCATCGAGGTCTTCGGCGAGGTGCTCACCTATCGCGTGCGGGACTCGCGCGTGGTCCGCCCGGAAGAGACGCAGACCCTGTACCCGCAGGTCGGTGAGGATCTGGTGACCCTCGTCACCTGTACTCCGCTGGGGGTGAACACTCATCGCATCCTCGTCACGGGGGAGCGAATCACCCCCACGCCGCCCGAGGACGTCGCGCGCGCGGGAAAAGCGCCGGACATTCCAGGATTCCCCTGGTGGCTCATTTTGATGGGTGTGGCCGTCGTGCTCGCGGGATTCGTCGTGTGGACCGCTGGGTATTCACGTGCGCGTTCGGAGGTGGCCGACGAGCCGATTCTGTAATTGAGTTGCACGAAGAGTTCACGCGGTTTCGAGATTGAATCTGCGTGCATGCGTGGATATCAGATACTCGCGCGCGCAGAAATCTTTTGCGTTGTTACGCGGATGGTTTCGCGTGGTGAATTCCCTCGCCCCGCGGATTGCGCGCGGATCGTCCTGGGGATTCGGCGGCGCTCGCCGTTCTTTCGCATCGACGGCGGACCGCTCCTGCGGGCACATCGTCGTCGATGTCCGCATCGTCGTCGGGAAGGGCCGTCGTTTCATCGGCTGCGTGCCACCGATCACGCGCCGGCGGTGCGCCGATCTGCCACGCCGTCGAGCGCTCCCGGAACGTTTAGACCGCGCTTGTTCATGGGCGTTTCGGCCCCGTGCTGCAGGCGCGACGACGCCAGCCTGGCCGTCGACCCTGCGGTTTCCCCGCCCTCGTCGCCGGCCAGTGCTCAGTGTCGCGCGTTGAAGGCCTCGTGCACGGCCGACGGGATCCGCCCCTGGGGGTTGAGCTCGATGCCGTTCTCCGCCGCCCAGGCGCGGATGTCGGCGACGGTGTGATGAGATGCCGTCGCGGCCCTGGGCCGACGGGTTCCCGGCGCGTTCCCGATGGGGCGGGCGGCCGAGATAAAAGGCTCGAGAGCCTCTCTCAATCTCTCCGCATTTCGAGGGGAGAGGTCGATCTCGTACGCTTTTCCGTTGACGGAGAATGAGACGGTCGATCCATTGTTGATGACCTCTCCGTCGAGGTCGTCGATAAGCTGAGTAACTCTTCTTCTTGCCACGTTTATAGGGTACGAGAAAAGAGGCGCGTCCGCACGACTTGTTTTCATTCGTCATTCACGGCGGCGCCAGGCGCTATTCATGAGGAGCGCGACGAATTGGGGGGGCGTCCCGCCCCTGTCCGGCGCCTACGCTGGTCCCATGTCCGCCCCGTCCGTCGACGACCGAATGATCGAGGTCGCCGCGCATCTGGCGACGGTGCTCGAGGCGGTCGTGCCGATCGTCCCCGAGATGCGCGATGTGGCGGCGGCGCGCGGGCGCGTGCTGCGGCATCCTGTCGTGGCCGCGGTCGACGTACCGGGGTTCGACAGCTCCGCCATGGACGGGTTCGCCGTGCGCGGGCTCGGCGAACTCCCCGCCACCCTTCGGGTCGTCGCCGACCTGCCGGCGGGCGCCGTGGACGATCCTCGATTGGATGCCGGCGAGGCGGCCCGCATCATGACCGGAGCGCCCGTGCCCTCTGACGCCACGGCGATCGTTCCCTTCGAGGACACGGTTCACGGTCTCGCCGGGGGTCTCGACCCGGTCACCGTCGTCGCCGCCCCCCGTGGCGTCGGCGCGCATATCCGCCGCCGCGGCTCGGATGTGCGCGCCGGCGATCTCGTCGTCGCCGACGGCGTGCGGCTCACCGCCGCGCGGGTCGGTGCGATCGCGGCATCCGGGGTGGGCATGGTCTCCGTGGCGCGCGCACCGCGAGTGGCCGTGGTCTCGACGGGCTCCGAGCTCGTCCCGCCGGGCGGAGTGCTCCGGCGCGGGCAGATCCCCGAATCGAACAGTGTGCTGCTTGCGGCGCTGGCCGAAGAGGCCGGGGCCGAGGTGGTGCTGCGCACGAGTGTGGGAGACGAGGGCGACGGACCGCGCCGGGCGATCGTCGCCGCCGAGGCGGCGGGCGCCGACGTGGTCGTGTTCTCGGGCGGGGTCAGCGCGGGCGCGTATGAAGTGGTCAAGAACACGCTCGGCGACCTCATGCGCTTCGACCGGGTGCGCATGCAGCCGGGCAAGCCGCAGGGCTTCGGGCGCAGCGCCGCCGGCACCCTGCTGTTCGGGCTGCCCGGAAACCCGGTCAGCGCGGCGGTGTCGTTCGAACTGTTCGTGCGTCCCGCGCTCCGTGCACTGGAGGGCGACGTCGACCTCGGTCGCGAGAGCCTGCGCGTGGCGCTCGCCGCGGATCGTCGAGCGCGGCCCGAGCGCGTGCAGTACGTGCCCGTGCGACTCGACCGCCGCGACCCCGCGCGCTGGATCGCCGTGCCGACAGCCAACGGAACGCGCGGCCTCGGCGAGGCCGACGGTCTCGCCGTCATTCCCCCGAGCATCGACGACGTGCGCGCGGGCGACCTCGTGACGGTGACGCGGTGGTGAGTGTCGACGCGATCGTGCTGGCCGGGGGACGCGGATCGCGTGTCGGCGGAGCCGTGAAGCCCCTGTTCGAGGTCGACGGCACGACGCTGCTGCGCGTCGCGGTCGGCGCCGTCCGTGCCCGCGGGGCCGAGCGGGTCGTCGTGGCCGCACCCGTGCTCGACGACGACCTCGACGTGACCTGGGTGCGCGAAGATCCGCCCTTCGGCGGTCCCGTCGCGGGCATCGTCGCGGGGCTCGACGACGTGGATGCCGACGAGGTCTACGTCGTCGCGAGCGACCTTCCGACGCTCGGTCCGGCGCTGGCGGCTCTGCCCGAGCGCGTCCCGACCGGGCTCGACGGGGTGTGCCTCGACGACGGTCGGCGTCAGTGGCTGATCGGCCGGTACCGGACCGCGGCGCTGCGGGCGGCGGCATCCGGTCTCCCGTCCACGGGTCGCGACGCCTCGATGCGGGCGCTGCTCGGCGGACTCACGATCGCGGCCGTCGCGGTCGCGCCCGACCTGACGCGCGACATCGACACGTGGGACGATCTAGAAGCTGCCCGAGGAGGAGCCATGACCGAGTCCCGCACCCTGCCGCCCGAGTCCCTCAACGACTGGAGCATCGCGCTGGCCGAGCGTTTCGGCCTGGCCGAGGGCGACATCCCCATTTCGTTGATCCTCGATCTGGCGCGCGATGTCGCCAACGGGGTCGCCCGGCCCGCCGCTCCGTTGAGCGCCTTCGTGGCGGGACTCGTCGCGGGCCGCGCCGGCGGCTCTTCGGCCGACACTGAGGCCGCCGTCGCCGCGGTGGTCGAGATGGCGAAGGGCTGGGGCGAGCGCATCGACGGGTAGCGGTGGGGCGGAGCTCATCCGGCCCGGATGACGTCTACTGCCAGCCCACCCGAGGCCTCGGCGAGGCGGGAATCGTTCGTCCACAGCGCGGTGCATCCGGCGTGCCGCGCGACGGCGAGGTGCAGAGCATCCGCGGTGCGGAGGCTGCGGTGCCGCGCGCGCAGCAGAGCCGCGTCGAGGTAAGCGTCCGCGTCGACGGGGAGGAGCTCGAACTGGTCGAAGGCGCTCCACATTCGCACCTGCGCCTCGGCGTCGGCATCCCGCATCGGCTTCACCAGGGCTTCCAGCATGACCAGGGGACTCGTCGCGAGCGGCGTATCGGTCGCGGAGAGAGCGGCACGTGCGCGGTCGCCCGTCTCGTCATCGCGCTCGACGGCGTAGATCACGAGGCAGCTGTCGACGTAGATCACGCGCCGGCGGCTCGATTCTCGGCGATGATTGCCTCGATCTCGTCGACGGGCCTCGCCCGCGCCGGCGTCAGAGGGTTCTTTTCGAGCCAGTCCGCGAACGCGTTCCGCGGGCGGTCGGGTCTGTGATCCATCGGGACGATCCTCGCCACGGGCACACCACGGCGCGCGATGGTGACCTCGACGCCCGACTCCACGTCGGCGATCAACTTGGACAGGTTGTTTCGCGCCTCCAGCACGTTGTACATCATGGCGGCCATGCTAGCCAGGACTCTGGCTAGCTGACCCTCACCGACCGACGTATTCACCCCGGGGGCGCAGCCGCATCGCCGGCTCCAGCTCGTGCGCGTGCGCGACGCCGGTGCGTTCCTGTGCGGTGTGGCGGTCGAGCTGGAAGCCGGGGAGCCCGGTCGAGCCCGAGGCGACGGCGCGCAGGTGCAGCGGACCGAGGTCGAGGGCGCGAAGACCCGGGCGGTGCCCGGTCTCTTGCGGGCGGCCGTAGGCGACGCCGAGCTCGTCGACGGCGGCCTCGAAGCGGCCGACGTACGCGGCTTCGGCGCTGTCGCTGTACGACTCGGCCGGTCCCGTACCGAACCATCGCGCATGCTCCTCGGCGAGGGCGCCGGGCAGACCGATGCGCGCGCCGACCCGCGGCCACGTGCAGTCCCACGGGCCGAACGGACGGATGTCGGTGTGCAACCGCAGGCCGTCGCCGTCGAGGCGCCACGCGAACGTCGTCTCGATGCCCTGCGCGCTGTGGGCGGCCATCGACCGCACGCGTTGCACGAGCCCCTGTTCGGTGCGCTCCACCGACAGCACGCGGTGCTGCAGCCGGTCGAGGCCGCGCTCGAACCACCGCACCGATGACGCCGGGGTGCTCTCGTCGCCGCGCCCGTCCGTCAGCGCCGGATCGGCCGTCTCGTACGAGCCCTGCCCGTCGAGCTGGTCGTTCTCGGTGGGTGCGCGCCACAGCTCCGGCAGCGGCCCCGACACCTCCAGGTCGCGCCAGCGCACGAGGCCGCCGCGGCGGTCGAACACCGCGTCGCCCAGAGCGTTGCCGCGCCATCCGCTCGTCGTCGCGCGGACCGGTCGCGGAGGAGCAGCGGCCAGCTGCGCCTGCGCGCGCGAGACGACGTGCCCCGCCGCGCCCCACGCGGGAGCCTCGCGCCACGCGACCTCGAGGGTCATCCAGCGCTCGGTCGTGGCATCCGCAACCTCCGGCAGGTCGACGATGCCCTCGGCGCCCGGAGCCAGTGTCGGCAAGTCGAGGGCACCGGATGCCACGGGGATGCCGTCGTCTTCGACGCGCCACCGCAGCTCGAGGTGATCGACCCCGAGCGTGTGCTGCCGATTGCGAACGCGCCAGGGCCGTGCTGACCCTGCAGGCGGGTGGGCAGGAGTACTCGCCCGCCGCGTTCCGGGCGGCCGAGCTCGTGCAGGTGCCGTTCTGGGGAGTCGGGCTCCTGCTCGTGTGGCGGGCGCATCGGGCGGTGCACCTGTCGTCTTCCGCTGTCGTGCAGGACTGACGTCGCCCGCTCCGCCCCGGCGTTCACGGCCCGAGGCGCGAAACGTGCGATGATTTTTCCTCGCACCCACTCCGCGCCGACCCGAACGCCGAGGACCGCCGATGCCCTTTCGCAGCAAGCAGACGCTCGAACACTGGGTGGACGAGTTCATCGATGCCCGCGGCGCGGGCGAAGAGGTGCGGGTCGTCGTGCAAGACGGCCACGACGGGCACGACACGGGTCTCGTGGTGATGCCGCTCGAAAACGCCCCGAACACGGTGTGGATCGAACCGCGCGAAGCGGGCGACGAGCTCACGTGGCACATCGTCATCGAGCCCTCCGCCGACACGCTCGATCTGACGAGCTTCGAGCTGAACGCCCTGACGCACGAATTGCAGATCGTCGCGGAGCTGTGCGCGTTCCTGCAAGAGAAGTCGCTCGGTCATTTCGAGTCCGCGTCTGCCGCCGAGCCCTCGCCCGCTGAGTAGCCCGCCCTCGCCGGCTCGCGG
The DNA here is from genome assembly GCF_030818955.1 of Microbacterium trichothecenolyticum. Taxonomy (NCBI): domain Bacteria; kingdom Bacillati; phylum Actinomycetota; class Actinomycetes; order Micrococcales; family Microbacteriaceae; genus Microbacterium; species Microbacterium trichothecenolyticum. The sequence goes on along the minus strand of NZ_JAUTBF010000001.1, from coordinate 2,530,834 downwards.
ACGAACGGTGCGATGCCACGGACGAACGGTCGGGTGCGCTTCGCGGCGACACGGCACCATCGATACATGACCACCACCGCACCGGTTCCCGTCTCCGCCGCACCCGCCATGCGGTACGGCGGCCTCATCGTTCTGATGCTGTTGAGCTTCCTGCTCGTCACCGCCGAGTTCCTGCCGAACGGCGTGCTCACCGAGATGGCGGCCTCGCTCGGGATCACCCCGGGTCAGGCCGGACAGACCGTCACCGTCACCGCGCTCGCGGGGCTGATCTTCGCCCCCACCATCGGACTGCTGCTGCCGCGTCTCGATCGCCGCGCGCTGCTCACCGGTGCCGCGGCGGCCGCCGCGATATCGAGTCTGGTCGTCGCCGCCGCTCCGGGTCTCGTCGCGATCCTCGTGGCGCGGTTCCTGCTCGGCGCCGCCATCAGCACGTTCTGGGCCATGTCGATCACGGTCGCCGCACGTCTGTCGAGCCCGGAGCGCATCGGACGGGCGGTGATGTTCACCTCGGCCGGGCTGTCGCTGGCCACCGTCGCGGGCGTTCCGATCGGCGTCGCCCTCAGCGAGGTCCTCGATTGGCGCATCGCCTTCCTGCTCATCGGTGTCGTCACCGCTTCGGTCGGCGTCGCCGTGCGCGTGGTGCTCCCGCCGGTGCCGGCGGCCTCGGCATCGAGCCTGCGGATCCTGATCGACACCCTCCGGCGGCCGGGGGTGAGCGGCGGCATGGTCGGTCACGTGCTCGTCGTGCTCGGTCACTTCCTGGCCTACACGTACGTGCGTCTCGCGCTCGAGCGCATTCCCGGGGTCGAGGCGGGCGCCATCGTGCTGCTGCTCGCGCTGTTCGGCGTCGGCGGTCTCGTCGGCAACGTCGTCGTCGGTGTGATCGTCGACCGGGCGTTCGTACGCCTCGCGGTGGTCGGCCCGCTCGTCATCTCCGCCGCGATCGCGGCGATCGTGCTGCTGCCGTCGGCCCTGGCGGTCGTCGCGGCGGCCGTCGCCGTGTGGGGCTTCTTCTTCTCGTCGTGGTTGATCATCGTGAACACCTGGGTGGGCCACCGCATGCCCGATCGTCTGGAGGCCGGCGGCGGCCTCGTCGTGACGGGGTTCCAGTTGGCGATCACGATCGCCGCGGGTGTCGGAGGGCTGCTCGTCGACGCCGCCGGCGTGGTGACGGTGGATGCCATCGGCATCGCGCTGCTCGTGGTCGGCGCCGTGCTGTTCGGTGTCTCGGTGCGGGGGGCCTCCCTCCGTCGGTGACGGCGGCCCCGTCTGGCATCAGACGACCAGGGTCGATCCACGCCCCGTCCGCCATGCGGACGGGGCGACGCCCGTGTGGCGGCGGAAGGCGCGGCTGAAGCCCCCGTCCGACGCATAGCCGAGCATGTTCGACAGCTCCGCGACCGGAGTCCCGGCCTCCAGCAGCTCCTTCGCCCGCTCCATGCGCACCGCGGTCACGTACGCGGCGGGGGAGCTGCCGAACGTGCGTCGGAAGCGTTCGGCGAACACCGACCGCGACATCGCGCCGATCGAGGCCAGTTCGCCGATGCTCCAGTCGTGACCGGGATCATCGGCGATCGCCGCGACGACGCGCGAGAGGAAGGGGTCGTCGGTTCGCGGGGGCCACGCGGCGTCGTCGGCCGCCGCCCAGGCCCGCAGGGCCGACAGCAGCACCGTCGTGACCATGAGCTTGCAGATCGTCTCGTCCCCCTGCCGATCGGCGACCGACCCCGGCGGGACCGAACCCAGGTGCGCGGCCAGTGCCGCCGCCGCGGGCTCCACCCGGGAGAAGCCACTGACGAACACGAACGGCGGCAGACTGCGGGTCTGGGGCGAAGGCGCCACCTGCAGGGGAACGACGGTCAGCTCGGCGCCGGAGTGCGACACCAGGGCGAGTCCGTAGCATCCGAGGCTCACGAGCGCATCGCCGGCCAGCAGGGTGCGCTCACCGGTCATGGCCGCGGATCCGCTGGCGACATCGACCGTGCACGCACCGTGCGAGGTGGTGCGGCCGCTGATCTCGCCCGCTCGCACGTACACCAGCGCAGCGCCGCCCCGCGGCAGGTTCAGACGTTCGTGCGCGGCGAGCGCGCGCTGGACGGCGCGACCGGGCCGTACATCGAACGTCGAGAGGGCTCGGTCCAGAGCGGGCTCCGCAGTCATGCGAGGTCAAACCGTCCCGCGGGCACCGCTATTCCGCTCGCCGCGGCCCATCGACGTCGGGCGTGTGGCCGTCGCCGCCACGGTCGATGAGAATGGAGGGCATGCGATCCCCCCGTCCGCTGTTCTTCGCCGCGCTCGTCGGCGTCGGCGTGATCCTGTCCGCCTGCACCGGCGAGGCGGCACCCGAAGCTCCCACCGACGCCGAGACGACGCTCACGCCGCACGACAGCCCCGCCGCCACGACCACCCCCGCGCCCGATTCCGGCCCGATCGACGCCTTCCGTGCGTGGTGGACCGCCGTGCGCGCGGCTGACACGGTGGCGGCGTGCGACGCCCTCGCCCCCGCGTTGCAGGAGCGGATGCGCGCCGAGTACTCCGCCGCGACCGGCGTCGGCATCGCCGATTGCGCGGCGCTGATCCGCCAGGCGTCCGCGCTGTATGCCGCCGCGGGAATGGGCGCGGACGTCGAGGTCGAGGTCGCTTCGGAGCAGGCTGACACGGCCGTGCTCGAGGTGACCTCTGCGAGCGGCGACTGCCGCACCGTGCATCTCGATCACTCGACCGGCGCCTGGATGCTCACCGAGCTGAGCCAGGAGTGCGACGCCCGCTGACGACGGTCGCGGGGGCGGTTCAGCCGAAGAGGTCGGCAGCGGTGGCCAGCCCGATCGAGATCGACAGCAGCAGCGCGGCGACGCCCGCGATGAAGCCCGCCGCGGCCAGCTCGCGCGCCATGCGGGCGTTCAGGCACAGGATGCCGCACACGAACGACACGACGGCGAGCACCCACATGCCGACCTGTACCCATCGCAGACCGTCGATGTCGGTGATGACGCTCACCGTCACGAGGAACAGGTACCAGGCGACCACGACGACGCCCGTCGCGATCGCGATCACCGACACGGCACGCAGGTCGCCCTTCGGGGCCGGGGGTGCCGGCGGCTCGGGGCGCGGCGGGATGCCGAGGGCGGGCTCCAGCGAGTCGGGAAGGTCGTCGTCTGCCACCATGTGCCGATCCTTGCATCTCCGCCGCGGCCGGGCGACCGGTTGCGGCGATCCCGCGCCCGTGGAGTGCCCACGCGCCTAGGCTCGTGTCGGTGAGGACCATCGGGATCGACCTCGCCGCGGGGGCGCCGGTGTCCGAGGCCGGCTTCCCGGTCGACCGCGCCGCCGAGGGGCGGTTGTTCGAGGTGTACCCGGGCGGCTCTCTGCGCCTGTGGGGCTTCGACACGACGGGTTACCGCGCACGCGGGGAGCGCTAATTTGCAACCAAATGGTTGAACGATATACGGACGCCGACATCGACCGCGTGTTCCACGCGCTGGCCGATGCGACGCGACGCGACATCGTGCGGCGCACGCTCGTCGCCGAGCAGTCGGTCACGCAGCTCGCTGCGGCCTACACGATGTCGTTCGCCGCCGTGTCGAAGCACATCGCGGTGCTCGCCGAGGCGCGGCTCGTCATCAAGCGCGCCGAGGGGAGGGCCCGACTCGTGAAGGCCGACCCCGCCACCCTCGCCCGCGCTCAAGAGCTGCTGCGCTCATACGAATACCTCTGGCGCGGGCGCATCGACCGGCTCGACGCGCTGCTGCTCGGAGACGCCGAGTCTCCGGCATCCGTCCCACCCACCGAACCCCCCGCGCACTGAACCGACGAAGGAGTCCTCCATGCCCGTCACATCCGTCGAGAGCGACGCCGAAGCGCTCACCCTGACCCTGGTCGCCGACTTCCCGGTCGGGCCCGAGCGGCTGTGGGTGGTGTTCACCGACCCGCGACAGTTCGAGCGGTTCTGGGGCCCTCCGGGCTGGCCGGCGACGTTCGACGCATTCGATTTCCGGGTCGGCGGACACGCGAAGTACCACATGACCTCGCCGCAGGGTCAGCGCGCCGGCGGCGCGTGGGAGTTCACCGCGATCGACGAGCCGCGCGGGTTCGAGGTGATCGACTCGTTCGCCGACGACGACGGCGAACCCCTCGACGGGATGCCGTCGATGCGCATGGTCTTCTCGTTCGAGGCCACGCCCGAGGGGTCTCGTTTGACCAACGTCAGTCACTTCGCCTCGGCCGAGGCCCTCGAACAGGTCGTGGCCATGGGCGCCGTCGAGGGCTCCACCCTCGCGATGAACCAGCTCGACGCCGTGCTGCAGGGCCTCCGGGAGTTCGCGCAGGGCAGGGGCACGCAGCTCGAGGTGCTGAGCGACCAGCACGTGCGCATCACGCGGCTCATCGACGGTCCCCGCGAGCTGGTCTGGCGTGCGCACACCGAGCCCGCCCTCATGCGGCAGTGGATGCTCGGCCCGGACGGCTGGCGTATGACGGTGAGCGAGGTCGACGTGTCGGTCGGCGGCACGTATCGCATCGCGTGGGAGCCCGAGCCGGGCACCGAGGGCGAGGGCTTCGGCTTCGACGGCGAGACGCTGCTGATCGACGAGCCGCGCCGCATCGTGCAGACCGAGCACATGACCGGCACCGAGTACCCCTCGGCGACGAACGACCTGTCGTTCTACGAGGAGGACGGCGCGACCCTGGTCACCCTCGTCATCGAGTACCCCGATGCCGCCACCCGCGACGCCGTGCTCGCCACGGGCATGGTCGAGGGCATGGAGCAGAGCTTCCAGCGGATGGAGCGCGTCGTTCTGGCGTGAGGCGAGGGGATGCCGCGGCGTCGAGGCCGCGGCATCCCCTCCGCCTCGAGTCAGGTGCGGATGTAGTCGTTCGGGTTCAGTACGTACTTTCGCGGAGCGCCCTTGTCGAAGTCGGCGTACCCCCGCGGGGCGTCGTCGAGGCTGATCGGTGTGGCGTTCACGGCCTTGGCGATCTGCACCTTGTCGTGCAGGATCGCCATCATCAGCTGTCGGTTGTACTTCATCACCGGGCACTGACCGGTCGTGAACGACAGCGACTTCGCCCACCCGAGACCGAGGCGCAGCGACAGTGAGCCGATCTTCGCCGCCTCGTCCACGCCGCCCGGGTCGCCGGTCACGTACAGACCCGGGATGCCGACGGCCCCGCCCGCCGCGGTCACGTCGAACAGCGAGTTGAGCACCGTCGCGGGAGCCTCGTGGCCGGCGTCGGCTCCATGGCCACGTGCCTCGAAGCCGACCGCGTCGACGGCGGCATCCACTTCGGGCGTCGCCAGGATCTGCTCGATCTGATCGCGCGGGTCGCCCTTCGACACGTCGACGCTCTCGAAGCCGATCGCCCGCACCTGCGCGAGACGCTCGGGGTTGAGGTCGCCGACCAGCACCGCGGCGGCACCGAGCAGCTGGGCGCCGACGGCCGCGGCGATGCCGACCGGACCTGCGCCGGCGATGTAGACGGTCGACCCGGGGCGGACGCCCGCGGTGTAGGCGCCGTGGAAGCCCGTCGGGAAGATGTCGGACAGCATCGTGAGGTCGAGGATCTTCTCGAGCGCCTGCTCGCGGTCGGGGAAGACCAGCAGGTTCCAGTCGGCGTAGGGCACGAGCACGTATTCGGCCTGGCCGCCCACCCATCCGCCCATGTCGACGTAGCCGTAGGCGCTGCCGGGGCGGTCGGGGTTCACGTTGAGGCAGATGCCCGTCTTGCCCTCCTTGCAATTGCGACACCGGCCGCAGGCGATGTTGAACGGCACCGACACGATGTCGCCGACCTTGACGAACTCGACGTCGGGTCCGACCTCGACGACCTCGCCGGTGATCTCGTGCCCGAGCACGAGTCCCGCCGGGGCGGTCGTGCGACCGCGGACCATGTGCTGGTCCGAGCCGCAGATGTTGGTCGAGACCGTGCGCAGGATCGCGCCATGCGGCACCTTGCGGCCCACGTTGGCGGGATTGACTCCCGGACCGTCTTTGAGTTCGAACTCGGGGTACGGAGTGTCGATGACCTCGACCACTCCGGGTTCTTTGTACGCCACTGCCTTGTTGCCGGACATCATCGTCCTTCCTGGCCGGGCCTGCCGGCCTGATCGTGTCGTGCGGACGGGGTCGACGGACCCCTCCGGCATGGCGGCCGATCTCGCGATCACGACGCCGTGACGGATGCCTCACTCAAACCCGTCGCAACGCGTCCCGTCAATGCGTGGCGCGGCTGTCGACGCAGTTGAGAATGGATCTCGTCAGCGTCGCCGTGCAGCGGCTTCAGGCCGCCGGCGCTGCGCGGCGCACGAGCTCGCGGATGCGCTGCTCGACCTCGGGGGTCACCTCGAGCACCGCGAACGACACCGGCCACATCGGTCCGTCGTCGAGTTGCGCGGTCTCGTCGAAGCTCACCGTTCCGTACCGCGTCTTGAACTTCGAGGCCGGCTGATAGAACACGACGACCTTGCCGTCTTTGGCGTAGGCCGGGAAGCCGTAGAACGTCTTCGGGTTCAGGTGCGGGGCCTCTTCGAGCACGATCACGTGCACGCGCTCCGCGATCGCGCGGTCGGTGCCCTCGAGCTTCTCGATCGCCTCGAGGCAGGCCTCGTTCTCCTTCTGCAGCTTGGCCAGGCCTTTCAGGCCCTTCATGGCCTTGAGCTCCTCGGCCCGCTGCTTCATCGCCGCGCGCTCTTCGTCACTGAATCCGGTGGCCATGGCATCCGTCCTCTCGGGGTCTCACGGCAGGCTAGCGTGCCGTGTCGTCCGTGCTGCGCGGGGTGGGGGCTGCGTATCTTCCGCGATGCGCGCAAGCTCAGTCGGGTGGGGTGGATGCCGGCGGAGGTTGCGCGCATCGCTGAGGTTGTGCGCGGCGCGGAGGGTGTGCGGAGCGTACGGGTCGCGCGGTGGGGTGGCACGTGAGGGGTCGCGCGGGTGGGGTGGCGTGGGGTGCGGCCTGCGTATCCTCCGCGATGCGCGCAAGCTCAGTCGGGTGGGGTGGATGCCGGCGGAGGTTGTGCGCATCGCTGAGGTTGTGCGCGGCGGCGGCGCGCGGCCGGAACGCCGAGGCCCCCAGCAGCTCAGGCCTGCCGCAGCCCTTCCTCGAGCGCGACCCACGCGAGCATCGCGCACTTCACGCGCGCCGTGTACTTCGAGACGCCCGAGAGCGCGGCGGCGTCGGCGAAGGTCTCCTCGTCGAGCGGGATCTTGCCGCGCGAGCGCAGCGCCTCGCGGAACTGCGCGATCAACGCTTCGACGTCGGCGCGCGGCATCCCGTCGTCTCCGCCGTCCTCCCGCAGCAGGGCGACGAGCATCGACGCCGACGACTGCGAGATCGAGCAGCCCGCGCCCTCCCAGGTGACGGATGCCACGCGGTCGCCGTCGACGTCGACGCGCAGCGTGATCTCGTCGCCGCAGATCGGGTTGCGCTGGTGCACCGTGGCGCTGTGCGCGCCGGGGTCGGCGAGGCCGAAGCCGCGAGGGTTCTTCGCGTGGTCGAGGATGAGCTCCTGGTACAGCGACTCGAGACCGCTCATGCGCGCACCCCGAAGAACCCGCGCACGCCCGACACCGCGTCGAGGAAGGTGTCGACCTCGGCTTCGGTGGTGTGGATCGCGGCGCTCGCGCGGACGGATGCCGTGATCCCGAAGCGGCGGTGCAGCGGCTGCGCGCAGTGGTGCCCGACGCGCACGGCCACACCGCGGCTGTCGAGGAACTGCCCCACGTCGTGGGCGTGGACCCCCTCGACGACGAAGGCCTGCAGGGCGACGCGCTCGGCGGCATCCGTGTCTCCGAGCAGGCGGATGCCCTCGATCGAGCGCAGGCCCTCGCGCATGCGCTTCTCCAGCGCCGCCTCGTGCGCGTGGGCGGCGGCGAGGTCGTGCTGGCCGAGCCAGCGCAGGGCGGCCGCGAGCCCCACGGCCTGCGACACCGGCTGCGTGCCGGCTTCGAACCGCTGCGGCGGCGGCAGGTACTCGGCCTCGTCGAGCGTGACGGTCGTGATCATCGAGCCGCCGGTGGTGAACGGTGGCAGCGACTCGAGCACCTCGTCGCGGCCCCAGAGGGCGCCGATGCCGTAGGGGCCGTAGACCTTGTGCCCCGAGAACACGGCGAGGTCGACACCGGATGCCGGGAGGTCGAGGGTCAGGTGCGGTGCCGACTGGCACGCGTCGAGCACCGTCAGGGCACCCACCGACCGCGCGAGCGCGACCAGGTCGGCGACGGGGTTCACGATGCCGAGCACGTTCGAGACGTGCGGGAAGGCGAGGACTCTCGTGCGCTCGCCCACGAGATCTGCCGCGGCGGCCATGTCGAGGGTGCCGTCGTCGTGCACGGGGACGTGCCGCAAGCGCGCGCCCGTGCGCCGGGCGAGCTCCTGCCACGGGATGAGGTTGGCGTGATGCTCCGCCTCGGTCACGACGATCTCGTCGCCCTCGCCGAGGCGCCCCGCGTAGCCGAGAGACCCCGCGACGAGGTTGAGGCCACTGGTCGCGCCCGAGGTCCAGACGAGCTGCTCGGGCTCGGCGCCGACGAACTCCGCGACCGTGACGCGCGCGTCCTCGAACAGCTCGGTCGCCTCGGCGGCGAGCGTGTGGGCGCCGCGGTGCACGGCGGAGTTCGCCCGCTCGAGGAACTCGCGTTCGGCATCGAGCACGGCGCGCGGCTTCTGGCTGGTCGCGCCGGAGTCGAGGTAGACGAGCGGGTGGCCGTCGATCTCGGTGTCGAGGATGGGGAAGTCGGCGCGCACGGCGGCGACGTCGAAGGGGAGTGTCACCCTTCCAGGCTACGGCGTGGCGGGCCGGGCGGGGTGGTCGGTCCGATCGCGACCGGGCGGGCGCGGGGCGGGCGGCCGGTGCCGCGCTCCGGAACGAATCAGCCCCGAGTCCGCACGGAGCGGCTCGAGCGGCAGCGAAGTGGACTGTCTTCCGGAGCGCGGCACAGCGCCCGGCCGCAGGGATCCGTAGGGATCGCCACGCGAGCCGTATGGAAGTCGTGAGAGTTTCCCACCGCGGCCGGCCAGCGGCGTAGACCGGATGCCATGACCCTCACCGCCCTGCTCCCCACTCTTCGTTCCAGCATCCCGGCGCCCTTCGACGCCGCAGCGTGGCCGGCGGGTGCGGCGCCTACGCTCGACGACGTCACCGTCCGCGCGATGTCGATCGACCGTTACGCCGACCTGTGCGGCACGCCGTGCGTGTGCACGGGGCCGGCGGTGATCCCGGCGTCGGGCGGGGTGGCATCCGCGAACTCGTCGACCACCGTGGTGGTGACCACGGTGACGAACGCCACGTGCGCCACCGTGCAACTGGACGCCGGCGTCGCGGGCCTCGACGTCACTTGGAGCGAGGCGCGCCTGATCGGACGCATCTCGCACGCCTACGTCAAGCCGTACGCGGTGATCGACGCGCACGGGTCGGGCGCGTGCGGGACCGCCGTGCTGCCGAGCGACCTGCACCCGGGCGACCGCCTCGCCTTCCCCTGCCCCGGGAACCACACCCTCGGCGACGTGCGCTGATGCCGCGGCAGTCGGTCGTCAGCGCGTGCCGCTGCGCTCGTGTGCAGGCGGAGTTCGAGGCGTGCGCCGACGACGCGTCCTCTCGGTGACCTGGGCTGCAGATCTCCTGCAGGTCGCGACTTTTCGTGCAGGCAGCGGGCGCCCCACCACTTTTTGCCGGAGTTGTGCCAGCCCGCGCGCGCTGCGTCGTTCCCGGTCGCAGCCCGCCCGCGCGGGGCGCGCAGTCGCGCCGCTCACACGACCAGCCGATACCCCATCCCCTGCTCGGTGAGCAGGTGCACCGGGTTCGACGGGTTGGCCTCGAGCTTCTTGCGCAGCTGCGACATGTACAGCCGCAGGTACCCGCTGTCAGCGACCTGCTCGCTCGCCCAGATCTCCCTCAGCAGGGTCTGGCGGGTGACCAGCGAGCCGGGGTTGCGGGCGAGGAACTCCAACATCCGCCACTCGGTCGGCGTGAGGTGCACCCGGCTACCGCCGCGCAGCACGGCCTTCGCGGCCAGGTCCACCTCGACGTCGCCGAAACGCACGATCGCCTCCCCGGCGGCGGGTGTCGCCTTCCGCGCGTGCACGCGCAGCCGGGCGAGCAGTTCGTCGATCTGGAACGGCTTGGTCACGTAGTCGTCGGCTCCGGCGTCGAGCGCCTCGACCTTGTCGGCCGAGCCGGTACGCCCCGACACGACGATGATCGGCACGCTCGTCCACCCGCGCAGCGCCTGGATCACCTGTACGCCGTCGAGGTGTGGCATCCCGAGGTCCAGGAGCACGATGTCGGGGTGCGCCTGCGCGGCGAGCGTGATCGCTGCGGCGCCGTCGGTCGCGGCTACGACGTCGTAGCCGTGGGCGGCGAGGGTGATGCGCAGAGCGCGAACCAGCTGCGGGTCGTCGTCGGCGATCAGGATCTTCACCGCACGTCCTCTCGATCGACGGATGCCGCGTGCCCGGCGTCCGTCCCCGCGGCGCGTCTGGCCGCGACCGCGGAGATACCGCGGGTCGCGGCGGGCGCGGGTTCGGGGGCTTCGGTCCCGGCCCCGAGGCGTGCGCAGGCCCCGTCGTCCGATGCCACCGGCAGCGCCACCACCATCGTCAGACCGCCGCCGGGGGTGTCTTCGGGCCTGAGGGTGCCACCCATGCCCTCGGCGAAACCGCGCGAGAGCGCCAGACCCAGCCCGAGCCCCGTGGTGTTGTCGGTGTCGCCGAGGCGTTGGAACGGCGAGAACATGTCTTCTCGGCGTTCCGCGGCGATGCCGGGCCCGTGGTCGATCACGCGGATCTCGGCCGTTCCCCCCAGACGGCTCGTCGCGATCCGCACGCGCCGCCCCTCGGGGGTGTGCCGTTCGGCGTTCGCGAGCACGTTGACGAGCACGCGCTGCAGCAGCACCGGGTCGGCGTCTATGGCCGGCAGGTCGGGGTCGAGCGCGAGCTCGACGGCATCCGGACCGAGGCCGAGTTCATCGAGCGCGGCGAGCACCACCCCGGCGGCGTCCACCGCCGCCAGCGACACCGCGAGGACCCCGGCCTGCACGCGGCTCACGTCGAGCAGGTCGGTCACGAGCGCCGAGAGAGCCGCGAGGCTCTCGTCGGCCGTCTCCAGCAGCTCGCGACGATCGTCGGCGGAGAGCTGATCGCCTGCCGCGCGCAGGCCCCCGATCGAGGCGACGGCCGCGGCGAGCGGTCGACGCAGGTCGTGGCTGACCGCCGACAGCAGGGCGGTGCGCACCTGGTCGGTCTCGGCCAGCGCTCCGACCTCCGCGGCCGTCTCGGCGAGGTCCGTGCGCTCGAGGGCGGCGGCGAGCTGCACGACGATGACATCGAGCAGGCGCCGCTCGCTGGCATCCAGATCCCGGCCGTGCAGCTCGAGGCGCGCGCGGTCGACGCCGACCGGCACGGTCGTCGAGGAGTCGTCGCGCACCGGCTCACCATCGGTCGCGAGCACGACGCCGTCGGCACTCACCAGACGAACACCGGCGAGAGCGAAGGCCTCGCGTGCGCGACTGACGAGCGCGAGGACCGCCGACTCGCCTCGCAGCACGCTCCCGGCGACGGTCGCGAGCAGTTCGGCTTCGGCGGCGGCGCGCCGGGCGGCGCGGGCACGGCGCGCGGCCTGGTCGACCACCAGGCTCACGAGCATCGCGATGACGACGTACAGCACGAGCGCGATCGCGTGCACGGGGTCGGCGATCGTGATGCGGTAGACCGGCGCGATGAAGAGGAAGTCGAGCGTGAGGCCCGACAGCACCGCCGCGAACACCGCGGGCCAGATGCCGCCGATGAGGGCGACCACGACGACGAGCAGCTGGTACGCCAGAACGTCGGTCGTGATCGAGTCCTCGGAGTCGGTGGCGATCAGCAGCAGCGAGACGAGCGGCCCGCCCACGAGGGCGGTGAGGAAACCGAGCACACGCCGCTTCGCGCTCAGAGCGGGGCCGCTCAGGCGGGGGAGCGCGAAGCGTCCGCCGGCGCGTGAGTGGTTGACGATGTGCACGTCGATGTCACCCGATGCGCGGATGACGGTCGCGCCGATGCCCGGACCCGTGAGGGCCGCGGCGAGACGGCCGCGCCGGCTCACGCCGATCACGAGCTGCGAGGCGTTCACGGAGCGGGCGAAGTCGACCAGCGCCGTTGCGATGTCATCGCCGACGACCTGGTGATACGTGCCGCCGAGCGTCTCGACGAGCGCGCGTTGCTCGTCGAGCGCGCCCGGCGTGCTCGAGCGCAGGCCGTCTTGCGTCGACACGTGCACGGCGAGCAGCTCGCCTCCAGCCGAGCGTGCGGCGATGCGGGCGCCCCGACGCAGCAGCGTCTCGCCCTCTGTCCCGCCGGTGAGGGCGACCACCACGCGTTCGCGGGCCTGCCACGAGCCCTCGATCTTGTGCTCGGTGCGGTAGCGCTGCAGCGCGGAGTCGACCTCGTCGGCGAGCCACAGCAGGGCGAGTTCGCGCAGCGCCGTGAGGTTGCCGAGGCGGAAGTAGTTCGACAGGGCGGCGTCGATGCGTTCGGCGGGGTAGACGGAGCCGGCCGCGAGGCGGTCGCGCAGCGATTGCGGGGCGAGGTCGACGACCTCGATCCGATCGGCGGCGCGGACGACGGCATCCGGGACCGTCTCGCGCTGCGTCACGCCGGTGATCTTCTCGACCACGTCGTTCAGCGAGGCGATGTGCTGCACGTTGACGGTGGTGATGACGTCGATTCCCGCTGCCAGCAGCTCGTCGACGTCTTGCCAGCGCTTGTCGTTGCGGGAGCCGGGTGCGTTGGTGTGGGCGAGTTCGTCGACGAGGGCGATGCGCGGATGCCGTTCGAGCACGGCATCCAGGTCCATCTCGTCGAGCGCGACGCCGCGGTGCGCGACGGCGCGACGCGGGACCACCTCGAGGCTCTCCGCCTGGGCGGCCGTGGCCACGCGGCCGTGCGTCTCGACGATCGCGATCACGACGTCGTGCCCCTCGGCTCGTAGTCGGCGGCCCTCCGCGAGCATCTCGTAGGTCTTGCCGACGCCGGGGGCCATGCCGAGCAGCACGCGCAGGCGTCCGCGCTTCACGCCGCGCCCCCGGGGTGGCGGTGCGGGGACGCACCGTTGAGTGTCCAAGACACGCCGCGCCTGCCGGGGGCCAGCGGCGTGTTCTGGACACTCAACAGGGGGGAGGGCGCGGTCGGCGTGGCGTTGCGCGGGGGACGGTGACGGATGTCGAGTGTCCACGACACGCCGCATTCGACGCGACCGAGCGGCGTGTTTTGGACACTCAACGCGGTGGGCGCGACGGCGGCGGGGGATGCGACGACAGCCATGTCAGCGATTCTCCTCGCTCACCGCGCGTCGAGCGCCCGATTGAGCTCGAGCACGTTCACGCGCGGGTCGCCGAGGTAGCCCAGATCGCGGGGGAACGTGTGCGCGGCGACAAGCGCCGACACGTCGGAGACGGGGATGCCACGGGCCGCGGCGACCCGTGCCACCTGGCGTTCGGCGTTCGCCACGGAGATGTCGGGGTCCAGGCCCGAGCCGGAGGCGGTGACGGCGTCGGCGGGGATGCTGCCCGCCCCGTTCAGGGCGTCGAAGGCCGCCTGCCGGTCTTTGATCGAGGCGATCAGATCGGCGTTCTCGGGCCCCAGGTTCGAACCGGTCGAGGCGGCGGAGTCATAGTCGGCGGCCGACGGACGCGACTGGAAGTATCGCGGGAGCGCTTGGCCGTCGGCATCCTGGAACGACTGCCCGATCAGCGTCGAGCCGACCACGGTCCCGTCGGCCGAGCGCACGAGTGAGCCGTTCGCCTGGAACGGCAGGGCGACCTGACCGATCGCGGTGATGAGCAGCATGTAGCCGACGCCGAGCAGGGCGGTGAGAACGAGCATCGCGCGGACGGCGACGCCAGTGGTACGCAGGGTGGTGCGCATGACGGGGCCTTTCAGAAGCCGGGGAGCAGGCTCACGACGAGGTCGATGAGCTTGATGCCGATGAAGGGGACGATGACGCCGCCGAGCCCGTAGACCAGCAGGTTGCGGCTGAGGATGCTCGACGCGCTCGCCGCGCGGTATTTCACTCCGCGGAGGGCGAGGGGGATGAGCACGATGATCACGATCGCGTTGAAGATGATCGCGCTGGTGACCGCGGATGCCGGGGAGTGCAGCCCCATGATGTTCAGCACCGCAAGGCCCGGGAACACCCCCATGAACATCGCCGGGATGATCGCGAAGTACTTCGCGATGTCGTTGGCGAGCGAGAACGTCGTGAGCGCGCCGCGGGTGATGAGCAGCTGCTTGCCGATGCGGACGATGTCGATGAGCTTGGTCGGGTCGGAATCGAGGTCGACCATGTTGCCGGCCTCTTTCGCCGCCGACGTGCCGGTGTTCATCGCGACGCCGACGTCGGCCTGAGCCAGGGCCGGAGCGTCGTTCGTGCCGTCGCCGGTCATGGCGACGAGGTTGCCGCCCTCCTGCTCGCGCTGGATGAGGGCGAGCTTGTCTTCGGGCGTCGCCTCGGCGAGGAAGTCGTCGACCCCCGCCTCGGCCGCGATGGCCTTGGCGGTGAGGGGGTTGTCGCCCGTGATCATCACGGTGCGGATTCCCATCGCGCGAAGCTCCTCGAAGCGCTCGCGCAGACCGTCCTTCACGACGTCCTTGAGGTGGATGACGCCGAGCACGCGCCCCTCGCCGCCCGACAGCGTCGCCACGACCAGGGGCGTGCCGCCCGACTGGGCGATGGCATCCGTCTCGCTCTGCAGTTGCGCGCGCAGCGCCTCGGGAACGGGGGAGCCGGATGCCGCGAGCCAGGCCACGACGGCGGCCGCGGCGCCCTTGCGCACCTGCGTGCCGTCGACGAGGTCGAGGCCCGACATGCGGGTCTGCGCCGTGAACGGCACGGGTTCGGCGCCCCGGGGCATCTCGGCGACGATGCCCTGCGCCGCTGCCAGCTCGACCACCGACACGCCCTCGGGCGTGGGGTCGGCCTGCGACGACAGCGAGGCGTACTCCGCGAGCAGCGGCCCCCCGACGCCGTCGAGAGGGACGAACGCCGACGCCCGCCGGTTGCCGTAGGTGATCGTGCCGGTCTTATCCAGCAGCAGGGTCGTGACGTCTCCCGCGGCCTCGACGGCGCGCCCCGACATGGCCAGCACGTTCCGCTGCACGAGACGATCCATGCCGGCGATGCCGATCGCGCTCAGGAGGGCCCCGATGGTGGTGGGGATGAGGCACACGAGCAGCGCCACCAGCACGGGGATCGATACCGGGGATGCCGCGTACGAGGCGATCGGGTTCAGCACCAGCACGACCGCGACGAAGACGATCGACAGGCTCGCCAGCAGGATGTTCAGCGCGATCTCGTTGGGCGTGCGCTGGCGCGACGCGCCCTCGACGAGCGCGATCATGCGGTCGACGAAGGTCTCGCCGGGCTTCGACGTGATTCTCACCACGATCCGGTCGCTGAGCACCCGCGTGCCGCCGGTGACGGCGCTGCGGTCGCCGCCCGATTCGCGCACGACCGGGGCGGACTCGCCGGTGATCGCCGACTCGTCTACGGTGGCGATGCCGTTGACGATGTCGCCGTCGCCGGGGATCAGCTCGCCGGCCTCGACGAGCACGATGTCGCCGACGCGCAGGTCGCCCGAGGGGACACCTTCGGTCGCGGCGTTCGAGGCCGAGGGGTCTTGGGGCGAATACGCGACCACGCGGCGGGCCGAGGTCGTCGTGCGGGTCTTTCGCAGCGTCGCTGCCTGCGCCTTGCCGCGGCCCTCGGCGACGGCCTCTGCGATGTTCGCGAAGAACACCGTGAGCCACAGCCACACGGCGATGCCCCACGTGAAGCCGAACGGGAGGCCGGTGTCGCCGCCGAGGAACGGCTCCGCGATCGCGATGAGCGTGGTCAGGGCCGCACCGACCCACACGAGGAACATCACGGGGTTGCGCCACTGCGCGGCGGGGTTGAGCTTCTTCGCGGCGCCCGGGAGCGCGGCGACGATCTGCGCGGCGCTGAAGGCGCGGCGGGGTGTATCGGCGGCGGGCGCTTCGGCGGCCGGGGCGTGGGTGAGCGTGGACATCAGCGGGCAAGTCCTTCGGCGAGGGGTCCGAGGGTGAGGACCGGGAAGTAGGTGAGTGCCGTCACGATCACGGCCACGCCGGCCAGCAGTCCGGCGAACTGCGGGCGATGCGTCGGCAGGGTTCCGGCGGTCGAGGGCACGGCATCCTGTGCCGCGAGCGCACCCGCGAGGGCCAGCACGAACACGATCGGCAAGAAGCGGCCGAGCAGCATCGCGACGCCCAACGCGGTGTTGAACCACGGGGTGTTCGCGGTGAGCCCCGCGAAGGCCGAGCCGTTGTTGTTCGCCGCCGAGGTGAAGGCGTACAGCACCTCGCTCAGGCCGTGCACGCCCGGGTTCAGGATCGACGTCGTCTCGACATCGGAACGGATGCCGGGAATGCCGAAGCTCAGCGCCGTCCCCGCCAGCACGAGCGTGGGCGTGACGAGGATGTACAGGCTCGCGAGCTTGATCTCGCGCGGTCCGATCTTCTTGCCGAGGTACTCGGGGGTGCGACCGATGAGCAATCCGCCGACGAACACCGCGATCACGGCGAGGATCAGCATGCCGTACAGGCCCGAGCCGACACCGCCGGGGGCGATCTCGCCGAGCATCATGTTGAGCATCGGCATCCCACCGCCCAGCGCCGTGTAGCTGTCGTGCATCGAGTTGACGGCACCGGTCGAGGTCAGGGTGCTCGCGGAGCCGAACAGCGTCGAGCCGAAGATGCCGAAGCGCACCTCCTTGCCCTCCATCGCGCCGCCCGCGAGCTGCGGGGCGGCGCCGGCACCGGCCAGCTCGGCCCAGGTGAGCAGGGCGGTGGATGCCACGAAGATCGCGCCCATGACGCCGAGGATCGTGTAGCCCTGGCGGTCGTCGCCGACCATGCGGCCGAACGCGCGGGGGAGCGAGAACGGGATCACGAGCATGAGGAAGATCGAGAACAGACTCGTCCAGGGTGCGGGATTCTCGAACGGGTGCGCCGAGTTGACGTTGAAGATGCCGCCGCCGTTCGTGCCGAGCAGCTTGATCGCCTCTTGGGATGCCACCGGCCCACCCGGGATCGACTGTGCGGCGCCGGCGAGGGTCGTGGCATCCGTGAATCCGGAGAGGTTCTGGATGACCCCGCCCGCGAGCAGGACGATCGCCGCGACGACCGAGAACGGCAGCAGCAGGCGGTAGGTGCCGCGCACGAGGTCGACCCAGAAGTTGCCGATCACCCCGCTCCGGCGATACGCGAAGCCGCGCACGAGAGCGACGGCCACGGCGATGCCGACGGCGGCGCTGACGAAGTTCTGCACCGTGAGGGCGGCGAACTGCACCGTGTAGCCGAGCGTGGACTCGCCGCCGTACGACTGCCAGTTGGTGTTCGTGACGAACGAGACGGCCGTGTTGAACGACAGTGCCTCACTCGGGGCGTCCAGGCCCAGTGAGTACGGCAGCACCGGCTGCAGGCGCATGATCGCGTAGACGATCACGACGCCGACGAACGAGAACAGCAGCACCGAACGCAGGTACGCCTGCCAGGTCTGCCCGCTGCGTGCGTCGACGCCGATGAGGCGGTAGGTGCCGCGTTCGACGGCGAGGTCGCGCTCGCCGGTGTAGACGCGGGCGATGTAGTCGCCGAGCGGGCGGTAGGCCAGACCCAGGGCGACGATCAGGGTGAGGCTGGTCAGGACGATCGCCATGTCAGAACTTCTCGGGGCGGACGAGGGCGACCACGAGGTACACCACGGCGGCGACCGCGAGGACGGCGGCGAGGATCGAGAAGAAGATCACGGGCGGTCCCCGCTCTCACGGGTGGGAGCCGCCGCTCCCGGATGCGAGGTGGTGCGGGGCGACGAGGAACGGGGCTCCGGTCCCAGCTTCTCGACCCCCTTCCGCGACGAGGGCGACCAGCGCGAAGAGCGCGGCGGTCGCGGCGAGGAAGAGGGCATCGAGCACGGTGACTCCAAGTTCGGTGATCCGCGGACGGGACGCGGGCGCCGCGGGGCGGCACGCGTATCGATCCAACTGTGCCGGGTCGTGGCATCCGAGCGTCCTAACGGTTTCCCTACGGGGGCGTAGACGGACGTATACGGGCTGCTTACGGGCGTGGGAGCGAGCACGACTCCTGCACCGCGGCGGTTCCGAGGCCGTCTTCCGGCGGATCAGGGTGGGGATGCCGGGGTCGTGCACGGGCAGGGGCGACGCCCGACGGGCGCATGATGGACTCATGCTCGCTTCCGACGGCCCCGGCGTCCCCGTCGGTGCGGGGCTCGTGATCCCGGAGTCGGAGCTGTCGTGGCGGTTCTCGCGGTCGTCGGGTCCGGGCGGTCAGAGCGTGAACACCGCCGACTCGCGGGTGGAGCTGATCTGGGATGCCGCGCGGTCGAGCGCCTTGTCCCGCGTGCAGCGCGAGCGGCTCGCCGACCGGCTGAGCGGTCGCCTCGTCGACGGGGTGCTGACGATCGCCGCGGCGGAGCACCGCCAGCAGGTGCGCAATCGCGACGCCGCACGCGCACGCTTGGCGGCGATGGTCGCCGAGGCCGTGCGGGCGCCGGCTCCGCCGCGGCGGGCGACGAAGCCCACCCGCGGATCGACCGAGCGCCGCCTGCAGGCCAAGCAGCGGCGCACCGACGTCAAGCGCATGCGTCGGCGCCCGACCGACTGACGGGTCCGTGCCGCAGCGCCCTCGGCCGCACACCCGGGCGCTTCGGGAAGGCGTCCTGGTGCTTCCGGCGCTCAGCGGGGCAGCACCGTCCGGGCGCGCCCGGCCTCAGTCTCCCGCGCCCGAGCCCGCCCCACCCTCGGCGCGGCGACGGCGCACCTGCTCCTCGAGGTCGGCGAGGTGCATCTCGCGCTCGAGGTCGGCGATCTGCTGCTCGGTCGTGCGCGCGTCGTGCCGGGGCGCGGGTGCGTTCGAGGGAGCGGGCGTCTTCTGCCACCCCCGCGGGTCGCCGAACGACATCGGCGTCGAGCGTGGCTCGTACTCCCGGCCGAGCGCGAACCACAGGATCGATCCGATCAGCGGCAGCAGCACGATGAAGAACACCCACACGAACTTCGGCATGTGCTTGACCTGGTCGTCGCGTCGTGTGATGGCGTCGATCAACGCGATGACCATGACGGTGAGTGTCAGCAGGGCGAGGATCGGCATGCCCTCCACCCTCTCGCGAAGTCCCGTCGGCGTCTACCGCCGCCTCACGCGCGGGCCGGGCTCCCGCCGTCGCGGGCTCCCGCCATCCGGGGCTCCCGCGGTCCGGGGGCTCCCGCGACGCCGAACGCCCCCACCGGTGCGGCAGGGACGTTCGGAACGGCTCAGGAGGCCGAGCCGGGCGGCGTCTTGCGCGGGAAGTGCGGGGGTACCTGGGCGACCGGCTGGCCACCGCGCTGTTGGCCCGGGAGGGGGCGTGAACGGCGACCGTAGATGACCTCGGAGGAGTCGAGCAGCCACGGCACCAGGGTGATCGACACGCCGTGCACGAGCATGAGCTGCTGCGCGAGGCGGCGGGAGCGGCGGTTGTGCAGGATCGACTCCCACCAGTGGCCGACGATGAACTGCGGCAGATACACCGTGACGACCGCGGAGCCGTGCTTCTCGCGGTAGCTCTTGATGAAGCTCGACACCGGCGAGGTGTAGGTGCGGTACGGCGACTCGATGATCACGAGCGGGATCGGCATGTCGTGTGAGGCCCACTCGCGTTGCAGCTCGTTCGCCTCTTCCTCCGTGATGGCGACGTGCACCGCGAGGGTCTTGTCGTGCTTGGCGGCGAGGGCGTAGTCGATCGCCTTCATGACCGGCTTCTGCAGGCGGTTCACGAGGATGATCGCCACGTCGCCCGACGAGCCGAAGTGCACCGTGTCATCCATCTGGATCTCGTGCTCGACGTCGCGGTAGTTTACCGGTTCACGCCGATCATCAGCACGGCGAGGATCGGGATCGCGATGAACACCAGCCACGCGCCGTGCGTGAACTTCGTGATGGTGACGATGACCAGCACGAGCACGGTCATCGCCGCGCCGAGGGAGTTGATCCACAGGCCGGAGATCGCCGAGCGGCGCTCGATCGCCGCGGACTGCTGCTTCGCCGCCGCGGACGGAAGGTCTTTCAGGCCCCGCAGCACGCGGCGCCAATGCTTGACCATGCCGACCTGACCGAGCGAGAACGACACGAACACGCCGATGATGTACAGCTGGATCAGCGTGGTGAGGTTGGCCTGGTAGACGATCAGCACCCCGATGGCGACGATGCCGAGGATGATCATGCCGTTCGAGTACACGAGGCGGTCGCCGCGGGTGTTCAGGGCCTTGGGGGCGTACCCGTCGCGGGCGAGCACCGCGCCCAGCAGCGGGAAGCCGTTGAACGCGGTGTTGGCGGCCAGCAGCAGCACGCACGCGGTGGCGGCCTGGATGATGAAGAACGGGATGCTGTTCATGCCGAACGTGGCCGCGGCGACCTGCGCCATGAGGCTCGGTTGCGGGTTGTTCGCGCAGTCGAAGCCGATGAGGTGGCACGGGTTCTCGGCGTAGTGCACCCCGGCGATCAAAGCGAGCGCCGTCAGACCCGAGAACAGCAGGATGGCGATGCCGCCCATCATGCTCAGCGTCGTCTGGGCGTTGCGGATCTTCGGCATGCGGAAAGCGGGCACGCCGTTGGACACGGCCTCCACGCCCGTCAGGGCCGAGCAGCCGCTCGAGAAGGCGCGCAGCACGAGCAGAATCAGCGCCGCTTGCGTGAGCGACTCGGCTTGCACCGCGTATTGGGCGCTCTCGGCGATCGGCGCGTCACCGAACAGCGTGCGGGCGAGACCGACGACGATCATCACCGCGACCGATCCGATGAACAGGTAGGTCGGGATCGCGAAGACGCTCGACGCCTCGCGCACGCCGCGGAGATTCACGATGACGATGAGGATGACGAAGCCGACCGCGATCTCGACGCGGAACGGGTTGAGCTCGGGCAGCGCCGAGATGATGTTGTCGACCCCGGATGCCACCGACACGGCCACCGTGAGCACGTAGTCGACGAGCAGGGCCGCCGCCACCACGACACCGGGCACCTCGCCGAGGTTCTTGCTGGCGACCTCGTAGTCACCGCCGCCCGAGGGGTACGCCTTGATGAGCTGTCGGTAGCTGAGCACCACCACGATGAGCAGCACCACGACGGCTATGGCGACCCATGGGCTGAGAGTCAGCAGGGCCGTTCCGCCGATGAGCAGGATCATCAGCAGCTCCTGCGGGGCATAGGCGACGGAGGAGAGGGCGTCGGAGGCGAAGATCGGCAGCGCCATCTTCTTGGGGAGGAGCTGCTCGTCGAGTTTCTCCGACGTGAGCGGCTCGCCGAGGAGGATGCGCTTGGCGATCGGCGTCTCTTCGCCGGCATCGCGACTTTCGTCAGTCACGGCGCGCGACATTACGCGTCCTGGGGTCTGGGCGCAATCCGACGCGCACGTCGTTCACGGCATGGTAGCCAGACCGTGACGGACGGCGAGCGGCCACGCGGTGCTCCCGTCCGCCGCATCGGGCGCTTCAGCGCGCAGCGGCCGCTCGGGCAATGGCGGTCGCGAGGGCGTCCGCGCCGGCGTGATCATCGGCACTGATCGTCACGACCGCCTCGCTCGCGAACACGATCAGCTGCCCGTACGCGCCGTGCAGCCGCCACGCGTCGCCAGGACCGTCCCACCCCGCCAGGGCGTAGCGGCGGTAGCCGTCGCCCGTGCCGCCGGTGTCGATCCACCGCGAGTGCATGGCATCCACGATCCCCGGCGACACCAGGCGCTCGCCGCGCCACTCGCCCCGGTCGCGAATCAGCAGACCCAGGCGTGCCATCTCTTCGGTGCGCAGCGAGAGACCCTCGCCCCCGAGCACGCGGCCGTTCGGGCAGCGGTTCCATGTGATCTCGTTCAGTCCGAGCGGGGCGAACAGGCGCGGACCGAGGTACTCCGCGACATCGCCGACGCGCTGCGCCAGCACGTGCATCGCGGTGTAGGTACTGGCGTTGGAGTACTGGAAGAGGCGACCGAGGGAGGGGCGGGAGAGGAACTCCGCCGCGACATCGGTGGTGTCGGTCATCATCGTCGGAGACCACGGGTAGTCGATGCCGCTCGACATCGAGAGCAGGTGCCGCAACGTCAGGTCGGGGGCGCGCGCGGGGACGATGTCCGCGACGGGTCCGTCGAGGTCGATGAGCCCCTCGTCGGCGGCGATGCCGGCGGCCAGCACGCTCACCGCCTTGGCCACCGAGTGGATCTCGCGGCGTTCGTCGGAACTCCACCCGTGCGTGGCGGTGGCATCGCCGACGCGCACGTGGAGTCCGTGGGCACGGAACCCGGTGGTGTCGATGTGTGCGGCGAGGGTGTCGGCAAGAGCAGCTGCGGCGGTCATTCGGCCCTTCCTGGCACGTGTTGATCCCGAACCACGGTTGCACATGCCTCGACGCGGAAGGGATTGCGGTTGCGAGGGTCCGGTCGTCGAGCCTCGAGAAGGCGAGAAGTTCTGCACGCACCCGCGCGCGGAGCGAACGACGGGACTGCTCGTTCGACGGTGATCGCCTCCGTCGGAGGATCTACGGTCATCGAGTATCGCGGTGTCGTCTCGACACCGGCCGCACTCGGTTCAGTGCCGCCGTGCGGGCGCGCCGCTTAGGCTGGTCACGAAGGAGTCCGATGTCGTCGAGAGCAGGGCGCGCGCAGCGCGTGGGTCGCGGTGCCGCCGCGGCATCGCTCGCGACCTTCGTCGCGACCGTCTCTCACTCCTCCGTGGGCACCGAGGTGCCACCCGCGCTCAACATCGCGCTCGCCCTGTGCCTGGCCGCACCCGTGTGCGTGCTGCTGGCGGGGCGGTCGCTGTCGTGGTGGCGCCTGTCGATCGCCGTCGTGCTGAGCCAGGCGTTGTTCCACTCCCTGCTCGTGCTCGACCTGCAGGGCGGGGGTGCCGTCGTCGCCGGCTCCGGACACCACGGCGCCGCCGCCATCCTCGACGCCGCGGCCGCACCGCACCTGCCGGCCGCGCACGCGTCGCACTCGCCGTGGATGTGGGCGGCTCACGCGCTCGCGGCGGTCGTCACCGTCGTCGCCCTCGGCCGCGGTGAGCAGGCGGTGCAGGCGGTCGTGCGCTTCCTCGTCGCGGTCGTGCGCGCTCTGCGGCCGTTCCTGGGGCTGACGCCCGAGGTGCACGGTGCGAACACGGCGCCCGAGCCGCCGCTGCTGACGATGGCGATGACGATGTTGTCGCCGATGAGGCATCGGGGTCCGCCGCTCGCGGCGTGACCTCCACAACCCCTCATCCTTCGCGCGCACCGTGTCTGTTCGGCGTGCGCATCCGCAGAAAGCAGCAACATGTCTCGCAAGACCACTCTTCGTCGTACCCTCGTGGGTCTGGCCGCCGGCGCGGCCCTCGCGATCGGCGTGCCGTTGGCGGCATCCGCCCACGTCACCGTCAACCCGAACACCGCCACTCCGGGCAGCTACGCCACGGTGAACTTCCGCGTTCCGACCGAGTCGGAGACGGCATCCACCGTCAAGCTCGAGGTGACCCTGCCCACCGACACCCCGCTGAGCGCGGTGCTCGTGCAGCCCGTTCCGGGGTGGACCGCCACCGTCGAGAAGGGCGCGCTGCCCGCGCCCGTCGAGGTCGACGGCAACACCCTCACCGAGGCGCCGCTGAGGATCGTGTGGCAGGCCGATCCCGGCGTCGGCATCGGGCAGGACCAGTTCCAGATCTTCTCGGCCGTGCTCGGACCGGTGCCCGATACCGGGCATCTCGTGCTCCCGGCCGAGCAGACCTACTCCGATGGCTCGGTCGTCGACTGGGCGGCGACGCCCGACCAGGTCGCCGCCGACGACACGCTGGAGCCGGCACCGGTGCTCTACATCAACGACACCCCGCCCACGGCCGGGCACAGCCACGGCGCCCACGCCACGGCATCCGCTGCGCCGACCGCGCATGACGCCGCACCGGCGTCGTCGGGCGACTCCTCGGGCCTCGCGCTCGGCCTGAGCATCGCGGCGCTGGTCGTGGCGGCCGCCGGTGCCGTGCTCGGCGCCCTCGCGTTCGCTCGCCGTTCGAAGCGCAGCTGAGCATGCGCGCACCGAACGCCGTCGTGCGGGCCCTGGCCGTGGGGGCGATCGTGGTCGCCGCCGTGACGGGTGGGGCGCAGGCCGCGTCGGCTCACGACAGCCTCGTCGCCACCTCGCCCGCCGACGGTGCGTCGGTGTCGTCGCTGTCGGAGGTGACGCTCGACTTCAGTGCCAACCTGCTCGGGTACGACGGCGGCAACATCGTCATCGTGCTCGGTCCCGACGGTCGTCACTACGAGACCGACTGCGTGGGGCTGGCGGGTCCGACCCTCACCGTTCCGGTCGCCCTCGGCGCGCCGGGGACGTACACCGTCGAGTGGCGCGCGGTGTCGTCGGACGGGCACCCCGTCTCGGGCACCTTCGCGTTCACCTCGACGGGGGCGAGCACCTCGGCCGGCTCGAGCGACTCGCCCTGCGCGAGCGCGGCCGATGCGACCGAGGCGCCGTCGACCGAGCCGTCGTCGAACGGCGCGGCGATGCCCGGTCTCGCGCTCGGCCTGCTCGTCGGCGGCGGTGCGGTCGTCGTCGTCGGCGTCGTCGTGTTCGTCATCCTGGGCAGGCGCACCCGCGAGGAGTGACGCCCCGGCGTCCCACGGCGACCGTCGTGCGGACATCGCGGCCGACACCCCGGCATCCGGTCACCCCGGACCGGGGTGTCGCGCCGCGACTCCGCACGACGGCTCGACGGCAGACGGCCCGACGGCACGACGCCCCGACCGCACCACCCCGGGCAGGATGCCGCGGACTACAGGTTCTGCCCCGACACCGCGAACGTGTCGCAGGCGTTCACCCCGCCCTGACGGCCCTCGTCCAACCAGCGCTGGCGTTGCTCGCTCGAGCCGTGCGTCCAGCTCTCGGGGTTGACCACCCCGCCGGACTCGATCTGGATGTGATCGTCGCCGACGGCGGCCGCCGCGGCCAGCGCGTCGGTGATCTGCTGCTGCGTCGGCGGCTCGAGGTACGGCGTACCGTTCTCGTCGACCTGCTCGCCCGCGGCGGCGACCCACGCCCCCGCGTAGCAATCGGCCTGCAGCTCCGTGCGCACGCCGTTGCTGTCGGGGCCGGTGCCGTTGGCGGGATGCTGCTGCATGACCCCGGTGAGGTTCTGCACGTGGTGCCCGTACTCGTGGGCGAGCACGTACAGCTGCGCGAGCGGACCCGCGGTGGTGTCGTACTGCTCCCGCAGCAGGGCGAAGAAGGTGGGGTCGACGTACACCGTCTGCTCGGGCGGGCAGTAGAACGGCCCGGTCGCGTTGGATGCGGCGCCGCACTGCGTCGAGGTGGCGCCGTCGACGATGATCAGCTGCGGCGGGGTGTAGCCCTCCAGGCGCTCCTGCCAGAACTGGTCCACACTGAGCGACGCGGCCGCGAGTCGGCACGCGTCGTCACCGTTGGCATCCTGCCCCGTCCGGCAGCTGGTCAGTGCTTCGCCACCGCCCGACGTGCCGGCGGGTGCACCCCCGCCACCGATCAGACCCGTGAGGTCGGTGCCGGTGAAGAACGAGAAGAGCAGCACCACGATCGCGCCGAGGCCCACCGTGCCGCCACCGACAGCGGCCACGGTTCCCCCGCGGCGTCTGGCGGTGTTGTTGCCGACGCGGGCATTGTCGTTGAACGTCACGCCCGACACCGTATGCCGGACGATCTCGGCGGCGGGAGGGGCTGGACTTCGGCGGCGCGGCCGCTCTCGCACGAAATCCCGGTCGCGTCAGCGCTGCGTGATCGGGGTCGTCTCGACGTCGAACTGGCCGAACGGGAACGGCGAGAAGAGCGAGAACGAACGCCAGTCGTCGACGTGCAGGGTCATGATCGCGATCCAGCTCACGGCCAGGGCCACCAGGGTCACCACGACCAACGCCATGCGCGCGTTGTTCAGGATGCCGAGAGCCTGGGGCACATCGTCGGCCCGGCGCAGCACCCGGGTGAGCGAACCGATCACGATGAACGCCATGATCACGAACAGCAGGGGGCTCGGGCTCATGGTGACGGTGCCGCACAGCGGCTCGACGTCGGTCGGTGCGCCGTCGGCGCCGATGTAGCCGTCGCCGCTGGAGGCGACGCCGCCGGAGCAGCTGCTGTGCGAGCCTCTTATGAACATCCCCGCCGCCGTCGCGGCGACGACGCCCCAGATCAGCAGGGAGCGGATGGCGGCGACGATCTCCGCTCCGGGCAGCAGCAGCAGCGGCGTCGCGGTCGTCGTGTCGGGCGTGCGGGAATCGGTCATGGCGTCCTCCGGGGGGATGGGCGTCGTCCCACCCTCACACGCGTCGCCGCTCGTGTCGACCCTTCCCGCACGATCGTCAGCCGAGGAACTCCCGTGCGGCGACCACCAGGTTCTCGACGCCGCGGTCGATCGTCGGCTGCAGGACGGGGGCGAAGAACGGCGAGTGGTTCGTCGGGATGTCGCGCTCGATCGTGCCGCCGGCCAGGGCATCGGCGAAGGTCTGCGGGTCGACTCCGCCCCAGAACCAGAACACCAGCGGGGCACCCGATTCGCGCGCGAACCACGACACGTCCTCGCTGCCGGTGAACATGCCCGGGTCGACGACGCTGGTCTCGCCGAACGCGCGGCGGAAGGCGCCGGTGAGCCGGGCCGTGGCCTCGGGGTCGTTGATCGTCGGGGGGAGGGTGTGGTCGGTGGTGATCGTCGGGGTCTGCTCGGCACCCGAGGCGTCGGCCTCGGCGCGGATGATGCGCTCGACCTTGCCGAGCACACGTTCGCGCGCGGCGTCGTCGGGGTAGCGCAGGCTGAGCTCGAGCTTCGCCTCGGCCGGGATGATGTTGTTCTTCAGCCCCGCGTGGATCGAGCCGACCGTGACGACGGCCACGTCGCGCGGGTCGACCTCACGCGAGACGACGGTCTGCAGACGCATGACGGTGGCGGCGGCCATGACGATCGGGTCGATCGTGGAGTGCGGACGCGAACCGTGACCGCCGCGGCCGTGCATGACGACGGTGAGACCGTCGGACGCCGCCATCTGCGTGCCGGGTCGCACTCCGATCGTGCCCGCGGGCAGCGGCGTCACGTGCTGACCGAGCACGATGTCGGGCTTCGGGTAGCGCTCCAGCACTCCGTCGGCGATCATCGCCTGCGACCCGGCGCCGTACTCCTCGGCCGGCTGGAACACCGCGACGACCGTGCCCGACCACTCGTCGGCGGTCGCCACGAGACGCTCGAGCGCCCCGATGAGAGCGGTGACGTGCATGTCGTGTCCGCACGCGTGCATCACGGGCACGGCGTTGCCGGCGGGGTCGGTGCCCCGCGCGGTGCTGGCGTAGGCCAGGCCGGTCTGCTCCTCGACCGGGAGGCCGTCCATGTCGGCGCGCAGCCAGACGACGGGGCCGTCGCCGTTGTCGATGCGGGTGACCAGGCCGGTGCGGCCCACTCCCTCTTCCACCTCGAGGCCGAGGTCGGCGAGGTGCCGGGCGATGACGCCGGCGGTCCGCGTCTCTTGGAACGACAGCTCGGGGTGGGCGTGCAGGTCGGTGTACAGGCTCTCGAGGTCGACGCTCATCCTCCGAGCCTAGTTCGCGCGGCTTCGCCGTCGGCGGTCTCCGCGCCCGCTGCCGCACTCGCCCGCCCCCCTCCGTTGAGTGTCCGGGACACGCCGTGTGGCCGGTGCCCCGTGCGGCGTGTCCTGGACACTCAACGGGGAGGGGGCGGGGGGGGGTAGCGGATGGTGGGGGACGGGGCAAGCCGCCCCGGGCGGTCAGGTCGGGCGGCGAGGCTTCCGCCATGACCACCACACACTTCGACTACCTCATCGTCGGCGGAGGGATGGTCGCCGACACCGCCGCCCGCGGGATCCGCGAGATCGACGCCGACGGCTCTATCGGCATCCTGAGCGACGACGTCGACGAGCCGTACACGCGACCCGCCCTGAGCAAGAAGCTGTGGACCGACGACGAGTTCACCTGGGACGAGGTCCCGCTGGGCACGGCCGGCGACACCGGCGCCGACATCCGCCTGCGCACGCGCGCGACGGCGATCCGTCCCGAGGCGCACGAAGTGGATGCCGTCGACGAGACGTTCTCGTACGGCAAGCTCCTCATCGCGACCGGCGGCAAGCCCGTGCCCCTGCCGGTCGACGACCGTTCGAACGGCGAGCGGGTGCTGTCGTTCCGCACCGCCGAGGACTATCGCCGCCTCCGCGCGCTCGCCGACGAGGTCGACCGCATCGCCGTCGTCGGCGGCGGCTACATCGGCTCGGAGCTCGCCGCGGCCCTCGTGCAGAACGGCGTCGACACCGTGCTCGTGCACACGGGGGCGGTGCTCGGCGACGCGGTGTTCCCGGCGGGCCTGGCGGAACGCTTCGAGAAACTCTTCCGCGACGCGGGCGTCGAGATCGTCGCGGGGTCGAAGGTCGAGGGCGGCGACGCGGATGCCGAGGGCGTTCGCCTCTCGCTCGAGAACGGCGACGAGGTGCGCGCCGACGCCGTCGTCAGCGGCCTGGGCATCGAGGTGGCCGCCGGCCTCGCGGAGCGGGCCGGTCTCGCCGTCGACGACGGTGTGGTGGTCGACGCGCAGCTGCGGGCATCGATCGACGGGATCTACGCCGCGGGCGACGCGGCGAGCTACCCCGACCGTCTGCTCGGTCGCCGCCGGGTCGAGCACGTCGACAACGCCAACGAGCAGGGCAAGACCGCGGGGCGCAATCTCGCCGGCGCGGCCGAGGCCTACACCCACACGCCGTACTCCTACTCCGCGGTGTTCGGGATCCGCTACGAGGCGGTCGGCACGCTGGATGCCGAGCTCGACACGGTGGAGGACTGGGTCGACACCGAGCGCGGCGTCGTCTACTACCTCGACGACGACCGGGTGGTGGGCGTGCTCCTGTGGAACGTGGAGGGGGCCCGGGATGCCGCCCGTGCCGTGCTCGCCGAGGCCGACACGCTGACGCGCGACGATCTCACGGGGCGCATCCGGTAGCCGGGCGGGATTCCCCCCACCGGGGGTGGACCGGTCCACCGGTTTGTCGGCACGGGGCGGCTGCTGGCTACCCTGAGAGCGCGCCGCGCCTCTGCCGGTGCCCTTCACCCGGGAGTCCCCATGTCGTCCACGCTGTTGCACCTCACCGTTCCCGTCGACCCGGCTCGGGAGGCGGTCGCAGCGGCCCTGACCGAACAGGGATTCACTGTGCAGCGGGCGGCGTCCGGCTCGCTCGACGTGTCGCGGGGGAGCCTCGCCACGACCATCGTCACCGGGGCCTTCGCCGGGCGGGATATGCACGTGCGCTTCGACGTGCACTTCTGCGCGGAAGAGGGCGGAACCGTGGCCGCGTTCGAGCACTCCGCCGCCGGCGGTTTCGTCAAGGGTGGGGCGGTCGGAGCGGCCAAAACGGGTGAAGTGACTCGTGAAGCGGCGCACCTCGTCGGCACCCGCCTCACGCTCCAGGGGCTCGTGGTCGGCGAGATTCCCGCCGCGGCCGACACCGCGCTCGAGACAGCGCCCGACCCGTTGACGGGCACCCCCTCTCCGTCCTCGCCCGCGGCGTCGTTCCCCGGCGAGGAACACCCCGCGGCGCCCGCCGATGACGTGAGCTCCACGAACGTCGTGTCGATCGTGGCCATCGTGCTGGGCTTCCTGGTGCCGATCGGCGGCATCATCGCCGGCGCGGTAGGCCTCGCGCAGATCAAGCGCACCGGTGAGAAGGGCCGCGCTCTCGCGCTCACCGGCATCATCGCCGGCTCCGTCCTCACCGTCCTGAGCGCCATCGCGGGCATCGCCGTCTTGTTCTTCCTCGTCTTGCTCGGAACGCAGACCAGCGCCGGGCCGGGCGACGACTCGTTCGTCGCGCCCCCTAGCGCGTCGCACGGAGGAGCGAGCGCCGCGCCCGACGAGCAGGCCCCGAGCGACCTCTACGCGCTCCCCATCGGCGAGTGCCTCGACGATGTCCCCCAGGGGTTCGTCTCGTCCGACAACTTCGTCGACTGCGCCGTGCCGCACACCTACGAGGTCTTCTCGTCGTTCCTCCTGCCCGACGGCGCCTTCCCGGGTGACACCGCGGTCGACGACGCCGCGATCGACGGATGCGGTGCGGCGTTCGCGGAGTACATCGGCATCGACTACGAGGCATCGCGGCTCACCTCCACCTACCTCGCTCCCCTCGAGGAGACGTGGGCCGCCGGAGACCGCGCCGTCTCGTGCCTCGTCTTCGACCCGGACGGCGAGATCACGGGCTCGCTGCGAGGGGCCGCGCGCTGACGTGACCCGTGGCCGCCCGGGCGAGGATGCGATGCCGGGGGCGACGGGCGCGAGGTGGGTGAAGCACCTGGTGAGATCGTCCGGGATGACCGCACCGCACCGTTCCGGCGTGGCACCGCACACCTAGGGTGAGCGATGCCGTGCGCCCGCACGGCTCTTCCTGGCGAGGTGACCGATGGCCGAGACGACGCGTCTGCTCCTTTCCGTGCCGCCCGCGCACGCGCGGCGAGCCGTCGCCGCGACGCTGTCGGAGCAGGGCTTCGTCGTGCGCGACGACGGTGGCGTGCTCGAGGTCTCCCGCCCGTCGGAACAGGCCGCATCGTCGACCACGGCGGCGCCCGCGTGCTTTCGCGTGCGCTTCGCCGCCGCTGCCTCCGGCGCCGTGGCCGACTTCGAGCGGGAGGAGTCCGCGTCGTCGGTGAACGCGGTCTTCACCGCGGCGACCCGCGTGGCGAGGATGCGGTTGGCGGAACGGGGACTGATCCACGAGAGCGAGCACACGTCGTCGGGCGAGGACGAACCGCGCGAGCGCGATGCGGTCGCTGCCGACCCGCCGGTGCCGACTGCGGAGGGGGATGCTCCCGCTGACCCGGCCTCGCACCGCGCCGTCGAGGTCGCCCCCGCATCCACGAAGCGACCGATCGGCGCCATCGCCGTCGTCGCTCTCATCCTGGGCTTCGCCGCCCCCCTCGGCGGGATCGTGGTGGGGGCGATGGCTCTCGTGCTGCTGCGCCGCACTCGCGAGGGCGGGCGGGGTCTCGCCATCGCCGGCATCGTCGTGGGTGCGGTGATGACGGTGCTGGTCGGAGCGGTCGTGGCCGTGGGCCTCGGGCTCGCACTGCGTGCGTCGCCTCCGCCCGCCGCGCCGAACCCGTCGGCGTCGTCGCCCGTCGACGGGATCGCGCCGTCGCCCAGCGCCACGGAGCCGACGTTCGTTCTCCAGATCGGCCAGTGCTTCAGCAAGCGGGGCCGCGGCGAGATCGGCGACGCCAACCTGGTGGACTGCGCAGACGCCCACTCCTACGAGATCTATGCGCAGTTCCCCCTGGAGGACGCGTCATCGTCGAGTCCCGCGCCGTCGCACGGGTACCCCGGCGACGAGGCCGTCGCGCGAGAGGCCGACGCCGGCTGCGTCGAAGCCTTCGCCCCGTTCGTGGGCCGCGGTTACGAGCATTCCGCTTTCGACTACGTCTACGTCAGTCCCACGCAGAAGTCTTGGGCGCGCGGAGATCGGCTGGTGACGTGCCTGGTCACCGATCCCGCGGCGACCACCGTCGGCTCCCTCCGCGACGCGGGCCGCTGAGGCAGGTCGGCGTCGGCGTTTGCGCATGTGGCGTCTCGTGACGCGGCACGCCGGCCCGCGCGGGGAGACTTCAGAACGCCGGGGGAGCCGTCGATCCCCGGTCGACGAGCTCGAAGGGAAGGGTGCCGCGACCGTGCGCGGGCGTGGCACCGTCGAGTTCGGCCAACGCCGCCTCGGCGGCCCGCTCGCCCTGGCCCCGCGCGAACTGATCGACCGTGGTCAGGCCGAACCAGCGGCCGAGCTCGTGCCCGTCGATACCGATGACCGAGAGGTCTTCGGGCACCCGCAGCCCGCGTTCGCGCGCCGTGAGGATCGCCCCGATGGCCATCTCGTCGGATGCCGCGAACAGGGCCGTCGGTCGATCATCGCCCGCGAGCACGCGCGCCGCCGCAGCCGATCCGCCCTCGATGGTGAAGTCGGCCGGCTCGACCGCGCGGGCCGAGAGGCCGGCTGCGGCGAGCGTCTCCTCGAAGCCGCGGCGTCGCAGCGCCGGCACCGACGAGCCGGCGTTGGAGGAGGCGTCGGCTCCGATGTGCACGATGTTGCGGTGTCCCCGTTCGATCAGGTGCGCCGTGGCCAGGCGTCCGACGGCGAGATCGTCGACGGTGAGGGTGGTCAGCAGCGGGTTGGGGCCGGCGATCGCGACGATCGGAACGCCGAGTCCGCGCAGTGACGCCGACTCCTCGGCATCCAGTTCGATGGCGATCGTGATGACCGCGTCGATGCGCCGGCGGCGCAGGTGGTCGTCGAAGACGCGGCGGCGCTCGGCGGGTTCGGCGCTCACGCTGTAGAGCGTGATGTCGTAGCCCTGGCGCACGAGGGCGTCGGAGATCCCCGCCAGGACCGTGCTGAAGAACCACCGGTCGAGGAAGGGCACGACGACACCCACGGCTCGCGCGCGGCCCGTCGCCAGGCTCGACGCCGCCGCCGACACGACGTAGCCAAGACGGTCGGCGGTCGCGAGCACGCGATCGCGGGTGGTCGTCGAGACCGGCCCGCGACCGCTCAACGCCCGCGAGACCGTGGCCGTCGACACCCCCGCCGCACGCGCGACGTCGTCGATACCGACCACGGTCTCGGAGGAGCGATGGATGCCGCGGCTCAGGCCGCCGCGATCCACACCGTCGTGTCGGTGGGCAGGCGGTTGCCATCGAGCGGGCCGCTCGCCACGAGCACCTCGCCCGCGGGCAGTTCCACCGGCGAGTCGCCGAGGTTGGCGACCACGACGAGCGAACCATTGCGGAATGCCACGACGTCGTCGCCGTACGCGTCGAGCCACTCGAGGTCGCCGGCGCCGAGGTTGCGACTGCGACGCTCGGCGAGGAGCGAGCGGTAGAGCGACAGGGTCGAGGCGGGGTCGTCGACCTGCACGTCGTGCGCCAGCTCGGCCCACTGGGCGGGCTGGGGCAGCCACGATTCGCCGGTGCTGTTGAACCCGTACGCGGGGGCGTCGGCGGTCCACGGCAGGGGCACGCGGCATCCGTCGCGCCCGTAGCGCTCGCCGTTCGTGCGGAACCAGGTCGGATCTTGACGAGCGTCGTCGGGAAGATCGATGACTTCGGGCAGGCCCAGCTCCTCGCCCTGGTACAGGTACGACGAGCCCGGGAGGGCGAGCATGAGCGACGTCGCCGCACGGGCGCGGCGCAGGCCCTTCACGGGGTCGGGCTGGCCCGGCGACTTGGGGCCGATGCCGGCGCCCTGCGGGTTCTCGGCCGTCAGCGCAAGACGCGACGCGTGGCGCACGACGTCGTGGTTCGACAGCACCCAGGTGCTCGGGGCGCCGACGGCGCCGTACTGCTCGAGCGACTCGGTGATCACGGCGCGCAGGGCCGCGGCATCCCATTTCGTCTCGAGGTAGTGGAAGTTGAACGCCTGGTGCATCTCGTCGGGACGCACCCACAGCGCCGTCTGCTCCACGGTGGGCAGCCACGCCTCGGCGCACAGGGCGCGGTCGCCGTCGTACGCGGCGAGCACCTCGTGCCACTCGCGCCACACCTCGTGCACGCCGGGCTGGCCCCAGTACGGAACCTCTTCGGCGTCGCCGCCCATCGAGCCGCCGTCGGGGTCGGGCGTGAAGTCGGGCAGGCCCTCGGCCTTGATGAGGCCGTGCGCGACGTCGACGCGGAACCCGTCGACACCGCGGTCGAGCCAGAAGCGCAGGATGTCGCGGAACTCCGCGCGCACCTCCTCGTTCGTCCAGTCGAAGTCGGGCTGGCTCTCGTCGAAGATGTGCAGGTACCACTGGCCGGGCGTGCCGTCGGCCTCGGTCACGCGCTTCCACATGCCGCCGCCGAACACGCTCTCCCAGTTGTTCGGGGGCAGCTCGCCGTTCTCGCCCTTGCCGTCGCGGAAGATGTACCGCGCGCGTTCCGGGCTGCCGGGCGCGGCCCTCAAGGCCTGCTGGAACCAGACGTGCTGGTCGCTGGAGTGGTTCGGCACGAGGTCGACGATGACCCGGATGCCGCGCTCGTGCGCGCCCGCGAGCATCGCGTCGAAGTCGGCCAGCGTGCCGAAGATCGGGTCGACGTCGCGGTAGTCGGCGACGTCGTAGCCCGCGTCCTTCTGCGGCGATCGCTGGAAGGGGCTGAGCCAGATGGCGTCCACGCCCAGCTGTCGCAGGTCGTCGAGGTGCGCGGTGACGCCGGGCAGGTCGCCCAGGCCGTCGCCGGACGCATCGGCGAATGAGCGGGGGTAGATCTGGTAGATGACGGCGGTGCGCCACCACTGGGAGCCGGGCGCGGAGGCGAGGTCGGCGCGCGCATCTTCCTGCGTGAAAGTCATGCGGCCACGTTAGTGCAAGCGCTTGCATTGGCGTCAAGTCTCTCGCCCGCCGTGACGTGCGGTGTATGTACGCGGCGGGTGGGTCTCGGCGTGCATGTGGCGCGAGTCAGCGATTCGGGGGGGAGGGAGGCCGGGCGCGGGGCCGGGATTAGGCTGGGGCCGTGCCCGACACCTCCGCCCTCTCCCGCGCCGAATCGCTCATCACCAGCATCCCCGACTACCCGAAGCCGGGGATCGTGTTCCGCGACATCACGCCGCTGCTCACGGATGCCGCGGCACTGCGCACCGTCGTCGAGGCACTGATCGAGCCGTTCGCCGGACGCTTCGACGCCGTCGCGGGCGTGGAGGCGCGCGGATTCCTGCTCGCGGGGGCGGCGGCGATCGTCGCGAACGTGGGCCTCATGCCCATTCGCAAGGCCGGCAAACTGCCCCGGCCTGCGGCGGCGGTCGAGTACGACCTGGAGTACGGGTCGGCGACCATCGAGATGCACGACGACAACGCCGCCGGCGCCCGTGTGCTGCTGCTCGACGACGTTCTCGCGACCGGCGGCACTCTCGCCGCGGGCCGTGAGCTGCTGCAGGCGGTGGGTAGCGAGGTCGTCGGCATCGCGACGCTGCTCGAGATCGACGGTCTGGGCGGCCGGGACGTGCTGGGCGGCGAGGTGCACGCCGTTTTCCACGTCTGATTCTCACCGTCTGACCGACGGTTCTGCGACGGGTCGCGGCTGCACAACTCCTGCGCATCCCGTGCCTCGCGCGCGTCCTGTCCCGAAGGCCCCCGCTCTGCAGGAGTTGTGCACCCCGCCCGCGTCATACGGGTCTCGGGCCCCGAGACGACGGCACCGCGCGTCAGGCGTCGCGCAGGATCCGCGCCGTTACCCGCGTGCCGAAGAACAGCGCCTCCACGGGCACGCGTTCGTCGGCGGCGTGGAACTGCCCGTACACGTCGAAGTCGGCGGGCACCCGCAGCGGTACGAACCCGTAGCCCCGGATTCCGAGACGCGAGAGGTGCTTGTTGTCGGTGCTGGCCGGCAGCAGGTACGGCACGACGGTGCCGTCGGGGTCCTCGGCGGACACGGCCTCCTGCAGCACTCCCACCAGCCGGCCGTCGGCGGGCGCTTCGATTGCGGGGATGTCGCGCGCCCACGTGATCTCGATGTCGTCGCCGACGACGGCGGCGAGCTGCGTCCGCACCGCGTCGGCCTGCCCCGGCGCCACCCGCACGTCGAGCGTCGCGCTCGCCGCGGCGGGGATGACGTTGATCTTCCCTCCGGCTGCGAGCACGGTCGGTGAGGCGGTGTTGCGTGCCCCCGCATCGATGAGGGATGCCGCGAACCCGAGGCGCGAGAGGTCGTCGCCGTCCAGCGGCTCACCGCTCGCCCGCCCGTACAGCTCGAAGAACCGCTCGAGCGTCGCGGTGCGCACGACGGGGAATCGGTGCGCTCCCACCGCGGCGACGGCTCGTGCGAGGCGCACGACCGCGTTGTCGGCGGTGGGGCGCGAACCGTGCGCCGCGTGCCCACGGGCGGTGAGGGTCGCCGCGGTCACGCCCTTCTCCGCCGTGGCGACGAGATACGCGCGGCGGTCGCCCGGAAGGGGGAGCGAGAAGCCGCCGACCTCGCTGAGTGCCTCGGTCGCCCCGGCGAACAGCTCCGGCCGGTTCTGCACGATCCACCGCGCGCCCCACACCCCGCCCGCCTCCTCGTCGGCGAAGAACGCGAAGATCAGGTCGCGGCGGGGCACGACCCCCTCGCGCCGGAACGCCCGCGCGATCGCGAGCAGCATCCCGGCGAAGTCCTTCATGTCGACCGCGCCGCGGCCGTACAGGATGCCGTCGTGGATCTCCGCCCCGAACGGCGGGTGCGTCCAGTTCTCGGCGTCGACCGGCACGACGTCGAGGTGGGCGTGGGCGACGAGGGCACCGGCATCCGGATCCTGGCCGGCCAGACGCGCGATCACGCTCGCGCGTCCCGGAACGGGCTCGACGAGCGTGGTGTCGTAGCCGACCTCGTCGAGGCGTTGCTGCACGTAGAGCGCGGCACGCGTCTCACCGTCGCCGATGGTTCGCGCGTCGCCCGTGTTCACGCTGTCGATGCGGATCAGGGCACGGATGTGCTCGAGGGCTTCTTCTTCGAGCGGCGAGACGTGGGACACGTGTCAGTGCTGGTGCGGGCTCGCGTCGTCGGCCAGCTTGAACGCCAGGCGTCCGTGCGCGTATCCGCCGCCGGCCCGGATCGCGGTGGCGACCCACGCGGCCTCGGCGAGCTCGGCCTCGGTGGCGCCCGCCTTGACGGCGTTCTGCGAGTGGGCGTCGATGCAGTACACGCACTGCGTGGTGATACCGACCGCGAGGGCGATGA
The DNA here is from genome assembly GCF_030818955.1 of Microbacterium trichothecenolyticum. NCBI lineage: Bacteria > Bacillati > Actinomycetota > Actinomycetes > Micrococcales > Microbacteriaceae > Microbacterium > Microbacterium trichothecenolyticum. The sequence continues at coordinate 2,494,112 of NZ_JAUTBF010000001.1, read as the reverse complement.
GTTCGCGGAACTTCAACGGGATCGCGCGGCCCTCGGCAGCGAACACGGCCTGGTCGAACGCCGCGAAGGCGGCCAGGATGTCGGGGGTCTCGGCCTTGTAGACCTTGGTGTAGGTCTTGTCGGCGGTGCGGTCGAAGTATTCGGACATGGTGCCTCCGGAAGGTGAGGATCGGGCTGACCTCACACCACGGTGTCATCCGACGCGCGCCCCTCGGCGCTTCGCCGTCACACGCGGTCACACGCTCGCGCGTCAGCGCATGACGCTCGCCCCGAGTTCCACCGGGCTGCCCTCGATGTTGCCGACGATGCCGCGGATGATGCCCGTGCCGTCTTCGTGACGGAGGCCGTCGTACCAGGCCTGGGTCGCGGCGACGTCGAACGCATGCGTCTCGTGCGCGCGCTTGCGGGCGCGCAGCACCAGGTCGCCCGCCCGCTCGGTGCGGATGCGCTCGTAGCGCTTCAGCGAATCCTCGACGCCGAGCGTGGTCGTGGCGAACACGATGCCGAGGGCGAAGCTGTCTTCCAGCGCCGAGCACGCGCCCTGGCCGATGTCGGGGGCGGTGTTGTGCGCGGCGTCGCCGAGGATCGCCACGCGCCCGCGCGTCCAGGTGTCGAACGGATCGATGTCCCAGATCTCGACGCGGTTCAGCGACTCGTCGGGGTTGATCCCGTCGAGCAGGGCGCGCACGCCGGGCGCGCCCCAGGAGCCGAATGCGTGCTCCATCGCGGCCATGCGGTCTTCGACCACGCCCGACGGACCGGGAACGTCGACGAAGAAGTAGAAGCGGTCGCCCGCAACGGGCATGACGGCGCAGCGCTTGCCGTCGCCGACGTAGGTCGTCCACTGATCGAGCGGTCCGATGCGCTCGTCGGCGGCGACCAGGCCGTTGTAGTTGACGTAGCCGGAGTAGGTGCGTTCGGGACGGATGCCGGTGGGCTCGGTGACGTAGTCGCGCACGATCGAGCGCGCCCCGTCGGCACCGATGAGCAGGTCGGCCGTGTCCGTGCTGCCGTCGGCGAAGGTGGCGGTGACGGTCTCGCCGTCGTCGGCGACGGCGACCAGCTGCTTGCCGAGGTGGATGTTCGCCGAGCCGACGGCATCCATCATCAGCTGCTGCAGGTCGGCGCGGGCCACGGGGTAGGGCCGCTGACCGGTCTGTTCGGTGACGGGCGCGAGGCTGAAGCGGCAGAGCTCGTCGCCGGTGTGCCCGTCGTAGTAGGCCATGTCGTCCATGCGGCCGCCGAGGGCGGCGACCTGTGGTCCGAGGCCCAGCCAGTTCAGCACCTTCACGCCGTTCGACCACAGTGACAGCGCCGCACCCACCGGGCGGTTCTCGCGCATGCGGTCGTAGACGACGACGTCGTGGCCGAGCTTCTGCAGCGCGAGCGCGGCGGAGGTGCCCCCGACGCCGGCGCCGATGACGATGACCTTCATGGACGTTCTCCTCAGCTGCCGCGGTAGGTCGAGTAAGCGAAGGGACTCAGCAGCAGCGGCACGTGCAGGTGCTGTTCGCCCGAGACGGTGAAGGCGACCGTGACGACCGGGTGGAACGACGCCACGCCGCGCCCCCGGAAGTAGGCACCGGTCGCGAACGTCAGGGAGTAGTCGCCGTCGTCGAGGCGGTCGGGGCCGAGGGCGAGCCGTCCGTCGGCGTCGGTGGCGGCCTCGGCGATCGCGTCGCCGTGCAGGCGGGCCAACGTCACGGTGACTTCGGGAGCGGGCGTGCCGGCCGTGGCATCCAGGATGTGCGTGGTGATGTGGGTCATTCCGCGTCCTCGGGCTCGGCGGGAGCATCGTCGGCGAAGGTCGTGCCGAGGCGCAGCAGCGCGATCTCGGCGAGCTGACGAGTGGCTTCGATGGTCTCGGCGTCGTGGTCGTTGTGCAGGCGGCGTTCGAGCTCGGCGCGCATCTCGCCCGGGGTGCGGCCGGCGGCGCGGATGAGGAAGACGCGCCCGAAGCGCTCCTCGTAGGCGGCGTTGCCGGCGGCGATCGCGGCGATGTCGGCATCGGCGGCGTCGGCCATCGAGCCCTGCTCGCGTCGGGATGCCGCGGCCTCGGCGCCGTCGCCCGAGACCTTGGCGCCGATGCGCGGGTGGGCGTGGAGGGCGGCCTCGAGGTCTTCGGGCGACCAGGCGGCCGCCAAATCGGCGGCATAGGACGCGAGGGCGGCGACGTCGGCGTAGGGACGGCCGCCGACGACGGCGTCGACCCAGCCCGGAACGTCGGCCCAGACGCGCGCGACGGCGACCGCCGCGGCGTCGTCAGCGGCGTTGAAGTCGGAGAGGTGCATGCTCGCCAGGCTAGGGGGACTGCGTTACGGGGCTGTGGCGGGATGTGTCAGCAATGTTGCTGTGGGGAACATTCGGGCGGACGCGCCGCACCACCAGAACAGGCGATTCTTCGAGAACAGGCCGATCCGCCGCGCTTTCACCTGTTCTCGCGCGAAGCCCTGTGGTGATGCGGAGGGGTGGGCTGGGCCGCACCGAATGTGGCGTGGTGACGCAGTGTCAGGCGTGCACGATCAGCCAGTGCGCCACGGCGTCGACGTCGCCGGTGTTGTGCAGGCGGTGCGGGACCGAGCAGGGGTAGCTGATCGCATCGCCCGCGCGAAGGATGACGCGCTCGGCCTCGAAATCGATCGTCAACTCGCCCGCGACGACGGTGCCGACCTCGTAGCCCTCGTGGTGGAAGAGGCCGTCGGCGCCGTGGGCCGCGGCTCCCGGCGGGTAGACCGACTCGAAGTAGTCGACGCCGGGCGACGAGCCCGGGGTGAGGCGGCGGAACGACACCCCGCTGTCGAGCACGATGTCGGGCGACTGCCCCGCGCGCTGCAGCGTGAAGCCCGAGGGCCCGGCGGGCTCGACGGGACGATCGGATGCCGGATCGAAAGCGGCGACGAGTGGAACGCCGAGGGCGTCGGTGATGGCGATCAGCCGCGAGACGCTCGGCTGCATGACCCCGCGCTCGATCTGCGAGACGGCGCTGGGGGAGATCCCGAGGGTCTTGGCGAGCGCGCGGGCGGAGATGCCGCGCGCCTGGCGCAGGTCGCGGATGCGCGCGCCGACGGATGCCGTCGGGTCGGTTCCGCCGGTGTCTGTCCCGCTCGTGGCGTTCGAGGTGTCGGCACCCGCTTCGAGCGCGCCGGCGCCCGCGGCCAGGTCGACGGGCTCGGTGAGGGGCGGCTGCGGCATGCCCCGAGTCTAGAGGGGCGCCGGGTGAACCAGATGGTGAAGGAGTGACTTCACACATCTGTTACAAACGCGAAACCGGGCAGGCGGCGTGAACCAATAACTTCACATACGTGCACCACTCCGGCCGCGGACTCCACGTCGTGGCATCCTTCGCCCCGAGAGGAACGACATGACATCCACACCGCTCACCGGCCCCCACGATCTCGTGGAGGCCGCCGGCCACCCCCACGGGGGCGGCAACATGAAGCCCCACTACGACGACCGTCTGGCCAACGAAGACCTCGCGCCGCTGCGCAAGCAGAAGTGGTCGTCGTACAACATCTTCGCCTTCTGGATGAGCGACGTGCACTCCGTCGGCGGGTACGTCACCGCCGGCTCGCTGTTCGCGCTCGGCCTGCAGTCGTGGCAGGTGCTCGTGGCGCTCATCGCCGGCATCGTCATCGTGCAGGTGTTCGCGAACATGGTCGCCAAGCCCAGCCAGAAGACGGGTGTGCCCTACCCCGTCATCAACCGCGTGGTCTTCGGCATCCGCGGTGCCAACATCCCCGCGATCATCCGCGGCCTCATCGCCATCGCCTGGTACGGCGTGCAGACGTTCCTTGCGGCCGAGTCGCTGAACATCGTCTTCCTGAAGTTCATCCCGGGCTCCGCGGCTCTGCTCGACGTCTCGTTCGTCGGCCTGTCGGCGCTCGGCTGGATCTCGTACGGCATCCTGTGGGTCGCGCAGTTCCTGCTGTTCTGGAACGGCATGGAGGTCATCCGCCGCTTCATCGACTGGGCCGGTCCCGCCGTCTACCTCGTCATGATCGTGCTCGCCGTGTACCTCGTGTCGCAGGCCGGCATCCAGAACATCTCCTTCACCCTGTCGACGACGCAGCTCGACTTCTGGGCGTCGATCCCGGTCATGTTCGCGGCCATCGCGCTGGTGGTGTCGTACTTCTCCGGCCCGATGCTCAACTTCGGCGACTTCGCCCGCTACGGCAAGAGCTTCGCCGCGGTCAAGAAGGGCAACTTCTGGGGCCTGCCGATCAACTTCCTCTTCTTCTCGCTGCTGACGGTCATCACCGCCTCGGCCACCGTGCCGGTGTTCGGCTCGCTCATCACCGACCCGATCAAGACCGTCGAGCAGATCGACACGCCCTTCGCGATCCTGCTCGGCGGCCTGACCTTCGTCACCGCCACGGTCGGCATCAACATCGTCGCCAACTTCATCTCGCCCGCCTTCGACTTCTCCAACGTCGCCCCGAAGAAGATCTCGTGGCGCGCGGGCGGCATGATCGCCGCCGTCGGCTCGACGTTCCTCATGCCCTGGAACTGGTACTCCAACAGCGACGCCATCCACTACTCGCTCGGCGTGCTGGGCGCGCTGATCGGACCGCTCTTCGGCATCCTGATCGCCGGCTACTACATCGCCGCCCGCCAGCGCGTGAAGGTCGACGCGATGTTCACGATGGATGCCGAGGGGCCCTACTGGTATCGCAACGGCTTCAACCCGAATGCGGTCAAGGCCGTCATCACCGCGGGTGTCCCGACCGTCGCGATCGCGATCTTCCCGAAGCTCTTCGCCGACCTGGGCCTGTTCAACATCTCCGCGATCAGCGACTACAGCTGGTTCATCGGCTGCGGCCTCGGCTACGTGCTCTTCCTCCTCTTCGAGCGTCTCGACCCCCGCGTCCCGACCTTCGACGGTGAGACCGAGGGCATCTCCGACGGCACCGTCGACGGGGCCGCCGCGACCGCGGCATCCGAGCCGGCCGCGATCTCGGCCGAGGTTCCCGTGCAGGCTTCGCCGAACGCACCGCGAACGGATGCCACCGCGTGAGGATCCTGCTCATCAACCCCAACACCTCCCGGGCGATGACCGCGAAGATCGCGGAAGCCGCCCGGGGGGTGGCGGGGCCCGACGTCGTCATCGACGCCGTGTGTCCCGCGACCGGCGCCGCCGCGATCGAGAGCCACACCGACGAGATCGCGGCGGCCGCCGCCGTGGTCGAGCTCGTCGCGGCCGACCGCGACGGCTCCCACCCCGCCGACGCCTACGTGATCGCCTGCTTCGGTGACCCGGGTCTGGATGCCGCGCGCGAGCTCGTGGAGGTGCCGGTCGTCGGGATCGCCGAGGCGGCGATGCACCTGGCCGCGGTGTCGGGGCGGCACTTCGGTGTCGTCACGACCCTCAGCCGGACGCTCGGCCGGGCGCACGACCTCGTGGCGCGCTACGGCATGGAGCGGGCGTGCGTCTCGCTCGCGGCGACCGGCATTCCGGTGCTCGACCTCGAGGACACGGGGTCGGAGGCGGTCTCGCTCATCGAGCGGTACGGCGCCGAGGCCGCCGCGGGCGGCGCCGACGTCATCGTGCTCGGCTGCGCCGGCATGGCCGACCTGTGCACCGAGCTCACGGCACGCCTCGGCGTGCCGGTGGTCGACGGGGTCGCGGCCGCGGTGGGGATGGCATCGGGCATGGTGCGCATGGGCCTGGGCACGAGCAAGCGCGACGAGTACGCGCGGCCGCCGCGGGCGTTCGTCGCGGCGACTCCTTCTCCACAGGTCACGGATGTCGGGATTTTCGCATGAATGTTGATGACGGTTACATCGGCGAAACGCGGGGCGCTTAGCGTGATCGGCATGAGCACACGGATCGCCGCCCGCCGCGTCTACGCCGACGGCGTGTTCGCGCCCGCCACGGTCGTCATCGACGGGGGCGTCATCACCGCCGTCGAACCCTTCGACGCCACCGCCGACACCGTCCTGCCCGGCGACGCCGTGCTGCTGCCCGGCCTCGTCGACTCGCACGTGCACCTCGACGAACCGGGACGCACCGAGTGGGAGGGCTTCGCGACCGGCACGGCGGCGGCTGCCGCGGGTGGGGTCACGACCATCGTCGACATGCCGTTGAACAGCCTGCCCGTCACGACCACGACGCAGGCGCTGGATGCCAAACGCGCGGCCGCCGCGGGAAAGCTCGCCGTCGACGTCGCCTACTGGGGCGGCGCCGTGCCCGAGAATCTCGGTTCACTGCGTGCCCTGGCCGACGCGGGAGTCGTCGGGTTCAAGTGCTTCCTGTCGCCCAGCGGGATCGACGAGTTCGGCCACCTCGACGCCGAGCAGCTCGAACGCTGCCTCGCCGAGCTCGCCACCTTCGACGGCCTGCTCATCGTGCACGCCGAAGACCCCGCTCACCTGCACGCCGACGGCGCCCTCGGCCCGCACTACCGCGACTTCGAGGCCAGCCGCCCGCCGATGAGCGAGCGGGCCGCGATCCGTCGCGTCATCGACGCCGCGCGGGGCACCGGCGCTCGCGCGCACATCGTGCACGTCTCCGACGGCGGCGCGCTCGACGACGTCCGCGCCGCGAAGGCCGAGGGGGTCCGACTCACGGTCGAGACCTGCCCGCACTACCTGACCCTCGACGCCGACGCGGTGCCCGACGGAGCCAGCGCCTTCAAGTGCTGCCCGCCGATCCGCGGCGGCGACAACCGCGACCTGCTGTGGGCCGGGGTCGTCGACGGCACGATCGACGCGATCGTCAGCGACCACTCGCCCGCCACCGTCGAGCTCAAGGGCAACCCCGACTTCGGCCTCGCCTGGGGCGGGATCGCGGGGCTGCAGACCGGGCTGTCGGCCATCCACACGACGGCACGCGCGCGCGGACTCGCGTTCGAGAGCCTGCTGCCCCTGCTCACGACGGGACCGGCGCGCATCGCGGGCCTGGACGGTCTGGGCGTCATCGCCCCGGGCGCACCGGCGCACCTCGTCGCCTTCGCCCCCGACGAGCAGTTCGTCGTCGACGCCGAGGCTCTGGAGTACCGCAACCCCGTCTCGCCGTGGCACGGCCAGACGCTCACCGGCGTCGTGCGCGAGACCTGGCTTCGCGGCGAGTCGGTGTACCGCCGGGGAGCGCCGGTGACCGAACGCGAGGGCCGCGAGCTGCTGCGCTCGGCATCGGTGGTCGACGCGTGAGCGGCGTGGCAGCGGAACGCGGCACCGGGTCGACGGACGGCGGTCGAATCGCCGCGCCGACGTCGCTGCCCATTCTGCAGCCGGGCGTCGGGCCCATCCCCGGCGACCACTACCTCCGGGCCACGCCCGACACCGTGCTGTGGGGGCGCCTGCCCTGCGCGACCGATGCGTCGGTGCTCGAGATCGCCTCCGGCGAGAGCGTCACCTTCGACACCGTGAGCCACGAGGGCATCCTCGACGACCAGGGCAAGGATCCCCGGGCATATTTCGCCTCGCACGGCGTTGCCCCCGAGGCCGTGCTCGACGACGCGATCGACATCGCGGCATCCGTCGCCCGCGACCCGTTCGCCGACGGCCCGCACGTCGTCGTCGGCCCCGTGCACGTGCGCGGAGCACGGCCCGGCGACCTGCTGAAGATCACGGTCGAGACGCTCGTTCCCCGTGTGCCGTACGGCGTCATCTCGAACCGCCACGGCAAGGGCGCCCTCGTCGGCGAGCTGCCGCGCGGCGAGCACAACGTCAGCGTCTTCTCGGCCGTCGCCGAGCGAGACGGGGCGCTGGTGGGTACTCTGCCCGTGGTCGAGGGAGCGGAACCCGTGGTGGCGTACCCCCTCGCGCCGTTCCTCGGCACGATGGGCGTCGCCGTCGCCGGCGCCGAACGCCCGCACTCCGTGCCACCGGGAGATCACGGCGGCAACATCGACATCAATCTCCTCGTCGAGGGCACGACGTTGTTCCTTCCCGTCCAGGTCGAGGGAGCGCTCGCCTACGTGGGCGATCCACACTTCGCCCAGGGCGACGGCGAGGTGGCCCTCACCGCGCTCGAGGCGTCGCTGCGCGCGACCCTGCGCTTCGAAGTGGTCCCGGCGGATGCGGCGCGCGCGGCGTTCGGCGAGGTCACCGGCCCGCTCGTGCGCACGCCCGAATACCTCGTGCCCACCGGCATGGACCCCGACCTCGACGCCGCCATGCGCGCCTGCGTGCGCTCATCGCTCTCGCTCATCCACGGCCGCTGGGGCATGGACGAGCACCTCGCCTACGCGTACCTCAGCGCCGCGACCGACTTCGACATCTCGCAGGTCGTCGATATCGTCTCGGGGGTGCACGCCCGCATCCGTGAGGCGGACTTCGCGGCCGTTCCGGCCGTCGAGCCCGAGCCGCTCGCATCCGAGTCGTCGTCTGGGGGAGGGGTGGCATGACCCCCGCGCTCGCCCTCGCGCTGGCCCGGGCGGAGGCCCCCGTCCCCTCCGATCGCGTGCCCACGGCGCGCCCCACGGCGTGGTTCCGGCGACCTACGGCAGGGTTCCGTCGCGTCGCGTCAGGGAGACTCGAGGAGCGTCGCACCGACCGACGTCGCACCGACCGACAGAGAGGCGAGCGATGACGAAGCCCCCCGAGATGCCCGCCGACCTGCGCGCGGCATTCGACGCGTACGAACGCGCGATCGTCGCCAACGACCTCGACGCGCTCGATGCGTTCTTCGCGCCCGGAACCGAGACCCTCCGCGGTGACACCTCCGGTCTGCTCGTCGGGCACGACGCGATCAGCGGCTTCCGGTCGCTGCGCGGCGGCGTGCCCCCGCGCGAGATCGCCGAGATCCACTACCGCCCGCTCGCGTCGGCCGGTGGGCCGGGCGGCCCGAGTGCCGACGGCGATATCGCTTTGCTCGTCTCGGTGTCGCACTTCCTCGGCGGCGGCCGCGGTCTGCAGACGCAGGTCTGGCAGCGCATCGACGGCGCGTGGCTCATCACCGCGGCGCACGTCACCCTGCGCACACCGGCGCTCGACCGCACCATCTGGCGCAGCGTCGGCGACCCGTTCCTGCAGGGCAGATGGGAAGGACCGCTGGCCGGGCTCACGGTCGCGGTGAAAGACCTGTTCGCCATCGCGGGCTTCCGCATCGGGGCCGGTAACCCCACCTTCCTCGAAGAGGCGCGGCCCGAGAAGTCGACGGCTCCGGCGGTGGCAGACCTGCTGCGGGGCGGCGCATCGCTGCGCGGCATCGCCCGCACCGACGAATTCGCCTACTCGATCGCCGGCGACAACGTCCACTACGGCACCCCGCCCAACGGCGCGGTCGTCGGCGCGCTTCCCGGCGGCTCGTCGAGCGGACCGGCTTCGGCCGTCGCCGGCGGCCACGCCGACATCGGCCTCGCCACCGATACCGCTGGTTCCATCCGAGTGCCCGCGTCGTACCAGGGGCTGTGGGGTCTGCGCACCACGCACGGCCTCGTCCCGCGCCAGGGCATGCTCCCGCTGGCGCAGTCGTTCGACACGATCGGCTGGCTCACACGCGACGGCGAGACGCTCCAGCGCGTCGCCGACTGGTGCCTCAGCTACGACGGCTCGGCCTCGACCGAGAACGTCTACGGTGCTTCGGGCGCCGACCTGCCGTGGCGCTTCCTCGTGCCCGAGGAGATTCTGGCGTGCGCCGAGCCCGCGACCCGTGACGCGTTCTCGCGCCTGCTGGCCGCGCTCGCCGCGTCGGAGGATCCGCCGCCGTTTCGGGCGGTGCACAGCGGTGACCTCGATACCACGTTCGCGGCTTTCCGCACCGTGCAGGGCGCCGAGGCCTGGCGCAACGACGGCGAGTGGATGCGCGCGCATCCCGGCGCCGTGGGTCCGGCCGTCGCGGAGCGCTTCCGCATCGCCTCCGGCATCACCCCCGTCGATGAGGCGGCGGCCCGCGCGGAGTTGGAGCCGATCGCGGCGCACCTGGCCGAGCTCGTCGACGGCGCCGTGCTGATCTTCCCGACCGTGCCCGGTCCCGCCCCCCAGCGCACCGCCGACGTCGACGCCGTGCGCGCGGCGACCCTGCGCATGACGGCACCGGCCGCGGTCGCGGGGCTCCCGTCGATCTCGGTGCCGCTGCTGACCCTGCCCGCGCCCGCAGGCCCCGCCCCCGTCGGGGTGTGCCTCGTCTCGCGGGCCGGCACCGATATCGCCCTCGTCCGTCTCGCCCGTCGCCTCGCCGCGCTCGTGGCATCCACCCGCTCTCGTCCCACGGAGACCTCGTGAACACCGCCATCCCCGGCCCCATCGACCCGCCCGCCCGCCTGCTCATGGGCCCCGGCCCCATCTCGGCCTACCCCAGCGTGCTGCGCGCGATGGGGGCACCGCTGGTCGGGCAGTACGACCCGTTCATGACCGCGACCATGAACGAGACGCAGGAGCTCTACCGCCAGGTGTGGGGCACCGAGAACGAGGCGACCCTGCTCATCGACGGCACCTCGCGCGCCGGTATCGAGGCCGCGATGGTGTCGCTCATCCGCCCGGGCGACCGCGTGCTCGTTCCCGTCTTCGGGCGATTCGGCCACCTCCTCGCCGAGATCGCCGAGCGCGCGCTCGCCGAGGTGCACACGATCGAGGTGCCGTGGGGCCAGGTGTTCCCGGTGTCGGCGATCCGCGAGGCGGTGGAGCGCGTCAAGCCGCACCTCGTCGCGTGCGTGCAGGGCGACACGTCGACCACCATGCTGCAGCCGCTCGACGAGATCGGCGAGATCTGCCGCGCGCACGGCGCCCTGTTCTACAGCGACGCGACGGCCTCGCTCGGCGGCAACCCCTTCGAGATGGACGCCTGGGGCCTGGATGCCGCGACCGCGGGCCTGCAGAAGTGCCTCGGCGGCCCGTCGGGCTCTGCGCCGATCAGCCTCTCGGAGCGCGCCGTCGAGGTCGCGCGCTCGCGTGCCCGCGTCGAGGCCGGCATCCGTGAAGAGGGCGACGCGGTGTCATCCGATTTCATCCGCTCGAACTACTTCGACCTCGCGATGATCCTCGACTACTGGGGGCCGCGGCGCCTGAACCACCACACCGAAGCGACCTCGATGCTCTACGGCGCCCGGGAGTGCGCCCGCGTGCTGCTGCTCGAGGGCCGGGATGCCGTGATCGAGCGCCACCGCCTGCACGGCGACGCGATGCTCGCCGGGGTCCAAGGCCTCGGGCTCGCGGTCTTCGGCGACGTCGCGCACAAGATGACCAACGTCGTCGCCGTCGAGATCCCCGAGGGCGTCGTCGGCGACGCGGTGCGCGCCGAGCTGCTGAGCGACTTCGGCATCGAGATCGGCACGTCGTTCGGTCCGCTGCACGGTCGGGTCTGGCGCATCGGCACCATGGGCTACAACGCCCGCACCGACGCGGTGCTCACCACCCTCGCCGCGCTCGAGGCGGTCCTGCGCCGTCACGGCGCGGCCGTGCCCGCGGGCGGCGGTGTCGAGGCGGCGCAGGGCGTTTACGCGGGGGCACGCTCGTGACGTCCGTCGCTCCGCCTTCCCTCGCCGACTTCGGGCACGCGTACGCCGAGAGAGCCTTCGCGCGGACATTCGCGGCACGTCACCGTTCACGCCCCGCCGCCGTGAGCCGGTGCTCCCGCCTCGTCGCGGCTTCCGCTGACTCGAGCCATCTGTGCGTTCCGGAGCCCTCGCCGCGTGCATTCGGGGCGAGTCACCGATCCGTCGCGCGAGGAGTGCGGGCATGACCCTCGCCACGCGCCTGCAGGTCGCACCCGAACGCATCGCGTCGGCGGCGCGGCGGGTGATGGGACGCTGTGAAGAACTCGCCGCCGTCACCGCGACGCCGGGGAGCATCACGCGCGTCTACCTCTCGCCCGAGCACGCCCGCGTCAACCGGCTCGCCGCCGAGTGGATGCGCGAGCTCGGCATGACCACGCGGCAAGATGCGGCGGGCAATCAGGTGGGCCGCCTCGCGCCCGCCGGCGCCCCCGACGCGCCGGCCCTGCTCATGGGCTCGCACCTCGACACGGTGCCGGATGCCGGACGCTTCGACGGGATCGTCGGCGTGCTCATGGCGCTCGAGGTCGTGCGGCTCGTGCGTCGCGTCGACGACGAGGGCGTGGCATCCAGCCCCTTCCCGTTCGCCCTCGAGGTCGTCGCCTTCTCGGACGAAGAGGGCACGCGCTTCGGCAAGGCCCTGCTCGGCTCGTCGGCCGTGGCGGGGCAGTGGGACCCGTCGTGGTGGGATCTCGCCGACGCCGACGGGATCAGCCTGCGCGAGGCGTTCCGCGAGTTCGGTCTCGACCCGGGCCGCATCGGCGAGGCCGCACGCCGTCCCGACCAGCTGATCGCGTATCTCGAAGCGCACATCGAACAGGGCCCCGAACTGCATCGCAGCGGCCAGGCGCTGGCCGCGGTGTCGTCCATCGCGTCGGCGCGTCGGTTTCAGGTGGTCGTCGAGGGGGAGGCCCGTCACGCCGGCGGCACGCCGTACGACATGCGCCGTGACGCGCTGCTCGGCGCGAGCGAAGCTGCCCTCGCGGTCGAACGGATCTGCCGCGGCGAGCACCACATCATCGGCACCGTGGGTCAGCTCGAAGCCTTCCCGGGCGCGGTGAACGTCGTGCCCGGCGAGGCGCACTTCTCCCTCGACCTGCGCGGCGAGTTCGACACCACCCGCGACCACACGTGGGACGAGATCTCGCGGGAGCTCGACGCCATCATGGGCCGCCGCGGTCTGCGCTGGCAGGCGCGCGAGGTGCACAGCGCCCCGGCGGTCTTCTGCGCCCCGCTGCTGCAGGACGTGGTGCGTGCCGGCATCGGCGGCGAGGCCCCGACCCTGTTCAGCCGTGCCGGGCACGACGCGATGTCGATCGGTGCGATCACCGCCGTCGGCATGCTGTTCCTGCGCAACCCCGACGGCATCAGCCACCACCCCGACGAGGCCGTGGCGGGCGAAGACGTGGCCGTCGGGATCCGCGCCCTGGCCGAGGCCGTGCTGCACCTGGCGGCCGAGCCGCGCTGACCCCTCGCCGCCCCGCCCCGCCCCGCCGCCCCGCCCCCCGCCCCACGCCCCCGACTCCCGGGTTTGGGGCGCGAAAGTGCGTTTGGGGCGCGGAATTCCGTGCCCCAAACGGAAGAACGCGCCCCAAACGCAGCAGCGGGGGCGCCGACCGGGGTACGGCCGCGCGGCGACGCGGCGCAGGGCCAGACGATCACGATTGGCCGTGCGCCGTGGGGCGGTGGGGGCAGGAGAATCGACGTATGACCGAAAAACCCGCCGTCCTCGAACTCCTCGCCTTCGCCGCCGAACCCGGCGGCGGCAACCCGGCCGGTGTGGTGCTCGACGCGACCGGTCTCGACGAGGAGCACATGCAGCGCATCGCCGCCGACCTCGGCCACCCCGAGACCGCGTTCGTCACCGCACGCGCGGGACAACGCATCGGCGTCCGGTACTTCTCGCCCGACGACGAGGTGCCCTTCTGCGGGCACGCCACCATCGCGACCGCGGTCGCGCTCGCCGAGGACGAGGGGCCGGGGGAGTTCGTCTTCGACACCGCGGCCGGAGCGGTCGAGGTGACCACCGCACGCGACGCGGAGGGGCGCGTGACGGCCGGGTTCACGAGCGTCGACCCGCACGTCATCGACCTCGAGCACGACGTCGCCGACCGCCTGTTGAGCCTTCTCGGCCTGAGCCGCGACGACCTCGACGAGCGGATGCCGCTGGCGCAGTCCTTCGCCGGCAACCTGCACCCGGTGGTCGCGGTCGCCTCGCGAGAGCTGTTCGACGCGTTCACCTTCCCCCCGGGCCCCTTGCGCGAACTGCTCGACGAGCGCGGATGGAAAGGCACCGTGATCGTCGTGCACGTCGACGCCGAGATCGCCGACGGTGTCGTCGTCGAGGCGCGGAACCTGTTCCCCGTCGCCGACATCACCGAAGACCCCGCGACGGGCTCCGCCGCGGCGTCGCTCGGCGCTTACCTGCGCGATCGCATCGGTGTTCCGGCGCCGTTCGCCCTCACCGTGCGGCAGGGGCGGCACATCGGACGCCCGAGCGTGCTCGAGGTCGAGGTCCCGGCATCCGGGGGCATCACCGTGCGGGGCACGGCGACGCCGCTCTGAGCCGCCGGCGCCTCACTGCGCGCCGGCGTCTTCGAACACCCCGTCACCGACGAGTTCCGCGCTGAACGGCACCGAATAGGCCATGAGCGCGCCGGCCTGCGCATCGCGGAAAATGCGCTGGATGGGCGACGACACCAGGTAGGCGCCGCCGCCGCCGAGTGACAACGCCAGCGCCGCCGCCTTCTTGGCGACCTCGTTCGCGAGCATCTTGCTCTCCATCGCGGCGGGCATGGTCTGGTCGGAACGCGTGTCGGCGAGCCACGCCGTGCGCTCTGCCAGCAGCGCCGCGGCCGTCACCTCGGCCCACGCCAGGCCCGTCTGCTGCCGTGCCCACCCGGCATCGGCCACGCGCGAGCCGCCGCGGGAGCGGATCGCCGCGGCGACGGCGGCATCCAGAGCCGCCTCCGCGATCCCGATCGACAAGAACGCGAAGCCGACGCTGATGAGGTTGGCGGCATCGGCGGGCGGCGGCCCGCACCGGCGGGCGGCGGGCAGCGGAGTGCCGTCGAAGACGATCGTGCGGCTGCGGGTCGCACGCATGCCCATCGTCTCCTCGATGGGCGGGAACGAGACGGAGTCGTCGACGGTGACGCCGAAGAACCCCGGCTCGCCGTCGACGCGGGCGTTGAGGAAGAGATGGTCGGCGGCTTCCGAGCCCGACACGAAGAGCTTGCGGCCGGTGAGCGTCCACCCGTCGTCGGCTGGTTCGGCATCCTGCTGAGACGTGAGGAAGTGGTTGCCGCCGGCGGGTTCGGACAGCGCATTCGAGAACCGCTTGCCGGCGCGCAGCTCGGCCGCGAAGAACGCCGCCTGCGCGGGCGGCGACGTCGTCACCAGCGCGTGCGCGGCCCCCACGTGCATGAGCCAGACCGTTGCGACGGCCGGATGCGCGTGCGCCAGGGTCCGCACGACGTGGCCCAGGGCCGCATACGACAGTCCCAGACCGCCGGCCGCCTTCGGCAGGAACGCCGCGTCGAGGCCGCTCGCCGAGAGGGCGGCGAGGTGGTCGAGGGGGAGCCGGGCCGTCGCATCGTCGTCGGCCACGGTCGCGGCGAATCCCGCGGCGAGGTCGGCGACGAGACGTATCCAGTGCTCTTCGTCGGCGGGGACGGCGACGGGGGAAGGACGACGGAACATGGGAGAACCCTTCTGTGCGGGCGGGGGCCGATCGGTCAGGCGGTACGCAATCGAGCGGAATGGCGACGTAGCTGCGCGCGGGAGGTGAGCACCAGCACGACCAAGGTCACCAGGTAGGGGAGCGTGGCGTAGATCTCGCTGGGCAACTGGGCGGCGGCCGACTGCGCCAGCAGCGAGAACGACTGCAGGAAGCCGAACAGCAGCGCACCGAGCGCGATACCCACCGGTGTCATGCGACCCATGATGACGATCGCGAGCACGATGTACCCGCGCCCGGCGGTCATGCCGGGAGTGAACGCGCCGATGGAGCCGAGGGCGATCGCCGCTCCCGCCACCCCCGCCAGCGTGCCGCCCAGCAGCAGCGCGCGCTCGCCGACCTCGCGCGGACGCACGCCACGCAGCGCCGCCGAGATCGGGTCGGAGCCGACCGCACGCACCTGGATGCCGAAGCGGGTGAACCGCGCGAGGGCCCACGCCAGGACGAGGAGGACCGCCGCGGCGTACACGACCGGGCTCTGCGCGAACAGCACGGGACCGAGCACGGGGACCTCGCTCAGCGGCCCCAGATCGACACGGCCCAGCGTGTCGACGCTGACGTTGGTCGTGCCGGCGGGGATCCACAGCTGGAACAGGTAGGTCGACAGGCCGAGGCCCAGCATCGTCACCGCCACGCCCACGACGATCTCGTTCGCGCGCAACAGGTAGACCAGGGCGTTCATCCCCGCCGCCAGCACAGCCCCCACGACGGCTCCGGCCAACAGCCCCATCCACGGCCCGGCCGAGGCGGCGACGAAGACGCCCGCGAGGGCGCCGAGGATCATCATCCCCTCGATGCCGAGGTTCAATCGGCCCGCGCGTTCCACGAACCCCTCGCCGATCCCGGCGATCACGAGAGGTGCAGCGAGGGCGAGAGCCCCGACGAGGATCGACACCCACAACTCGGCGCTCATCGTGCTCCCTCCGCGGCGGTGCGGGGCTGGGCCGACGCGTCGGCCAGGAGCGGCTCTCCCGACGCGGCCGTCGCGGCCGCCGTCTCGTCGGCGCCCAGCGCGCCGTCGTCCGGCGCGGGAGCGGGCGCGGCGTGCGCGGGAGCGACCAGCCCGGGGCGCGTCGCGGCGACCACCGCCACGCCCAGCAGCAGCACACCCTTGATGACGTCGGCGATCGACGACGGAACGGTGCCCGTGGCCGACTGCATCCCGACCGCGCCGACGGCGAGAGCCGAGAAGAACACCGCCGCAGCCGCGATCCCGACCGGCAGGAGGCCGCCGAGCAGGGCGACCGCGAGGCCTGAGAAGCCGACGCCACCCGAGACCGAGGCCAAGAGCCGGTCGTTGACGCCGGCCACCTGCATCCACCCCACCACTCCCGCGCCGGTGCCCGACACGAGCATCGTGGTCACGATGGTGCGGGTGCGGGTGGCGCCCAGACGGCGGGCCAGCGCGGGCCGCTCGGCGAAGATGCGCACGCGTGTCGCATGGGGGCTGCGCCGCCAGAACTCGAAGACCACCACGGCCACCACGACCAGCAGCACGCCCACGTGCGCGCGGGTGCCGGGGATGAGGTCGGGAAGGGCGGCCGCAGCCGGGAGCTTGTCGCTCTGCGGTGTCGCGGTGTTCTCGGGGCTGGCGAGCCACGTGCGCAACGACCAGCCGAGCGCCCCCGCGGCGACGTAGTTCAGCAGCAGTGTGGAGAGGATGACGTTGACGTTCCACCGCGCGGCGAGCCAGGCGGGCAGCAGGGCGAAGAGCGCGCCGCCGGCCGCTCCCGCCGCCGCCCCCGTGAGCCAGTACAGCGGGGCGGGTGCTGCGTCGCCGAGCACACCGCGCACCGCGAAGGTCGCGGCGGTCGCTGCGATCGCGCCGATCACGACCTGCCCCTCCGCCCCGACCGAGAACACTCCCGCCCGCAGCGCCGGCACGAGCGTCAGGGCGACGATCGCGACCGGGACCGCGCCGACCAGAAGCTCGCCGACCCGGTACGGCGAGCTGGACACGCCCTCGACGAGTCCGCGGAGTCCCACGAGTGGGTCGGCGCCCGCGAAGACGATCAGAGCCATCGCCACGGCGACGACGATGACCACGACCACCGCCGTCGAGGTGAGCGAGCGCAGCCGGAAACGATTCACGACGTCGCCTCGTGCTCGTGACCGCACGCGTCGACCGGGCCCGGAAGCAGCACGTCGACGAAACGCTGGGTCGCCGCGTCGATGAGCCCGAGCTCGGTGAGGCCCAGGTCGGGGACGACGTACAGGCCGACGAACGACAGGATGATGTACGGCGAGGGGATGCGGCATCCGAGGGCATGCGTGGCCGCGTGTCCCGCCGCGAGCGCCGCGGCCGTCTCTTCGAACGGGGCGTCGCTCATCATGCCGCCGACCGGGAGGGGGACCCGGGCGAGGACCTCGCCGTCGGCGACGGTGACGAAGCCCCCGCCCATCCGGCCGAGCTCCTCGACGGCCAAGCGCATGGAGGCGTCGTCGGCGCCGACCACCGAGATGTTCATGTTGGGGCAGTTCATGGTGATCGCGATCGCCCCGCGGCGCAGCCCGAACCCGCGGACGAACCCGATGCCGGAGATCGCCTCGCCGCGGTGGCGGTCGACGACGGCGATCTTGAGCACGTCCTGCGCCGGGTCGGCGAGGACCTCGCCGTCGTCGACGGGCAGGCGCGCGGTGAAGGCGCGTTTGAAGTACCCGTCGTACATCTCCATCGCGCGCACGTGCACGGGGTCGGCGCCGGTGGGCGCGGGCACCGAGAACAGATCGGCGGGCAGTTCGGCGGGCAGATGCACCGTGTCGCGCGCCCAGTGCGGGATGACGTCGGTGTTGGCGAAGAGCGCCTCGCCGTCGCGGGCGACGATCTCGCCCGCCACCACGACGACCGCCGGCCTCACGTCGGCGAGGTCGGGGATGACGAGGATGTCGGCCAGTCGCGAGGGCGCCAGCACTCCGAGCACCTGGTCGAGTCGGTAGTACAGCGCGGGCTGGGTGGTCGCCATCCGGTACGCCAGCTGCGGGTCGACGCCCGCGCGGATCACCGCGCGCACGTGGTGGTCGATGTGTCCCTCGGTCGAGAGATCGAGGGCGTGCTTGTCGTCGGCGCAGAAGCTCAGGGATCGCAGCGCCGGGGCGATGGCGTCCAGGTCGGCGAACAGCGGACCGGTGTTGTCGGTCAACGACGATCCCATCACCGTGATCCGGGTTCCGAGCCGCACGCGCTCGAGCACCTCGTCGACGGTGCGGGCGTTGTGGTCGTCGCCGATGCCGGCCGCGAGGTAGCCCCACAGCGACTCGCCCGTCTGCGAGGCCGTGTGACCGGTGAGCCGCCGTCCCGCCGCGAGTGCCGCGCGGAAGCGCCCGGTCGACAGCTCCCCGAGGTCGAAGGGGTTGCTCTCGCCGAGCGTCACGGTGTCGTCGTCGTGCAGACGGGCGCGCACGACCTCTTCGGCGATCACCTGGCCGCCGCGCTCGAGCTCGGCCGAGGTGGGGGTGGTGGGCGAGACCTGCTCGAAGATGTGCAGCGGCGTGCGGGTGCGCCGCAGTAGATCCATGCCGGCGGTGCCCCAGACGTTCGCCGCACCGTTCGGGTCGGTCAACACGGTGGTCGTCCCGCGCGGCACCGAGAGGCGGGCCAGCTCCCCCGGCGTGAGGTTGGTGTACTCGATGTGCAGATGGGTGTCGATGAACCCCGGTACCACGTGGCTCCCGCGCGCGTCGACCTGCTCCACGGTGTCGTCGACGGCGACGTGGCCCCACGGCGTCAGCGCCGCGATGTGCCGGCCCGCGACGATCACGTCGCGCTCGAGCCACTCCTCGGTGCCAGGCGATTGCACGAGCCCACCGCGCACGATGAGGTCGGGGGCCTCGAGCCCGGCGGCGACCGCGCGCAGGCGCACGAGCTCGTCGGTGGTGGGGAGCAGGTCGGTGTAGGCGGTCATGCGGTGTCCTCGGCGGGATGCGGGTCGGTCAGGCCGGCCATCGCCGCGCCCACGCGCGCGGTCGTGGCCTCGGAAGCGGGGAGGTCGGCGACGACCCGGCCGGAGTACAGCACGACGACGCGATCGGCGACGTCGCGGATCTCTTCGAGATCGTGCGAGGCGACGAGCACCGCGGCACCCGCTTCGGCCGCCGCCACCAGTCGTTCGCGCACGGCCTGCGCGGCCCGAAGGTCGAGCCCCTGCGAGGGGCCGTAGGCGAGCACGAGGCGCGGGGCGCCCGAGGGGGTGCCCGGCCACGACCGCCCGAGCTCGCGCGCGAGCAGGAGCTTCTGCTGGTTGCCGCCGCTGAGGCCCCCTGCGGCGAGCGACGGCACGGCCGGTCGCACGTCGAACGCGCGCAGGCGCTCCGCGGCATCGCCGGCGGAAGCCCCGCGGCCAGCCCCGCGCGCGACGTCGTAGACGTCGAGGGTCTGGCCGAGCGAGAGCGTGGGCACGAGGGCGTCGGAGCGCTCCTCGGGGATCCAGGCGACCCCCGCCGCAAGCAGCTGTGCGGCGTCCGGGTCGGCGACGTCAGCGACGCGGACGATCCCGGATGCCGGAGCCCGAAGCCCCGCGAGCACCTCGAGCAGCGCGTCCTGACCGCTGCCGGCGACACCGGCGACACCGACGATCTCTCCGGCACGGACACTGAGCGTGACGTCGTCGAGGCGGGTGCCGGCGTCGGTCGCGGCGGAGACGCCCCGCAGGTCGACGACGATCTCGCCGGGGGCCCGCGGGGCGCGTGTCGCGGGGGCCGGCAGTTCTCCGACCATCAGCGTGGCGATCGCGGCCGGTTCGAGTCCCCGGGCGGGGCCGGCGTGCACCCGGCGGCCATGCGAGAGCACCGTCACGTCGTCGGCGACCGCCCGCACCTCGTCGAGACGGTGCGTGATGAGGACCACGGCCGTACCGAGGTCGCACAGGGCCCGCAGATGATCGAACAGTCCGCCGACCTCGACGGGGCCGAGGCTGGCCGTCGGCTCGTCGAGGATCAGGGTCGTCGCCCCCTCGGCCAGAGCGACCACGATCTCGCCGAGCTGCCGGTGCGCCTGGCTGAGACGTGCGGTGGGAACGTCGAGGTCGACGCTCACCCCCGCACGCTCCAGGGTGGCGACGAGACTCGCGCGGGCCGCACGGCGACGCAGGAGGCGGCGGCGACCCGCGAGGAGGAGGTTCTCGACGAGCGTGAGCTCGCCGACGAGGCTGAGCTGCTGCGGCACGAGGTCGACGCCGCGGATGCGGCCGTCGGCGCGATCGCGCGGCGCGTAGGGTTCGCCCCCGAGCGTCAGGGTCCCGGCATCCGGTCTGTCGACGCCCGCGAGGATCTTCGCGAGGGTGGACTTGCCCGCGCCGTTCTCGCCGACCAGGGCGTGCACCGCGCCCGCGCGCACCTCGAAGTCGACATCGTCGAGCGCCTGGACGGCGCCGAAACGGCGCGAGACCGACCGGGCGACGAGCGCCCGATCGGTCCGCGCATGGGCCTTCGTCACGGAACGGTCACGCTTCCGTCGGAGATCCCCGTCACCAGGTCCTTCACCTTGGTCGCCACATCGGCCGGGACCGCACCGCCCACCGTGTTGATGTCCTGGTACACGATCCCCCCGTTGGCGAGCGTGGAGGTGACGCTCTTGCCGCCGAACTTCTTCGCCTTCACCTCGTCGACCCAGCCCTTCACGATCGGGTACATGTCGATGTCGACGGTCGAGACGTTGGTCTTCAGCGCCTCGGAGCCGGCGGCGGGGGAGACCCCGACCGACAGTTTGCCCGCTGTGGAGGCGGCGGCGCCCACGCCGGCGGCGATTCCGTCACCGGTCGTGTACACGAGCTGAGCGCCCTGGCTGATCAGGCCGGTGGTCGCGGAGGCGGCGGCCTCGGCGTCGTCGAAGCTGCCGGCGTAGACCACGGGCAGCAGCGAGGCCGAGGGGTTCGCGGCGGTCAGGCCCTGCTGGAAGAACGAGTCGGTGGCCTTGACGAAGTCGAGCTCCATGCTCTCGACGCGGCCGATCGGTGTGGCACCGGTGGAACCGGCGATGTAGCCCGAGAGGTAGCCGACCTGGGCCGAGTCGTAGGTCCACGTCTCGACGTTGTCGGTGTACTTGTCGAGGATGTCGGGGCCGCCCGAGGCGGTGAAGTGCACGTCGGGGAAGTTCTTGGCGACCGAGAAGATGGCATCCCCGAGCTCGATGCCGTGGCCGATGACGAGATCGACGCCCTGGCTGGCGAAGTCGGCGACCACCGGCTCGCTCGTGGCAGGGTCGGCCATGCCCTCGCGCAGCTGATAGGTGATCTCACCCTCGTCCTGGAGCTTCTTCAGCGCGTCGGCGAGAGCCTGGTTGAAGGCGCCGTCGTTCGCGTTGCCCGGCGTGAGGGCGCCGACGCGGATGACGTCATCGCCTCCTCCGCTGGACGCGGTCGACGAGGCGGAGCCTCCGCCGGAGCATCCGGCGAGGGTGAGGGCGCCGGCGGCGAGCACGGCGAGGAGAGCAGGACGGATACGCATGGACGGCCTTTCGGGTCGGGTGGTGTCGGGTGCAGGAATGGTCAGGGACGGGATTCGACGGTGAAGCCGGGGGCGAGGGTCGCACCGACGAAGGCGGCGCTGTCGGGCGACCAGTGCGCGAGCACGGCGCCGGTGGCGAGATCGAAGCAGGGATCGAGGCGCACGACCGCCGGGGGCGCGTCGGGGTGGAGCGCAGCATCGTCGACGCACACGGCGGGCGTTGCGTGCACCTCTCGCACCACGCCGTCGTGCGGCAGCCGGTCGGTGCGTGCGAGAGCGAGGAGGGCGGCGGTGGTCAGGAACCCTCGCAGCTGCGTGTCGTCCGCGCACGTGGCGGGGTCCTTCGGGCAGCCGGACGACCAGGCCACGGTTCCGTCGGCACCGACGTGTACCGCGCCCTCCTGCGTTCCGAACGGCTCGTCACCCTGTCCGACGACCTCGATGCGCAGGCGCAGGTCGTCGCCGTCGCGTTCGATGCGGATGTGCTCGGTGTAAAGGGGTTCCGACTTCATCCCCTCGGCCACGAAGCCGGTCGGCCAGGCCGCGACCACGGGAGCGAGGGGGATCGTGGCGGGTTCGCGCACCTGGGCGGTGGCGACGGCCGCTCCGCACGCGCCCGCCAGCACCACGCCGACAGCGGCGAGGGTGAGGGACAGGCGCAACCGGATCATGACGACAGTGCCCCCGTGCGCGAGCGCTCGTCGACGACCGCCGCCAGCTCCGACCGCAGCGCGGCCTTGCGGTCGTCGTCGGCGAACGAGGCCTCGATCGAACGCGCGGCGAAGCCGATCATGGTGGCCTCGTCGAAGCCGAACTGTTCGGCCGTCACCGCCCAGTCGGCCTCGAGGCACGACCCCAGGGGGGCGGGATCGTCGGTGTTCAGTGTGACCTCGACCCCGGCGGCGAGGAGTCGCGGCAGGGGATGCTCGTCCCACGAACGGTAGATGCCGAGGGTCAGGTTCGAGCGGGGGCAGACGCCGAGGCTGATCCCGTCCGCCGCGAGGCGCGCGAGCAGCGCCGGGTCCTCGACCGCACGCACGCCGTGATCGATGCGCTCGGCGAAGAGCAGGTCGAGCGCGTCCCACACGCCGTCGGGACCGCTGGACTCGCCCGCGTGGACGGTGCGGCGGAAACCCGTCGCGCGGGCCAGCCGGAACGCCTCGTGGAACTTCTCGCCGGTGCGTCCGGTCACCTTCTCGTCACCGTCGACCGAGATGGCCACGACATGGCCGGGTCGGGCGGAGGCGAGGGTGGCCACCGCGTCGACCGCCGAGGCGGCGGACTGGCTGCGCAGCAGCGAGTAGGCGATGCCGACGGCGCACAGGCCGTCTTGCTCGGCTTCGTCGAACCCGGCCGAGAGGGCGCGCATGAGGGCGATCTCGCGGCCCCGCCAGGCGTTCCAGTGTGTCGGGTTGACGATGACGTCGGAGTAGCGCACGCCCGACGCGCTCTGCCGGGCGGCGAAGGCGTACGCCACGCGGGCCGCCTGGGCCGGGGTGCGGACGAGTCCGCACTGCCAGTCGAGGAACCGGAGGAACCCGCTCAGCCCGGCGGCTCCGGCACCCGCCCCGCCGCCGGTGCTGACCGCGGGCGCGGCGAAGGCGTCGTGGGTGGTGATGTCGAAGAGCGTTGCGGCAGGGCCGGGCAGGTACTCGCCGTTCTCTTTCGCGAGAAATAGGATGTCCGCGAGCGCGAAGGTCCCCTCCAGGTGCACGTGGACTTCCGCTTTGGGGAGTGCGCGGATCGTCGCCTCGTCGATGCGCGTGGGCGAGGGGTCTGTGAGCATGGAGATCTTTCGTTCGGGTCGCCTCGAAGGTTAGCTATCAAACGTCACTTGTTGACAAGCTGATGCAGGACCTTTCGCAATCCGTAACTTCAGGGAAATGCTCAGGCATGATTCTGGGAGAACCCCTCGCGGTGCTCAAATTCTTCGTAGCACTTGTTCACAAGGAGACCGTCTTGACGATCGATGTCGGCCCCTCGCTCCCACCCGCGGACCTCGCCCTCCTGCGTGAGAGCATCGACGTCGCGGAGCGCTCCCGCGCCGCTGGCGCGCACCCGTTCGGATCCCTCGTGACCACCGCGTCGGGCGAGGTCGTCAGCTCCGCCGGCAACAACTCGCTCCCCCCGGACGGCGACCCCACACAGCATGCCGAACTGCGCGCCGTCGCCGCAGCCTTCCGGGCGCTGGGACCCGACGCGATGGCGGGAACCACGCTGTTCACCAGCGCCGAGCCCTGTGCCATGTGCGCGGGCGCGGCGTACTGGTGCGGAATCGACCGCGTGGTCTACGCCCTGTCAGAGCAACGCCTTCTCGTGTTGACCGGCGACCACCCCGAGAACCCGACCTTCTCGCTGCCGTGCCGCGAGGTGTTCGCCCGCGGTCAGCGGCGCATCGAGGTCGTCGGTCCCCTGCTGGAAGACGAGGCCGCCCGGGCGCACGAGGGGTTCTGGGCCTGAGGCCCTCCTAGGCACGCGGCGGCCGCGCCGCGCCGCCCCACGGCGGTCGCACCGTACGCACCAACGAGTACGACACCAGTGTCGGATCGTGGTACTCGAGACTGTGCAGCAGGCGCCGGCCGCTGGCGCCGATGCCGATCACCTCCAGGGTCAGGACCGGCGTGCCCGTCGGCCGCTCGAAGAGCTCGGCCAGTTCCGGCCCCAGAGTCGAGACCCCGGGAGTGGCGACCTCCCAGATGACCGGTTCTCCCCATACGCGCGCGGCGACGCTGAACACAGACTCTTCGGGGTCGTCGGGCATGCCGCCCTCGAGCGGCACCACGTCATCCGCGATCATCGCCACCGTGCCGTCGGCCCGCCAGCGCTTGCGCACGGCCAGCGCCGGAGAGCTCGGCGCCAGCTCCATCGCCGCCCCCGACTCGGCCCCGAGCTCGACCTGGCCGATCGTGAGGGTCTCGACCTCGGAGCGGTAGCCCAGCCGGTCGAGCAGCTCGGTGTGTTCGAACTGCTCCTCCAATCGCACGCTGAGGCGCAGGGCGATCGGATCGACGGTGGTGACCGAGCCCTGGCGTCGTCGCACGATCCCCTGGGCCTCCAACGCCGCCATCGCGCGCCGCAGCTGCTGACGCGTGCACGCCAACCGTGCGGTGAGGTCGAGCTCGCCCGGAAGGGGCGAACCGGATGCCGCGGCCTCGCGCACGTACCGCAGCAGCCCGTGCTGTACCCGGAGGCCCTCGCCCTCGGCGCGCGGCCCGGGCAGGGGCAGGAATGCGGTCACGTCAGCCTTTCGATGGACGCGGAGCGGGGTCGTGGCTCACACGGTAGCGGGCGTGCCGCTTTCGACGCTCGCCGCCAGACGCCACACGCGGTCACGCGAGAACGGCAGCTCGTAGCCGCGGCGCCCGAGGGCACGGGACACCGCGTTGCCGATCGCCGCGCCCACGGGGTTGTACGGCGATTCGCTCATGGACTTCGCCCCGAACGGACCGACCGTGTCGTCGGTCTCGGCGAAGTACACCTCGGTGTCGGGGACGTCGGCGAACTGCGGGACCCGGTACGTGCGGAACACCGGGTTCTTCACGACGCCGTCTTCGAGGTACACCTCTTCGTACAGAGCACCGCCGAGCGCCTGCGCCGCGCCGCCTTCGATCTGCCCGCGGCACTGGGCGGGGTTGATCACCACGCCGGCGTCGGCGGCCTGGATCGATTGCAGCACCTTCACCGTGCCCGTCTCGGGGTCGACG
The DNA here is from genome assembly GCF_030818955.1 of Microbacterium trichothecenolyticum. Lineage (NCBI taxonomy): Bacteria > Bacillati > Actinomycetota > Actinomycetes > Micrococcales > Microbacteriaceae > Microbacterium > Microbacterium trichothecenolyticum. Next base: position 2,468,793 of record NZ_JAUTBF010000001.1, on the reverse strand, counting down.
GCCACGCGCACCGCGTGCACGTTGAAGGCGAGCGAGCGCACGTCGCCGAACTCGGCGCCGTCGGCGGTGAGCCCCTCGGCGTCGACGTGGTCGGCGGGCGAGGCCGCGACGATCCGCTCCCACGTGACGGTCTCGTCGCCCACACGGACTCCGGATGCCACGAGCTCGGCGCTCCCGGCATCGCCGCCCACGAGCTCCGCGGCGACGGTCGTCATCCGCCGCCGCAGCACGGTGCACGCGGCGTGCAGGGCCTTGCCCGCGACGGTGGTGCCGGCCGAGGCGAACGCGCCGGTGTCGTGGCGCACGGCGTCGGTGTCGGCGGCCCACAGCTCCAGACGCTCGGGCGTCGCGTCGAGCACGGTCGCGGCGATCTGGCGGTGCACGGTCGAGGTGCCGTTGCCGAACTCGGCGGTGCCGACGCGCAACAGGTAGGTGCCGTCGCGGCGCAGGGTGGCGGTGGTGTGCGCGATGTGGCCCCGCGGGGCCATCGTCGCGATCATCGCGGCCGCCATGCCCTCGCCCACGACCCAGCCCGCGGGGGCCTGGACGCCGTTGCCGCGGCGTAGGGCGTCTTGCGCGAGATCGAGGCACTGGTCGAAGCCGTAGCTGCCCCAGATCAGGTCTTCCTCGTACTTCTCGTCGTCGTCGGGGTGCAGGGCATCGCCCTCTTTCACCGCGTTGCGGCGGCGCAGGTCGAACGGGTCGATGTCGAGCTTGTCGGCGAGGACGTCCAGGGCGGACTCGACGGCGAACACCACCTGGCCCAAACCGTAGCCGCGGAACGCGCCCGACGGCGGGTTGTTCGTGTACACCGCCTCGGCGTCGATCCATTTCGTCGGCACGCGGTACAGCGTCGTCGACTCCGCGCACGAGTGGAACAGCACACCGATCGCGTGGTTGCCGTACGCCCCGGTGTCGCTCAGCACGTCGAGCTTCATCGCGGTCAGCGTGCCCCCGGCATCCGCCCCCAATGTCACGCGCACGCGCATCGGATGTCGGAGGGACGCGCGCACGAACTGATCGGTGCGTGCGAACTCGAACGCCACGGGGCGGCCGATCTTCAGCACCGCCAGCGCGGTGAGGTCTTCGGTGAAGATCTCCTGCTTGCCGCCGAAGCCCCCACCGACGCGGTTGGCGTAGACGCGGATGCTCTCCCGCTCCCGGCCGAAGATGTGGGCCAGCTCGTCGCGGGTGAGGAAGGGAACCTGGGTCGACGAACGGATCACGAGGCGTCCCTCGTCGTCGAGCCAGCCGATCGCTCCGTGCGTCTCGAGCGCCGCGTGCGTCACGCGCGCCGTCCGCCACTCGCCCGAGACGGTGACGTCGCTGGCGGCGAGGGCCGCGTCGATGTCGCCGCCGTGGCCGGTGTGAAAGCCCGCGACGACGTTGCGTCCGGCATCCATCACCCGCTCCTCGGGCGTGCGGTCGGGGTGCAGCAGCGGCGCTCCGGGCCGACGTGCCTCTTCGGGGTCGAAGACGGCGGGCAGCACGTCGTATTCGATCGTGATCGCTCGGCACCCGGCATCCGCCGCCTCGGCTGTCTCGCCGACCACCGCGACCACGCGCTGGCCGATGAAGCGCACGACGTCGTCGAGCATGCGCGTGTCGTCGGGGTCGTCGGTGCGGTGCTCGTGCCGCCCCGTCGAGTAACGCACGTCGGGAACGTCTTCGTGCGTGAACACGGCCACGACGCCGGGGATCGCGAGGGCCGCGGCGGTGTCGATCGAGACGACGCGGGCGTGCGCGTGGGGCGAGGTCACGACGCGCAGCACCAGCGGCGGGCCGCCGGAGACGGGATCGTCGAAGGTGTAGGGCTCGCGGCCCTGCACGACGCGGCGTGCTGCCTCGGGCGCGACCGAGGTGCCGACGCGGCCGTCGCCACGGGATGCCGCTGCGCCGCCGCCGCACCCGCCCGCGCCCGGGTGGTCGGTGCAGGTGTGCGCCGCGGGACCGGTCTCGCGCACCGGCCCCAGGACGGCCGAGCGGATCGCCTCGCGGATCGGGCGGTAGCCCGTGCACCGGCAGAGGTTGCCCTTCATGCGGCGGTCGAGGTCGGGGAGGTCGTCGGCGGTGAGCGTGGATGCCGTGACGCTCATGCCCGGGGTGCAGAAACCGCACTGGAACCCGAAGCCGGTGGCCAGTGCCTCCTGCACCGGGTGCAGGGCGTCGCCGGGGGCGAGCCCCGCGGCCGTCGTGACCGAGCGGCCTTCCAGGCGCACCGCGGGAACGATGCACGAGTGGGTCGGCGAGCCGTCGATGAGTACCGAGCACGCACCGCAGTCGCCCGCGTCGCACCCCTTCTTCACCTCGACGTGCCCCGTCTCGCGCAGCAGGGTGCGCGCGCACTGGCCGGGTCGCGGCTCCGCGTCGACGGGGGAGCCGTTGATGTGGAACTTCACGCGAGGCCCTCCCGCTCTGCGGCGAGGAACCCCTGGCGTACCCGCTCGGCGAGCACCACACTCACCCCGCGTCGCCAGTCGGCGGTGCCGAGGGGGTCGGTGTAGAAGTCGGTCGCGGCGGCCACAGCGTCACGAAGCTCACCGGCGCTCGGAACACGCGCGAAGCGCAGCACGCGCGGCCGGCGCACCGCCGCCGTCACGACGAACACGGCCGAGCCGTCGGTGTCGACACGCGCGCTCACCACGGCGCCCGATCGTCCGAGCTCGGCCAGGGCGATCTTCTGCAGCCCGACGCGCGCGCCCAGGGCGTGCGCGGGCACGTCGAGCGCGCGCAGCACCTCGCCGGGAGTCAGCGAGGTCGCGGCATTGTCGATGACCAGGTCGGCCACGGCCATTCGGCGCTCGCCGCCGTCGGGCGTCCAGATCAGGGCCGTGGCATCCAGGGTCGACAGCAACGAGATCATGGCGCCCGCGGCGAAGGCCCGGCAGACGTTGCCGCCCACGGTGGCGGTGTTCCAGATCTTGAACGACGCCAGCAGCGCGTTCGCGGCGGGGCGGGCCAGCGCGAGCGAGGTCCACGCGGCGGGAGCCTCGTTCTCGGCCCACTCCAGCAGGCGCGCGATGGTGCACGTCGCCCCGATGCGCAGACCCGCGTCGGTGATCTCGAGGTCGGGCCAGCCGAGCGTGGTGAGGTCGACGAAGCCTGTCGTGTCGGGCTGCGGCTCGCTCATCAGCCAGGTGCCGCCGGCGATGACCACCTCGCCCGGGGCCAGGGTGAGGTCGGCGCGCTCTCGCGCGGCGCGGTACGAGGTGACGGTCGTGATGTCCACGTCAGCCCGCCAGGATCTCGCCCGCCCAGCGTCCGTCGACGAGGGTGTAGTGCTGTCGCGTGCTCTGTCCGATCGGGTCACCGCGCCAAAACGTCAGCGTCACCGGGCGCAGACGGAAGCCGACCCAGCGGGCCGGCGGGGTCAGCTCGGGATGGGTGTCGTCGAAGTCGGCCCACAGGCGCTGCCGGGCGGCGGCGGGCAGCTGGGCGTTCTCGCGCGTGTTCATCCACGCCAGCAGCTGCAGGTAGCGCGAGCGCTCCGCGTACACCCGAGCCGCCTCGTCGGCGTTGACGCGCTGCACGACTCCGCGCACCACCAGCTGCCGGCCGATCTCGGGCCACGCGACGGCGACGGCGGCGACCGGGTTGGCGGCGAGTTCGGCGACCTTCGTGCTGGCGGAATCGGTGTGGAACGTCAGGCCCGCGGCATCCCGTTCGCTCACCAGCACGTGGCGTACCGACGGAAGGCCGTCGAGGCCGATCGTCGAGAGGGCGGCGAGGGGCCGCAGCTCGCTGTCGGGGGTCGGCAGCCACCGCACCATCAGGGCGAGGGGGTCATCGACGAGCGAATCGGTGTCGTCGACATCGGAACCGAATGTGGTGCCGGCCGTGATCATGGCCACCTCCGGGGAGCGCTGCGGGTAGGGCCGAGCGTAGAGAATCCGCGTTTCGGCGATGTTGCCGAGACGAACATTCGGCGAAACACGCACTTCGTACACTCCCCGCATGATCTCGCTGCCGCTCATCGACGCATGCCCCAAACGCATGGAGTACGGCCCGTGCGGCGGGGTCGGGTTCGACGGTTCGTGCGAGATCGACGCACAGCACCGCTGCCTCTTCGTGGATCGGCCCACCGTGCCTTGGACGGGGGTGGACCGCGTCGCTCGTCCCGCTACGGGTGCGCGGACGGCTGCGGCCGCCGACACCCTGGCCGCCCTCGGCACGCGTCCCTGGATCGTGGCCGACCTGCCCGCGCGGGCGCTGAGCGTGGCATCCCTCGACGCGTGCGCCGCGGCGCTCGCCGGGAACGTGGATGCCGTGCTCGCGGGCGACGCGGGAAGCGCGCGCGTGCAGTTCCCGCCGGCGTACCGTGCCCGCTTGCTGCACGAGCGGGGGCTGCGGGTGTGGACGGGACTGAACATGCGCGACCGCAACCGGGTCGCGATCGAGGGCGAGCTGGCGGCGCTGGCCGTGGAAGGCGTCGCGGGGGTGCACTGCGTGACCGGCGACCACACCCGCACCGGGCACCGGCCCGACGCCGCGCCCGTGTTCGACCTCGACTCGACCGAGGCCGCAGCACTCGCCCGCGCGGTCGGGCACGTCGTGTCGGTCGCCGCATCGCCGGCCGCGCCCCCCGTCGAGCGGCGCGCGGCGCGGCTGCGCGAGAAGGTGGACGCCGGGGCCGACGTGTGCTTCGTGAACCACGCCGGGGGCGCGGCGGCGGTGCGGCGGTTCATCGACGAGGTCGCCGCCGACGTGCGGTACATCCCCTGCGTGCCGGTGGTGGTGGATGCCGCCTCCGCCGACCTGCTGGAGTCGTTCACGACCCTGGTGCTCCCGCACGGGTTCCTGGCCCGCGTCCGGGGCGCTGCGGACCCGCGGGCCGAGGGCATCGCGCTGACGGTCGCGCTCGCCGAGGAGATGCTCGCGCTGCCCGGCGTGGTCGGCGTGAACCTGTCGGGTGGCCGCGAGGGCGGCGAGGAGGCGTTCGCCGAGGCCATGGCGGAGGTGGCGCGGCGCCTGCGCTGACCCGCCCGACGGGAGGTGTCGTCGGTGCCGCCCGGACGCGCGCCGTCTCCGTATCGGGCGTCCGCTTCGGCGTGGACACTCGGGTGCGCCTCGGGGCGATGGGCGTTGCGGATTCATAAAGTATGCGCGCATACTAAATGCATGCGCTCCCTTGCTTCCGCCACCCGCACGTCCTTCGCCCCTTGCTCGGCGTTCTACGCCCGATGGATCGACCACGACTCCTGGAGCGAGTGGTCTCCCGACACCGAGTGGGTGCGCCTCGACGGTCCGGTGCGGCAGGGGGCCCGCGGCATCCTGAAGCCGAAGGGCGGACCCCGCGTGTCCTTCGTCGTCGCCGAGGTCGAGACCGACCGCGTCTACACGGATGTCACGCGGATGCCGGGAACCCGACTGACCTTCCGGCACACCGTCGAGCCGGTCGGGACCGGGTCGTGGGTGACGGCAGAGGTGACGCTCGAGGGGCCGCTGTCGTGGCTGTGGGCACGCACCGCGTTCTCGGGGTTCGCGACCTCGGTGCCGGAAGACCTGGACCGACTCGTCGCCCTCGTGGAAACGTCATGACGTCGTGGATCGGGGTCGCCTCCGGTACGAGTTGCGACGCGGGCTGGTCGAGATCACCGATACCGACGCCGACGTCATCGCACGCGCGATGATCGAGGGATGACGACTCCGCTCGACAGCCGCTTCCCGTCCGGCGACGTCAGTCCCGGCTTTCTGCTGTGGCAGGTCACGAACCGGTGGCAGGCCGCCATCCGGCGGGCGCTCACTCCACACGATCTCACGCACGTGCAGTTCGTGCTGCTGGCGGTGCTCACGGACGACGACACTGACGAGGGCATGACGCAGGCGATGCTGAGCCAGCGCGCGGGCGCCGACCCGATGATGGTGTCGCAGGTGATCCGCGTCCTGGCCGAGCGCGACCTCGTCGAACGGCGTCAGGATGCCAACGACCGCCGCGCCGTGCGCGTGCGCGCCACTGCGGCAGGGCGTGAGCGGGCCCGCGAGGCGAACCGCGCCGTCGAGGACGTGGACGAGACGTTCTTCGGCGTCGGGGCTACGGCATCCCGCTCCCTCGTCGGGCACCTGGCCGAGGTGCTGGAGCGGTCGCGGGCCTAGTGGGCCTCGGCCGGGCCGGGCCGAACTCCTGAGAAATCGTCCGAGACGCGTCGATTCGGACGGCTCCGGGCCGGTTCGCGGCGTTTCTCAGGAGTTCGGCCCGCGTTGTGCGCCGCTCGGCCGCCCGACGGCCGCAACTCCGTCGCGCCGCCGGGCCGCGCGTCGGCGCTCAGCCGGAGAACGCGCGGGCCTGCGCGGCGGTAGCGACGGCGGCCGACACCGCCTCGGCGACGCGGTCGGTCTGGCGCAGCGACAGGGAGTCGGAGCGCGGGCGGGTGAAGGCACCCGCCTCGGTCGACGACGTGAACGGGCCGATTGCGAACAGGTTCGCGTGCGGGGTGCCGTCCCGCGCGATCACGCGACCGTCGGGGTCGACGTCGATGCGCCCGAGCGAGCCGGTGAAGCTCTCGTCGCTCACGTACACCTCGCGGCCGTGACGGGTGGCGAGCTCGCGCAGCGCCGGGTTGTCGCTCGCGGCGGCGCCGCTGCCGGGCAGCCACGCGTCGACCAGCGCCCGCGCGATGACCTCGCCGCCGACCCGCGGAGAGGATGCCACGAACCCGTCGTCCGAGACCCGCACCGACACGTCGGGTCCGAGGAACCGCACGATCCCGGCGTCGGCGAGGGCGAGGAGCTCCTCGAGCCGGTGCGCGGGCGGGCCGGAGGCGACGTAGCTGAAGAAGGTGTGCCAGGTCACGGGGAGGTCGACCGCGCGGGAGCGGGCGCTCCAGCGGTCGGTGGGGATGTCGGCCAGCGCCAGGAACGACATCAGGGTCGTCAGGAACAGTGCCTGCGACGTGCTGCGCTCCGGCGCGGTACGCAGGTGCAGGTCTTCGACGATGTGGCGGCGCACGCGGTCGTGCGCGGCGCGGGAATCCTCGAAGGTCTGCCCGGCGAGGGGCAGGTCGAGCGCCGGCACGTCGAACCGGTCGAGCGGATCGGGGACGACCTCGGCGACCGCGCGGCGCAGTGCGTCGGTGTCGCCGTCGACTTCGCGCAGGGTCTCGCGGAACTGGCCCCAGGGCACGAGCACGCGCTCGGGGTGCCCGGTGAACAGCTCGCGGTAGTGGCCCCACACGAGCTCCCGGGCGATGAGCGGCCACACGTCGACGAGGAAATCGACCGGGCCGGGGCGCGAGAGCAACGTGGCGATCGCGGCCGCCGTCAGCACCTCGCGGACGGGTGGGTCGCCGCGTAGCTCCGACGACACCTTCGAGCGATACGGCACCCCGCGACGCGAGCCGAGGTGCAGCCGCGGTTCGAGACCGGAGGGCTCGTAGCGCAGCGTCCCGTCCGGTGCCGGTGAGAAGCGGCCGCCGCGTCCCTCGGCCAGCAGCACGATGGCATCCACCGCCGCCAACCCCATGCCGCGCACGATCACGTCGTCGCCGGGCGCGAGAACGGAGAGGTCGGCGTCGGCGGTGAACGCCGGCGGTACGTACGTCAGGCCCGCCCGCGCGGCGGCGTCGATCAGCTCGACCGTTTCACCGACCGGCTCGCGCCCGTTGTGCCCGAGCGCGTAGACGACGATGTCGGCGGGCAGACGGATGCCGTCGTCCAGAGCTACTTCGTATCCCTCGACCGTGTCGTCCACCCACTGCACGGTGCCCGGCCGATACTGCACCTCGACGCCCGGCGGGGCGATCGCGACGGTCCGCCGCCAGAACCAGTCGAGGTACGCGCTCTGCAGCCGCCGGGTGGGGAAGCTGTCACCGCGGAGCGCGCGGAGCTCGGCATCCAGGTCGGGATCATCGATCTCGGCGTCGGGGATGCGGCCGTCGCGCACCCGCTCGGCCCACTCGATGAGCGACGGGCCCGAGCGCACGGGGCCCGAGATGGTCGAGGTCTCGTCAGTGAAGACGGTGACGTCGCGCGCCATCGAGTTGAGCTTCAGCAGCGGCGACTGGGCGCGCCGCCAGATGCGTCCCGCGCCGGGCGGGTAGGGGTCGACGAGCGTGATGTGCAGCGGGGGACTGGCCGCGCGGGTGCGGCGCGCGAGCAGACGCTCGACGAGCATCACCGCGCGCGGACCCGCGCCGACGATCACGAGGTCGGTCACGGCACGGGCACCGGATCGGAGACGGGCGGCAGCCCCAACAGGTCGTGCAGCGTCGCGCCGTCGTCGTACGAGCGCCGGTACGACCCGCGCTCCTGCAGCAGGGGCACCACCCGGTCGGCGAACTCGTCGATGCCGTGCGGGGTGACGTGCCCGACGACGGTGAAGCCGTCGGTCGCGCGCTCCTGCACGTAGCGGTCGATCTCGGATGCCACGTGCTCCGGTGTCCCGACGAAGGTGTGCTTCGCGGTCAAGCGGATGACGAGCTCGCGGATGCTGAGGTTCTCGGCGACCGCCTGCTCGCGCAGCTGGCCGACGCGGGCCCGGATCGCCGCGTGGCGGCCGGCGAAGCCCTGCGCGGTCTCGACGCCGGTGTCGGGCTCGATGTCGGGGAGCGGACCGTCGGCGTCGTACCCGCTGAGGTCGCGGTTCCAGATCTGCTCGAGGTAGGTGATCGCCGTCTGCGGCCGCACCTGCTGCAGGGCGATCTCGCGCGAGCGCTCGCGGGCCTCGTCGGCGGTGTCGCCGAGCACGAAGGTGGCCGCGGGCAGGATCTTCAGCGAGTCCTCGTCGCGGCCGTTCGCCGCCAGACGCCCCTTCACGTCGCGGTAGAACTGCTGCGCATCGTCGAACGCCGTGTGCATCGAGAAGACGACGTCGGCGTGCTCGGTGGCGAAGTCGCGGCCGTCGGGGGAGTCCCCGGCCTGCACGATCACGGGGCGGCCCTGCGGCGACCGCGGAACGTCGAAGACCGCGTCGACGTCGAACAGGCGCGATTCGTGCCGCACCCGCGCGACGGCGTCCTCCCGCAGGAACTCGCCGGTGTCGGCATCCGCCACGATCGCGTCGTCGCGCCACGACGACCACAGGGCCTTCGACAGCGCCGCGAACTCCGCCGCCCGGACGTACCGGTCGGCGTGGTCGAGGTAGCCGCCGCGGCGGAAGTTCGCGCCGTGGAAGGCGTCGGAGCTGGTCACGGCATTCCACCCGGCGCGCCCGTTCGACAGGAGGTCGAGGGTGCCGAGCTGACGGGCGAGCTCGTAGGGCTCGTTGAAGGTCGTGTTGAGCGTGCCGACGAGGCCGATGTGCTCGGTCACCGCGGCCAGGGCGGTGAGGATCGCGAGCGTGTTCGGGCGGCCGGCGACGTCGAGGTCGTGCAGCTGCCCGCGGTGCTCGCGCAGACGCAGCCCCTCGGCGAGGAAGAGGTAGTCGAAGAAGCCGCGCTCGGCGGTGCGGGCGAAGTACTCGAACGACGCGAAGTCGATCTGGCTGCCCGCGGTCGGGTCGGTCCAGACCGTGGTGTTGTTCACGCCCGGGAAGTGCGCGGCGAGGTGGATCTGGCGGCGGGTCATGCGCCGACCTCCTGACGGGCGTATCGACTGGCGAGGCGGGGCAGTCCGACGCGTTCGCGTAGCGTCGGCGCCCCGTCGTCGGGGAGCAGGATGCCGGCGGCCGCCGCACGCGGCACGACCCGGTCGGCGATGGCCTCGAGGTCGGCCGGAAGGCGCGCGGGCCGCAGGCGCACCCCGTCGACGCCGGCGTCTGCCAACGCACGCAGCTCGTCGACGACGTCGTCGGGGGTGCCCACCACCACGCGGGCGTCGGTCGCGAGCGTCGCGCGCTCCTGCAGGCGCTCCCAGGCCGAGGCGGCCGCGGCCGGGGTCTCTTCGACGAGCACGAGCAGATCGGCGAACACGCGCAGCGGCTCGTCGAGCGCGCGCACCGCGTCCGCGGCATCCGCGATCTCGCTCAGGATGCCGGCGACCGCCGCCGCGTCGGAGGGGGTGACGTACACGAGGTCGGCGTGCTCGGCCGCGAGGCGGTACGGCACCGTCTGGTGGGCGAGCGCGGTGATGAGCGGCGTGCCCTGCGGGGAGCGCGGCACGATCGAGGCGCCCGTGATCGAGAAGAACTCGCCCGCGAACTCGACGTTGTGCACGCGGTCGCGGTCGAGGAACTTCCCCGTCTCGAGGTCGCGGACGATCGCGTCGTCCTCCCACGAGTCGGCGAGGCGGCGGATGACGTCGGCGACCTCACCCGCCTCACGGAAGGCGGCGACGATCGCAGGGTCGTCCTCGATCCGTCCCGACGCGGGGCGCACGGTGGGGCCGTCGGCGCGGCGGCCGAAGTTCGCGCGCTCCTGCGGCGTCGATCCGGCGACGATCCGCACCCCGGCACGGCCGCGGCTGACGTGGTCGAGGGTCTGCAGGCCCGTGGCGAGGTGGAAGGGCTCGGGGTGCGCGGTGGTCACGGTCGGCACGAGGCCCAGGCGGCGCGTGGCCGGAGCCAGGAACGACGCCACCAGCACCGCGTCGAGGCGCCCCCGGGCGCGGTCGCGCCGGGTCTCGGCATCCGGCTCGAACGAGCGCCCGCCGAGCGAGAGGGCGTCTTCGATCGTGGCGAAGAGGATGCCGCCGCTGTCGGCGATCGCGGCGAGATCGCGCCAGTACCGCGCCGACGTGAGCTCGCTGGGCCGGGCCGACGGCTCGCGCCAGGCGGCCGGATGCCAGCCGGCACCGTCGAGGGCGACGGCGAGGTGGATGCGGTCGGGCATCGGGGGATCCCTTCGCGGCGGGCCGATCCCGCCGAGACGCCCACTGTGCCGCCGCGGTCGCAGGTACACAATCACGGGCGTAACGCAGCGCCGCGAGACGTCATTGTTACGCCGCGCTCCCCGCTTTGTTGAGTGTCCAAGACACGCCGCAACTCAGCTCGGGGTTACGGCGTGTCTTGGACACTCAACAGAGCTGGGCGGGGCGCGAGCGCGGCGGGACGCTCTTTCGCGCGCTTGTTCGTGACGCCCCGCGACGCGTCGTGACGGACGGTGACGCATCGCGACAGAGCGTGTCGTCGGAGGTGACCCCGCCTTCGGTCCCGCCTATGTTCGGCCGGAGCCCACCGTATCCGCTTCCCACCGAGAGGTCCGCCCATGAGCGCTCCCACCGCGATCGCCCCGTCGACGGGTCTGTCCGCTCTGCTGGACGACGTCCGCGCCGAGGCGCCGGGTATCGAGGTGCGCCCGCCGTCCGCCGAGACGACCGCGTTCGCGTACGACGCCGCCACCGCGCCCCGGCACGGGGCCGCAGGGCTCGACGGGCCCGCGGTGGCTTTCCCCGCGTCGGCGGAGCAGGTGCAGCAGCTCGTACGTCTCGCCGCCCGCCACGGGGTGAGCGTCGTCCCCCGGGGTGCCGGCACCGGCCTCTCCGGCGGTGCCTCGGCTCACGCCGACCAGCTCGTGATCACGACCGAGCGCCTGAACCGCATCGTCGAGGTCTCGCCCGCCGACGAGGTCGCGGTCGTCGAGCCCGGCGTGCTCAACGCCGCCCTCAACGACCACCTCGCCCCTCTCGGCCTCTTCTACGCCCCCGACCCCGCCAGCTGGCGCATCTCGACGATCGGCGGCAACATCGCCACCAACGCCGGGGGCCTGCGCTGCGCCAAGTACGGCGTCACACGCGAGTCGGTGCTCGCCCTCGACGTCGTGCTCGCCGACGGCAGCCTCGTCTCGATCGGCCACCGCTCGATCAAGGGCGTCACCGGACTCGACCTCGTCTCGCTGTTCGTGGGATCGGAGGGGGTGCTCGGCATCGTCGTGCGCGCGACCGTGCGCATCCGACCGCTGCCCGTCGCCCGTCGTACGGTGACGGCGTTCTTCGACTCCACGGCGGCCGGAGCCGCCGGAATCGGCGCCATCACCGCGTCGCGCGTGCGCCCGAGCGTCATCGAGTTCCTCGACGAGCCCACCCTCGACGCCATCGACGCGGCGAACGCTTCCGGACTGCGTGCCCGCGGGGCGTCGCTGCTGCTCATCGAGCTCGACGGCTTCGGCATCGACGAGCAGACCGCCGAACTGACCATCGCCCTCGAGGCCGCTGGCGCGCGGGTCGAGACCGAGGGCGATGCGGACGCCCAGTTGCTGTGGGAACTGCGCCGGGCGGGCCGTCGCCTCGGCGAGGGGTCCTGGTTCGTCGCCGGTGACATCGCCGTGCCCAAGTCGCGCATCGCCGAGGTCTTCGCCGGTTTCCCCGAGATCGAGGCCCGCTACGGCGTCGCCGTGAGCGCGGTCTCCCACGCCGGCGACGGCAACCTGCATCCCGTCATCACCCTGCCGATCCCGGCCGGTGCCGATCCTTCTGCGGTGCCCAGGGTGCTGCACGACGCGGCAGACGACCTCGTGCGTGCGGCGCTCGCGGTCGGCGGCACCGTCAGCGGTGAGCACGGCATCGGCACGGTCAAGCGCGAGCTCGCCGCCGAAGAGCTCGCCGAACGTGTGCGCGTCGCACAGCTCGCGATCAAGAACGCGCTCGACCCAGCCGGTCTGTTCAACCCCGGAAAAGCCCTGTAACCCGATCTCCTCACCGCACAAGGACCCCCATGACCGCTCGCCTCCGACGCCTTCTCGGCGTCGCCTCCGCCCTTACCGTCGGAGCCGTCCTGCTCAGCGGGTGCGGTGCCGGAACCTCCGCCGCCCCGGCCGAGAGCTCGACCCCCAAGCCCGGCGGCGATCTGGTGTTCCTCATCGACTCTCTCGGTGCCACCTGGATCCCGAACAACAGCTCCATCTCGAGCTACCAGGGCCACATCTGGGGCCACCTCACCGACAAGCTCGTCTACGTCGACGCCGAGGGAAACCTCAGCCCGTGGATCGCGAAGAGCTGGGACGAGAACGCCGACAAGACCGAATTGACGCTGCACCTGAAGGACGGCGTGACGTTCTCCGACGGCACGCCTCTGGATGCCGCCGCGGTCGTCGCCAACATCGACATCTGGGCCAAGGGGCGCCCCGACGAGGGCATCAACCGCATCGGCCTGTTCCCCTCGGCCAACTACGTGGGGGCGGAGGCCGTGGATGCCACGACGGTGAAGGTGTCGTTCGCAGCCCCGACGCTGAGCTTCATCCCGACCCTGGCCTATCACGGCTCGATCCTCATCTCGCCGGCCACTCTCGCCCTGCCCGCGGACCAGCAGGCCGACCTGACGAAAGACATCGGCAGTGGTCCCTTCGTCGTCGAGAAGGTCGCCGACGGCGACAGCGTCGTGCTGAAGAAGCGCGACGACTACGACTGGGGTCCGGAGGCCATCGGCCACGAGGGCCCCGCCTACCTCGACACGATCACGTACAAGCAGGTCGCCGAGCCGACGCTGCGCACCGCCTCGGTCGAGTCCGGCCAGGCGCAGGTGGCGTACAACGCCAGCCCGCAAGACCTCGAGGCCCTCAAGCAGGAGGGGCTGACCGTCGAGACCCCCCGCTACCTCGGGTTCGTCAACGGCTACGCGCTGAACACCTCGGTCGCGCCCTTCGACGACATTAAGGTGCGCCAGGCGGTGCAGCACGGCATCGACCGTGACGAGATCCTCTCGACCGTCTACACCGACGACTGGTTCGCGGCGGAGTCGTTCATTCAGAGCACGGTGCCCGAGGCGACCGACCACAGCGCCGACTTCGCCTACGACCCCGACAAGGCTGCGGCACTGCTCGATGAGGCGGGCTGGGCGAAGGGGTCCGACGGCGTCCGCACGAAGAACGGCCAGAAGCTGTCGTTCACGCTCTACCCCAACCCCTACCTGCAGGCCTCGCAGTCGGTCGACGAGCTCGTCGACCAGCAGCTGACCAGCCTCGGGTTCGACGTGAACCTCGAGACCTACGACGTGCCGACGTACGGCCAGAAGGTCATCGGCAACGCCACGATCCCGGCGACCGAGATCACGCGCAGCTTCGTCGACGTCGGAACCGTCGCGGGCGTGCTCACCTCGCAGAAGAAGGGCGACGAGGACTGGTTCAAGGTGGGGACCTCGGATGCCACGCTGAACGACCTGTCGACCAGGATCGCCACCGCCACCGACCGCGATGCCCGCGCGAAGGTCGCCGACGAGCTGCAGGGCTACGTGCTCGATCAGGGCTACTTCGTGCCGCTCACGCAGATCGTGCAGCGCGTCTACGTGCAGTCCCCCGAGGTCAGCGGCGTCACGTACAACGGCCTCGCCTACGCGTACTACCTGGACGCCTGGCTGAACGGCTGATCCCGATGGGGGTGGATGCCATGGCATCCACCCCCATCGGCTCACCGACACGAGAGGAGAGAGCATGCTCCGCACCTACGGCGGCTTCGCGCTGCGGCGCACCGGTCAAGCGATCGTCGTCGTGCTGCTGGCGTATCTGTTCACGTTCTTCGTGCTCAGCATTTTGCCCGGCGACCCGATCTCGAGCATCCTGCGCACGCCCGACGCGGGCTTCACCGAAGACGACATCGCCCGCATCGTGGCCTACTACGGCCTCGACCAGCCCTGGTGGGTGCAGCTCGGGGCCTCGCTCGGACGCTTCGTCATCGGCGACCTCGGCGTCTCGCTGCGATCGAACCTGCCGGTGAGCACCCTCGTGCTCGACGCGCTCGGCTCCACCCTCAGCCTCGCGGCCGTCGCTCTGCTGGTGGCCATCGTGCTCGCCGTCGCGATCGCGTACGGCACGCAATTCATTCCCGCACGCTTCGGCCAGGGCGTGGTGCGCTCGCTGCCCTCGCTCTTCCTGTCGGTGCCCAACTTCGTCATCGGCCTGCTGCTCATCCACGTGTTCGCGTTCGGTCTCGGGCTGTTCAGCATGATCGACACCGAGACCCCCTGGGGCACGTTCTTCGCGGCGGTGGCACTCGGCATCCCGGTGTCTGCGCAGCTCGCGGAAGTGCTCATCGCCTCGCTCGACCACGAGTCGCGGCAGGAGTACGTCGCGGTCGCCCGCTCGCGGGGCCTCCGCCAGGGGGCGCTCTTCGCACGCCACCTCGTGAAGCCCTCGGCGCTGCCGACCGTGACCGTGCTCGCGCTCATCGTCGGCGAACTGCTCGGCGGCGCGCTCATCACCGAGGCGATCTTCGGCCGCGTCGGCATCGGCACCCTCGTCGAGCAGGCCGTCGCCAGCCAGGACCTCCCGGTGCTGCAGGCGGTCGTCTCGCTCGCGGCCATCGTGTTCGTCGTCGTGAACCTGCTCGCCGACCTCGCCTACCCCCTGCTCGACCCCCGCGTGTCCATCGGCTCGCGCACCGCGGCGGTCGCGTCCCGGACGGAGCCCGCGCCGCTGCTGCGCGAGGAGGTGAGCATCGTATGACCGCGCTCGTCTCGCCGTCGCGCCCCGCGATCGCCCGGGTCCGTGGCATCCGTCTCGCCGTCCCGGTCGGTGTCGTCGTGTCGTTCGCGGTCGTGGCCGTGGTGCTCGCCTTCTCGGTCGCGCCGACCCTTTTCACGTCGCAGAATCCCGCGCAGGGCGTGCCGGCCGACAAGCTGCAGCCGCCGAGCGTCGCGCACCTGCTCGGCACCGACCACCTCGGCCGCGACCTGTTCGCGCGCATCGTTTTCGGCGCGCAGTCGTCGGTGACGAGCGCCCTGGTCGCCGTCGCGATCGGCGTCGTCGTCGGCGGGCTCATCGGCCTGCTCGCCGGGTTCCTCGGGTCGTGGACCGACACCGTGCTCGCCCGCTTCGTCGACGTGCTGCTGGCGATCCCGGCGTTCCTGCTCGCGGTCGTCATCGTCAGCTCCCTGGGTTTCCAGACCATCAACGCCGCGATCGCCACCGGCGTCTCGGCCGTCGCCGTGTTCGCGCGGGTCATGCGCTCCGAGGTGCTGCGGGTGCGCTCGTCGGTGTTCGTCGAGGCGGCGCGGCTGCAGGGCGGATCGAGCCTGCACGTGCTGTTCCGGCACGTCCTGCCCAATGCCTCGCGCTCGCTCATCCCGCTCGCCGTGCTGCAGTTCGGCCTGTCGATCCTCGTCATCGCGGGACTCGCCTTCCTCGGCTACGGCGATCCGCCCCCGGCATCCGACTGGGGTCTGCTCATCTCGGCCGGCAAGGACTACCCGCGCGCGCCGTGGCTCGTCGTGTGGCCGGCGCTCGTCACGGTGGCGACCGTGCTGTCGATCAACCGCATCAGCCGGTGGCTTCGGAGGACGTCATGACCCTCACTCTTCCCCTGCGCCCCGACACGTCTCCCGCGACCGCCCTCCTGCGCGTCGACGGTCTCACGGTGGCCTACGGCCGCACCCCCGTGGTGCACGACGTGTCGTTCTCGATCCCGGCCGGGGGCAGCCTCGCCCTCATCGGCGAGTCGGGCTCGGGCAAGTCGACGATCGCGCGGTCGGTGCTGCGGCTGCTGCCGCGCGCCACCGGACGGGCGCGCGGGCGCGTGGAGTTCGGCGGCGACGAGCTGCTCGGGCTGAGCGAGGCGCGGTTCCGCCCCTTCCGCGGCCGGCGCATCGGCTTCGTACCGCAGGATCCCTCGCACGCGCTCAACCCCGTGCGCACCGTCGGTTCGCAGGCGCACGAAGCGGCTGAGCTGGCGGGGATCACGGATGCCGACGCCCGGCGCGAAGCCATCCTCGAGGTCTTCGCCCGCGTCGGCCTGCCCGACCCGGGTCGGGTCTACGGCTCGTACCCGCACCAGCTCTCCGGCGGCATGCTGCAGCGCGTGCTCATCGGGCTCGCGGTGCTGCCGAAGCCCGAGCTGCTCGTCGCCGACGAGCCCACCAGCGCGCTCGACGTCACCATCCAGAAGCGCATCCTCGACCTGCTCGGAGAGCTGCGCGCCGAGCTCGGCATCGGTCTGCTCCTCATCACGCACGACCTCGCGATCGCCGCCGAGCGCACCGACGAGATCGTCGTGCTCAAGGATGGGCGGGTGCAAGAGGCGGGGCGCACGCGCGAGGTTTTCCAGGCGCCGACCTCGCCCTACACGCTGCAGCTGCAGGCCGACGCCCCGGCGCTCAACCCCGACCGCTACCGGCATGCCGACGGGCGCGGGGTCGACGCGTGGACCATCGATACCACCGCGACCCGCATCGAGGTGCGGGAGGTCTCCAAGAGCTTCGTGGTCGACGGGTCCGAGCGCGCGGCGGTATCGGCGGTGTCGTTCCGCGTGCCGCCGGGCACGACCCACGCCCTCGTGGGGGAGTCGGGCTCGGGCAAGACCACCACGGTACGGCTGCTGCTGGGCCTGGAGACCCCCGACGCCGGCGAGATCCTCATCGACGGCAAACCCGCGACCGGGCGCACCGAGGCGGAGCTCCGCGGCATCCGTCGCCACCTCCAGCTCGTGTACCAGAACCCCTTCACCTCGCTGGATCCCACGTGGAGCGTCGGGCGCATCGTCCGTGAACCCCTCGACCGCTACCGCGTCGGCACGCGGGCCGAGCGGTCGGCGAAGGTCGCCGCGGCCCTGGATGCCGTGGGCCTGTCGTCGCAGCTCACCCGCCGTCGCCCCGACGCGCTGTCGGGCGGTCAGCGTCAGCGCGTCGCGATCGCACGCGCCCTGGTGCTCGAACCCGACGTCATCGTGCTCGACGAGCCCACCTCGGCGCTCGACGTGACGGTGCAGGCGGGGGTGTTCGACGTACTCCGCCGGCTGCAGCGCGAACGCGGCCTGACCTACCTCTTCGTCTCGCACGATCTCGCGCTCGTGCGGCAGATCGCCGACACGGTCTCGGTGCTCAAAGACGGACGGGTTATCGAGGCCGGGCGCGTGGCCGACGTGCTCTCGCACCCGCGCGAGGAATACACGCGGGCCCTCGTCGACGCGATCCCCACCCCCGACCTCCGGAGTCCCCGATGAGCGTTCTCGCCCCCTCCCGTCCTGCGCTCGTGCAGGCTTTCACGGCGCCGAAGGGGTTCGGCGACCAAACCCTGCGCGACCGCCGCGCCGATGCGATCGAGCTGCTGGGCGGCATCCCGGACCCCTCCGTGCTGCCGAGCGCCGAGCTCGCCGAGGCGACCGCCCGGGTGCTCGGTCGGGCCGGTGCGCCGTCGCTGCAGTACTCGCGCACCGAGGGCATCCCCGCCCTGCGCGAGTGGATCGCCGCGCACGAGGGCGTGCCCGTGGAGCGCGTGCTCGTGACCAACGGCGGCTTCCACGGCCTCGCGATCGCGGTGCAGACGGTGCTCGAGCGTGGCGATCTCGTCGCTGTCGACAACCCGGTGTTCCCGCTGTTCTTGCGCGGCCTCGAGCTCGCCGACGCGCGCGTGCTGCCCATCCGCGTCGGCGCCGACGGGCTCGACGTCGACGCCCTGGCATCCGAGCTGCGCGCCGGCGCGCGCCCGGCCGCGGTGTACACGGTGCCGGAGTTCCACAACCCCTCGCAGTCGTCGCTGCCCACAGCCCGGCGTCGGGAACTCGTGGATCTCGCCGAGAAGTACGGCTTCGTCGTGTTCGCCGACGACCCGTACCGCGAGCTGCGCTTCCACGGCGAGCCCGAGTCGCTCGCGCCGTTCCACGACTCCGACCACGTCATCCACGTCAACACCTTCACCAAGACCCTCGGCCCGGGTCTGCGCCTGGGCTGGGTCGTGCTGCCCGAGCGCCTGATTCCGGATGCCGTGGCCCTGCGCAGCCGCCAGGATTCGCACTCGTCGACTCTCGTGCAGGCGGTGGTCGCCGAGCTGCTGACGAGCGACGCCGGACTGTTCCCGCGCGTCTTGGGGGCGGCGCGGGAGCTGTACCGGTCGCGGGCGCACGCTCTGGCCGAGGCGCTCACGGCATCCGGCTTCTTCGACGTCACGGTGCCCGACGGCGGGCTGTTCCTGTGGCCGCGTCTGACCGACGACTCCCTGGATGCCGACCGCCTCGCCGCCGACGCAAGCGCCGAGGGCGTGGAGTACCAGCGCGGATCGTTCTTCCCCTCGGGCCCCGGGACGGATGCCGACCGGCACCTGCGCCTCGCCTACGGCGACACCGACGAGTCGTTGCTGCGCGAGGCCGCGGCACGGCTGGCCCGGGCGGTGGCGCGGCAGCGCTGAGGGGGTGGCGGGTGGCGCGGGTTCTGCGGCGCCGCGGGTGCGCTGGTCGTGCGGGGCGCGGGTTCGGCGCCGCGGGTGCGCTCGCTCCGTGATGTGCGCAACTTCGCGTGATTTGCGGGTGTGGGGGCGGAGGTTGTGCGCATCGCGGAGGTTGTGCGCGGGATGCCGCGGCGGGTCACGGCATCCTGGATCCGGGTGTCAACGAGGGGACGGCGCCCACCCGAGCAGCGGCCCCAACCGCCCGGCGATGTCCTCCAGGATCTGCGCGTAGTCGTCGGGCTCGAAGGCGAAAGGCAGCGCGAACGCCACCTCGTCGACCTGCGGGAACGACCGCGACGACAGCAGCCGCTCCGCGATCTGCTCCGACGTGCCGACGAGATCCTCGGCGAACAGCAGCCCCCGCGGACCCTGAGGGATGCCGACGCGCCCCCGCCGTGACTCCGCGTACGCCTCATAGCGTCGGCGCTGCGCGGGCGTCGCTGAGTCGGTCGGTACGACGACGAGACCCTGCGACACCCGGGCGTTCTCGCCATCGGGGTGCGTCTCACGGTACAGGCGGATCTGCGCGTCCTGCTCGACGTCGAAGTCGGTCGAGTGCACCGACTGGATGACGCTGCTGGTCAGCAGATGGAAACCGTTCTCGGCGGCCCAGGTGGTGGATGCCGGGCTCCCGGCGCCGTACCAGAGGCGACCGGCGAGACCCGCGGCGTGGGGCTCGACGCGCTCCGAGTACTCCTCGATGCCCTCGGTGCCCGAGAACGGACTGACCCGCTCACCCGCGAGGAAGCGGCGCAGGCGCGCGAGGCGCTCGTAGCCGAAGTCCTCCTGGTCGGCGGTGTCGGGGTACAGCGCGGGGGCGATCTCGTCGTAGCGTCGCGGAGCCCCGACCGAGAAGCCGGGCTCCAGCCGCCCGCCGGTGAGCACATCGACCGTCGCGAGGTCTTCCGCCAGGCGCAGCGGGTTCTCCCACCCCAGCGGGATCACCGCGGTGCCCAGGCGGATGCGGCTCGTGCGCTGGGATGCCGCCGCGAGCACCGCGACCGGCGACGAGATGCCGTACTGCAGGTGCCGGTCGCGCAGCCACGCGCTGTCGAAGCCGAGGCGCTCGCCGCGCTCGATGATCGAGAGGGTCGTCTCGTGCCCGGCCCGCGGGTTCTCGCGGTCGAAGAGGCCGATGGTGAGGAATCCGAGGGAGCGCAGCGGCCGGGTCACCCTCGTCACGCTAACGGCGTCGCCGACCGGGAGGGGGTCGCGGCGTCACGGTCCGTCATCGCGGGTTCCGGCCCCCGCCCGGGCTGAACGGAAAGCGCGAACACTCAGGATGCGGAAACAGAACCGCTATCCGCTGGACGTCGTCTCGAAACACGCCATCGTTCTACTGGGGGAATGGACAACGCTTCAGCGCTCGCACCCGCCGATCGTGATCGCGTCTCGACGCGTGTCAGCCTAGCCCTGCTCGGCGTCCGCAGCGACGCCCCCGTCCGCCGCACCGGCGGAGCCGGCCCGAGCGACGACGGCCACTTCGTCGTCGACGGCGAGGGCGCGGCCATCCCCCTCAATCCGAACAGTCCGTACGTCATCACCGCGTCTGGGCGCCTGACCCGCGACGGTGCCGATCTCGGCTTCGACGTCGCCCCGGTCGTCCGGCCGAAGTTCTACGACCTGCAGACCGACGAGGGCGTGGCCTACGACAAGATCGCCAAGCTCCACGGCAAGAACGTGCTCGCCACCACCGTCGTGCAGACCTGCGTCCGCTACGACGAGAGCGAGCGCTGCCGCTTCTGCGCCATCGAGGCCTCGCTCGATGCGGGCACGACGATCGCGGTGAAGACCCCCGCGATGCTCGCCGAGGTCGCCGAGGCGGCCGTACGGCTCGACGGCGTGACGCACATGGTCATGACCACCGGCACCTCGAACGGATGGGACCGCGGCGCCAAGCACCTCGCGCGCTGCGTGCGGGCGGTCAAGGCCGCCGTCCCGCAGCTCGAGATCCAGGTGCAGTGCGAGCCGCCCGCCGACCTGCAGGCGATCACCGACCTGTACGACGCGGGTGCCCGATCCATCGGCATCCATGTCGAGTCGATGGACGACGACGTGCGCCGCCGATGGATGCCGGGGAAGTCCCGCGTGAGCATGGACGAGTACCGCGCCGCGTGGCGCGAGGCCGTGCGGGTGTTCGGGTGGAACCAGGTGTCGACCTACCTCATCGTCGGCATGGGCGAAGACCCCGACGAGGCGGTCGAGGGGGCGCGCGAGCTGATCGAGATGGGCGTCTACCCCTTCGTCGTGCCGTTCCGCCCGCTCAAGGGCACGCTCGCCACCGACGTCGACAAGGTGCCGGCCCCGCACCGCGCGGTCGTCGACGACATCACCTCACGGGTCGCGCAGCTGCTGCACGCGGCCGGCATGCGCGGCGAGGATCAGAAGGCCGGGTGTGCCGCGTGCGGTGCGTGCAGCATCCTCAAGACGGCGGGCGCGTGATGTTCGACGTGCCGGTGCTGACCGGCGCACCCCGTGCGCAGGAGGCGCCCGCGTGGGTGATCCGGGTGGCCGATGCCGCCGACCTCGCCGCCTACCGCGCGATCCGGCGCGACGTGTTCGTCGACGAGCAGGGACTGTTCGCCGGGTCGGATCACGACGACATCGACGACGACCCGCGCACCGTGGTGCTGGTCGCGGCCACCGCCGCGGGCGACGTCCTCGGCGGGGTGCGGCTCGCCCCCGCCACCGCGCGCGACATCGGCTGGTGGACGGGTGGGCGTCTCGTCGTGCGCCGCGGCGCTCGCCACGCGGGCGGGATCGGTTCCGCTCTCGTTCGCGAAGCGTGTCGTGAGGCGGTGAGCCGGGGCGTGCTGCGTTTCGACGCCACCGTGCAGGAACGCAACGAGCCCCTCTTCCGTCACCTCGGGTGGGTGCGTTGGGGCGAGACCTCGATCGGCGGTACCCCCCACGTGCGGATGCGCTGGCCCATCGACCGCATCGCCGACCTCGTCGGGGCGATGAAGCTGCCCCTCGGCGACGTGCTCGCCGGCATCCGCGACGACCATCCCGATTCCCTCGGCGGCGACGGCTGGGTCGGAGACGACGGGGCGCTCGTGTCGGGCACCGACGTCGTGGTCGCCACCGACGCGATCCTTCCCGCCCTCATCGACAAAGACCCCGAGTGGGCGGGGTGGTGCGGGGTGCTGGTCAACGTCAACGACCTGTCGGCGATGGGTGCGCGGGCGGTGGGACTGATGGATGCCGTGTCGGCCGCCACCCCGTCGGCGGTGCGCCGCATCGTCTCGGGGCTGCGCAGCGCCGCGGTCGCGTGGGATGTGCCGATCCTCGGCGGGCACACGCAGCTGCGGGGGGCGTCGTCGCTGGCTGTGACCGCGCTGGGGCGCACGACCGCGCCGATCCCCGGCGGGGGCGGGCGAGCCGGGCACCGGCTGGGACTCACCGTCGACCTGCACGGCCGCTGGCGCCGCGGCTTCGAGGGACGCCAGTGGGACTCGACCTCCACCCGGACGGGCGAGGAGCTGCGGCACCTGGCGGGGCTCCTCGCCGCGCACCGACCGGCCGCGGCGAAAGACGTCAGCATGGCCGGCATCGTCGGGACGACGGCGATGCTCGCCGAGGCGTCGGGCACCGGCGCGCGCATCGACGTGGCCGACATCCCCGCACCGCCCGACGTCGCCTTCGGCGACTGGCTCACCTGCTTCCCGGGGTACGGCATGCTCACTGCCGATGCGCCCGAGATCCCCTCGCCGCTCGCGCACTCGGCGACGATCGGCGAACTCAGCGCCGAGCCCGGCGTCGTGCTGCGGTGGCCCGACGGCGTCGAGACCCGTGCGCTCGACACGGATGCCACGGGCCTCGGCCAGGCGTAACGCAACCTCTTTCCGGCCGAAACCAATCCGAAACACGAACCGACGAGCCTGGTATCAGACAAACGCTCCATCCCCGGCTCCACCGACGCGAAGGACACCATCATGACCACCGACATCGACGCTCAGATCGCCGAGAACATCGCCAAGTCCCTCGGCGAGGTTCCGCACCCCTCGCTCCCCAAGGGCAGCAACATCTACGGCTCCACCAAGCTCTTCCCCGACTTCCAGGCCGAGAACGGCGAGTCGTACTTCACGCTCATCCACGGCATCCCGCACGAGTCCTCGGTGAGCTTCGTCGCGATCCTCCAGGCGACCCGGGCCCTGCGCAAGGGCTTCGAGTCGGCCATCTACCTCTACGGTCCGGGAACGCTGGCCGCCACCGCCAACCGCGGCTTCCCCACCACGGGCGACGCGGGCTTCCCCGGCGAGCTGAACATGAACAACTCGCTCGAGACGTTCATCAAGGAGGGCGGCACGGTCTACTGCTGCCGCTTCGGCCTGGCCCTGCACGGCATCCGCGAAGAGGACCTCATCGAGGGTGTCATCCCCGCGCACCCGCTCGACGTGCAGGACGCGCTCATCTACTACGCGCGCAAGGGCGCGATCATCAACTCCACCTACAACCTCTGAGGCCCGGCATGACCATGAAAGTGGCTTCCGTCTCGGCGAACTTCACCCGAGACCTGGAGCAGAACTACGCGCTCATCGCCGACCTGGTGACCGAGGCGCGCGCCGCGGGGGTGTCGTTCCTCGCGTTCCCCGAGGCCGCCATCGGCGGGTACCTCTCCTCCCTCGGCAACCACGGCGACACCGTCAAGACCACGAAGCGCTCGATGCCGCCGGCCATCCGGCTCGACGGCCCCGAGATCGCCCGCGTGCAGGAGCTCGTCGGCGACATGGTCGTGACGATCGGCTTCTGCGAGCTGGCCGACGACGGTGAGACGCGGTACAACGCCGCCGTGTGCCTGGACGGCGAGAACATCTACGGCTCGTACCGCAAGGTGCACCAGCCGCTGGGCGAGAACATGTCGTACTCGGCCGGTGACACCTATCGCGCCTTCGACACCCCCGTCGGGCGCGTGGGCATGCAGATCTGCTACGACAAGGCGTTCCCCGAGGCTGCGCGCATGCTCGCCCTCGACGGCGCCGAGATCGTGGTGAGCATGTCGGCGTGGCCCGCGGCGCGCACCGCGACCGCCGAGAACCTGCAGGACGACCGCTGGACCTACCGGTTCAACCAGTTCGACATCGCGCGGGCCCTCGACAACCAGGTGTTCTGGATGGCATCCAACCAGTCGGGCACCTTCGGATCGCTCCGCTACGTCGGCAACGCCAAGGTCGTCGACCCGGGCGGCAACATCCTCGCGACGACCCTTCTCGGCACCGGGCTCGCCATCGCCGAGATCGACATCGAAGAGACGTTCCGGACGATGCGCGGGGGCATGTTCCACCTGCGCGACCGTAGGCCCGACGTGTACGGCCCGGTCGCCGAGACGGCCGGGGAGCACGTCGAGGGCTGGAAGGAGCTGGCCCGTGCCTGAGATGCGCTTCGCGGTGCGCTGGCCCGACGGTGTCGAGTCCTCGCACTACTCGCCGAGCCTCGTGATGCACGACTACCTCACCACCGGGAGCAGCTACGACGTCGCCGATTTCGTCGCGCGATCGAGCGAGGCCCTGGATGCCGCGGGCGAACGCGTGCGGGCCGCCTACGGCTTCGCGTGCACCTCGGCCATGGCATCCCGTGACGAGATCGTGCGGTCGGCGGCTGCCTACGACGGCGGCGAGGTCACCGTGCTGCGCATGGAGCCTCCCCTCCCGGTGGGTGCGTCATGATCGCCGTCGACCTGCAGCCGGGCGACCACTACTCCGCGGTCATCGTCGGCGGCGGCCAGGCGGGCCTCTCGGTCAGCTGGCACCTCGCGCAGGCGGGCGTGCGGCACGTCGTGATCGAGCGGGAGTCCGCGGCGCACGAGTGGCGCGACGGGCGGTGGGACAACTTCACCCTCGTGACCCCGAACTGGCACTGCCGGCTTCCCGGTTACCCCTACGACGGCCCCGACCCCGACGGGTTCATGACCCGCGACGAGGTCTACGCCTGGGTGCGCGGCTACGCCGACACGTTCGACGCGCCGATCGCCGAGGGTGTGGAGGTGCGGCGGGTCGACCGTCGCGACGACGGCGTGTTCGTCGTGCAGACCAGCGCGGGCGAGATCACCGCGGATGCCGTCACGTCGGCGACCGGGGGCTATCACCGCCCCATCACGCCGTCGTGGGCCGACGACCTGCCCGAGCGCATCGTCCAGATGCACTCGCACCACTACCGCAACGCGGGACAGCTCCCGGGTTCGGTGCTCGTGGTGGGGACGGGGCAGTCCGGCACGCAGATCGCCGAGGACCTCCACCTCGAGGGGCGCCAGGTGCACCTCGCCGTGGGGCGCGCGCCGCGCGTGGCGCGGTTCTACCGCGGGCGGGACTGCATGACGTGGCTCGCCGACATGGGCGTCTACGACGTGCCGGTGGGAGAGCAGGCCGCGGCCAAACGCGCGGCGACCAACCACTACGTCACCGGGCGCGACGGCGGACGCGACATCGACCTCCGCCTCTTCGCGGCGCAGGGGATGGGCCTGCACGGACGGGCGATCGGCGTCGCCGACGGAACCCTCGCGTTCGACGACAGCCTCACGGCCAACCTCGACCGGGCCGACGCGGTCGCCGAGTCGATCAAGAACGACATCGACAACTACATCGCCCGCGAGGGCATCGACGCTCCCGTCGAAGAGCGCTACCGGCCGGTGTGGACGCCTGGCGGAGGCCCCACCCGGCTCGACCTCGATGAGATCGACGCCGTCGTCTGGGCCATCGGCTTCCGCGCGGACTGGTCGTGGCTCGGCGACCTCGACGTGCTCGATGCGGCCGGGCACCCGGCGCACGACCGCGGCGCGACGGCGGTCCCCGGATTCTCCTTCGTGGGGCTTCCGTGGCTGCACACGTGGGGCTCGGGCCGTTTCCACGCGATCGCACGGGATGCCGAGCACGTCGCCGCCGGCATCGTGGCGGCGTCGCGCGGCGTCCTCGCCGTGCGCTGAGCGGCCAGCGCGTACTCTCGGGGAATGGCATCCGTGACGATGGCTGCGGTGGCGGCCCACTTCGGCCGCGACGTGGACCGCACGCTCGCGAAGCTCCCCGGCATCGTCGAGGACGCGCGCGGGCGCGGCGTCGACCTTCTCGTGCTCCCGGATGCCACGATCGGCGGCTACCTGCTCGACCTGCACCATCCGGTGGAGGAGGGTGACGGCATCCCGCACTCCGTCGAGATCGACGGGCCCGAGGTGGCCGCGATCGTCGCGCTGGCGGGTGACATGACGGTGTGCTTCGGAATCGCCGAGCGCGCCGTCGACGGCGGCGAGGAGCGGCGGTACAACACCGCCGTCTGTGTGAACGGCGACGGCGTGCTGGGGGTGCACCGCAAGGTGCACCTGCCGCTGGGCGAATCGGAGGTCTACGCCGCCGGCGACGACTTCCGCGCCTTCGACACCCCGGTCGGTCGCATCGGGATGCTGATCGACTTCGACAAGACCTTCCCCGAGGCGGCGCGGTCGGTCGCGCTCGACGGTGCCCAGGTCATCGCGTGCCTGAGCGCGTGGCCGGCGAGCGTGACCGACCGGTCCGACCGCATCCGCAACGACCGGCAGGCCCACCTGTTCGACCTGTACGACTGCGCGCGCGCGGCCGAGAACCAGGTCTACCTCGTGTCGTCGAACCAGACCGGCGTGCTGGGCGGCCTGCGCTTCCTCGGGCAGGCGAAGGTCGTCGACCCCGCGGGCGAGATCGTCGCCAAGACCTGGGCGAAGGGCGGGCTCGCCGTCGCGGAGGCCGACGTCTCCGCCGACGTGGCCCGCGCGCGACGCTCGCTCAACCACCTCGCGCAGCGCGCCGAACACGCCTACCGGCTCAGCGCGCCGGCGTAGACCCCGTGCTCGCCGCGGAAAGGACGACCCATGCGCATCGCGCAGCTGACCTACTCCACCAAACCCCGCGGCGGGGTCGTGCACACCCTCGCGCTCGCCGAGGCGCTGGCCGCGCGCGGGCACGACGTAGAGGTGTGGACGCTGGGGCGCGGCGACGACACCGCGTTCTTCCGTCCGGTCGACCCGCGCGTCCGCGTGCGCGTCGTGCCCTTCCCCCCGCGCGACGGCGAGGGCGTGGGGGAACGCATCGAGCGCTCGATCGAGCTGATGGCCGCGGCGCTGGACCCGGATGCCGAGATCGTCCACGCGCAGGACTGCATCTCGGCGAACGCGGCGCTTCGTCGCGGCATCCCGGTCGTCCGCACGATCCACCACCTCGACACCTTCACGACGCCGCAGCTCGTGGCCTGCCACGACCGTGCGGTCGTCGAACCGGTCGCGCGACTGTGCGTCTCGCGGGCCGTCGCGCGCGAGGTCGAGCGCGATTACGGCGTGCGGCCCGAGGTGATCGCGAACGGGGTGGATGCCGAGCGGTTCGCGGCCGCGGCCGATGACGACCGGGCTCAGTGGAGGAGTCAGCTCGGCGCGTACGTGCTGGCCCTCGGGGGCATCGAGCCGCGGAAGGGCTCGATCGACCTGCTCGAGGCCTACGCCCTCACGCGCGAAACGCACCCCGACCTGCGCCTGGTCTTCGGCGGCGGCGAGACGCTGTTCGACTACCGCGACTACCGCGCGCGGTTCGAGGCGCGAGCCGTCGAGCTCGGCATCCGTCCGATCATCCTCGGTCCGGTCGACGACGCCGCGCTGCCGGCCCTGGTCGCCGAGGCGCGGGCGCTCGCGTTCGTCTCGACCAAGGAGGGCTTCGGTCTCGCCGCGATGGAGGCGCTCGCCGCGGCCACGCCGGTGGTCGCGCGAGACCTGCCGGTGATCCGCGAGGTGTTCGGCGACGCGGTGCTTTACGCGTCGACGCCATCCGAGATCGCCGCCCGGCTCGACGCGGTGCTGCGCGGACGGGCGTCGATCGACGCGGCCGCCGGGGTCGAGCTCGCCCGCGCCCACACGTGGGATCGCGCCGCGCGAGCGCACGAGGAGTTCTACGCCCGCGTGCCGCTGGCGAGCGCGCGATGACCGAGCAGACATTCTCGGCGATCCTCGCTGAGCGCGCGCGGGCCGATCCCGACGAGCCCCTCGTCGTGGACAGTGCCGGGGCGATGACGGCGGGGGAGCTGGATGCCGCGGCCTCGGCGCTCGCGCACGAACTCCTCCGCCGTGGGGTGCGGCGCGACGACCTCGTCGCGGTGTCGCTGCGCAACGGGCGTGACTTCGTCATCGCCTGCTTCGGGATCTGGCGGGCGGGCGCGACGCCGCAGCCCCTGTCGACCGAGCTGACCGCGGGGGAGCGCGGCGCCCTGGAGGCGCTGGCCGTGCCCGCGGCCGCCGTGGGGTCGCGGCCCGTGTCGCCGGGGATCGCGTGGCTGCCCGGAGCGCGCGTGGCCCCGCGCGGCGGCGAGCTGCCGGATACGGCGGCATCGTGCTGGAAGGCCCCGGCGACCTCGGGCTCGACGGGACGGCCCAAGATCGTGCGCGCCGCCGCGCCCGCGACCCTGGATCCCTCGCGCCCGGTCGCGGAGTTCCTGCCCCACCGGGCGACGCAGATCGTCGCCGGACCCCTGTGGCACTCCGCCGTGTTCACCTACGCGTTCCGCGGCCTGCTGACGGGTCACCGTCTCGTCATCCTGGACCGCTTCGATCCCGCCGCGTGGGTCACGGCCGTCGAGACGCACCGGGCGACGTGGGGTCTGCTGGTTCCCGCGATGATGGCGCGGCTGCTGCGTCTGCCCGCCGAAGCGCGGGTGCCCGAGCGCGTCGCGAGCATCGAGAGCGTGCTGCACATGGGGGCGCCGTGCGCGCCAACACTGAAGCGCGCTTTCCTCGACTGGATCGGCGCCGAGCGGGTCGACGAGGTGTACGCCGGCAGCGAGTCGAACGGTCTCACCCGCATCACGGGCACCGACTGGCTCGAGCGCCCGGGCAGCGTCGGGCGGCCGATCGGGGGCACCGAGATCCGTATCCGCGACGACAGCGGGCGCGACCTGCCCACGGGCGAGGGCGGACTGGTGTGGATGCGGCGCGGCGCCGCCCCCGCCTACGCCTACGTGGGCGCGAGCTCGCGCCGCGACGCCGAGGGTTGGGACACCCTCGGCGACGTCGGACACGTGGATGCCGACGGCTACCTCTTCCTGCACGACCGGTCCGACGACATGATCAACCGCGGGGGTGACAAGATCGCCCCCGCCGTCATCGAGGCGGCGCTCGAAGAGCATCCCGCCGTGGCGGAAGCCGTCGCCTTCGGCGTCGCCGACGACGAGCTGGGCCAGGTGGTGCACGCCGCCGTCCGGCTCACCGACCCAGCGGCATCCGCGTCGGTGATGGCCCACGCCCGGGCGCACCTGGGTCGTCGCGCGCCCGTCGCGCTGCACGTGTCGACCACGCCGCTGCGCAACGACGCCGGGAAGGTGCGGCGGTCGGCTCTGGCGGAGCGGTTCGTCGGCTGAGCGGCACGGGAGGCGTGGCGCTCCTCGTGTGTTGTTGCGTCCCTCGGTCGCACGTCAGCGCGCAGCGCTGCCCGCCGGTCGATGCGCGCGGACCGCTCCGACCGCGGGCCGCCGGCGGTTCTTCACGGTGCTGGAGGATGCCGTGCGGGCGTTCGCCGCGGAGACGTCGGACCGGGAGGAGGGCACGCGCTGAGATCCGCCGACCGGGGCGCCGCCGGCGTCACGGGCGTCGCAATCCGCCGCGCAGCGCGAGGAGGACGACGCCGAGCGCGACGGCGACGGCCCCTCCGGCGATGATCGAGGCGGATCGCGCCCCCACGGCATCCGCGAGGATCCCGAGGACGGGAGAGCCGAGAGGGATGCCGCAGAGCGTGACCATCGCGAACAGCGCGTTGACGCGGCCGCGCAGCGCGTGCGGGGTGACCAGCTGCACGAAGGCGGCGCCCTGCGCCATCAGCAGCATGGAGGCGATTCCCGCCGGGACGAGGCCGACCGCGTACAGGGGGAAGGTCGGCAGCGCACCGGTGGCCGCGGTGAGCAGGCAGACGCCGATGGCGGCAGCGGCGATCGAGCGGGGAGTGACCCGACCGAGGACCGCCGTCAGGGCAGCCCCCGCGATGGTGCCGACCGCGAGTGCCGACCCGAGCAGCCCGACGCCGGTCGCTCCCGCGGAGAAGTCCTGCGTTGCGGCCAGGGTCGCGATCGACAGGATGTTGGGGGAGATGAGTCCCGCCACGGCGGTGAGCGCGAAGACGAGGCGCAGGCGCGGTTCGGTGAAGACGAAGCGCACCGCGTGCCCCATCCCCGCGGGAACGGCCTCGTCGCCGTCGGGCTGGCCGTCGCGCCGGCGGGGCAGCCGGGTCAGCACGAGAGCGAAGACGCCCAGGGCGGCGGCGCCGACGACGAACGACGGGCCGTTCCCGAATCCCGCGATGAGGAACCCCGCGGCGCTCGGGCCGATCAGCCGGCCGAGCTGGAAGAACAGGGTGTTGAGCCCGACGGCGTTCGAGAGCACACGGGCCGGCACGATCTCGGTGATGACCGTGGGCCGCATCGCGCTCTCGAGCGCGGAACCGAGGCCGTACACCGCGGCCAGGACGAGGGCGAGGGGAAGGGTCATGACCCCCAGCAGGAGCGACGTCGCCTGCGCGAGCCCGACCAGGGCCATCGTGCTTTCCCCGGCGATGAGCAGGCGACGCGGTCCCCACCGGTCGGCGAGCACGCCGATCACGGGGCCGAGGACCAGGAGCGGGACGAACTGGATGGCCGCGGTGATGCCGAGCACCGCGCCGCTCCCGCCGCTGAGGTCGAGCACGAGCAGACTCTGCGACGTGCCCAGCATCCACGAGCCGATGAACGCGAGCTGCGCACTCGCCGCGTAGGCGCGGAACGCGGGGAAGGCGAAGCTCGCGATCGGCGAACGGCCGGGCCGGGCGGCATCCTCTCCCCCCGCGAGGGCGCTCACCACGGTTTGACGATGGAGGTCGGGTCCGCGTCGTACTCCTGGTCGCGACGGAGAAGGGACTCGTCCACGGTGGCGTACAGGATGCCGTCGACCTCGGGGGCGAGCGGCTCGGCGATGCTCTCACCGAAAGGTCCGAAGATGCGCGTGGAACCGCCGCCGCTGAGAATGCGATCGCGCTCGCCCTCCGGGAGCTCGAGCAGCTCGAGGTAGGCGGCGCCGGCCACGATGGTCGGGGCGAGGGTCACGACACCGCCCTCGGCGGCGTACTGCGAGCTCGCGGCCATGCTCGCCTCGGCGCTCATCGGGACGAACCCGGGATAGAGCCCGAAGTGGGGCCACGAGGCCACATGGAGTTGCTCGTTCTGCGACAACAGGGCGTGTCGGAGGAGCGGACGGCGGTTCTCGGAGCAGTTGAGGGCACCGATGCGGCCGATGGAGCTGTCGACGACCTCGAGATCGGCACCGGATCCGGAGGCGAAGATGTCCCACTCGACCGCGGACGGCTTCAGCTTCCGCCGCTTCATGGTGGTGATGCCGTCGTCGCTGATGACGTATTGCGCCATGTAGAGCTCGTCGCCCACGCGTTCGCTCAGACCGAGGACGACGGTGATGCGCCCCTCTCGCGCCGCCGCCTCGATCCGCCGATGCTGCGCGCTGCCCGCCACGAGCGAGTTCTCGAGGTAGCGCTGTCGGAACGGCGCGCGGTAGTCCTCGTCGCCGAACCACATGAAGCTGGGGTAGCCCGGCAGCCAGGTCTCGGGGAACGCGATGACACGCGCGCCGTGGGCGGCCGCCTCGGCGATCAGGGCGACGGTCTTGTCGGTCGTGCCGTCGAGGTCGAACCACACCGGCTCGGACTGCACGGCGGCGAGAGTGATCTGGGCCATGGGGGCTCCTTCGGGGACGGTCAGGCGCCGGCCAGCAGGGCGCGGCGGGCGAGGCGCCTCTCCTGCTGCAGGCGAGGGTCGGGGACGGGAGCGGCGGCGAGCAGCAGACGCGTGTAGTCGTCGGCCGGCGTCTCGGTCACGGTGCGGGTGGGGCCGAACTCCACGATCCGGCCCTTGTTGAGCACGGCGACCTCGTGCGAGACCTGGCGCACGACGGCGAGGTCGTGCGAGATGAACAGATAGCTGACGCCGAGGTCGCGCTGCAGCTCCGCCATGAGGTCGAGCACCTGCGCCTGCGTCGTGAGATCCAGCGCGCTCGTGGGCTCATCGCAGACGACGAGTCGCGGCGACACGGCGAGAGCGCGGGCGATCGCGATGCGTTGGCGCTGTCCGCCCGAGAACTCCCGCGGGTAGCGGTC
This sequence comes from Microbacterium trichothecenolyticum, assembly GCF_030818955.1. Classification (NCBI taxonomy): domain Bacteria; kingdom Bacillati; phylum Actinomycetota; class Actinomycetes; order Micrococcales; family Microbacteriaceae; genus Microbacterium; species Microbacterium trichothecenolyticum. The sequence goes on along the minus strand of NZ_JAUTBF010000001.1, from coordinate 2,436,710 downwards.
GACGGCGTTTGCGGGCAGGGAGACGCGGTCGAGGAGGCCGCGGACGATGCCGTCCGCCTCGGCCCGCGTCATCCGGCGAAGCGCCAGCAGCGGTTCGGTGAGGATGTCGCCCACCGTCAGGGAGGGGTTCAGCGAGCTGTAGGGGTCCTGGAAGACGACCTGGATCTGCGTGCTCACCTCGCGTCGACGGGCGAGCGGCAGGTGCGTGATGTCGCGCCCGTCGTAGGAGATGTGTCCCCCGGCCACGCGGGTGAGGCCCAGGATCGCGCGTCCGATGGTGCTCTTGCCGGAGCCGGATTCGCCGACGAGGCCGAGCGTGCGTCCGGGCTTCAGCTCGAACGAGACGCCGTCGATCGCGGTGTACGCCGGGGTGAACAGACCGCGCTTGCGGTAGGTGACGCGCAGGTCGCTTACGCGCAGCGTCCCGTCGGTCGCGGGCGCGGGTGTCGTGGTGGTCATCATCGGGTGCTCGCCTCCTCATCGGCATACCAGACGGCGTGTTCGTCGCCGCGCATCGCGGGGTTCGCCGCGAGCAGACCTGCGGTGTATTCGTGGCTCGGGTGATCGAAGAGCTCCTCGACGGCGGCGTTCTCGATGATCCGCCCGTGCAGCATCACGATCGCGCGGTCCGCGACGTCGGCGACGACCCCGAAGTCGTGCGTGACGATGATCATCGCCATCGTCCGTTCCCGGCACAGCTCGCGCAGCAGCTCGAGGATGTCGGCCTGGACGGTGACGTCCAGCGCCGTGGTCGGCTCGTCGGCGATCAGCAGCTCGGGCTCGGCGGCCAGGGCCATCGCGATGCAGACGCGCTGTGCCATCCCACCCGAGAGCTCGTGCGGGAACGAGCGTGCGACGCGCTCGACGTCGGCGATCTTCACCTGCGCGAGGAGCCGGCGCACCTCGTCCCGGCGGGCGCGGCGGTCGAGCGTGCGGTGCAGTCGCAGCGACTCGTCGATCTGGTGCGCGACGGAGAACGCCGGGTCCAGGCTCACCATCGGCTCCTGGCCGATGTACGCGATGCGACGGCCGCGGACGTGGCGCAGCTCGCTCTCGGGGAGAGTGAGCAGGTCGTCGCCGTCGAGCACGATGCGCCCCGCGGTCGCCTCGACGCCGGTCGGCAGCAGACCGATGATCGACATGGCGGTCATCGTCTTGCCGGAGCCGGACTCGCCGACCAGGGCGAGGATCTCGCCGCGCCGCAGCTCGAACGACACGTCGGTGAGCAGGGGCGTCGCGCCGGCGGCCGCGGAGAGCCCGAGGACGGACAGCATCGCGCCCCGCTGGTCCACCGGGGTCGCGTCGGCGGGGAGAGGGGTCCGTGCGACCATCACGCCCCGCCCGGTGCCGGCGTTGCCGGGAATGGCATCCCGCACCGCGTCGCCGACGACGGTGAACGCGAGGATGGTCAGCACCAGGACGAGACCGGAGGGGACGAGCATCCACGGCTGCTGGTTGATGTAGGTGTTCGCGTCGGCCACGGACCCGCCCCAGCTCGGTGCCGGGGGAGGGCTCGCGAGCCCGAGGTAGCTGAGGCCCGCCTGCGTGAGCAGCGCGAGGCTCAGCACGATCGTGGCCTGGACGATCAGGGGGTTGCGAACGTTCGGCAGCACGTGGCGCGCGATGATCCGGGGCGAGCGGAGCCCGTAGACCTTCGCGGCGTCGACGTACAGCTCCGCGCTCGTGGCGGCGGCGCCGTCGCGGGCGAGTCGGAAGAACACCGGCGAGACGATCAGGCCGAACACCGCCATGGCCGTGTACACGTTCTTCCCGGTCACGGCGAGGATCGTGAGCAGGATGACGATGACCGGCACGCTCTGCAGCAGGTCGATGATGCGTGCCGAGACGGCATCCCAGCGGCCCCCGCGGAAGTAGCCGGCCGTGAGCCCCGCGGGCACGCCGATGACGAAGGCGACCACGAGAGCGAGCAGGGCGCCGAGCAGGCTCACCTGGCCGCCGTGGAGCAGGCGGCTGAGGATGTCGCGCCCCAGGCCGTCGGTTCCGAGCGGATGCGCGGCGGTCGGGAGGGAGAGCGTGTTCGCCAGGTCCTGCTTGACCGGGTCGTAGGGGGTGAGCAGGGGCGCGGCGATCGCGCCGATCACGACGATCGCGATCCACAGGAGTGCCAGGACCAGCGGAACCGAGATTCGCGGGCGGGCGCGGCGGGTCCGGACGGTGGGGACCGCGGGCGCGGGGGAGAGGGCGGTGGACATGGTCACCTCAGTTTCGGGTTGAGCCAGGCGGAGACGAGGTCGGTGAGGAGGTTCACGGCGACCACGAGCAGGGTCATGACGACAACGACCCCCTGCATGAGAGGAACGTCGAGTTTCGACACGGAGGCGAAGATGAGGCTGCCGAGCCCGGGGAGCGCGAACACCTGCTCGATCACGACCGCGCCGCCCAGCATGCCGACGAACTGCAGGCCGGTCACCGTCAGGACGGGGCCCGAGGCGTTGCGCAGCAGGTGCTTCGTGATGATCGACGTGCGCGACACGCCTTTCGCGCGCAGGATGCGGACGAAGTCGCGCCGTGCGAGATCGGTGAGGCTGGCGCGGGTCTGCAGGGCGATCGCGGTCGCCGAGGCGAGCCCGAGCGCGATCGTCGGCAGCGTCAGACTGCGCAACCAGCCGTTGGGGTCATCCTCGAACGGGATGTAGCCCGACGGGAGGAAGATCGGCACCCAGATCGCCAGGCAGAGCACGAGGACGAGGGCGAGCCAGAAGTTGGGCAGCGCCATGCCGACGACCGACACCAGCTGCACGGCGCGGTCGACGATGCCGCCACGGACCGCGGCGAGCACCCCCATCCCCACGCCGACGATCAGCGACAGCAGGGTCGCGGCGAGCGTGAGGCTCAGCGTGACCGGGATGCGGGCGGCGATGGTGTCCAGCACGGGGGAGTGGTCGTAGAAGCTGGTGCCGAAGTCGCCTCGCAGCGCCGCGGTGAGCCAGTCGAGGTAGCGCTCGAGAAGCGGGCGGTCCAGGCCCAGCGCGTCGCGCAGCGATGCGAGCTGTGCGGGGGTGGCGGTGTTGCCCAGGATCGTCGCGGCGGGGTCGCCGGGGATCAGCGGGACGAGCAGGAACGTCAGCAGTGAGACGAGGAGCACGAGGGGGACGGCGATCGCGAGACGGCGTCCGATGACCGAGAGCACGGGATTCTCCTTCCGGAGGAGGAACGCGAGGGTGGGAGTCGGGGGCGGGGCTCGCGGCCCCGCCCCCGACCGCGGGACATCAGGAGATCGGCGACCAGGCGTAGATCCAGGGGTAGCCCTCGCCGGGCCACAGCTTCACCTGGACGTTCTTCGAGGCGTAGACGATCACGTCGGCGTAGTACACCGGCAGGAACCACGCGTCGTCCGAGACGATCTGCGCGATCTGCTGGTACAGCGACGTCTGCTCGGCCGGGTCGCTCGACGCGGCCGCTTGGGCGTACAGGCTGTTGATCCGCTCGTCCGACGACTTGTAGGGGTTGAGCACGCCCGTCGGGGTGACGATCGGCGCCAGCGTGGTGTACATGTCGCCCTGCGTGTACGTCAGGGCGTAGGCGGGGTCCTTCGCGGCCTGGACGTTGGCGAAGAAGTCGCCGTCCTGGTCGATGGTCATCGTGACCCCGACCTCGGCGAGGTACCCCTGGATGGCCTGGACCATGGCGTCGTGGATGCCGGGGACCGAGGTGACGGCGAACGTGAATCCGTTCGCGTACCCGGCGTCGGCCAGCAGCTCCTTCGCCTTCTCGGGGTCGTACGGGTAGGCGTCGTCGAGAGCGGGGACGTTGCCGGTGGTCTGGGTTCCGAAGTACTGGTGCGCGGGGCTGCCGTACTCGCCGACGACCGCCTTCGTGATGGCGTCGCGGTCGATCGCGTAGTTCAGGGCCTGCCGCACGCGGACGTCGCCGAGCGCGGGCTGGTTGGTGCCGGCGCGGTCGCCGAGGACCAGTCCCCACGTGTCGGTGGACTGCGTGACGATCTGCAGCCCCGCCGACTTCGCGGCCGCGGCCGTCGTGGTGTTGCCGAGGGCGATGTCCATCGTGCCGGCGCGCACCGCGTTCAGCGTCGACGACGGGTCGGTGAAGTACTTGTACTCCAGGGCGTCGTACGAGAAGGCCGAGGCATCGCCCCAGTAGTTCGCGTTGCGGACGAAGCGCCAGTGGTCGCCGGACACGGTGGCGTCGGTGTCGAGGACGTACGGGCCCGTGCCCGCCGGCTCGGTGGCGAGATCCGGGCTGCTCAGGTCGGCCGGGCTGACCATCATCCCCACGTTGTGCGACAGCAGATCCTCCATCGCGGGGAAGGGCGCCGACAGCGTGATCAGGACGGTCTTGGCATCCGTCGCGGTGATCGTGTCGATCGCCGCCGCGTTGCCGATCGCGGGACCCGAGACGGTCTTGACGCGCTCGAGGTTGGCCACCACACCGGCCGCGTCGAGGGCGGTGCCGTCGGAGAAGGTCACGCCGTCGCGCACGGTGAGCTGGAAGCTGGTGGGGGAGAGGTACTCGTACGCCGAGGCGAGGCCGGGGGTGTAGGTGCCGTCGACGTTCTTGGTGATGAGCGTCTCGTAGGCGGGCTGCAGGATCCAGATCGAGGGACCGGAGTCGGCCAGGTACGGGTCGAAGCTCACGGCGCTGACGGTCGTGGCGATGTCGAGCTCGTCGGTCGACGAGCCGGATGACGAGCCGGCGCAGCCCGCGAGGGCGGCGGTGACGGAGAGCGAGAGGGCGATGGCCGCCGTCACGCGGAGGGGGCGTGGCATGGGAGGAGCTCCTTCGGGTGGGGTGGTGCGCGAACGCGTCGAGGTGAGGTGGATCAGGGGCAGGCGGACGGAGTGGGGCCGATCAGGTGTTCCCACGAGGCGGCGAGATCGAGCAGGTACTGCTCGTCGTCGGGGCGGGTGGCGAGCAGGCTGAGGGCGAAGGGTCGGCCGCCGGGGAGCGTGCCGGCGGGCAGCGCGACGGCGGGGTGGCCGGATTTGCTGGCGAGGAATGTCGCGAGCGGACCGGGGAACAGCACGGCGTCGACACTGTCGATCTCGCGCAGATGCTCGAGCACGCGCTGTGCCGCGTCGTACTCGTCGGCGCGGAGTCGGTTGCGCAAGGCGCGGTCGGCGCTCAGGTCCACCCGCGCGGAGGCCTCGATGTTGTCGATGCCGTAGGGCTGCTCGTCGGGAGTCGCGTCGCGGTAGTGCGCGTAGAGCGTGTCGAAATCGCGGACGGGGGAACCGGCGGGGAGGGCGTCGAAGTACTCACCGACTGAGTCGCGGAAGTCGAACGCGGGGACGAGGAGGTCGCTGGGCCGGTCGACGGGGATCGCCGTGGTGGCCGGCCGCAGGTCGACCCCCGCGGTCATCAGGGTCGCGACCGCGTCGGCCCACGCGGTCTGCGCGTCCGCCTCGGGGCCGGCCAGGCAGAGGGCGATGCGCGCGCCGGCGAGGCGGTCGACGCGCAGGGCGTCGAGGTACCGGCGGTGATCGTCGGGGCGCATCCCGCCGAGCGCGGCCGCGAGGTGGGCGACGCGAAGGGCGAGCGGACCCGGTGTGTCCTGCGCGAGGGTGATCGGCAGCGCTCCGCGGCGCGACAGCAGCCCGACGGTGGGACGCAGACCGTAGACGCCGCAGTTCGCCGCCGGAACGAGGATCGACCCGCCGGTGTCGGTGCCGATCGTGGCGTCCACGAGGCCGGCGGCCGCCGCCGCGGCGGATCCCGAGCTCGATCCGCCCGTCGGGAAGCGGTGCCCGCGGGGGTTGCGGGGCGATCCTCCCCGCGCGCTGTACCCTCCCGGGGCGGCGAAGGTGACCCATCCGCAGAGCTCCTGCAGGTTGGTCTTGCCGACGATGCCGGCACCGGCGCGACGCAGGTTAGCGATGATGTCGGCATCCCGGTCCGGAACGGACTCGGCGAGTGCGCGGGACCCCGCGGTGGTCGGCAGGCCCGCCACGTCGATGCTGTCCTTCACCAGGACGGTCAACGCCTCCAGCCCCGGCGTCGGGGCCGCCGACGCGCGCGTCTTCCACTGCTCATCGACCGTCGCGACCGCGCCGAAGCCGGTGGGCGCGATGTCGAGGGAGCGGATGCGCGCCAGCACGGGGTCATCGACGCCCGGCCGGCCCAGGGTGGGGAGAGAGATCACAACAGTCCTTTGCGAATTTGGGAACTGAGAGGATCTAAACAGACCGATGCGTGACGTAATTAGGGATCATATGAAACGTAATAGGTCCTCAACATGCCGGAAACATAAGGGAGCGTCGGACGCACAATCCCCGTCATCGCTGGGTAATCCGAGCGTTCTGTCGATAATGGCGCACCTAATTTTGTGAAGCGAGCGACATTAATTGGTCCATCCGAGTAGAGTGCTGAGGTGTCTTCCGATCAGTCCGCCGTCTCGGCGTTCCAGCAGTACGTCCGCGCGCGCATCCTGGAACACCTGCGTCAGAGCGGCGAGGCGAGTCGGACCGCATTGGCGGAGGTGACGGGGCTCTCCCGTCGTGCGCTCGGCGGCATCGTCGACGACATGAAGCAGGCCGGGCTCGTCGACGAAGCCGACGCCGACCGCGGACCCGACCGCGGTGTGGGCCGCCCCGCGCGGGTGTTGCGCCTCCCGGTGCGACAAGAGGTCACGCTCGCCGCCGACATCTCTCCCGACCGTCTCCGGGTCGCGCTGGTCGACTCCGCCGGAGCGATCCTGTCCGTCGCCGAAGCGAATGCCGATATCGCGCGGGGTCGCTCGCATACGGTGGGCACCCTCGTCGCACTCGCACGTTCACTCGATCGCGACGAGGGGCGCCACCCGGCGCGCGCGGTCCTCGGGCTTCCGACGATGGTGGACTACGAGCGTCAGCTCGTCGACCCGGCTGGCGCGCGCGCGCTCATGCCGAGCTGGACCGACGGTGCGACCGTCGACGAGTTCGCATCGGCGCTCGGGCTTCCCGTCACGATCGCCAACGGTGCGACGCTCGCGACCCTCGCCGAGCTCCGCCTCGGGGCGGGACGCGGGAGGAAGAACTTCATCGTCCTCGGGATCGGCCACGAGGGGATCGGCTCCGGCATCGTCGTCGACGGTCGCGTGTTCGAGGGGGCGCGAGGCTTCGCCGGTGAGATCAGTCACGTCAGCGTCCACGCCGACGGCGTGATCTGTCCCTGCGGGCAACGTGGATGCCTCGCCGCCGAGACGGCGAATCAGCTCCGGCTGTTCCTCCAGGCGCGCGGGGTCGACATGAACGCGGAGGCGTACGAGGAGCTGTCGACCGCGTCGGCGCAGGGCGACCCCGCCGTGCGGCGTCTGTTCGCCGACATCGGCTGGCAGATCGGTCGCGCCGTCGGCAGCGTCGCCAACGTCTTCGACCCCGACGCCGTGATCATCAACGACACCCTGACCGAGGTGGGCGACGACGCGGTGACGCAGAGCCTCGTCCGCAGCATCACGCAGCACACCCACCCCGGCATCACGGCGGGGATGACGGTCGTGGCCTCCGACCTGAAGCACACGTCGATCCTGGCGGGGGCGGGACTGCTCTGAGTCCCGCCCCCGCCAGGATGCGGAGCCGGCCGCCGCGGAACCCGCGACGACCGGTGTCATGCCTTCGTGAGGCGTGCGTTCAGTCGGCGCACCCGTCCGGGCTGCACGCGAGCCCTGCGGTGGCCTCGTGCGGTGCCGGCACGATCCGCGCCGCGGCGGTGATCTGCGCCCGCAGTTGGGCGGCTGACGCGGTCGGGCTCCCGATCTGCACGAGCTCGTCGCCGCGCCGCAGCAGCAGCATCGGGTAGCTGTGGACGCCGAGCTCGGCGAGCCAGTCCTGGTCCCGTCGGGCCTGGCCGGCGATCACGTCGTCGTCGAGGTGCCGCTGCACGGCGTCGGCGTCGAGTCCGCGGTCGGCCGCGATGGCGGCGTAGGTCTCGGCATCCGAGAGGCTGCGACCGTCGCGGTAGAACGCCGCCTGCATGGCGCCCGCCATCTCGAGCGCGCGGTCATCGCCCGCGCTCGCGCGCAGGGCGGCGAGGCCGCGGGCCGCGGCATCCGAGTCCAGCAGCGTGCGGCCCTCGCTCAGGAGGCGCTCGTAGTCGGGGCCGAAGGCGACACCGGTCAGCTCGGCGATGCGGGCGTTCGCGCCGGGGATGTGGCCGAAGCGCCCGATCGGGGCGGAGTTCGCGCCCGAGAACAGGGCGCCGTGGACCACGGTGATGCGGATGTCGTCATCGGCGGCCAGCTCGTGCAGGGCCGGCGCCATGCCGTAGCACCAGCCGCAGTAGGCGTCGAAGACGTAGAGGAGGTCGTGCATGGGGTGTCCTGTCATCGGGGGGCGGCTTCGTCGAACGCGTGACGCGCGTCGAGCACGTCTTGCATGTGGGTGCGTGCCCAGTTCTCGACCGCGAGCAGCAGGGGGCCGAGGCTCGCGCCGCGTTCGGTGAGCTCGTAGATCGCGTGGGGCGGGCTCGTGGGTTGGACGGTGCGGGTGAGCAGACCGTCGCGTTCGAGACCCTTCAAGGTCTGAGAGAGCATCTTGGGGGAGATGCCGGCGACTCGTCGTGCGAGATCGCCGTGGCGCGCGGGTCCGTCCGAGAGGACGCCGATGACGAGAATCGTCCAGCGGTCGCCGATCCGGTCCACCAGCTGCCGGCTGGGGCAGTCGGGGTTGTACGGGTCGAAGCCGAGTACCTCGTCCATGGGCGTCCTCTCGATCGGTCGGGTTTCAGTAAGCCACAGAGAAGCGCGCGCGGGGGTGAGCGTGCTGCTCGATCTCGTCGACGAAGGCGATGGCGTAGTCGGCGCCCGAGATCGCGGAGGTGCCCTCGGCATCCGTCAGCAGCACGTCGCCGCCCAGGCGGAAGGTGCCGGTGCGCTGGCCGGGGTTCCACGAGCCGAAGGTGGCGGCGGGGCTCAGGTAGAACCAGTCGAGGGCGGTGTCGCTGCCGCGCAGCGCGTCGAGGATCTCGCCGTGCGCGCGTGCCTCGGGCACGAAAGCGGCGGGGAACTCGTCGGTGTCGACCAGGCGCGGGCCGCCTTCGGCGACGGCGAGCGAACCGGCGCCGCCCACGACGCCGAGGCGCGCTCCCGCCGACAGAGCGGCGGAGACGACCGCGGGCAGGGCGACGATCAGGTTCGGCTCGCCCTCCTGGCGCGCGGTCGCGGGCAGGGCGACGACGATGTGCTGCGCGTCGGCCGTGACCTCGCGCACGAACGCCTCGTCGAAGATCGAGCCGGCGACGGATGCCACGCCCTCGGCGGTCTCGCCGCCCGAGCGCGAGACGCCGACGACCTCGTGACCGCGGTGGGTGAGTTCCGCGGCGATGTTGCTTCCCGCGTAGCCGGTGGAGCCGAAGACGACGACCTTTGCCATGATGTTCCTATCTTTAGGGGAGGTAGTACCTAAAAGATAGCACAGATGGACGCGCCTCGCCCCTCTCGAGCACAAGCGCACGCGCTGCCGCAGGCGTGGGCCGCGGGATGCGATCCGCCACGTTCTCTCCCCCCGAGGGGCCGGCGGCACCGGGCCTGCGGGTCACCCGTAGTCGGGCAGTGCGAACGTGTCGGCGGGAGGGCGGAACAGGCCCGTGGTCAGCCGACGTCCGGCGCGCGATGAGGCCGCTCGCAGCACCCCGTGAAAGAGGGCTCGTCCGGCGCGGGAGCGGGGATTCGCGAGTCGCGGTGTGCCTGGTGGCAGATCCTGTGCACGCTCGACGAACGGACGGAGGATGTCCTCGTAGCGCTGAAGGGCCGTCTCGACATCGGTGCTGCGCCCGAGCTCGCCGGCCAAGACGTAGGCACCCACGAGCGAGAGGGTCGTGCCCATGCCGCTCAGGGGAGACGCGCAATAGGCGGCGTCGCCGACGAGTGCGACGCTGCCACGGTGCCACGTGTCGAGGTGTACCTGGCCGACCCTGTCGAGATAGAACTCCTTAGCGTGGGCCATCTCGCGCAACACGCGAGGCGCTTGCCACCCGGCATCCGCGAATCGCCTGAGCAGCGCGTCTCGCGAACGACCGGAGTCGTCGTCGCCTGTGTCGGCCCGCTCGTCGCCGCGGGTCGGGTAGGACAGTGTGGCGCGGATCGTTCCCAGGTTGTCGGGGCGCAGGCTGATACTCCGTCCGCCCGTGGCGGTGTACCACCGCCACCAGTCGGTGTCGTCGGGCTCGCGTGGGATGGTCAGGTACGCCGTCGACATGTTCTTCGAGACGATCGGATCGACGCCGGGGAAGATCAATCGGCGTGTGCGAGAGCGCATGCCCTCGGCGATCACGACGAGGTCGAACTGCTCGTCGGTTCCGTCGTCGAACGTGACGTGTGCGCCGGCGCCGCGATCGTCGATCGAACGGATCGTGGTGCCGAAGCGGTACTCGACGCGCTCATGGGTGAGGTCGAACAACACCCGCGACAACTCGCCGCGGAGGATCTCGAGCTCGGCCGTCGCCCCGCCGGTGTCGTCACGCCCGGCGGGGAAGCTCGCCACCGTCTGCCCGCGGGTCCCGATGAATCGCGTTCCCGCCTCACGCGTGTTCCGGGCCCGGATCGCATCTTCGACTCCCATGCGGCGCACCACCTCGCGGCCAGCGCCGCGGATGTCGATGTTCTGCCCGCCCGCGCGCAGCTCGGGCGCGCGCTCGATGACGGTGACGTCCCATGCCGCGCGCTCCATCCAGAAGGCCAGCGCCGGCCCCGCGATGCTCGCGCCGCTGATGAGCACGCGCCGGCGCGCCGTCATCGCGCCACCTCCGTCGTGGCTGTCGCCGCGGCCGACGGCTCGCCGGTCTGCCGCTCGGCGCCGCGCGCTGCCTCGACGCCCGCCGGGCGCGAGGGGATCAGGAAGGTGGCGATGACGCCGACCACCAAGAACCCGGCGGCGAGGACGGCGCCGAAGGCCACGGCATCCGTCATCGCCTGACGTGCCAGGTCGGCGACGTTCTCGAGGCCCGGCACCTGACCGATCGGTTCGATCGCCGCGCCGGCGCTGTCGGTCACGGCATCGGCGAAGCCTTTCGCGTCGGAAGGGGCATACCCGCTGGCCTCGAGCCTGTTCTGCAGTCCCCCGCCCAAGGTCGAGAAGAACACGGTCGTGAGCGCCGCGATCCCGAGCGCCGAGCCGAGCTGGCGGAAGGTGCTCTGGATGCCGGAGCTCTGGCCGCCCTCCTCGGCGGGCACGTCGGCGAGGACGACGTTGGTGACCTGCGCGGTGGCGAAGCCGACGCCCACGCCGTAGAAGAAGAGGACGACCGCGATGAGCAGCCACGATGCGTCGGTGACAGCCGCGACGAGACCGAGGCCGGCGAGGCCGAGCACTTCGAGCACCAGTCCGAGTCGCACGAAGGCCAGCGCGCTGACGCGGTTCGAGAGGGGGAAGCTGATGCCGCTGGCGACGAAGCTGCCGATCGCGATCGGGACGAGGGCGAGGCCCGCCTGCAGGGGCGAGTAGCCGAGGGTGAACTGCAGCCAGAGGGGAAGCACGGCGATGATGCCGAATTCGCCGAGCCCGATGATCAGGGTGGCCACGTTGCCGTTGCGGAAGGACGCGATCGAGAACAGGCGCGTGTCCATGAGCGGCTGGTGGCGGCTGCCGGGGCGGCTGAGCCGTGCCTGCCTCCAGATGAACGAGGCGAGGAGGAACGCCGAGGCGACGAGTGCGACGAAGGCGGGCGACAGGCCGGAGTCCCAGCGGAAGCCGAACACCTCGAGAGCGTTCTCGCTCAGGATCCAGCCGTAGACACGACCCTCGACGAGCCCGAACGCGAGCAGTCCGAGACCGCTGACCGAGAGAGCGGCGCTGATGACGTCGACGCCGCCACGCGAGCGGGCGGGCTGGAGGAGGAACAGCACGCCGATGACGACGATCACGATCGTCAGCGGGATGTTGATGCCGAACGCCCAGCGCCACGACGCGTGCTCCGAGAGCCACCCGCCGAGGACGGGACCGAGCGCGGTGGCGGCGCCGATCGTCGAACCCCAGACGGCGAACGCCTTACCGCGTGCGGCGCCGACGAACATCGCGTTCAGCAGGGCGAGCGAGGTCGGCAGCACGGCCGCGGCGCCGATGCCCTGCAGGAAGCGGGCGAGGACCAGGATCTCGCCCGTGGGTGCGAGACCGGCGAGCAGGCTCGTGAGGCCGAAGACGACGACGCCGGCGAGGAACACCGTCTTCGCCCCCCACAGGTCGGAGAGGCGTCCGACGACGAGGAGCAGCGCGGCGAAGACGATCGCGTACGACTCCTGGATCCATTGCGCCTGGCTCGAGTCGATGCCCAGGTCGTCGATCACCGAGGGGGTGATGACGTTGACGATCGTCGTGTCCACGACGATCAGGGCGACCCCCAGAGCCACGGCTATCAGGCCGATCCAGCGGCGCGCACTCTCGGATCGTGGCATGGTGTCTCTCCTCAAATAGTTTCACAGTGAAATGGTTCTTTGGGAGAATAACTTGATGAAGTGATAACCTGCAAGTCCGGTCGCGGGATGCCGGAACGGAGGGCTTCATGGGTGACGACGACGCCGCTCACTCTTCGGACCCGGTTTCGCCCTCGGTCACGGACGCACTCCGCGCCTACGGTGCGACGTACGCGCAGGTCGCGCGGGCCTTCGCCGCATACGCCGGACTGCACTCCACGGACGCCGCGGCGATGATCGAGATCCTCGGGGCCGAAGAGCGCGGCACGCCGCTGTCGCCTGCGAGACTGAGCGACCAGATCGGACTCAGCTTCGGTGCCACCTCGACCCTTCTGAACCGGCTCGAAGCGGTCGGCCATGTGACCCGCAGCCGCACGCAGGCGGATCGGCGGGTCGTGACCCTGCATTCGACACCCGAGGTCCAGCGGCTGGCCGATGAGTTCTTCGCGCCTCTCGGGCGGCGCCTCGACGCGATGCTCGCCGCGCACTCGCCGGCGTTCCTCGCCGAGTTCTCGGCGGTGCTGATGGCGATGAGGGATGCCACCGACGACTACATCTCTCAGGGCCCCGGGAGCGAGAACGCGTCCGCCGAAGACACGGGTGAGCCCGTGCAAGATCGCGGCGGGGCAGAGCGCTGAAGAGACGTCGTCGACGTTCTGGCCGCGTCGCGATCCCTCGGGAGTTGTGACCGCAGGCCGGGGCGCGGGCCCCGGCCTGCAGCGATCAGCCGTTCGAGGACGTCCCGAATGCGGTGGTGTAGAGCTGTCGCAGCGCGTCCGTTGCGGGGCCGCTGTCGCAGGGTGAGATGAAGTCGTCCGTTGCGGCGACGAGGTACGTCTGGCCGGCGGTGAACAGCACGCCGGTGTCTTCCTGCACCTGTTCGACGGTCAACGTCGTGCCGGGGGTGCCGGCGAACACCTCGGTGACGGTGAGGGTGACGTTCTCGCCGGTGACGGCTGTGGCGGTGGCTTCGTAGGCAGTGTCGAATTCTTGCAGGCTCGCCACGGTCGGTGCCTGGCACGCGGCGGGGGTCTCGTCGGGGCCGGGGCCGGGGGCTTGGATGGCGGGCGTGGCGACGAGGCCGGCGATCAGGGCAGCCGCCCCGGCTGTTGCGGCGGCTCCGAGGGAGACCCCGGCGAACAGACGCCGCCGGTGGCGGGGGGCGGTCGCGGTGTTGCCGGCGAGGTCGTCGCGCTCCGCGGCGGCCACGATGCGCCGGATCCGGGCATCGTCCAGGCGCGGGTCGCCCGCGCTCGGGTCCGCCTGGCGCATCAGGGCCCTCAGGTCATCGTCGTTCATCGCTCTCCCCCTTTCGTGGTGGTGCCGGTTGGTCGGCGTGGTGCTTCCATCTCTTGTCGCAGTTTCTTCTTGGCTCGATGCAGGCGGATCGTGGCCGCGTTGGTCGTGATGTCCAGGATCGTCGCGATCTCGGGCGGTCCGAGTTCTTCCCACGCCCACAGGCGCAGGACCTCGGCGTCGGTGGCCGACAGGCGGGCCAGGGCCGCGCGCAGGCAGTCGGCACGCGGATCCTCCTCCGGGCCGGGGTCCACGGTGTCGGTCGGTGGGTCGACGGTGATGATCCGCTCCGCCACCCGCCACTGCCTCCGTGCGGAACGCTCGGCGTTTCGCAGGCAGTTGCGCGCGGTGACGTACAGCCACGGCAGGGGTTCCTCGGGCACATCGTCGAACCGTCTCCAGACGATCAGCATCGTCTCGGAGAAGACATCGTCCGCGGTCTGCGGATCGATTCGTCGACGAAGGAAGCGGAGGACCGCATCGCCGTGCGTTCGTACGAGCGATTCGTACGCTCGGGAGCGTTCCATCGGAAGTGTGTGCACGAAATCATCATGTCCGGGCTCGGGCGATGCTTTCACCTCGAATCGTCGAAAAAAATGTTCGGCGACATGAAAGGTCCGGCGCGGTGGTGGCCATGGACACAACGACGCTGCGCCGACCGCCCGCTCACCGGAACGGGCCGCAGCTGAGAGATAAGGCCCCTCCCATGAACATCAAGACCCTGACCGCACTGACCGCCGCCACCGCTGTGATCTTCATCGGCGGCCTGGGGTTCATCGGCGGCACCGCCGTCGCCGCGCTCCAAAACGCCGTCGCCCCACACGACAACACCTACATCGATACCGTCCCCGCCCCCGCAGACGACGCGATCGATGCCCCCTCCGCCCCGTTGATCCTCACCCCGAACCAGTTGGCCGCAGGGCCCGTGACGCTGCAGCCGGGCCAGATCCTCCTCGTCGTCTCCGACGCGCCCCAGGGCCGGACCTTCACGGGCACGGGCGGATCCAGCGACGACGGCATCGTCCAATTCGAAGCGGCCGACGCCACCGACGACGCCTCCTTCTTCGCCCACAAGCCCGGCACGACCACAGCCTGGGTCTCGGGACCCGACGGCCAGCGCGTGAGCTTCGACGTCACCGTCGCAACCTCCTGAGCGTGGGGTCCACGCTCGTCGCGGTGACCACGGACCGTCGGCGGTCCCTTCCCTTCGCCACTCTCACCCTCGCTGCCATCGTCATCGCGGTCAGCGTGGTCTCCATGAACGCGGGCGCCTTCCGAGGCGCGAGCGTCTACGACCTCCGCGCGATCGTGCTGACCCTCGCCCGGGTGGACGATCCCGCGACGCTTCCCGTCGTCGTGATCGCCGTCGTGCTCGTGTGCGGATGGGCCGAACGCCTCATGGGAGGCGCACGCATGCTGTTCGCCTACGCCTGCGGGGGCGTCGTCACGTCGGCGGCGGGTCTGGCCGTCGGGGGGTGGGAGACGAACCTCTTCCCCGCCATCCCGCTCGGCGAGTCGCCGGCCACGGGGGCGACCCCCGTCCCCGCGCTCCTGGCTGTGGCGATGGCCGCGAGCTGCTTCACGGGTGCCCTGTGGCGTCGCCGCGTCCGGGGGGCGTGTCTGGTGTCGGCGGTGACGGTGTTCCTTTATGCGGCGTCGGCGAGCGACCTGTTCTCGCTGCTCGCTCTCCCGGTAGGGCTCGGCGCAGGGGTGCTCCTCGGGGGCCGGAGAGCCGGAATGCGAGGGCAGCGCAGCTCGCATCACGAGGTCCGTGTCCTGCTGTGCGCTCTGACGGCGATCACCGCGGTGGGGCCGATCGTCGCCACCCTCTGGGGCAGTGGCGCCGGACTGCTCTCCGTCTACGGATGGCTGTCGTACGATCCGCTGGTCGTCGCCGATGCGGTGACGTGTGCGGCGGGCTCGACGATCGTCCCCTGTCCCGACGCGGCGAGCTACCACGAGCTTCAGCCGAGCGCCGGGTGGATCGCCGCCCTTCCGCTCGTCGTCCTCCTGGTCGCCGCGTGGGGCATTCTCCGCGGTCGGCTGGCCGCTCTGGGCGTGGCCATCACGGTCAACCTGCTCGTGTTCGCGGGGATGACCGCTCTCTTCGTCGTCTCGGAACCGGACATGCTCGCTCTGCTCGCCCAGGTCCGGGGTACCGACGCGTCGGGGGCGTGGCAGTCCCTGGTGGGCCTCCTCGCGGCAGCCCTGGTCCCCCTCGGTGTGGCCGTGACGCTCTTCGTGTGCCGCCGCTCGGTGTCGGTCCCGCCGACGACGAGCGCCGTCGGCTCGTTCTTCGCGTCGATCTCGATCGGGGCCGCAACGGTGTCGGTGCTGTCGCTCGCGGGCGGACTGCTCGCTGCGGCGGACTTCTCGCCACGGCCGACGGTGGGCGAGCTGCTGCGCGACGTCCCCCTGCGGCTGCTGCCGCCCTCGCTCCTGCCCGGCGGATGGGTGCACGCCGTCCCCACGACCGCCGTGTCGCAGGCCCTCTGGTATCTGCCGTCCGCCGTCTTCTGGACGGTGTGCGTGGCGGCGACCGCACGGTTGGTGTTCAGCCGGTCATCCGTGCAGGGCGCGGAAGATCGCGTGCGGGCACGGGAGATGCTGCAGCGCGGCTGCGGTTCCCTGGGCTTCATGGCCACCTGGCCCGGCAATACGTACTGGTTCGCCGGGGAAGCGGATGCCGGCTTCGCCTACCGTCTGCACGGGGGCGTGGCGGTGACGCTGGGCGGCGCTTTCGGCGCCGATCGATGTCGCGAAGAGATCGGGGCGGCGTTCGTGGAGTTCTGCGGCGACAACGGATGGATCCCGGTCTTCTACAGCGTCGACGATGCCGCGGCCACGGCGCTCGACGCACTGCAGTGGCGGCGGACACGGGTGGCCGACGAGGCCGTCCTCGACCCGCGAACGTGGACTCCCGCGGGAAAGAAGCGGCAAGACGTCCGCACGGCCACCAACCGCGCGCACCGGGAGGGCGTCCGGGCGCAGTGGGTGTCGTGGAGTGCGCTCACGCTCGTCGACCGCGTGCAGATCCGCGAGATCTCCGAGGCCTGGGTCGCCGACAAGTCGATCCCCGAGATGGGCTTCACCCTCGGCACCGTCGATGAGGCGGCCGACCCGGCGGCGCGGTTGATGCTCGCCCGCGATGCATCGGAACGGATCGTCGCGGTCACGACATGGATCCCCGTCTTCGGCGAAGAGGGGCTGACGGGCTACGCCCTGGATGTCATGCGCCGACGCCACGACGCCATGAACGGGATCATGGAGTTCCTCATCGGGGCGGTGGTCGAGCAGTTGCGGGCGGACGGCTGCACGCTGCTGAGCCTGTCGGGGTCGCCGCTGGCTCCCCACCGCGGCGGCGACACCGGAGATCTCTCGGCCGTCGACCGGTTCCTGGAAACGCTGAGCGGCGCGCTCGAGCCCGCGTACGGCTTCCGCTCGCTGGCGCACTTCAAGAACAAGTTCCAGCCGCAGTTCTGCCCCCTGTGGGTCGTCTACCCCGATGCCATCCATCTCCCGGCGATCGCCCTCGCCCTCCTCCGCTGCTATGTCCCTGGGCTGAGCCTCGCCGGCGCGGCACGTCTGGCGGTGCGCATGCGGACGTCGCGTCGGTCGTCGACCTCGACGGTGTGACGCGCCGTGGAACATCTCCGAAAAAAGTTCCGTCCGAGGTGAAAGGCCTCGGGGGGTGCCGGCCATGAAGGGGTACAGGCCGCGATGATCGCTCGTTCACCCGGAACGGGCTGCGGCGTCGACTGAAAGGTGCAGCTCATGCGCATTCGTACCCTCTCCGCTGTGACCGCCTCGATCCTCGCCGTGGGTCTGATGACCGGCGGAGCAGCTGCGTTCGCCGCCCCGCAGAGCGACACGTTCGTCGACGGCGTGCCCACCCCGCAGAGCGACACCTACGTCGACGGCGTGCCCGCCCCGCAGAGCGACACCTACATCGACGGCGTGCCCGCCCCGGCCGGCGATGCGGACGAGGCCCCCGACGCCGACGGCGTCGTCCTCGGCGGCATGCCCGCCCCGCTGATGCTCACCCCGGCCGACCTCGCCAAGGGCCCGGTGACCCTGCAGGTCGGGCAGACGCTGGTCGTCGTCCTCGACGCCGACAACGGCGGCGCCTTCACCGGCACCGGCGGCTCCGACGACGACAGCGTGGCGCACTTCGACGCCGCCGTCCTCAGCCCCGACGACGACGAGGTCTCGCTGAACGCGGCATTCTCCGCCGGAAAGGCCGGCGCCACGAAGGGCTGGATCGCCGGCGCCGACGGCCAGCGCACCACCTTCGACATCACCGTCGCCGCGGCCTGAGCGCTCGGGAGCAGGTCGGGTGTCGGCGGAGTGATCCGCCGGCACCCGACCGCGTTCGTCGGTGTGCCCGCTTCGCTCCCGCGCGCGCCGTGGTGCCGCGCAGAGCGCCCCTCAGTCGGTGCGCGTCTCGGCGCGCGTGGTGACCCGCGCCACGTGCAGCGCCAGGTAGAGCACCTCGTCCTCGGTGAGGCGCGCCCCGCCCATCTCGAGCAGGTAGCGCACGCGCTGCGCGCAGGCGTACGCGGCGGGATGCGAGGCGCGGATGCCGCCGAGCAGCTCGGCGGAAGGGTCGTCGAACAAGGCGTCGGCGTCCAGGCGCACGAAGAGGTAGCGCAGGTGCGTGACGAAGCGCGCGACGTTCATCGACTCGGCATCCAGGGTCACCCCCATCGACTGCGACACCACCTCCAGCACCCGGCCGATGCGCTCGGTCATGTGGATGGTGGGGGCCATGCCCTCCGAGGCGAACGCGGCGTTGACGAAATGCAGCGCGAACGAGATCGCCTCGTCGGCCGGGAGCACGACACCCAGGCGCGCGGCGGCGAGATCCACCGCCTCGCGCCCGACCGCCACCTCGCGGGGGTACAGCTGCGACACCTCCCAGCGCAGGGGGTAGTCCATCTCGATCCCGCGCCGGACGCGGTCGATCGCGAAGGCCAGGTGATCGGCGAGGGGGAGGATGAGCGCCTGCGACACGCGGATCCCCAGCCTGTCGTGGGCACGCTCGGCGACGAGGGCGGCACACCGAACGACGTCGAGGGGGATGTCCGACAGGTAGGCGGCGATCCTCTCGACCGGATGCCGGGAGTCGGGCCGGAAGACCTGGTCGATGACGGCGGCGTCGTCGAGGCGCTCGCCGCGCTTCCTCCCATGGGCGATGCCCTTGCCGAGCACGACGATCTCGACGTCGTCGTCGCCGCGCACGATGGCGGCGTTGTTGTTCAGAACCCGGATGATCTCCATTGCATCTTCCTTGGATGCCGCGGCGAGCCGCGGGGCGGGCGACGCGATGGGGTGGGGTCGGTGGGACCCCACCCTCATTGTCACGCTTCGGCGGTGGGTGCCGGCTCGAGCGCGCGACCGCGCGTGGCGATGACGTCGGCGTACCAGTACGACGACTTCTTCCGCGTGCGCGCGAGCGTGCGCAGGTCGTCGTCACCGCGGTCGACGTAGATGAAGCCGTAGCGCTTCGCGGCGCCCTGGTGGGTGGAGACGAGGTCGATCGCCGACCAGGGGCAGTACCCCAGCACCTCGACGCCGTCCGCGATCGCCAGGCGCATCTGCTCGAGGTGCCGCTGCAGGTAGTCGATGCGGTAGTCGTCCTGGATCGAGCCGTCCTCCTCGGGGGTGTCGAACGCGCCGAGGCCGTTCTCCGTCACCAGAAGGGGCAGGCGGTAGCGGTCCCAGAGGGCACGGAAGGTCGTCCGGAAGCCGACCGGGTCGATCTCCCACCCGAACGCGTTGGTCGGCAGGTTCGGGTTCTGCGTGGCGCGATACAGCCCCACCTCGCCGCGGACCATCTGCTGATCCCCGGGGCGAGCGGCAAGGTCCGCCGACGTGCCCGTGGATGCCGCGACGGTCTGGGTCGCGTAGTAGTTGAACGCCACGAAGTCGGGGCGGGCGGATGCCAGGTCCTCCAGGTCGCCCGGTTCGATCGTCGGCTCCCACCCGCGCTCGACCAGGTACGCCCAGGCGAGCGAGTTGTACCGGCCGTGCACGGCGAGATCGGTGTAGAGCCAGTTGCGCACCGCGTTCCAGTCGTCGGCGGCGACGACGTCGTCCGGCTTGCTGGAGGCCGGGTAGACGTAGGCGATGTTGGGGGCCGGTCCGATCTTCGCCTCGGGCAGCATCCGGTGGCACAGCGCCATCGCCCGGGACTGGGCGAGGAACATGTGGTGGTTCTGCTGGTACAGATCGCGCTTCGCGTCGGCGGCGTCGCCCGTGCTCACCCCGAGGGCGGTGCCGTGCAGGATCATCATGTTCTGCTCGTTGATCGTGAGCCACCAGCGCACCTTGTCGCCGTACTCGCGGTAGAGCACCTCCGCGTAGCGCACGAACGCGTCGGCGGTCGCCCGGTTCGACCACCCGCCCTTCTCGGCGAGGGCCTGGGGGAGGTCGAAGTGGTACATCGTCACGATCGGCTCGATGCCCCGGGCCAGCAGCTCGTCGATCACCGCGTGATAGTGCGCGACGCCGAGCGGGTTGATCTCGCCGTCGCCGTCGGGGATGATCCGCGTCCACGCGATCGAGAAGCGGTACGCCCGGAACCCGATCTCGGCCATCAGGGCGATGTCCTCGGCGTAGCGGTGGTAGTGGTCGCTCGCGACGGCGTAGGCCGTACGGTCGGCCCGGCCGACGTTGTTCGCGTCGATGACCGAGGGGCCCTTGCCGTCCTCGTCGATGGCCCCTTCCACCTGGTAGGCCGAGGTCGATCCGCCCCAGAAGAAGTCGGCGGGGAAGTCGGGGAGTTCGCGGTACTGCATCAGTTCTCCTTGGTCGCGACGAGGGCGGGAGCGCCCGCGGCGGCGGCGCCCAGGCCGGGCACCTCGAAAGCGCCGAAGTCGGTGCTGTTGATCACGACGACGGGGGTGATGGCATCCAGTCCCGCCGCGCGGATCGCCGCGAGATCGACGTCGACCAGGGGCGCCCCGGCCGCCACGGTGTCGCCGACCGCGACCCGCGGGGTGAACGGAGCGCCGTCGAGACCGACCGTGTCGATGCCGATGTGCACGAGCAGCTCGGCGCCGTCGGCGGTCTTGATGCCGTACGCGTGGCCCTGCGCCACGACGATCTCGCCGGCCGCGGGCGAGACGAACGTGCCGTCGGCCGGTCGCACGGCGAAGCCCTGCCCCATCGCGCCCGAGGCGAACGCCTTGTCGGGAACCTCCGAGAGGGCGACGATCTCGCCGCGCGCGGGGGAGAGGACGGTGAGCGACGCGTCGGCGGGCGACGCACCAGCGGGTGCCGCCTCGGCGGGGGCGCGCTCCGCCGCGGCGGCGGCGCGGTCCTTCGCCAGGTCGGCACGGCTGAACCCGAAGAAATAGGTGCCGATGGCCGAGAGCACGAAAGCGATGATCGTGCCGACGATCAGCCAGAGGAAGTTCGTCGGGTCGCCCGAGGGGTCGATGCCGATCGGCAGGGTCAGCAGTCCGGGTGCCCCGGTCGAGAACACCTTGACGCCGCCCGCGCCCACGATCGCGCCGCCGACGGCACCCGAGATGCCCGCGACGAGGAACGCGCGCTTGCGCGGGAGGGTGATGCCGTAGATCGCGGGCTCGGTCACGCCGAAGACGGCAGCGAGCGTCGCCGAGAAGCCGAGGGCCTTGGTCTTCTTCTCGCGCAGGCGCAGCGTCACGCCGAGGGCGGCACCGGCCTGGGCGAGCACGGCCGGGAAGGCGGCGGACTTCATGTAGTCGAAGCCGGTGTTGGCGATGTTGTTGATGAACAGCGGCACGATGCCCCAGTGCACGCCGAAGATCACGAGCACCTGCCACAGGCCACCCATCAGGATGCCGAGCACGATCGGCGAGAACTGGTAGGCACCGGTCATGAGGTCGGCCATGAGGGCGCTGACCCAGGTGCCGGCGGGGCCGATGGTGAGAAGGGTCACGGGGACGACGATCACGAGGCTGATGAGCGGCGTGATGAAGCTGCGCACCGCCTCGTGGATGAACCGGTCGGCCAGGCGCTCGACGTACGACAGCAGCCAGACGGCCAGGATGATGGGCACGACCGACGAGGTGTAGGTCTGCAGCAGCACCGGGATGCCGAGGAAGTCGACGGGGTTTCCGGCCCGCAGGTACTCCAGCATCGTCATCGGCACGCGCTCGCCGTCGACGACCCAGGTGACGTTGACGAGGTTCGTGTAGATGAGGGCGCCCGCGACGGCCATCGCGGTGAAGACGTTCGCGCCGAACTTGCGGGCCGTGGTGACGGCGAGCAGCATCGGCAGGAACGCGAAGAACGCGTCGGCGGTGGCGAACAGCACCTGGTACGTCGTCGACGTCGCGGGCAGCACGCCCGCGGTCGAGAGGATGATGAGCAGGCCCTTGAGGATGCCCGTCGCCGCCAGCACGCCGAGGATCGGCGCGAAGATCGCCGAGACGACGTCGATCACCCGCGAGAGGATGCCGACTTTCTGACCGCCCCCGTCCGCGGCGGGGGTGCGGTCCCCCTCGGTGAGCGAGGCGGGAAGGCCCGCGTACACCTTCGAGACGTTGTTGCCCACGACGACCTGGAACTGCCCGCCGTTCTCGACGACGGTGATCACGCCCGGGAGGGCGGTGACGGCATCCTTGTCGGCGCGGGCGCGGTCGCGCAGGGTGAAGCGCAGGCGGGTCGCGCAGTGCACGACTCCCGCGACGTTGTCTTCGCCGCCCACGGCGGAGAGGACGTCGCCCGCCAGGGTCGAGTAGTTGACGGTGGCCATGACCGTACTCCTTGTCGTTCGTCATCGAACTCGCGGAAAAAAAGGCAACAAAAAAGGCCCGAACTCTGACCAAGGGTGTTGGTCGAAGCTCAGGCCTTGCCTCGCTCGAAACGAGTTACATACCAGTGCTCGCATCACGAAGATGCTGCGGCGAGATTACACCGCACAGGTCGACGTGTCCACTGCCGAACTCGCCGGGAGCCGGCCGTGGCACGACACGCTCGTGCCGCCGTGCGTCACGCCGGCGTGCGTACCGCCGCGAAACGGTTGCGGCGTCGCAGCGCGAACCCCAGCTTCTCGTACGCCGCGATCGCGTTGACGTTCGCCGCCGCCGCGTGCAGCAGAGCCCGGTCGCCGCGCTGCTGGATGTGGAAGGCGACGTCGAGCACGAGGCGCGAGGCCAGGCCCTGGCGCCGGTGGTCGGCGTCCACGGCGACGGCGCTGATCTCGGTCCAGCCGGTGGGGTGCAGACGCTCTCCGGCCATCGCGACGAGCCGCCCCTGTCGACGGATGCCGATATACCGGCCGAGCTCGTAGGTGCGGGGCCGGAACGGGCCGGGCTGATTGCGCTCGACGATCGCGATCATGTCGGCCGCGTCATCGGCATCCAGCTCGATCGCCTCGTGGTCGGGTCGCGTTCGCAGAGCCGGAGTCTCGACGAGCTGCACGCCCTCGCCCCCGCCGACGTGCTCCCATCCTGCCGGGATCTCGCCGTCGTAACCCGACAGGCCGACCTCGGCGCCGGGCCCGACGAGGTCGCGAAGGGCGTCCCACACCCCGGGGTCGTCCCACGTGCGCACCGCGACGAACGGGGCGACGTCGGCCGGGTACCGCCGCACGAGGTCGCCACCGATCGCGAACGACGCGTGGGGTCCGGCGAGTGAGTGCCAGGCGGCGTTGTCGAGGACGGTGGCGTCGGCGTGCGGGATGTCGAGGGTCGCGGGGGAGGTCACCGGGCCACTCTGCGCCGGTTCGCGCGCGCGAGCAAACGTTCCGGCCTCCAGACGCCGCTTTGTGACGGCGCATGAAGGTGGACGTCGGTCGGTGACGATCCACGACATCGCGTTTCAGGCCGCTCGCATCCGGTCGCGTGCCGGTCGCATCCTCGGTGGACGGCATCGCGCCGCCCCCTCCCGAACGACGAAAGGACCCCGCATGAGCGCCCTCTCCCCGGCCCGCGGCGTGCTCGCGAGGTACGTCGCCACGCGCCTCGCTCAAGCGCTGCTCGTGCTGTGGGCGGCCTACACGCTGTCGTTCCTGGTGCTGTACGCGCTGCCGAGCGACCCCGTGGCGCTGCTGGCCGGAGGAGATGCGACCGACATCTCGCCGGAGCAGCTCGACGCCCTGCGCCAGCGCTACGGTCTGGACCAGCCGTTGTGGGTGCAGTACCTGCTGCACCTGCGCGGCATCCTGTCGGGCGACCTCGGTGCATCGATCTCGACCGGGCGTCCGGTGGTCGAGGTCATCGGCGAGGCCATCCCCCCGACGGCGCAGCTCGCGGGCCTCGCGCTCATCGTCGCCGTGCTGCTCGGCGCCGGAATCGCGATCGCGGCGACGCTGACGCGCTCGCATCGTCTGTCAGCGTTCCTGCTCGCCCTCCCGCCGTTGGGCGTGGCCGTGCCCTCGTTCTGGCTCGGGCTGGTGCTGATCCAGTGGTTCTCGTTCCAGATTCCGCTCTTCCCCGCGATGGGGGATAAGGGATTCACCGCGCTCGTGCTGCCCGCGATCACCCTCGCCGTCCCCACGAGCGCGGCCATCGCCCAGTTGCTCTCGAAGAGCCTGACGACCGCGCTCGGCGAGCCGTACATCGACACCGCCTGGGCCAAGGGCGCGGGCCGTGTGCGCGTGCACCTCGGTCACGCGCTGCGCAACGCCGCCCTGCCCGCCCTCACCGTGACGGGCCTGGTCGTGGGCCAACTGCTCTCGGGCACGGTGGTGACCGAGACGGTGTTCTCCCGTCCCGGCATCGGGCGCGTGACCGCCCTCGCGGTGCAGCAGCAGGACGTGCCGGTCGTGCAGGGCATCGTGCTGTTCGCCGCCGCCGTCTTCGTCCTGACCACCCTCGCGGTCGACCTGCTCTACCCGCTGCTGGACCCCCGCATCGTGCTGAGCAGCGCGTCACCGCGGCGGGTGCGGCGTCGCCCCGCGGACGCCACGGCCCCCGCGCCCCTCGAGACAGCGGCCCTGTGATGTCCGAGACCGTCGCCCTCGTCCCCGACCGTCGGGAGCAGTCCTTCGACGCGTTCGCCGCCACCGCGGTCGACCGCTTCGACGACGCCGTCGTCGCCCGCGGCTCCGGGTCCACGGCATCCCCGAGTCGTCGAATCCCCGCCGCGTTGCGCCGACCGCTGGTCGCCGCGTCGATCCTGTGGCTGGCGGTCGTCGTGATCGCGGCCCTGTGGCCGGCGCTGCTCGCCCCCGGCGACCCGCTCGGCGGCACCCCCGCCGACAATCTGCAGGCGCCGTCGCCGGCGCACCTGTTCGGCACCGACCAGCTCGGGCGCGACCTCTACACCCGTGTGGTGCACGGCACGGCCCTCACCGTGTCGGCGGCGGCCATCGCGGTCGCCGTGGGCGTGGTCGTCGGCTCGCTGATCGGGCTCGTCAGCGGCTTCGTCGGTGGGCGGACGGATGCCGTGCTCATGCGCGTCGCCGACGTGCTGCTCGCGATTCCCGGCCTCCTGCTCTCGCTCGCGATCATTACGGCGCTCGGGTTCGGCACCGTCAACGTCGCGATCGCGGTGGGCATCGCGAGCGTGGCCTCGGTGGCGCGCGTGCTGCGATCCGAGGTGTTGCGGGTGCGCACGGCGCCGTACGTCGAGGCCGCCCGCGCCTCGGGCAACGGTTGGATCGCGGTGCTGCTGCGACACGTGCTGCCCAACTCCATCGCGCCGGTCGCCGTGCTGGCGGTGCTCGAGTTCGGCACGGCGATCCTCGCCGTCTCGGCCCTGAGCTTCCTCGGCTACGGCGCACCGCCCCCGGCGCCGGAGTGGGGTGCGCTCGTCTCGGGCGGTCGCGACTACCTCCGCACCGCCTGGTGGCTGACGGCGCTGCCCGGTCTCGCCATCGCCGTCACGGTGCTGGCCGCAAATCGCCTCTCGCGGGGCCTCGACAGCGAAGGGCGGGCACGCCGATGAGCCTCCTCGACATCGACGGCCTCGCCGTCGCCTACCGCACACCCCGCGGCGACATCCAGGCGGTGCGCGAGGTCAGCCTGTCCATCGCCGCGGGTGAGACGGTCGCGATCGTGGGAGAGTCCGGCTCGGGCAAGTCCACGACCGTGCACGCGATCGTCCGGCTGCTGCCCGCCGCGGCGCGGGTCAGCGCGGGAGCGGTGCACTTCGAGGGTCGCGATCTCGTCGCGGCATCCGACCGCGAGCTCCGCGCCGTACGTGGTCGCCGGATCGGCTTCGTGCCGCAGGACCCGACGGTGAGCCTCAACCCGGTCGTGCGCATCGGCGATCAGGTCGCCGAGGTGCTGCGTGTGCACGGCCTCGCCGACCGGCGCACGGCAGCGGTCCGCGCGGTCGAGGCCCTCGAGCGCGCCGGGCTCCCCGACGCCGCCGTCCGGGCTCGCCAGTACCCCCACGAGCTGTCGGGCGGGATGCGGCAGCGCGTGCTCATCGCGATCGCCCTCGTCGGCGACCCCGCGCTCCTCATCGCCGACGAGCCCACGAGTGCCCTCGACGTCACGGTGCAACGGCAGATCCTCGACCACCTCGACGCCCTCAAACGCGAGCGCGGGTCGAGCCTGCTGCTCATCACGCACGACCTCGGCGTCGCCGCCGATCGCGCCGACCGCATCGTCGTCATGACCGACGGGCGCATCGTCGAGCAGGGCACACCCTCCGAGGTGCTCGGCTCTCCCCGGCATCCGTACACGCGCCGGCTGATCGCGGCAGCTCCCAGCCTGAACGTCGACAGGGCGCGGGATGCCGTTGCCCCGGGCACCGGTCCCGCGCTCCGCGGGGGCCTGGTGACGGATGCCGAGACCCCGCCCTCCACCGAGGACCGGGCCCCGGGGTCCACCTCCTCCCGCGCGACGGCGGCACCGTCGCGACCGACGGAGACGGCATCCCCCGTGCTCGAGGTCGACGACCTGGTCAAGGAGTTCGTGCTCCCGGGCGGTCGCGCGGTGCAGCGCGCGGTCGACGGCGTGAGCTTCCGCCTCGACCGGGGTCGCACGCTCGCTCTCGTCGGCGAGTCGGGGTCGGGCAAGACGACGACCGCGCGGCTGGCGCTGCGCCTGACCGAACCGACCGCCGGGCGCGTGCGCATCGACGGCGTCGACGTCACCGGTCTCACCGGCCGGCCGCTGCGCGAGCTCCGCCGCCGCGTGCAGCTGGTGCAGCAGAACCCGTACGCGGCGCTGAACCCGCGGTGGAGCATCGAGACGATCGTCACCGACCCGCTCCGGGCCTTCGGCGTCGGCTCCCGCGCCGAGCGACGGGCCCGTGCCGCCGAGCTGCTCGACCTCGTCGCGCTCCCGGCCGCGGCCCTGCGGCGGCGGCCGGCCGATCTGTCGGGCGGGCAGCGGCAGCGCGTCGCGATCGCCCGCGCCCTCGCGATCGACCCCGATCTGCTCGTGCTCGACGAGCCCGTCTCGGCGCTCGACGTGTCGATCCAGCACCAGATCCTCACCCTGCTCGCCGACATCCAGCGCGAGAGGGGCCTCAGCTATCTCTTCATCTCGCACGACCTCGCCGTGGTGCGGCAGATCGCCCACACCGTCGGCGTGATGCGCCGGGGCCGGCTCGTCGAGCTCGGCGACGCCGACCGCGTCTTCGACACCCCGTCGAGCGAGTACACCCGCGCGCTGCTGGATGCCATTCCGGGCCGTGCCCTCTCCGCACCCGAACCCGTCCTGACCCTGTCCCTGCAAGGAGCACCATGACCACCCGACGCAGCACTCTCGCGGCGGCCCTCGCCGTGACCGCCGCTCTCGCCCTGAGCGCGTGCGCGAACACCGCCGCCGCCCCCGGTGCCGACACGGCATCCGCCACCCCGGTCCAGGGCGGAGACCTGACGTTCGCGGTCGCGAACGACCCGATCTCGCTGAACCCCTCGAGCACCGGCTCGGGCAACGACACCCTGTACGTCACCCGGCAGCTCGTCGATTCGCTGCTGTACCAGAACCCCGAGACGGGCG
Organism: Microbacterium trichothecenolyticum; assembly: GCF_030818955.1. Lineage (NCBI taxonomy): Bacteria > Bacillati > Actinomycetota > Actinomycetes > Micrococcales > Microbacteriaceae > Microbacterium > Microbacterium trichothecenolyticum. The sequence goes on along the minus strand of NZ_JAUTBF010000001.1, from coordinate 2,409,158 downwards.
CCCTCGATCCGTGGCTCGCGACCGCGTACACCTCGAACGCCGACGCGACGGAGTTCACCTTCTCGCTGCGCGACGACGTCACCTTCTCGGACGGCACGCCCTTCACGGCGGCCAACGTCAAGGCGACCTTCGACGACATCGTCGCCGCGGGCGCGCTGAGCCAGGCCGTCAGCAGCTTCGTCGGCTACGCCGGAACCGACGTGGTCGACGACCACACCGCGCTCGTGCGCTTCTCGAGTCCCAACGCGGCGTTCCCCAACTCCACCGCGTCGGTGGCCCTCGGCATCGTCGGCGACGCCACCCTCGCCGTCCCCTACGACCAGCGCGCCGACGGCAAGGCGGTCGTCGGGACCGGCCCCTTCACGCTGAAGACCTACACGAAGGACACCTCGACGGTGCTGACGGCGCGTGAGGACTACGCCTGGGCCCCCGCGGCCCTCGGCAACGACGGCCGCGCGCGGCTCGACTCCGTGACATTCCAGATCGTCCCCGAGGCGAGCGTGCGCACCGGCAGCCTGACCTCCGACCAGGTCGACGTCGCCGGCAGCGTGCAGCCGAACGATGTCGCCTCCCTCGAACAGGCCGGCTACCCGCTGGTGTGGCGTGGCAACCCGGGTATCTCGTTCGGGCTGTCGTTCAACCTGTCGCACCCGATCGTCGCCGACCTCGCCGTGCGCCAGGCCATCGCCGCAGCCGTCGATGCCAAGACCGTGCGCGACACCGCGTTGAACGACTACTTCGCGATCGCCACGAGCGCGCTCGCCGCAACCACCCCGGGCTATGCCGACGAGAGCGCGTCGTTCGGGTACGACCCCGACCGCGCCGCCGCGCTGCTCGACGCCGCCGGCTGGACGGCCGGGGCCGACGGCATCCGCGAGAAGGACGGTCAGAAGCTGCAGCTGAAGCTGTGGTGGATCACCAACTTCGGCCCCAATCAGACCTCGCTCGAGCTCATCCAGCAGCAGCTCAAGGCCGTCGGCATCGACATCCAACTGCAGAGCGGACCGGTGCCGGACTTCCTCGAGGCGCAGAAGAACGGTGACTTCGACATCGTGTGGGGAAACCTCTCCCGTGCCGACGGCGACGTGCTGCGCACCACCTTCTCGAAGGCCACGACGCGCTACCGCATCGACGACCCGACGTTGGAGGCCCTGCTGCAGAAGCAGTTGGCGATCAGCGACCCCGCCGCCCGCGACGAGGTGCTCGCCGAGGCGCAGGCGCGCATCGCGAGCCAGGTGTACCAGATTCCGGTGCACGAGCTCACCTCGATCCTCGGCACCCGCGACGCGGTGCACGGTGTGAGCCTCGGCGCGGACTCGCGTCTGGACTCGCTCGTGGCCGCGTGGAAGAGCGAGTGAGATTCGGATGCCGATTCCTCCCACACCCACGATCGCCGAGGCGGGGCTGACCCTGCCGGGAACGTACGACGAGAGCGACCCGTCCGGCGGTCTGGAAGAGACCCTGCGGCTCATCGAGTACGCGGAGGAGCTGGGCTATCAGGTGGCCGGCGTCCGCCAGCGTCACCTCGAACGCGGTCTGTCGTCGGCTCTGCCGTTCTTGGCCGCGGCGACCCAGCGCACCTCGACGATCCGCCTCGAGACCGCGGTGGTACCGCTCGGGTACGAGACGCCGTTCCGCCTTGCCGAGGACTTCGCGACCGTCGACGTGCTCTCGCGCGGGCGCCTCAACGTCGGCATCAGCTCCTCGGCGCCGCATCGCGAGGTGCTGCGCCCTCTGGGCCGTGTCGGAGAGCTCGACGACATCGAGCCGTACACGCTGATCGCCCGGTTCCTCGAGGCCCTCGAGGGGCGCGCCCTGGCCGACGATGCGATCGCGACGCCGTACGGGCCGCAGATCCCGCGCGTGCAGCCGCACGTGCCGTCGCTGCGTGACCGGGTATGGCTCGGTGGCGGGTCCGCGCGTTCCGTGCGGTGGGCCGGACAGCACGGCCTGAAGCTGCTGCTGGGCAACCTGGCCGCGGCCGACGGGGACGCATCGTTCGAGACGGTCCAGCGTGCGCGGATCGACGAGTATGACGCCGCGTTCGTCGGACCCGGCGAGCCGGCGGTCGGGGTGGAGCGCGTGATCGTCCCCACCGACAGCGCGACGGCGGCGCAGCGGGCGCACTACGCGGAGTTCGCGGCGGGGCGCGAGGCACGCACCCTCGCCCCCACCCGGGGCGTCGTGTTCCAGCGCGATCTGGTCGGCTCGACCGATGAGATCGTCGAGCGCCTGCGCGCCGACCCGGCGATCGACGGGCGCACCGCCGTGCGCGTCGCCGTCCCGTACGCGTTCCACCGCGACGAGTACCGCCAGATCCTGTCCGACATCGCCGAGGGCGTGCTTCCCCGCCTCGGCTGGCGACCGGCCGGCTCCGCCGCCGCGGTCGCCGCCTGACACCGATACCGAAGGAGACCTTCATGACTACATCGCGTCCCCCGCACATCGGCGTCGCGCTCGAGGGAGCCGGGTGGCATCCCGCCGCCTGGCGCGAGCCGTCGTCACGCCCCGCCGACCTGTTCACCGCCGCGTACTGGATCGACCTCGTCCGCACCGCGGAGCGGGCCGGCCTCGACTACGTCTCGATCGAGGACTCGCTCGCCCTGCAGTCCGAACGATTCCTCACGGGTGACGAACGCACCGACGAGGTACGCGGGCGCCTCGACGCCGTGCTGATCGCCTCGCGCGTGGCCCCCGCGGTCTCGCGCATCGGTCTTCTCCCGGTCGTGACGGTGACACACACCGAGCCGTTCCACGTGTCGAAGGCGATCGCCACGCTCGACTACGTCAGCGAGGGGCGCGCGGGCGTGCAGGTGAAGGTCTCGGTGCGCGCCGACGAGGCCGCGCACGTGGGCCGTCGCCCGCACCCGGGCGACGTGGCTCTCGACGACCCCGCCTTCCGCGCGTTCGTCGATGAGGCCTTCGACGAAGCGGCCGACGTCGTCGAGGTCGTACGCCGCCTCTGGGACAGCTGGGAGGACGACGCCGAGATCCGCGACGCCGCCACCGACCGGTTCCTGGATGCCGACAAGGTGCACCGCATCGACTTCGAGGGCCGCTTCTTCTCGGTGCGGGGGCCGTCGATCACCCCGCGCCCGCCGCAGGGGCAGCCGGTCGTCGCCGCCCTCGCGCACGCCGAGGGACCGTACCGCCTCGCCGCGCGATCCGCCGACGTGGTGTTCGTCACGCCGGCCGATGCCGCACACTCCCGCTCGATCGTCGACGCGGTGCGGGATGCCGAGCGCGCCGTCGAGCGCCAGGGCGAACCGCTCCTCATCGTCGCCGACCTCCTCGTCTTCCTCGACGAACCCGGTGGCGAGAGCGGAGCCGACCGCCTGGCGCGGCTCGACGCCCTCGGCCGGCCGCTCGTCTCGGACGCGCGGATCGTCGCCGGCTCGGCATCCACCGTCGCCGACGTCATCGACGACCTCGTCGCCGCCGGTTACGCCGGGGTGCGCCTGCGACCGGGCGTCGCGACCGACGACCTGCCCCGCATCGCCGACGACCTCGTGCCCGAGCTGCGCCACCGCGGTCTCGTGCAGTCGGCACCGCACACCACCCTCCGCGGCCGCCTCGGCCTGCCCGAGGGTCTCCCCAGCCGCTACGCCACCCCGGTCGCCTGAGAGGACGAAACACCATGAGCACGCGCAAGCAGATCATCCTCGCCGCCTACGTGGGCGGCGTGAACGAACACACCGCCTGGGAGCACCCGGATGCCGGGAGCCAGATCGACTTCTCGACCTTCCGGCACGTGGCGCAGACCGCCGAACGCGGGCGCTTCGACTACTTCTTCCTCGCCGAGGGCCTCGCACTGCGCGCCCGCGACGGCCGTATCTTCGACCACGACATCGCCGGTCGCCCCGACACCCTCCCGGTGCTCGCCGCGATCGCCGCGGTCACCGAGCACCTCGGACTCGTCGGCACCCTCAACGCCACGTTCAACGAGCCGTACGAGCTGGCGCGGCAGATCGCGAGTCTCGACCACCTCTCGGGCGGTCGCGCGGGCTGGAACGTCGTGACCTCGTTCGACGCGTACACCGGTGCGAACTTCCGTCGGGGCGGCTTCCTTGCCCACGCCGACCGGTACGTGCGCGCGGAGGAGACCGTGGCCACCGTCCGTGAGCTGTGGGACTCGTGGGCCGACGACGCGATCGCCGCCGACAAGGAGTCCGGCGTCTTCCTGCGCGACGGTCGGGCCGGGGAGTTCTCGCACCACGGCAGCCAGTTCGACATCGAGGGCCGGTTCACCGTGCCGCGCAGCCCCCAGGGCCGCCCGGTGATCGTGCAGGCCGGGGTGTCTCCGCAGGGCCGCGACTTCGCGGCATCCACCGCCGACGCGATCTTCTCGCCGTACTCCAAGCTCGCCGAGGGCAAGGCGTTCCGCGACGACATCCGCGAGCGCGCGGCGCGGTTCGGCCGCGATCCCGAGCACGTGAAGATCCTGCCGTCCGCGGGGTTCGTCCTGGGCGACAGCCGGGCGGATGCCGAGGAGAAGGCGCGGCACATCCTCGAGCAGCAGCTCAGCGACCGCACGATCCAGGTGACGTTCGAGCAGGTGTGGAACCGCGACCTGTCGGCGTACGACCTGGACGGTCCCGTGCCGGACATCGATCCCGACCCCGAGGCGCCGGCCTTCATCCAGGGTCGCGCGTTCATCTTCCAGGACCGTTTCCAGACCGTGCGCACGTGGCGCGAGCTCGCCGAGCAGAAGGGCCTCACGCTCCGCGGCCTCGCGCACGAGGTCGCGCGCGCACCCGGGTACATCGGCACGCCCGAGCAGGTCGCCGACCAGCTCGACACGTTCGTGCAGGAGGGCGGCGCCGACGGTGTCGTGCTCGGCTCCCACGTCGTGCCGTCGGGGCTCGATGAGTTCGTCGACCGCGTCGTCCCGCTGCTGCAGGAGCGCGGGTCGCTGCGCACCGAGTACGAGGGCACCACGCTGCGCGAGAACCTCGGACTCCCTCTGCCCGAGGCCGCCCTGGCCGCGGCCCTCTGAGCGACGGGACGATCATGAGCGTCACGACGCAGGCGCCCCTCGACCGCGCGCAGTTCGCCCGCGAGTGGGAGGACTGGCACCGCACGCACGAGGAGCGCCGTGCCGATCCGCACGGCTTCCTCGCGGTGGCCGCTTTGTACTGGATCGACGAGGAGGCGCAGCCGTACCCGGGCATCCCCGGGCGGTGGCACACCTCCGACGAGGGCCCCGTGGTGGAGCTGGCCGCGGGCGAGTCCCTGCGGATCGGGGATGCCACGGTGACCGGCCGCCACGCGTTCGGTCCGATCGCCGAGCGTGAGGGCGTGACCGTCGGGTTCGACGGGGGTGTGATCGAGGTGGCGCGGCGCGGGGGACGCGACATCCTCCGCCCTCGTCGGCCCGATTTCCCCTTCCTCGGCTCCTACGCCGGCACGCCGACGTATGTGCCGAACCCGCGGTGGCGGGTCGAGGCGCGGTTCGTCCGCTACGCCACTCCGCGGCCGCACGAGGTGGGTGCAGCGGTCGACGGGCTCTCGCACGTGTACGAGTCGCCGGGGTACCTCGAATTCGAGCTGCGGGGCGAGACGTTCCGCCTCGTCGCCTTCCCCGGGCACGCCCCCGGCACGCTGAACGTGCTCTTCACGGATGCCACGAGCGGGCTCACCACGTACGCCGCGAACCGCTCGCTGTCGGTTGCCGAGCCGGATGCCGAGGGCCGGACGGTCGTGGACTTCAACCGCGCCGTGAACCTCCCCTGCGCGTACACCGACTTCGCCACGTGCCCGCTGCCGCCGGCTGAGAACCGCCTGCCGGTCGGCATCGAGGCGGGGGAGAAGACGCCCCTCGCTCGGGCGCACGGCATCGCCACGGCCCAGGGCATCGAGCCGGCGGGAGCCGCATCGTGAAGTTCCAGCTGCTCGACATCATCCCGTTCTCCGCCAACCCCCTCACCGGGGAGCAGGTCAGCCCCGCCGACCGGTTCGCGCAGACGGTCGAGGCGGCGGTGCGCGCCGAGGAGCTCGGGTTCGACGCCGTGGCCGTGGGGGAGCGCGCGACCGAGGTCATCCCGGTGCTCCGCCGCGAGCTGCCGACGACGCTGTGGACGGATGCCGACCCGGCCGGTTCGCGGTCGGCGGGGTCGCAAGGCGCCCCCGCGCGCGAGACGGCCACCTTGGTCGGCGCCGTGTCGTGACGACCGCCTCGGCGGCGACCGCGAGGGACGAGTCCGCCCGGGCGGCCCTGACGTGCTGCCTTCTCGCGGGCTTCGCGACGCTGCTCGATGCGACGGTGATCGCCTACACGGCGCCCACCGTCGCCTCCTCCCTGGATGCCGCCACCTCGGGCGTGCAGTGGTTCCTCGCGGCATACTCGCTGACGTTCGGCCTCGGGCTGGTGCCGGCGGGCCGGCTCGGTGACGCGTTCGGTCGACGCGAGCTGTTCGTGGCCGGAATGCTCGCGTTCGTGGTGGGGGCCGTGGCATCCGCCCTGGCCCCCTCGGTCTGGCTGCTCGTCGCGGGGCGTCTCGCACAAGGCCTGGGCGCGGGGTTCATCAGCGCGCAGGTGCTCGGCATCATCCAGGACACCTCGCACGGGACCGCACGCGTGCGCGCCCTCGGCGCGTACAGCGCGGTCGGTGCGTTCGCGGCGATCGTCGGGCCGCTGTCGGCCGGGGGACTGCTGTGGCTGCTGCCGGCCGAGCTGGGCTGGCGGCTCGTGCTCCTTCTTCCCGTGCCGTTCGCCGCGATCGCCGCGTGGCGCGGCTGGCGTTCGCTTCCCCGGGCTCGCCCGGCACGACTGACGGCGGGCCTCGACGTGCCGGGGATCGTCCTCCTCGGGGCGATCGTCGTGCTCGTCACGCTGCCGGTGATCGATCCCGGGATGCCGGCATCGTCCACGATCGGCGTCTCGGTCGTGGTGCTGTTGTCGGTAGCGGCCCTGGTCCTGTGGGAGCGCGCGTATGCGCGGCGCGGGCGGCTGCCGCTGTTCGCCCCCGCGTTGCTGCGTTCGGGTGGTTTCGTGGCTGGGAACGTCGTCGCCCTGCTGTGGTTCGGCAGTCTTCTCGCTCTGTCCACCGTGGTCGCCGTCTACTTCCTGCAGGCGCATAACCTCCCGGCGCTCGTGATCGCGGCCGGGCTCATCCCCGGCTCCCTCGCTCGCCTGCTCACGTCGCGCGCGAGCGCGGCGATCTACGCGCGACTCGGGTCGGCGGCCGTCAGCGGTGGTCTCGCCGTCGAACTGGTCTGCCTCGTGCTGCTCGTCGGCGCGACCCTCGTGTGGGACTCGTGGACCCTGTTCACGGCGGTGATCGTCCTCCAGACGGCGATGGGGCTGGCGGGCGGCCTGATCGAACCCGCGCTCCGTGCCATCACCCTCGGGTTCGCGCCGTCCACGCTGCACGGGGTCGCGGCATCCTTCCTCCAGCTCACGCAGCGGCTGTCGGCCACGTTCTTCGTCGCTCTTACGACCGGAGTGTTGCTGGGTGTGGCTGCGGCTCCATCCACGTCTTCTCTCCGGGTCGCCGTGGGGATATCCGCGGGAGCGGTGCTCGTCGCTCTCGTGGTGGCTCTGAGTCCGGCCCTGCGACGACCGTCGTCGAATCGGTGACCGGCGCGGCGGCATCGGCCGTGTTACCCGCCGTTTCCGGCTGCTCCCGGCCGTCGCGCGGTCCCGGCGATACTGACGGAATGACGACGCGGCATCCGACCTGGACCATCGAGCGCGTCGACTGGCACGACGAGCGCGCCGTCGCGCTGCGCGCGGCGATGGACGACGAGATCGGCCCCCGCTACGCCGAGGTGTTCGCGGCCTTCGACGAAGAAACGCAGGCCGTTCTGGCCGAGGACTTCGCCGTCGATCCCGCGACGATCGTCGAGGTCATCCTCGTTGTGGATGCCGCGGGCGAGCCGGTCGGCCACGCGGCGCTGCGTGCCCTCGGCGAGGAACTGGAGGTCAAGCGGGTCTTCGTCGATCGACGCGCCCGCGGACAGGGCGCGAGCCGCGCGCTCATGGCGGAGCTCGAGCGCCTCGCCCTCGCGCGCGGCGCGTCGCGGCTCATCCTGCAGACCGGCGACCGCCAGCCCGAGGCCATCGCCCTGTACGAGCGGATCGGCTATCGCGTCATCGACGTGTTCCCGCCGTACGTGCGCTTCCCCGCGTCGCGGTGCTTCGCGAAGCCGCTGCCCGCGGCCGACGACCGCGCCTGACCCGTCCGGATCGCTCCCGCCGTGAGCAGCCGGGATCCCCGAACGACGGGCACCCGCGGGTGCGGGCGCATCTTCGCATCTCGGGCGTTCCGTTTCGGTTCACGACCACTTCTGGCCTTCGACGCGTATCGCCGGATTGACTGGGCGCATGACCCAGGAGCTTCCGCGGACGCGTGATCGGTCGCTCAGCGGAGCGTCACGGGTGCTGACGGCCGTTCACACCTCGTGGGAGCCGCTGGCGAAGCAGGCGATCGTGACGGCCCTCGTCGCGATCGCCGCCGTCGCGAGCGCCGCATTGCCGTGGCTGTTGGTGACCGATGCCGCGCGCATGTGGCAGGGAGTCGGCGTCGCGGTCGCGCTGCTGGTGCTCGCGGGTGCCATGGGGCGTTGGCCGCTCCTCAGGCGCGTCGAGATCGTTGTTCCCCTCGGCGACTTCATCGCGATCGGTCTGCTGCGCTTCGGCACCGGCGACAGTCAGTCGGTGTTCCTGGCGATCATCGTGCTGCCGGTGATCTGGATCGCCGCGGGAGACGGGCGGTGGCGCATCCTGCTGCCGCTCGTCGGCGTAGGCGTGACGCTGCTCTCGCCCCTGGCCCTCTCCGTCGATCGCGGACTCACCGTGAGCGAGCTCGTGCGCCTGCTCATCGCCCTCGCCGTCTATGCGGGCGCGGCGGCCGTGGTCAACGAGCTCTCGCGGCGCTCGTCGCTGGCGTTGTCGAGGTCGCAGCGCCGCAGACGCCTGGCCGAGGCCGAGGTGTCGGAAGCGGCCTTCGTGCAACGTTCTCTGCAACCCACCGATGCGTCCGAGCTCCCGGGGGCGTTCCGCGCGGCCGGGGCGTGCGTTCCGGCGCGCACGGTCGGGGGCGACTTCTTCGACTGGTACAGCACGCCCGACGGGGGTGCGGCATTCACGCTCGGCGACGTCATGGGTAAGGGCGTCGGTGCCGGCATGATCGCGGCCGCGGTTCGCACGGTCATCC